>JAGHZQ010000104.1 GCA_017746715.1 Cyanobacteria bacterium SBLK
CCAAACGTTGAGATTGAAGAACCCGTAGAAGAAACGACACCAGAAAGCGAACCCGTAGAAGAAACTTCTGTCGTCTCCGAAGAAACAGTAGAAGAAACGCCAAACGTTGAGATTGAAGAACCCGTAGAAGAAACGACACCAGAAAGCGAACCCGTAGAAGAAACTTCTGTCGTCTCCGAAGAAACAGTAGAACCAGTCACAGCATTAAAAAAACCGGAAATGTTTAATCTCGTTCTCTTTCCTAAGAGCGATCGCCGACAAAACGTTACCCTCGATCGAGAAACGTATCGGAAAATTCTACGGATTGTACGATTTTCCCAACCTAGCAGCTAAAAATGTGGAAATTCTAACGTTCCCGAAACAGCGAGAAAAGTACGGAAATTATCATTAACCTCAAACGTTTTGCCTAAAATTCTTGCTATGAACATTTTCAATGTTTGGTTTTTTCGGAACAAGCAACGCTGGCAAGGATTTTTTCTTTTGCCGTTTCTTCTGTCCTTACTATTTTTCCTAACATGTTCTTCTCTCTTTTCATCCTCATCCCACGCTCAAGAATCTCGCGTGGATGCTCTCCTCGATCGCGGTAATATATCGAGAGCGATCGCGACAGTAGAAACGGGTTGGAAAAAAGATTATCAACGTTTTTATCGGCAAAGATACCGACAACAAATCCAACAAACCGATGAAATCTCGCAAAAACTGACCGAGATTTCGCGACAAACTGGAAAAAAACCTGCCGTAATTTGGGCGTGGTCTCGTCCGGCAGATATTGTGATTCTCCTGATAACTCCCGGTAGGGAACCCATCAGCCGCATCATTCCCGAGGCAAATCGCAACGAAGTCGATATTATGGCGAGAACCTTTCGTCGAGAAACAGCCAGCCCTCGCAGAGTCAATAGCGGAGCTTATGCAGGAGCTTCTCGACAACTTTATCAGTGGCTGATCGCACCCGTCGAACCCATTCTTGAAAACCAACAAATCGACACGCTTTTGTTTTGCGTGGGAGAAAATTTGCGATCGCTGCCTTTTGCTGCTTTGTACGATGGCGAGCAATACCTCATTGAAAAATACAGCCTTGCCACGATCCCCGCTTTCAGCCTCACGGAAACCACCCCCGCCAATCTCGATAACGCACGGGTTTTGGCGATGGGCGCCTCAGAATTTCAAGAGCAAATTCCTTTACCCGGAGTCAAAGTCGAACTTTCTGCGATCGTGCCGGAAGTCTGGCAGGGAAAAGCATTTCTCAACCAAAGTTTTACCGTTGCCAATTTGCAGGCTCAACGAAAACAAGATCCCTCCGAAATTATCCACCTTGCCACCCATGCCGAATTTAAATCCGGTGCCCCCGATCGCTCCTACATTCAATTTAGCGATCGCCAACTCTCTCTCGATCGCCTTGATGAATTGGGTTGGCGGGATCCTCCCGTAGAATTGTTAGTTTTAAGTGCCTGTCAGACAGCACTCGGCGATCGCGAAGCAGAATTGGGGTTTGCGGGACTGGCAGTACAAGCGGGAGTGAAAACGGCGATCGCGAGTTTGTGGTCTGTGAGCGATGTCGGTACCCTCGCCCTGATGAGCGAATTTTATCAGCAATTAAAGACCGCACCGATCAAAGCAGAAGCCTTGCGACAGGCACAACTAGCCATGATTCGCGGCGATATTCGCTTGGAGGATGGAAAGTTAGTGAATTCGGGGGGAGCGATCGAACTGCCCCCGGATTTGATCTTTGGTGGGATCAATTTGGCTCATCCCTATTATTGGTCTCCTTTTGTTGCGATTGGCTCTCCGTGGTGATTAAACAACTCGCGATCGTTATCGATCGCGAGTTGTTTAACCCGAAAAATCCCCCGCACGAGTACGGAGGATGGGTTACAGGGTTATGCCTCGCAATCTATTCGTTGCAATGAATAGATTGCATCTATGCGATCGCTATTAGCTGCAATTAACGTTAGGAATTAGTGCGCTAAACCGACTCGCTCTTCCGCACGAACCAACATGGATTCTTGACGGTTGAGTTCTTCGCGTTCCTTATTCAAGAACAGAGCGCGAGCGCGTTGTACGATACCGGGAACGACTCGCTCTTCCGCACGAACCAACATGGATTCTTGACGGTTGAGTTCTTCGCGTTCTTTATTCAAGAACAGAGCGCGAGCGCGTTCTCCAATGCTGGGAACGGGTGCGGGTTGTGCTTGTTGTGCTTCTTGTTGTGCTTCTTGTCCTGCTTCTTGCCCTTGGGTGTAAGCAACGCCACGATAAACCAAATCCAAGGTTGTTTTTTGAGCGGTAGGTGCTTTGCGATTGCGAAAACGCCATTCTAAACCCCGATATTTACCGCCAACTTCAGTCTTGACGCTTTCTACATTCGTTGGGTTGTAGTTGTAAGTAACTCCACGATAGGTAAGTTTCATAGTCGCCTCCTGTGTTTTTGAAGTGTTGAGCGAGGCGCGTTCCTTCGGGATGTTCCCCTACTTCCGTCTCTTCATGGCAAGTTATAAATCTTACTGTTAAAGAGATGAACGATTGGTTTTCTATCTGTATTTATTGTTACCGTTTTTTGGAAAAAAGTCAAGATGCAATTCGATCGCTGCAACTTAATGCGCCAAACTAACTCGTTTTTCCGCACGAACCAACATGGATTCTTGACGGTTAAGTTCTTCGCGCTCTTTGTTCAAGAGCAGGGCGCGAGCGCGTTCTCCGATGCTGAGAACGGCTGCGGGTTGTGCTTTTTGTTCTTCTTGGATTGCTTTCTGTTCTTGGGTGTAGGCAACACCGCGATAAACCAAATCTAAGGTCGCTTTTTGAGCGGTAGGCGCTTTACGATTGCGAAAACGCCATTCTAAACCCCGATATTTGCCGCCAACTTCAGTATCGATGCTTTTTACATTCGTCGGGTTATAGTCGTAAGTCACGCCGCGATAAGTCAGTTTCATAGCCGCCTCCTATGCTTTTGAGAAGTATTGAGCGAGGCGCGTTCCTTCAGGATATTTCCTTACTTCCGTCTCTCCATCGCGATTGACAAATCCGCAATTTACAAGCATTTCTGCTGAAGAGATGAACGATTGGTTTTTCTTTCTGTATCCATTGTTACTATTTTTTGTCAAAAAGTCAAGAATTTTGCAAAACTTTATATTTTCTCGCTCCACTGCAAGTCTCCCGGAAGATCGCTGCGGGAGGCCGAACGTGAATAACCCTCGTTGCCAATTTCCGAAATCGTGAAGGAATTCTCTCGACCGAAAAGCGATCGCTCAAATCGTGATATGCTGGAGAGGTGGCAAGTTAGGGAGAAGCCCAATCAAAAGCCGTCAATCTACCCCATCGCCACTTCACTTCACTACAGCAGGGGAGACTATTATGTTAGACAGAATCCGACAAATGTATCGAGATAATCCAACTCGGGCGATCGCGATCGGCGTGGGCGTTCTAGTGGTTGCCCCGACCGTTCTGCCTTTACTCAAGCCCGTTGCGAAAGCTACAGTCAAAACGGGATTGAGCCTTTACGAAAAGGCAAAAGGGACAATGGCAGAAACCGGGGAAGCCTTTGGCGATCTCGTTGCAGAAGCCAAAGCAGAACTAGCTATAGAGGCTCGAGAAAAAGCAACAGTTGAAGCAAATCTGTTCGCCGCGCAAAAATCGGAAACTTAACGCCAAATTCAAATAAATATCGAGAGTGCTTTCTCGATATTCAGGATAGCCCTGCTCTAACAATAGAGCAGGGTTGAGAGTTAGTGACGTTCTTGTTCTTCTTCAGGTGCGGGAGAAGCAATCGTTTCTGTTGGCACATCTTCTGATTCTAAAATGGTCTTTCCTTCGTAGTACAAAGATAATCCGCTTTTAATGGCAGCTTTAGCAAGGGGACGGCTGAGCTTGGCCAGTAAAGGGACGGCGAGGGGAGCGATCGCGATCGCTCCCAGTCCAGCTACCGTCAAAGCATCCGTGGGTTGTCGGTCTTCCATCATTTCTTTCAGGTGAAAGGTGACGACAGATTTGTTCCAGTGAATGAGAGACACGATTTTCCTCCAAATAGACTAAGGGTTAGGAATAGATTGAAGGGGAGAATTGCGATTTTCCAGTTGGTGTTGCAGCAGGGGACGCAAACTATTCAAACCTGCCGCGATCGCAGACCCATTATGAACGATAGTGGCTAACAACGGGTTAAGCCCTACCGTCGAAGCCAAACCCAAGGCGATTAAATTCGGCCCGACGACGAGGGCGGTATTTTGCTCGATTAAACGTTTGGTTGCTCGGGCGATAGCAATCGCTTCGAGCAGACTCTCTAGATCGTTATTCATTAACACCACGTCTGCTGTCTCTCTGGCTACATCCGAGCCTTGTTCAAAGGATACGGAAACATCGGCATAAGCGAGGGCGACGGAATCATTTAAACCATCTCCGACAAAAGCAACGATATGACCGGAATGATGTAAATCGCGAACGATTTTGGCTTTTTGTTCGGGAAAGGCTTCGGCATAGGTGCGAGATGGTTCTATTTTTAACAATTTTGCCACGCGATCGGCGCGTTGCTGGTTATCTCCCGTGAGCAAATGAACCTCGAGGGTGTATTCTTCTTGCAAGCGATGAATGAGGGTTGTACTTTCCGGACGGAGGGGATCTTCATAGTGAATGGCACCTTGGAGTTTGCCGTTACGGGCCACAAAAATAGCCGCAGATTGTTCTGGGTTTTCGCAACCTTCTAAACCCTCCCGAGCAATCCCTGCTTTTTGCAAAAATTTAGCACTGCCGACAAGGATGCGATCGCCCTCGATTTCCGCATAAATGCCCGCCCCGACCCGATAATCTAGGTTATGGCGGGGAGGAATGGAAATTCCCCGCTCTTCGGCATAGCGGACGATCGCCTCGGCGACGGGATGGGTGAGGCGTTGCTCTGCGGCGGCGGCCAAGCACAAGACGCGATCGCTGCTGACTCCCGCCACTGCGTCAATTTTGACCACCCTAACATCGCCACAAGTAAGCGTTCCGGTTTTGTCAAAAACAATTGTATCAATTTCGGCGAGTTGTTCTAACGTGCGTCCGCTCCTAACCAAAACGCCGTGTCGGGTCACGTGATTTAATGCACCTAAAAATGCAGTGGGGATTGAAATGCGAATTCCTGTCACAAAATCGAGAGTCAAAATAGAAGCCGCCCTTGCGGGTTCGCGGGTAGCAGCAAGAACGATCGTCGCCAAAACTAAAGCCGGTAGAATGAGCTTATCGGCAATTTGCCCGGCGTAGTTCGCCATGCGGGTATCGTAAACCGGAGCTTTTTGTAAGAGTTCGATGCTGGCGGCGGCACGGGTCTCTCGTCCGATTCGTTCCGCACGAATGCGAAGTTTGCCCGATCTCGCCAAGGTTGAAGCATAGACATAAGTGCCTGTTTCGGCGACGACAGGCATGGATTCTCCTGTAAGTTGCTGTTGGTCGATGGTAGCTGTCCCTTGCAGAACCGTCCCATCGACGGGAATTTGCTCCCCCGGATAAACAATAACGGTTTCGCCGCTTTCCACGCGATTGCTCTGGACTTGTTGGATTTCCCCATCGCGATCGACCCAAGCAAAATGTCCGATCGCGTCCATTAAATCGGCGGTTTGCAATTCTGTCGCTCGAGCGGTTTGTTCGCGAATGAGATCCCCGAGTTCGTGTAAGGCGACTACGAGGGCGGGAGTAATCAATCGCTTTTGTAAGCCACTAAAAGCAAGTGCCAAAAAATCCAAACAATCGATATTGAGGCGATGTTTTCCGACGATACTTTGTAAGGCTCTGCGGGCAATCGGCAACGCAATTAATCCTAAAGTTCCGGCAGCAACGGGACGCAAAATAGGCAATTTTCGACTACCTAAAGCAAGTAAAATCGCGATCGTGGGAAGAGTTAAATTAGCTCCATTTTCTTCTTTTTTTTCTTCAGGGGAAATAATATCTTCTTGTTCGACACAGTGTGCTTTTTCGAGAAGATCGGCAATGCGATCGCAAATCAAAGAGTAATGTTGACTGTAATGATAGTGAATGATAACAGAGGCCGCCGCCCGATTAATGCGACTGCGAAGAATAATCGTTTCCGTATTTAATAAATATTCTAAATTGGCGGCATAGTGGCGATCGCAAATTAATTGCGGTACTCGCAAGCGCATTCGTCCGGGTAGAGAATGCACGATTTGAGAGACGGAAGCAGAATTAAGCGGGATGCTTTGGATGGCATTCATAGAGTTAATTGAAAAGATTTTAACGCGCGATCGCTTTTAATCTTTGCCAAGCCGATTTTTTGGGCAAGGAAGAGGGCAGACTGTTTTCGCGTTCTTGGCGAGAATGTTGCGCGAGTTCTTCGAGAGAATAATGGGCAAAAACTGCCAAACAACTTTTTAAAACGCCTCCTTTTAACCCTTTCAAAACGCCGACCCTAACAACTCCCGCAGCAGGAAATGCTATCGTTTCAGCCCTGATTGAAATGGTCTGCCAAGATACTTGTTTCTCTTTTGTTTCCGAGCAAGCGAACTCCGGCGATCGCATCAAATAGGTAATAATTTCTTCCCCCTTCAAATGATAAGCATTAAACCAAATAATCACGCTTCCCGTTTGGTGTTTGCTTTTGACCTCATAAACGCCATCGAGTTGTTCTAAATACACCGTTAAGTGGTTTAAGGTGTTTTCTGTGGGCGCGATCGCTTTCAGTCGAATTCGTCCGGAGGTCGCGTGGACTAATTGCAGGCAATATCCATCAAAATAGAATTTAGCGTTATCCTTCATGTTCGTTATCTCGCTGTTGAATAATGGTAACAAAATAAGAACTCATCGCTAAATCCGATTTTTCCTGCCTCTTGTAGGTGATTGTTGCCGAAGCGGCTGCCTGATTGACTCGCACTGAAGTAACAGTTTCTTCTGCAATCAAACGCTGTTCTAAATACAACGCAAAATGGCGATTGTCTCTCACCCGAGGCACGCGCAGGCGAATGCGTCCCGGCACGAAATGAATGAGAGAACACTCATTTTCATTATCTTGAACATTAGATTCTGTTGCCGTTTGTGGGGGAGAAATTGTTTCGTTTTCTCCGAGCTTTTTGAGTTGAGTAAAAACTTGTCGGGTGAGACTGGCCACTAACAAATTAACGAGCAATGCCTTCGCGCCTCGCAATTGAAAGCGACTGGTTGCCAGTACCCCAATGATAACAGGGGCGACCATTTCGATTTCTTGATGTTCCTTGAGAAATGCCCCGAGTTGTGCTTCGGTTGTTTCCTTGGGAATTGTATTGATTCCATTATTAACTTCAGAAGTTGCGGTTGTGTCTGTCATGGTTGTTCCTCCGCTTCAATCCATTCATAAAACTCTATTGTTTCTGGCGAACAATTGCAGCAATGACTGCATTTTTCACCGATATTTCTACGCACTCGCCCTTTGCGAACGAGACGCTCGAGCATTCCTCGCAGTGCCTCCCCACTCATGCCAAAACGCATCTCTAATTGTTCTAAAGATGCTCTTTTGGTGGTTAATAAATATTTTTGCACATCGGTTAAAATCATGGGGTTAAATATATAATTTTGTAAAATATTTGCGTAAGGTGCGTTAATAACGCACCTTAGGAACTAGACGATCGCCTCTTCAGATTTGGGTCGTTTCACCGGACGCGCCAGTTTCAAAGCAAAGAAAGTACCGATCGCGATCGCGGCCATCGCCCCCAACCAAAGAGAGGAGAAAATCGGACGTTCGCCAAAGCGCGCGACTTGGTAAAAGACCGTTGCCGTAACATAAGCCAGTCCTGTCGTCCAAGTGGCAGCAAAGATCGTCCAGCCCCAATTGGTTTCCCGGAAAATCGCTGCCGTTGCTGCCGTGCAGGGGAAGTACAGGAGAACGAAGAGCAAGTAAGCAAAGGCTCCCGCTTGTCCGTCAAATCGGGCAACCATCGCCCCGAATGTTCCGACCTCGACTTCTTGTTCTTCGGCGGCAGTTTCTACGTCTCCCGTCTCGCCGATATTCAATCCCAAGGGATCGAGCAAAGCGCCCGGAAGTTCGACTAAATTGGCGGGAACGCTGGCAAAGGCTTCTTGAATGCCGCCCCAGAAGCTAAATTCGACTTCTTTGGCTACTTCGCCGCTATCTTCGATCGCCAATTGTCCGTACAGGGCATCGACGGTTCCCACCATGGCTTCCTTGGCAAAAACGCCCGTGAATATCCCCACTGTCGCCGGCCAATTTTCTCGAGTAACTCCCATGGGCGCAAAAATCGGCGTGACTGCTTTACTGGTGGCACTGAGAACGGAGTTTTGACTATCTTGGTTGCCAAAAGAGCCATCGGTGCCGATGGAGTTTAACAGCCCCAAAATCGTCACCATGATAATGATAATTTTGCCCGCCCGGAAGAGAAAGGCTTTTAGGCGATCCCAAGTGCGGAATAAAACCCCTTTCAAACGCGGGACGTGATAGGGAGGAAGTTCCATGACAAAGGGAGAAACATGACCTTTGAGGAGGGTACTTTTTAACACCAACCCCGTTAAAACCGCCGCCCCAATACCGAGGAGATAGAGGCCGAAAACGATATTTTGCCCGCCGACGGGGAAAAATGCTGCCGCAAAGAGAGCATAAACGGGAAGCCTTGCCCCACAGGACATAAAGGGATTCATCATAATCGTCATCAGGCGATCGCGGGAATTCTCTAACGTCCGGGTTGCCATAATTGCCGGCACGTTACAGCCGAATCCGACTAACATGGGGACAAAGGATTTACCCGGCAAACCGATCCAGCGCATGACCCGATCCATGACAAAAGCCGCCCGAGCCATATAGCCCGAATCCTCCAAAATCGACAGAAAGAGGAACATAAACCCAATCACGGGAATGAAAGTGGCGACGGTTTGCACGCCTCCACCAGCACCATCGGCAACCAAAGCAATGAACCATCCCGGTACGCCAATATTTGCCAGTGCGGTTCCCAAGCCATCCACGAAAATCGTTCCCGAAATAATATCGAAGAAATCGATAAAAGCACTGCCGACATTAATGACAAAGAGGAACATGACATACATTACGCCCAAGAAGATCGGCACTCCCCACCAGCGATGGAGGACGATACTATCGATGCGATCGGACATGGTAGAACCGATCGCCCCGGCCTTTTGAATAGCGCCTTGGGTAACATTTTGAATGTAGCCGTAGCGACTGTCCGCCACGAGAATATCGAGGTCTTCTCCTAAAACTTGGTGAATGTTGCGGCGGTATTTGGCCACCTTTTTCGCTAGATTTGCCCCCTGCAATTCTGGGGCAATGCGGTCTTCATATTGCAATAAATTAATCGCCGTCCAACGGGGTTGAACCAGCGATCGCCCGAGGGCTTCAATATCGGTAATTAACTCGGCCAGCGCGTCTTCAATGACGGCAGGATAGGGAATGTAAGTGGGGGATGGCTGGGGGTTATCAATGCGAGCGTCGATCTGGGTCATTAAATCCCCAACGCCTTCCCCGTTGGTCGCATTCATAGGAATGATGGCATAGCCGAGGCGATCGCTTAAAATATCGGGTTTCAACTGAATGCCGCGTTTTTCAGCGATATCGGTCATGTTTAGGGCGATAATAACCGGCAGCTGCATTTCGATTAACTGCGTCGTCAAATAGAGATTGCGCTCTAAATTGGACGCATCAATGATATTGATGACGAGGGTGGCTTCCCTCGATCGCAAATAATCCCGTGCCACCAATTCATCCATTCCCGTCCCGTCCTCGTCCGCATCTAAGGCATAGACTCCGGGCAGGTCTACCACGGTCACTCCCCTGCCATTATAGGTATATTGCCCTTCTTTGCGGTCGACCGTTACCCCCGGCCAGTTTCCCGTCCGTTGGTTGGCTCCGGTTAGAGCATTAAACAAGGTGGTTTTCCCGCAGTTGGGATTGCCAATTAAGGCGATAATTGGATTCTCCATTTTGACTTCTCCAAAGGTTGATGTTGGATTGTGACGGGTCGCTAACCCTGAATCCCTAAACCCCAATCCCTAATCCCCAATCCCTAACGCGTAGCGCTGTTACCCCTGTCCGTTGGTCAATTCCTCGACAATGAGGGCATCGGCTTCGTGCTTGCGAAGGCTGAGATAAAAGCCGCGCACGTTAATTTCCACGGGATCTCCCAAGGGTGCAACGCGAATGACGGTAAATTCAGTTCCGGGGGTCAGTCCCATCTGAAGGAGTTTGCCGCGATACCCTTGATAGGCTTTGTCGTAGCCCAAGACCCGCCCCGTGCTTCCGGGGGGGATATCCTGTAAAGGGATAGTGGTGTCTGTTTTTTCTGTTGTTTGCGATGACATGGTTTTTTCTCCTTGGCCGATCGCGATGGGGCGATCGCTCACCATAATTTTTTCTGCCATTCCCGCCCCCAAACCCATGCGATTATCGTCAATAGCAACGATGACAGAACCGCTAGACTGACTGCTAATAACTTGCAATTGCGTTCCGGGGTTGAGTCCCATTCCCAACAAGCGACCGATCCCCCCTGTCCCCCGATATCCAACAATCCAAACTCGCGATCCGTTGCCCGCTTCAGACAAGGGAAAAGAGATGGCGGGACTTGGCGATCGCTCTTCGGAAATGTCGGAATTCCTCGTCCCGCCAAAAAAAGTAAAGCCCCAGTCTTTGTGCTGTCGGCTTTGTTGCCGTCGGTTTTGCTGCTGTTGGTGGTGATGGCCGTTCACTGGACTCCCTTAAAACAACCTCTACGTTGTTAATAATTATTCTCAATAATTGTCTTATTTAGATATATCTCGAGGAAAATAGTAATTGCGAATAATTTTCAATTTAATTAATCTTTAATGAAAAAATGCGATCGCTTTTCTGGTGAATTCGTGCGCTCTGGGGATATGGAGAGAGGCAATTGCGAGGGATAATTCTTGTGGGAACGGTGTAAGGATGCAGTAAAATCGGGCGATCGACACCGTCATACTCTTCGATCGCCCAAAGTGGCAAGTTATAGCATCAATATCAGAATGCAGTTGCGATCGAGCCTCCTAAGCGTAACGAGACACGTAACCCAAATCGCACTTTATTGAGAGGGAATGCTCGATCGCTTTTCGCGTTCTTCTCCCTTAAGAAGCACTCACTTTGAATTGTCCAGCATAAGTGATACTTATCGATCCGCCATAAGAACAAGTGCATTTACTGCTATCCGTTAAGACTGATATACCATTGATTTTGGTTTTTGTCGCCCCTGGAGACCAAGGAGAAGACGTTGCCGGGATGCAAGGGCCCATTGTATATACGCCGCTTGCTGCCGCTGTCGCCGCGATCGTCGTGGGATTGGTGGTCGATTTGCAGAGTACAAAAGTCGGGATATTTGAAATTGGAGCATAATCCATAACGGTTGCAGCAGGGATATAACTCGCCGATACCGTACTATTCGACGTGGTAATGAGTGAGGTAGGAGCAGTTCCCATCGAACAAGTAATAACTCCTCCGAAGACGACTACACTTGGCATTGAAATCCTCCTGATTTGTAAGTTAATCGAAAATTGTTAAGCGATCGCCAATCTGCAAATTTTTTCTATCCCAAGCTAACGCTAGCCGCCGTGACTTTTGCACTCGTGCCGCCATTCACAGTGGCTCCCGTCGAGCCCTTGAGTTCTGCCGTCGTCCCGCCTTGCAGGCTGAGACTGGCTGAAGATTTGAGACTGACGCTACTCGAGGCGATCGCGAGTTTGTTACTGCTCACGCTGGCATTAACCGCACTCGTTCCTTTAATTTCAACCGTTTGAGCGCTGAGGGTCAAGGTATTGCTAGAACCGGCAGAAATAGTCATATCGCCCGTGGACGTAATATCCACGGATTTACCGTTGTCATCCAAGGTAATCGTATGACCGCCTTGGGTTTTGACCTCAATTTTTTTGTTGGTATCGTCAAATAGAATTTGATGGCCTTCTTTGGTTTTGACCTCAATTTTTTTATCAGTATCGTTAAAGTTGGCCGCATGACCGTAAGCCGTCGTGAGATAAGCGCCAATTTTGACGCTATCTTTATCCTCTTCGACAAACTGGAATTTGTGCCCGACTCGGGTTTGAAAAGTTCGCAAGCGGACTTTTCCGTCAGCAACGCTTGTCGTTACCTCCTCGGGAGGCTTATCCGTCCCATTCCACAAACCTCCCAAGACCAAAGGGCGATGAATGTCACCGTGCTCGAAACCCACTAACACTTCATCCCCTACTTCCGGCAAACAGTCCAAGCCCCGAGAGCTGCCGGCTCCGACCCCGACAACCCTTGCCCACCAACTCGTGTGGGCATCGGAGCCGGACTCGGGGGTGAGGGTGGGAAACCAAACCTTCACGCGATGGAGTTTGTCAGTCTCATCGTTATTGTCCGTCACCTTTCCGATCACTAAAGTCTGTCCGACTCGCAGGCGATTGGGCGGAGACAAAACGCTAAGCAAATCGCCACCGCGCAACCCCCGCACGCTAAATTCTGTGGTGTAGGTGCCGCGCTCGTAAATATGACGCGCTTCGGTCACGTAATATTCTCCCGTATAGCTGCCCATATTGGTTAATTTCACCACCTTACCGGGGCGAATATTGGGATTTCCCGTCGCCGTTGCATCGGCAACGACGAAATCTCCCGATAGTTCGTCGAGTAAGGCTTGGGCGATTTTATCGGCTTCGCTGGAACTAGCAATGGGTTTATCGACAACCAGCATTTTTGGAGCTGTCGGCTTAGTAAAAGCCGTACTCGAACTCGTCCCCGTGCCATATTGCGTGGAGGTTAAAACATTACTTTGAGAGGATTTAGTTGACGTAATTTCTTTTTTGGTCGTATAGTCCCATCCTCGAACTTCGACCTCTTTAACTTGTTCGGCACTGGAAACGCGTCCGCGAAAACTCGATAAATCTGTTAGCCATTCTAATTCCAACGTTGCCGAAGAACTGGGCTTGCGAAAATTCAGTTTTCCATCCTGCACGAATAACTCATAGCCATTGCGAGCTGCCCGTTCTCGCAAAAATTCCATATAAGTTTGATTTTCTTGGAAAACGTAATCGTGAGTCGGACTGGTTGTATCGACGGTTCCTGCTGTAATTCCCACAGTTGAGGCAATTTTTTTGACAATATCGCTATCGGTCATATCTTGATAGGATGCCACGATTTTACCACGATGCAATCGGTGGCCGAGATCGTATCCCCGCACGACGATCGGCGCTTCGGCTTGAGCGGTAAAATGCGTTTCCATCCCGGTAATTTCGCCTTTTGTCATTAAAACGCCCGTAGCTTCTGTATTAAAATCCGCCGATTCTGTCGTGCTGGAGGTAAAACTAATTTCTACCTCGGCCCCCATGGAGAAACTGCTTTCATTTTCACCAAAAGCATCGCTGGTGTCTCCTCCATATTTGGGGTTACTGATAACAATAGTAAACATCGCAGGGTAATGAAGGCTTTCTTCTATCTTGACAGCAGTGATGTCTGTAGCAACATCATCAGATATTGCGCTCCCACCCACTTTAATTGCAAATTCGGGGGTATATGTACCAGCCATAGCGATTTTAAAGTTGCCTCAAAATAAATTATGTCAGTGTTTTAGCGAGCCGAACGATTGGTTGTATCATAGGATGTACTGCTAACAGTAGAGGTTAGCGTTTCGACTTCCTTCATCGTTAAGTTGGTTATTTTTGCTTGTACGGGCACTCCGTCACTATAAAATCGCGTGAGTTGATAGGTTAAAGACGTAATAAAACATTTGATATATTTTTTACTACCCCAAGTCAATGTATAAATAGGCGGTCTCCCCAAACTTTCATTTTTTTCTAAAGCGGTTTCAAACTTTGTAATATAAGTCATTACATCAACGCCAGTTTCATAGGTATCGAGAATAACTTCAGAAAGAGTAACTTCGGCAGAACAAGGACCCTTATAGTTCACTTTTGGCAATCCACCGCCTCCAGTTCCTGGTTCGTCCTCTGCATTAAACGATCTCTTTACCGTAATTGTCGTTGGATTAAAGAGAAATTCAATCGTAGCAACGTTGCTGTCGTCTGAAATAAATTGTGCTTTTTCAAGAGCCATGTTACAGTTCTCCTTTATGTCATGTCATGCTTTTTTGTTACCAAGGCAAGCGTCCGGAATATCCGGAGCCTCGACGTTCTCTTTCGAGAACCAATCGTTGGCGAACGAATTTGTAAATTTCTCGTGCCAAGATTTCTAAATTCGTAGAATTATCTGAAGTTGCAGCTCCGTTATCTTCAGATGTTAAAGTAACGCTTTCGCCTTCTTCTGCATCCCTCATTATATCCGGCATTTTAGAGCTTGAAGTATCGCTTGTTCTCTGAATGACGGGAAATCTTAAAGGTTGAATATTAGCAGGCGCGATCGCGGGAGGCGTGGATTTTTTCCGAAAAGATTTTTTGGTCGTCGATTTTGTTTTTTTAGATTGCGTTTTGGATTGTGTTTTCGATGAAGATTCCGATTTTACCTTAGTTTGCTTTGGCGATGGTTGCGATGCGGATTCGATTTTGCTGGTTTTGCGCCGTACATTGCTTTGTTTTTGAGAAGGGGGAGACTGAGAAGGCTTAGAAGAAGTCGTTCCAATCAACTCTTCAATATTCGACCAAGCATCGGGAATATCTCCACCTTGGGGACTCTGGCGAATGGTCTTGCTATTAGAAGAAGAGGGAGGAGATGGGGAAGAAGAAGAGGGGGGAGATGAGAAAGGAGCACCCATTAACTCTTCAATATTCGACCGAGACTCGGGAATGCTTCCATCGCGATCGGAATTGTCCCGCACCCCATCGCCTCGAGATTGTAAAGATTGAACGCGACCCATTAACTCGGCAAGACTCGACTGAGAAGAGAGAGTTTTGGGTGCGGCGTCGGGTTGCGATCGCCGATCTCGTGCGGGAGATTCTATCATTTGCCGTACCATCTCCATCGGGTTGCCCCCAGAAGGCAAACTATTGCTTTGGATTTGTTGTGGCGATCGCTGAGATTGTTCGGAACGACTCAAGGAACTGAGCCGTGCTAAATTTTCCCAAACCGTTGGCATTTGGGACAGTGTTGCCCCCGATGGGTTTAGTTGAGTCAGTGAAGCTAATTTTGCAGTAGGTTTTGCAGATTTCTTGGATTTTTTACTGGGTGGTGTGGAAGTGGGTTCTGCCAATAAGCGATCGACAGGAGAGGTGCGATCGGCACTTTTCGATCGAGTGGACGGAAGCTCGGAATTGTCTGTATCCCGAATAGCAGGATTACGGTGCAGTCTAGCTTCCGAGGTTTGGCGATCGCTCTTTTCCGGATCGGGAAGAACAGATGTTGGTTCTACATTTTGAGCAATATCAGCGATCGATGGGACTGCTGATATTGGAGAGTTTAATGTTTTTGATGTTTTTACTGTTTCTGAGGAAGAAAACGAAGAGGAAATTTCTATTTCTGATGTAGGAGAACTAGGCTGTTGTCGAGTTGATTCTTTTGTAGAAGGGGTGTCGGCAGTGGTAGAAGAAACTTTGCTGCTTTGAGAGACAGAGGATTCTAAGGTGGGAGCAACAGGCTGTTTTAGGGCTAATTCTCTTGCTGAAGAGGTGTCGGTAACAGAAACGGATTGTTGTTGACTTGATTCTTTTGCAGAAGGAGTATCGGTAGTAGCAGAAGAAACTTCGCTGCTTTGAGAGACAGGAGATTCTAAGGTGGGAGCAACAGGCTGTTTTGGGGTTAATTCTCTTGCTGAAGAGGTAGAGACTTGGCTACTTTGAGAAACGGGAGATTCTGAGGTAACAGAAACGGATTGTTGTTGAATTGATTCTTTTGCAGAAGGAGTATCAGTAGTAGCAGAAGAAACTTCGCTGCTTTGAGAAACGGGAGATTCTGAGGGAAGAGAAACAGATTGTTGTTGAGTTAATTCTTTTGCTGAAGAGGTGTC
>JAGHZQ010000105.1 GCA_017746715.1 Cyanobacteria bacterium SBLK
GAATGGTCATGGGGTTTTGATTGATAATCAAGTTCCGGGGCGCTTTAATGATAACTTCTATGTTTATCGTTGGATTGATGCGGTTGGAGAAGGAAAAGCGTTTGGTCTCAAAGATGCTGCGGCTGTTTTCCATGAAAAAACCGATGAGGGTTTGGGTGGGTTCAAACCCCAAAAAGAAGTCGATTTGTTTGTTCCGGCTTCGATTCAAACCAATTTTACTTGGACGGGTTCTCCAGATTTTACAACAGAAATGTTGTCAAACAATAAGGTTCTTTTTGAATACAATCCGGATTTATCTGATGTAGAACCCAATAAGGTCGTGCAGAAGCCAATTACACTTGAGATCAATAAGGGAGTCAAGATTGGACAGATTGCTGCTAGTGTCCAACCTCATCTCAGGTTTGACGATTATTGGGTTCCTTCAACCGATACGCTCGATTTACCTCCAGATAAAAGGCATGAACTTTTTGATAGAATTTTTTCTAACGAAGAGGTTTCAAAGTTTTACCTCGATGTTTTTGCCTCAAAAGGACCGACTGTTAATTATCCTTATTTTTTACCCGATAATATATTATCAGGACAGAGGGATTCGATGGATGATTTTTATGGGGAGAGAGATGGACGAGGACTAAAAGACAAAGTAGAAATAGTACCTTGGTTTGAGGGAACAGGTAGAATAGCAAATACGACAGGATTTTACAACTGGTATAACGATATTGGTGCAAGATTCAATACAAAAGACAATCTTCACTATATTGATATTTTTAATGGGAAGATTGACAAGAACAATGACAATGAGAAGACAGGGTGGGATATGTTTATTTATGCAGTCAATTCTTTTGTACGAAAATACAAACAGGAATACGATTTTTCCAGTGTGATTGTGGACGACCATTTTGGCATTGCTGCAAAAACAGCAGGTAATGTGGATATTATGAAACAGAGATTGAAAGATCGAGACGAAAATTTTAAGAATGAATCTAACGACATATCGCTAAAAAGAGGGCTTGCAGATCTAGTCAGCAAGAGAGTTAAAGACTTGAGAGACTTTCTGTGGACTAATCATGTAGTTGCTTTATCGGTTTCTGTTAATCCTTTTACTTTCAAGAAGGCCGAAGAAACAGTCCCTCAAGAAAATGCTGAAGAACCAGACCCTAAGACTGGAGAAAAAAATTCTAACCTTTGGCATAACGCCCTACAAACCAATTATCATGATGTTGCTAAATGGATTGAAGAAGGATATATTCGAGGCGATCTCGGAGGAGAAATTAACGTGCAAATTTACCGCGAAGATCCTTATGAGGTCATTAAACTTTACGATAAGTTGCGTCAGGATTTAACAAGTCACCTCAAAGGTAAATTAGCAGAGTACAAAAATGATAATGATGCAGATTTCACAGATTACTGGAATAAGTTTCCTAAAATCGCAGTAAGTCTTGCTGCGGAAGGTAGGACAGGTACTGATGGTCAGCCTTGGAAAGGAAACCGAGAAAATATAGCAATAATATTGAACCATATCAACGCAAATAGAAATAACATCGTGAAAATAGATGATGATAGAGAATTTACAATACGAGTATCCGCGTTTGATGGTGATGATTTTCACACTTTACCTCCTAAAGCCTGATTTTGCCAAACAATCATAATAACCATGAAACAATTTGCAAGATTTGCACAATGGTTTGCGATCGGTGTATTTTCAGCCCTTATCTTGACAGGTGGAGTAATCTCTCATTGGACTAGAAATCATATTCTTTCTCAATCTCAACTCGAAGCAACAGTAACGGCAACAATGAAATCCGATATCTTAGAAAATTCTTCGGACAATTTAGAGCGTCCTCTTCGCAAATGGGGGTATATGGATCGCAAGGGTCGCTTGGTGATTCCTCCTCGTTTCGACGATGCCGGGACATTTTCTAGTGGGGTTGCTCGCGTCGAGATTGATGAGGGAGGAGAAAAGAAGATAGGATTCATCAATCGAGAAGGAGAATTTGTATTTTCGATTTGCGGAAAAGATTGCTTGATTGATGACCATCGACATATGGATTTCTCTGAAGGATTATTACCTTTAAGAAAAGAACCAAACGGAAAGTTCGGCTACGTCGATCCAACTGGTAAATTTGTCATCAAACCTCAATTTAATTTTGCCCGTAGTTTCGCAGACGGCTTAGCTTTGGTTTATTGGGTTGATGCCAATGATAAAGATCGCACGTCCTATATCGATCGCACTGGAAAAATTGTCATTGATATAAAAGGTTTAGGGTTGCGAGATTTTCAGCAAGGGGTAGCAGTTGTTGTCAAGCCCTTTGAGTCCACTAGGTATGGACTGATCGATCGTCAGGGAAACTTTTTAGTGAAACCAATTCTCTCAGCGATACAATCATGGGATAATACAGGGTATTCAGGTAGTAATCCTCAGATCGAGTTTAGCTGGGGACGAATACCAGTGCAGATCGTGCCAGAGGAGGAAGTTCAAATCTCTGACTCAATTCCACCAGAGTGGTCGGGGAAATGGGGTTACATCGATCGCAAGGGGAATTGGGTCATAGAACCGAAATTTGATGGTGCGGGTCAATTTACTGAAGGAAGAGCGGTCATTATCCATGAGACAGAAAATGATCCAGACTGGTGGCAGTGGGGAATTTTAATTGATGAAAAAGGAAATATCATCGATACCAGTCAACAAGACCCCAAACCGAGGTTAAGAAAATTAGGTGCGGAATTTCATAAAGGACTGATGCCTGCTGGATCGGAGAATGGAAAGTCTGGCTACATCAATCGCAAGGGAAATTGGGCAATAAAACCTCAGTTTGCTGTAACTGAGAATTTTTATGATGGGTTGGCTGCTGTCAAAACCCTCGATTTTAAATGGGGGTATATCAATCGAAGTGGTGAGTTTGTTATTGCTCCTCAATTCGATTTTGCCTATGATTTTCAGGATAACGGTCTAGCCTTAGTTCAAATTGGAGAGAAAGATGGCATCATCAATCGCCGAGGTGAGTATGTCCTCGAACCCAAGCATTCTATTGGCTCTAATTTTGGTGCTGGGATAGGAACAATTTTTATTGATGGAATAACGCGAATTTATCTTGATGGTTCTGAAAGATTGCCTTCTTACTTCCTGAATAGTGACTTAGAGATTCTTCCCTGCCCTCACTGGCATAATCCGCTTCAGTCTTCAGAAGGGTTGATTCCCATTTTTACCGATGTTGCTCCTCAAAAAGAATGCCCAATAGCAAGAGAGAATGAATAGGAATAGTACAATTTAGGAGTTGGGGACTTTGAGTAAGAGTGAGGTGTTAGGAACGAGTTCTTATTTGGAGATTGCTCAGAAGAACTATGAGGAGATGTTTGGTTCTGAGTTACCGGAGCGAGATCGCCTTTACGGGACGCATTTGGCGGTGCAGTACGAGTTGTTGGATGAGAATGGTCATGGGGTTTTGATTGATAATCAAGTTCCGGGGCGCTTTAATGATAACTTCTATGTTTATCGTTGGATTGATGCGGTGGGGGCGACTGAGGCGTTTAAAGAACAGGGTGCGATCGCTGCTTTCCACGAAAAAACTGAGAATAACCAATCGAGTGTGATTTGGACATTCGATCCCGCAACAGCAAACGATCCAAATAATCCGAATAGTGCGAAGTACATTCATCGCGATCGCCTAGAAATTATGGTGAATGGCTTCAAGGTGGGTCAATTAGGGTTGCAAGGTTCGGCGACAGAATCCGTAGAAATTGGCTTGGATCTTGATGGTTTCAAGAACACAATGACAACCGAAAAACTACGAGCAGATGTTCAATCTGAAGTTACCCAATTGCGATCGCATTTCTGAGAGTGTTCGCTCTGCTACTGAATTCTATACTCCACAAAATTACTATTTTTATCATGCACTATCCCTCTGGCGTGCAGACGCGATCGCGTCCTTCTACCTTGGCACGAGAAAGCGCCATATCCGCACTCTTTAACAATGCCTCCCGCGTCATGCCATTTTGAGGGAAAATCGCCATACCAATCGAAACAGAAATGCGATCGCATTGCTGATTGCCATACTCGAAATTGAGATGCTTGACTCCTTCTCGCAATTGTTCGGCTCTCACCTTCGTTTCCTCCCAACCGCGATCGGGTAGGACGATCGCGAACTCTTCACCCCCATATCGTGCTGCCCAATCGGAATTTTGCAAACTGCGCTGGAGGAAACCCCCCAAAGTTTTTAAAACCAAATCCCCCGCCTCGTGACCGAAAGTATTATTAAAGGTACGAAAATGGTCGATATCGAGGAGAATCACTCCAATTCCTCGATTTTGTCGTGCCGCACTATAAACTTCGCGATCGAGTGCCTCTTCTAAATAACGACGATTGTGTAAGGTTGTTAAAGCGTCCCGGATACTGTCGCTTTGCACATTCGATCGCAATTTGATATTCAATAAAGAGACTCCCAATTGTTCCGCAACGGTTTGGGCAAACCGTTGCTTACCCGGGGAAAGAATGCCCCGAGAGGGAGAGGTGAGATAAAGCAACCCTAGGGTTTGTCCTTGGGCGATGAGAGGAACGCTTAAGGTTTCTGCCGGCATGGGATCGCTCTTGACGTGCTTGCTGAGGAGGCGAGGATGGGACTCATCTACCCAATGGACTTTCCCTCGTCGCAATGCCCAACTATCCTCGGGAGAAAAGATCGTCTCGCTGTTAAAATGAGTCCCCCAAGAGGCGATCGCTTCCACCAAATTTTGCGCCTCATTCAACACGAAAACGCCCCCAGAACAATCGGGAAATAAGGGAGCGATTAATTCGCCAATGACATTGTAAGCCTCGACAAGGGTTAAACTGGCTTGCAGAAAATCCGTCATTTCCCCTAACTTTTCCATGCCTTGGCGACGGGCATCCAATTCGAGGGTAGAATCTTCTAGGCGTTCGTTCGCAAGGCGCAATGATTCTGTTTGCTGTCGCCGTTCCGTGACATCCTCCACCATATAAGAAAAGCGCTGCTGTCCCGGAATGGGGCAAACCGTCGCCGACAGCCAGCGAATGTCAGTTTCGCCGTCCTCGAGATCCATTTCGTAAGCGTATTCAAACTGCACGGGTTTCCCCAATTGTCGGCTTTCGTTGCAATGATCGATCCAGTAGCGGCGAATATCTTCGGGGACTCCCATATCGCTGGCGAGTTGGTTGTGCATGGAGATGGGGGAGAGGCGGAAAAACTCCGTGGTGACGGCATTATCGGAAATGTGACGCAGATCGCGATCGCTAATCTCCACAATTCCCATCATCATCGAAGTGCTGTTATAGAAACTGTTTAGAGTCGATTCCGTTGCCATGAGGGCAGATTTTGCCGCCACGCGATCGCTGACATCTTCTACAACTCCGAGGAAATATTCTACGTCTCCCATAGCATTGCGAACCACTGCACCGCTTAAATTCACCCAAACTTCTGCTCCTTCCTTATTGAGATAGCGCTGTTCTACAGAGATATTGACCAGATCTCCATCTACCAGTTGGCGAAATTGCGCGATCGCGTTCCCCAAGTCATCGGCATGGGTTAACTCTTGAAAGGTTTTCTCTTTTAACTCCCCTTCGCTATAACCGAGCAGTTGGCTGAATTTGGGATTCACTTTCAGAAATTGTCCGGATTTATTGGTTTGAATGATGCCGATACCGGAGCGATCGAAGAGGGTGCGGAAGCGTTTTTCCAACTCCTGCAAGGACTCTTCAGCATTATTGCGTTCTGCCATTTCGTGCAGGAGTTCTTCATTCAAACTCATTAACTGAGTAGTGCGTTCTTCCACTCGCAGTTCTAATTCTTCATTTAAACGCTCGATCGCATCTTCTGCTTTTTTCCGTTCGCTAATATCCCGCACGAGGAGGGTAAAACGCTTGTTTCTGCCTTTAGTTAAGCGAGAAACGGCAATTTCGAGAGGAAAAATCGTCCCATCTTGGCGCTGTCCCATAAGTTCTCGCTTGGCAGACATGGGGGGAGGTTGAGAGGATGGGGGGGTGGAGGAGGGGGGGGAGATATCGATTTCTTGGACGTTTTCTTCGGTTACGGTGGCGGGTTGCAGGGCTGATGTTCCAAAGAGGGCCGCCTCGACTTCTCCTTCCGCAAAAGAGAGCAAGAGATTGTCGATGTTTTGACCGATGACTTGTTTGGAGGTATAACCGAAGAGTTTTTCGGCACTGCTGTTAAAGGTTTCAATGACAGCGCGATCGTCGATGACAATGACTCCATCAGCCGCCGTTTCGACAATAGCACGATTTCTTCGCTCGCTTTCTTCCAACTCCCGAAACATAGGGCGACTCAAGCGCACATAGAAGATTGCGCCGATCGCGCTGGCAACGATCGCGGCAATGATTCCCACAAGGGTAACTTGCAAGAAAGGGGCGCGAAATTCATCGACATCGATTTTCACCACCACCCCTAAATCGCTGTCGGTAACGGGTTCGTAGGCGGCAATGGTAGCGATTTGGCGATAGTCTGCTCCAATGCCATTCCCAGACTCACCGAGGACGGCTTTGCGGCTGTGTTCTGCCCGTTCTTGTTCCACGAGGGGGATGGGGGTAGGGGTGCTAATTTCCCCGTTGCGCTGGCTGAGTAAAAAGACAATGCGATCGCCATCTCGTTTGGCCAAGAGTATTTCTCCCGTTTTAGTGAAGTCGGGAGCACTTTCGAGGCTTTCCGTCAGAGTTTTGACGAGGGCTTCCTCGTTTTCCTCGCTGCTGCGGAGGTTTTCGAGGAAACGAGCTTGGCGTTGTGCCTCCTCCGCCAATCGCCCTTTTTCTTGTTGTAGTGCAGTCTGATAGAGATATGCAATACCGGTTCCCGCGACAACGATCGAAAAGGTTGTCATGGTGAGAATCAGTAGTCCTAGGCGCTGGCGGTTTTTCATACTTCAGTCGTTTTTACTCAGCGAACGAGGGTTCGAGCAATACTTATTGAGTTTACCCCCTACGGGAGAGCAAGTCATTTTTGGCTAGGGTTATTGTACCGAGAGAGCGTCCCGATCGTGTAGAACGATTTCGGCTGAGGGAATTTTTGGGTGCGATCGCATCTCTTCCCATTCGTGTCATCATTTAAGACCCATTAAATCGAGAATCCCTTATTTTCGTTCGAGACGATCGCTTGCCCGTATCAACGAATCTCGAGCTTGAAATTAGTGTCGTGCAGATATTTGATGGGTTAAAAATCAAGCGATCTCCAACGCTCTAATCGCTGCTAATTAATGATGTGTAGAATGCGCCAGATTTTAGAATCGCATTGCGATACCAATAATTGACTTTGACGCATTCTACCCGTTTAACCTTCTAAAAACTTAACCAACTCTTCAACTTTCGACCAAGCCGCACCGCTTTGGAGAATTTCCCGCGCCTTTTCTACCCCCTTGGCATGATCTAAAAAGGGAACGGCTTCCCCCACCTGCAATGCCAAAGACGCATTTAATGCCACCACATCTTGTTGTGCTGGCGTACTTTTTCCTTGCAAAACATTGCGGAGAATTTCCGTATTTTCGGTAATTTCTCCTCCTCTTAAGTGTTCTAAAGATGCTTTGGCAATCCCTAAAGATTGGGGATCGAGAACGAGCGATCGCGTTTCTCCATTAGCAACGACCGCTAGATCCGTCGCATCCCCCAAACCCGCTTCATCCAATTTTTCGCGCCCGTGCAAAACGATCGCTTTCGACATGCCCAACATTTGCAGTGCTTCCGCCATTCTCGGCACGAATTGCCCGTCAAAGACCCCAATAACCTGTCCTGTCGGACGCAAGGGATTCACCAAAGGTCCCAATAAATTAAATACCGTCCGCACCTTCAAGGTTTTGCGAAAGGGGACAACTGCTTTCATCGCCGGATGCCAGCCCGGGGCAAATAAGAATGTAATTCCTACTTCCGAGAGAGCCGCCTTAATCTTCTCTGGATTTGCCTGTAAATGCACTCCAAGCGCCTCCAAAACATCCGCAGACCCAACTTTACTCGAAGCCGAGCGATTGCCGTGTTTTGCCACGGCAACCCCCGCCGCCGCACACACAAATGCGACGGCTGTCGATATATTGAAAGTATGCGCCCCATCTCCTCCCGTACCGCAGGTATCGATAACCGGGCGATCGTGGGCGATCGCCTCTTGCTGCAAGGACTGAGATTGCAAAACTCGTGCCATCCCTGCCAATTCTGCCGCCGAGACACCTTTTGCCTGAATTGCTGCTAGAATGGCACCGGAAAGCACGGGGGGAATCTCTTCTTTTAACCACCCTTGCATTAATTGCGAGGCTTGGGTTTGCGAGAGAGATTGCTTGTCGAGAAGTTGTTGGAGAAAGTCCGGCCAGTTCGTTTCTGCTGTTACGTTTTGCACCATTTTCTTTGTGAATTAAGTTCAAATCGGGAAAATAGGGAAATTTCCTTTTTTATTAAGAGCGATATCGCACAATTGCTGTTCAAGATACAGGGTTTGGGGTGCTAAATTGTTAAAATCATTCTGAATTTTTTTCGCGCTAACACCTAAAATCGCATGACCGATACCGTCCTGAACGTTCGCAACCTAAGAGTTCAATTTTTTACCGAAAATAACTCCATTCTTGCTGTCGATGGCATTGATTTTAAGCTCGATCGCGGTCAAACCCTCGGAATTGTCGGGGAATCGGGATCGGGAAAATCCGTCACTTCCTTGGCAATTCTGGGCTTGATTCCCTATCCCGGTAAAATTACGGAGGGAGAAATCTGGTTTTGTCCCGAACCCGGCGAAAATCCCGTCAATTTACGGATACTATCGGAAGAGAAGCGGCGGAAATATCGCGGTGGGAATATCGCGATGATTTTTCAAGAACCCATGTCCGCCCTAAACCCGGTGTATAATATCGGTTTTCAACTCATTGAGGCAATTAGTCTGCACCAAAATGTTTCTCCATCTGAAGCGAGGAGAAGAGCAATCTTGTCTCTGCAAGAAGTTCGTCTTTTAGCCTCCGATGACGAATTGCGAGAAACGATCTCTAGAGAACTCAAAGAACGAGGGGAGAAACTATTGACAGAAAGAGAACTCATGCGAGAAGTCAACGATCGCAAGAGATCCTTTCTCAAACGCTATCCTCACGAGCTTTCCGGAGGACAGTTGCAACGGGTGACAATCGCCATGGCAATTTCTTGCAATCCCACTCTTCTGATTGCCGACGAACCCACGACAGCTCTAGATGTGACGGTGCAGGCCTCCATTTTGACCTTGTTGCGAGACCTATGCAAAGCACGGGAAATGTCAATGATTTTCATTACCCACGATTTCGGTGTAATTGCGGAGGTTGCCGATCGCATCGCGGTGATGTATAAAGGAAAAATTGTCGAATATAGCGATCGCGAAAGGATTTTTCATCAACCTCAACATCCTTATACTAAAGGTTTATTAGCTTGTCGTCCCCACTTAGATATAAAAGTGGAATTCTTGCCCACTGTCTCCGATTTTATGGAAGTTGAAGAGGGAGAAAACGGTCAAATTATTATCCGAGAAAAAATTCAACCAACAAGCGGTGCGACACAAGAGGGAAAGAACGCACACCAAGACACCAAAAATCATCAACAGATAACAAACACTTCGGCTGCGCTCGGTGCAAGCAACAAACCCATTCTTTCTGTTAGTAGTTTAACAGTCGGTTATCCTTTACAAGGGGTTTTGGGTTTAACGAAACAATATTTTAAGGCAGTGAATAATATTTCTTTTGAGGTTTATGAAGGAGAAACATTAGGATTGGTAGGAGAGTCGGGTTGTGGAAAATCGACCCTCGCACGCACTTTATTGCGTCTTACTCCAGAATTAAAAGGGAAAATTGTATTTTGCGATACCTCAATTACCCAAATTTCTAAAAAACGCTTGCGTCGATTGCGAAGAGAAATGCAGATTATTTTCCAAAATCCTTATAATTCTCTTAATCCGCGTTTGAGTGTCGGAAAAACTATTATAGAACCCTTGCGAGTTCACGGTATTGGTAAAAGCAAAAAAGAACAGCGCGATCGCGCGGCTTATTTATTAGAACGAGTAGGGTTATCGGCTGATGCAATGAAATCCTATCCCCACGAATTTTCTGGAGGACAAAGGCAGCGCATTTGTATTGCGAGGGCTTTATCGCTCAATCCTAAATTTATTATTTGCGATGAGTCGGTTTCGGCATTGGATGTCTCGGTACAAGCACAGGTTTTAAACTTATTAAAAGAGTTACAAAGCGAGTTTGGCTTGACCTATATTTTCATTTCTCACGATTTAAGTGTCGTCAAATTTATGAGCGATCGCATTATGGTCATGAATCGCGGTAAAATTGAAGAAATTGACAAAGCCGATGAGATTTACGAAAATCCCAAAACCGACTATACTCGTCAGTTGATCGCCTCAATTCCTCAAGGAGATTTAAGCCAACGGGTTAAAATTTGAAGTACATTCCTCGATTGTTGAAGTCGCCTGCTTGCCAACGCAAAGCTCATACAAGCGATTTCTTTTTAAAGAAAAAGTAGGAGGGTTTATCGGTCGCGATCTTACTCTCTATTTTTAAACTTTAATCAAAACGATCTTCTGATAAGAAAGTGCAATTTCTGCTCGCTCTTCTAATCAAAATAATACATTTTTACCTATTATTTATCAAGAAAAGTGCGATCGCCCGAAATTTGCTAAAATTAGATTAGAATAACCGCTCTGTAAACTTAATTGCGAAGGAGGTCAATGATGCCTGCAATGCCTGCAATTTTCGTCTCTCACGGTGCGCCAACCTTACCCCTTCATTCCAGTCCCGCACGAGATTTTTTAGCGCAACTGGGGCAATTTTTACCCACGCCTAAAGCGATTTTATGTATTTCGGCTCATTGGGAAACGGAAGAACCTCAAATTAGTACGGCTTCGTCTCAGAAAACCATTCACGATTTTTATGGGTTTCCAGAAGAGTTATATCGCTGGCAATATCCAGTTGCGGGAGATGCGGAGTTAAGCGATCGCGTTAAATCCCTTTTGAATGAGAAGGAATACAAAGCAGAAATCAAAGGAAATCGCGGCTTAGATCATGGGGTTTGGGTCCCTTTAGCGTTAGCTTATCCCGATGCGAATATTCCCACAATTCAACTCTCTTTACAATCGCAACAAGATCCGCACTATCATTTTAATCTAGGACGTGCTTTAGCTCCTTTGCGAGAGGAAAATATCTTAATTCTTGCCAGTGGAAGCGCAACTCATAATCTGAGAGAATGGGCTGGAAATGCGATCGATGCAGAACCACCAGATTGGGTCAAACAGTTTTCAAATTGGTTAAATGATGCCGTTGCTAATAACCAATGGGAAGAGCTATTAAATTATCGCGATCGCGCTCCTCATGCCCTTCACAATCATCCCACGGCAGAGCATTTTTTACCGATTTTTGTCGCAATGGGAGCCAGTGGAGAAAAGGCTAAAGGAAAGATTTTACATTCGAGTTTTACTTATGGCGTTCTCAGTATGGCAGCTTTTTCTATGAACGATCGATAACAAAATTTAAGGTTTTAAAAACTCAACCATTTCTCGATATAATTCATCGCCACCTTGCATGAGAACTTGATGGTGATTCCCTTTAGAAACTACACGCCAAACTTTATTTTTGTTAGGAATAGCTTCATGAATTTGCCTGCTGTGGTTAATGTTAGTAAAAGGATCGTTTTCTCCATGTACTACCATCATCGGAATATCGATCGCTTTTGCCGATGCGATGGGAGAAACTTGGTGAAAAGGTAAATTCGTGCGTTTTTCGGTCAGCCAAAATAACAACCGAACAAATAATTTAGCGCCAATTCTGCTTAAATATTTCTCGCTGAGTTCTCCGATTAAAGTTTCTAAATTTGCGAAAGAACTAACAATAATGGCTCTTTGAATGCGAGAATCATTGGGAATGAGTTGTAAGCCTACAGATGCACCGAGGGAAATTCCAAATAAACCAAACGGGGCTAAATTTTGACCAAAACGGAGATCGGCTTCATCAAGAATTAAAGATGCGTCGGCGACTTCTTTGAGTCCGTAAGTGACAAATTTTCCCGTACTTTCACCGTGCGATCGACTATCATAGGTAATGCAGTAAAATCCAGCCGCGATAAATCGTTCTGCGATCGCAAAGTTATGCTCTTTAATCCCCGAAATTCCGTGTAACATAAGGATTGTTCCCCGCGATTTTTCTCGTGAAATTCGCGAACTGGGGGCAATGAGATAAGCCTCGATACGAATGTCATCTTGTGTTTTGACGCTAAATGGAGTTAAATGAAAGCCAAATTGTTGCGGATTTTGGATGATTTGCAGATGGCGTTTTTCGAGAGCGGGCTTTTTGGGAAATAAGAGGCGATTGGAAGCTAAATAGATGGCGAGACTCGTACCGGATAAGAATAAAAATGCAGCGATCGCGCTCAAACGGATTAAAAATAAAGAACGAAATCGAGGTAATTTGATTTTCATAAACTCACTCTAGCGGAATTTTGAGTTAATCGCGATCGCTTTAAGTTAAGAAGATACAATGTTTTTAACTGAAAATGCTGAAGCAGGTCGCTTAAGCGATCGATCATCCCGTTGCCAATGTTTTGAGAGCGGGTTTTGAGGAGATAACCGAATGACCCGAAAAAATAGACGCGATCGCCAAATCATTCAGCGATCGCGTCACGATCTTCTAGGTTATGGCGATCGCCAGTTTAGCCGAGTAAAGACTTCGCTTTGCTCACGACATTCTCAACCGTGAAACCAAACTCTTTTAAAGCCACACCACCGGGACAAGAAGCCCCATAGCGGTTCACGCCGATAACGTTATCTTCACTGCCGGCATAGCGTCCCCAACCAAAGGTTACACCTGCTTCAACCGCCAAACGGGTCGTGACTGCCTTCGGTAAAACCGACTCTTGATAAGCGGCATCTTGAGCTTCGAACATTTCCCAACAGGGCATGGAAACCACGCGCACTTTTTTGCCTTCTGCGGTTAATTTTGCGGCAGCATCGACGCAGAGAGCAACCTCGCTACCGGTTCCGATGAGGATGATATCGGGGGTTCCGTCGCTATCGGACAGGACGTAAGCCCCTTTCTCTGCCTTCTCGATGGAACTACCGGCCAAGTTCGGCAAACCTTGACGGGATAATGCCAATAAGGTGGGTGCGGGTTTCTCGGCTTTAGCTTGTTCGACTGCAACCTTATAAGCCCCAGAAGTTTCATTGCCATCCGCAGGACGATAAACGATCAAACCGGGAATCATTCGCAACGATGCGATATGTTCGACGGGTTGGTGGGTTGGTCCGTCTTCTCCGAGGGCGATGGAATCGTGAGTCATGACCCAAATCACTCCGGCTTGGGAGAGGGCAGAAAGGCGAATGGCATTCCGCATATAATCAGTGAAGACTAAGAAAGTCGCACCGTAGGGAATTAACCCGGAACCGTGTAAAGCCAAACCGTTGCAGATGGCGCCCATACCGTGTTCCCGTACGCCGAAACGGAGGTTCTTATTCTTGTATTCTCCTTTTTTGAAATCTCCTCCACCTTTAATCAAGGTCTTATTGGAGGGCGCCAAATCCGCAGAACCGCCGAAGAGTTCCGGCAAGGTTCCCGCGATCGCGTTTAAAGTCGCCCCAGATTGATTGCGAGTCGCATCCTTCTTGCTTTCCGGGGTATAAGTCGGCAAACAATCCGCCCAATTTGCCGGCAATTTACCGCTAATCATGCGCTCGAAAACAGCGGCATCTTCGGGATACTTGGTTTTGTAGGTGGCGAGGGTTTGCTGCCATTCGGCTTCTGCACTGGCACCGCGATCGACGGCTTTGCGGAAGTGAGCCAAAGCATCTTGGGGAATTTCAAATTCTGGATATTCCCAACCCAATTCTTTGCGAGTTGCCGCCACTTCATCAACCCCTAACGCCGCACCGTGGGAGTCGTGGGAGTTGGATTTATTGGGAGAACCGTAACCGATGGTGGTGGTCACTTTAATTAAAGAAGGCTTATCGGTGACTTTCTTGGCCGCTTCAATGGCAGCCGCGATCGCGTCAACATTGGTATTGCCATCGGGAACGTGCAGTACGTGCCAGCCATAAGCCTCGAAGCGTTTGCCCACATCTTCGGTGAAGGACAAATCGGTAAATCCGTCAATGGAAATGTGGTTATCGTCGTAGAGGGCGATTAATTTACCCAAGCCGAGGTGTCCGGCGAGAGAACAGGCTTCTCCGGAAATTCCTTCCATGTTGCAGCCATCGCCGACAATTGCATAGGTGTAGTGATCGACAACTGCTGCATCGGACTTGTTGAACATGGCGGCCAAATGTGCTTCTGCCATGGCCAAACCGACGGCATTGGCAATACCTTGACCGAGGGGACCCGTGGTGACTTCTACGCCTTCGGTTTCAAAGTTTTCTGGGTGTCCGGGGGTTTTCGAACCCCACTGGCGGAACTGTTTGATATCTTCGATACCGACGCTATCGTAGCCCGTTAGGTACAGTAAGGCATATTGCAACATGCAGCCGTGACCGGCAGAGAGGACAAAGCGATCGCGGTTGAACCATTTGGGGTTTTTGGGATTGAACCGCAAGAAGCGATCCCACAGGGCAAAGGCCATGGGAGCTGCGCCCATGGGTAGTCCAGGATGGCCGGAATTCGCTTTCTGGACGGCATCAATGGCTAAAAAGCGAATGGAATTGATGCAAAGTTCTTGGAGGGATTGGCTAGCAACGACCATATTTTCTAACGTTATAATTAACTACGGTGGCATGGGAAATGGGTACAGATCGAGATAGGCTGACCGCGATCGCCCAAAACTGTCCTCTATCATCCCATTGTTGGGGATCCACGAGCAAGGGTTTTTTCAATCGGACTCTGAGGGCGATCGCCGATCTCTCGGGTTCGCCGCTTTGAAAATATTGGCTTGGGTACGGTTGTTAATCGCGAGGGCGATTTGTAGCGCGATCGCCAATATGGCAGAGAATGGCGGTGCGATCGCGTTTTGTTTTTACGGTTGAAAAATTTGTAATTTTAGATTGGGTGTTCAATTAAATAACCCAAGTTGCTAGTGACAAATATCGTAAGTTTCGATCCCCCTAAATCCCCCTTAATAAGGGGGGCTGAGGGGGATCGCAATTGATGGCGAACAAGTTGAGTTAAATATAACGAATGCGATCGCGCTTTTTTCTCCTTCTTTTAATTTTATCGCTCAATTTTGTTTTAAGATTGGGTTTGCTGGAAAATATTGTATTGCGATCGCGCAAATTCTCGGACTTGTTCATCGCTGTCTTGTTCGCCGCTATGTTTGAGAATTTCGAGGATGTGAGGATGTTCTGGGTAGTTTTTAATCAGTGCTTTGAGGGCAATTTTTCGAGGATTACTTTGCTTTTCTTCCTCGCGAACAAAGCGATCGTATCGCACAACATGAGAAAATACCTCAAAGAGTTCTGGTTTTCTTTTCCAGCCTCGTGCTAATTCTTCCACGGTTGCTCCCCTTACGTCTTCATTCTTATCAGATAGAGCGCAGGTTTTGAGAAGGGTTAGAGTCTCGGGGTCATCTTTCCACCTTCGCGCTAATTCTTGTACTGCTACCCGTCTTACATACTTGTTTTCATCAGATAGAGCACAGGTTTTGAGAAGGGTTAGAGTCTCGGGGTCATCTTTCCACCCTCGTGCTAGTTCTTCCACGGTTGCTCCTCTTACGTCTTCATTCTCATCAGATAGAGCGCAGGTTTTGAGAAGGGTTAGAGTCTCGGGGTCATCTTTCCACCTTCGCGCTAATTCTTGTACTGCTACCCGTCTTACATACTTGTTTTCATCAGATAGAGCGCAGGTTTTGAGAAGGGTTAGAGTCTCGGGGTCATCTTTCCACCCTCGTGCTAGTTCTTCCACGATTGCTCGTCTTACGTCTTCATTCTTATCAGATAGAGCGCAGGTTTTGAGAAGGGTTAGAGTCTCGGGGTCATCTTTCCACCCTCGTGCTAGTTCTTGTACTGCTACCCGTCTTACATACTTGTTTTCATCAGATACAGCGTGGGTTTTGAGAAGGGTTAGAGTCTCGGGGTCATCTTTCCACCCTCGGGCTAATTCTTGTACTGCTACCCGTCTTACATTCCAGTATTCATCAGATAGAGCGCGGGTTTTGAGAAGGGTTAGAGTATCAGGGTCATCTTTCCACCCTTGTGCTAATTCTTGTACTGCTGCCTGCCTGACAGCCGAATCTTCATCAGATAGAGCACGGGTTTTGAGCCAAGGTAAAGTATTGGAGTCCTCTTTCCACCCTTGTGCTATTACTTCCACGACTACCTGCCTGACATTCGAATCTTCATCAGATAGAGCATGGGTTTTAAGCCAAGGTAGGGTGTTGGAGTCCTCTTTCCACCCTCGGGCTAATTCTTCCACGGCTGCCTGCCTAACAATCGAATCTTCATCAGATAGAGCACGGGTTTTAAGCCAAGGTAGGGTGTTGGAGTCCTCTTTCCACCCTCGGGCTAATTCTTCCACAACTGCTCGTCTTACATACCCATTTTCATCAGATAGAGCGCGGGTTTTGAGAAGGGTTAGAGTATCAGGGTTATCTTTCCACCCTCGTGCTAATTCTTGTACTGCTGCCTGCCTGACATCCGAATCTTCATCAGATAGAGCGCAGGTTTTGAGAAGAGTTAGAGTATCAGGGTTATCTTTCCACCCTCGTGCTAATTCTTGTACTGCTACCTGCCTGACATTCGAATCTTCATCAGATAGAGCATGGGTTTTAAGCCAAGGTAGGGTGTTGGAGTCCTCTTTCCACCCTCGGGCTAATTCTTCCACAACTACTCGTCTTATATACCAATTTTCATCAGATAGAGCGCAGGTTTTGAGAAGGGTTAGAGTATCAGGGTCATCTTTCCACCCTCGGGCTAATTCTTGTACTGCTGCCTGCCTGACATCTTCATTTTCATCAGATAGAGCACGGGTTTTAAGCCAAGGTAGAGTATTCGGGTTATCTTTCCACCCTCGTGCTAATTCTTGTACTGCTGCC
>JAGHZQ010000106.1 GCA_017746715.1 Cyanobacteria bacterium SBLK
CGGCAAACATTTTAAGGAAAGTAGCGGCAACTTTAGGATTATGTCTTAAAGGAGTCAGTAGCGGCGCTTTGACTACGCCTGCAAGAGTCCATTTTTGGACTGCTTCCGAATCCCCGTCTCTTTAGAGCGGGGAGGGTCAAAACTGGGAAGGTGAGGAGATAGCCAAAGATTTTTCTCGGGATCGGGGATAGGAGCGATCGAGCTTTGAGGGATCTATTCCATAACAAATTTTTTATAAATATTCTGGATTTTTTAAAGAAAATACATGTATTTTAAAAAAAATTTATAAAAAGAGCGCAAAAGTAAACAAATCCAAAGTCTTCTCTCAAATCAATAAAAAAGAATTAAAATGAAATTGTGAGGAAAAAGACAATCTCAAATCGTAAATTCAAGACCCAATCAATTTAAGATGGGTTGAGATTAATGTTTTGAGGTAATATTTTGGATTGATGTTTTGAGCTTTTGAAGCGCATTACATTCAAGGATTTATTGGGTCATTTTTTGTGTCGCGTCAACTTCAAACTGTAAATAGAATACGACATAGTTTGAAAATTTAATTGAGCACTCAATCTTTTCTTTAGATTTACAATTGCATATTTGTTCGATTGTGTTGGCAATTGTAAGTTTGACCATTGCAGGAAGTGTTGTTGCGTACAGTTGCGATCGCAATAATACTCATTCATTCATTGTTCGAGGGCAACCGCTATGGTACAAGCAAATTTAGATCGTCCCATCGAAACCGTACGAGAAAATGCTTTTATTCTCTGGTTCGATGAAGTGAGGAGCGAAGATATTAATTTGGTCGGAGGAAAAAACTCTTCTCTCGGCGAAATGATTCAACAACTGAAACCCAAGGGGATTAATATCCCGAACGGATTTGCAACGACAGCTCGCGCTTATCGATACTATATTCGAGAAACGGGTTTGGAGCCGCGCTTGCGAGGGTTATTTGACGATCTCGATGTTAATGATATTCAAAACTTACAAGAACGAGGACAGCAAGCCCGCTCTATGATTCTGCATACCCTCTTCCCCAAAGACTTGCAGGATTCGATCGCCCTTGCCTATAAAAAAATGTGTCGGGAGTATGGGTGCAATACAGGATCTTACGCCGAATTCGATCCCGAATATCGGGCGCTCTGCGAAACTCCCACCCGAGATCTGGATGTAGCGGTGCGATCGAGTGCCACGGCGGAAGATTTACCAGAAGCCAGTTTTGCGGGACAACAGGAGACCTATCTCAACGTGCGCGGCATCAAAGGAGTTCTCGAAGCCTGTCATAAGTGTTTTGCGTCTCTGTTTACCAACCGCGCCATTTCTTACCGCGATCGCAACGGCTTTGACCATTTTGACGTTGCCCTATCCGTGGGAGTCCAGAAAATGGTGCGATCGGACTTGGCATCTTCGGGGGTGATGTTCTCCATCGATACGGAAACCGGATTTAAAAATGCCGCCCTGATTACCGCCGCCTACGGACTGGGGGAAAATGTAGTGCAAGGTGCCGTCAACCCCGACGAATATTTGGTGTTTAAACCGACCTTGAAAACGGGATATCGCCCCATTTTAGAAAAGCGATCGGGAACGAAGGCGATTAAGATGGTCTACGATCTCGGCGGCTCGAAATTGACCAAAAACGTTGAAGTGCCCGAACCCGAACGGCAAAAATTCTGTTTGACGGATGAGGAAATTTTGCAATTAGGGCGATGGGCGATGCAAATCGAGGCGCATTATTCCCGAGTGCGGGGCGTTTACACGCCGATGGATATGGAATGGGCGAAAGATGGGTGTACGGGGGAATTGTTTATCGTACAAGCGCGTCCGGAAACCGTCCAATCTCAAAAAGCGGAGAATGTTCTTAAAACTTATGCCCTCAAAGAACGCAGCCCGATTTTATCATCGGGTCGCAGTGTCGGCACGGCGATCGGTCAGGGAAAAGCGCAAATCATTCTCAGCACGTCTTATTTGGATCGCTTCCAACCCGGAGAAGTGTTAGTTACCAATCGCACGGATCCCGATTGGGAACCGATTATGAAACAGGCGAGCGCCATTGTCACCAATCAGGGAGGGCGCACCTGTCACGCGGCAATTATCGCGCGGGAAATGGGGATTCCCGCTATTGTCGGCTGCGGCGATGCTACCGAAGCGATCGCCCCGGGGCGAGAGGTCACGGTTTCTTGTGCCGAAGGAGAAGAAGGGCGGGTTTATCAAGGATTGTTACCTTTTGAGGTCAAAGAAACCCTGTTGGACAATTTGCCGACGACTCGCACGAACATCCTCATGAATATCGGCAACCCAGAACAGGCGTTTTCTTTGGCGAGCATTCCTGCCGAGGGCGTGGGTTTGGCGCGGTTGGAATTTATCATCGCGAATAATATCAAAGCGCATCCTTTGGCTTTGCTGCATTTTGACCAAATTAGCGATCGCTGGGAGCAGGCAGAGATCGAAAAACTGACCAAAAACTATCCCCATAAACCCGATTTCTTCGTCGATAAATTGGCACGGGGGATCGGCACGATCGCGGCGGCATTCTATCCCAAACCCGTCATCGTGCGGATGTCGGATTTTAAATCCAATGAATACGCCAATCTGTTAGGGGGGCAAAACTTCGAACCCCATGAAGATAATCCAATGATTGGTTGGCGGGGGGCTTCTCGTTACACCGATCCCAAATATCGCGAGGCATTTGCCCTCGAATGCAAGGCGATGAAACGGGTGCGGGAGGAGATGGGTTTAACCAATGTTATCCCCATGATTCCCTTCTGTCGCACTCCGGAAGAAGGACGGCGAGTGCTGGCGGAAATGAGCAAGCAAGGGCTGAAACGAGGGGTGAATGGGTTACAAGTCTATGTCATGTGCGAACTCCCGAGCAATGTCATTTTGGCTCATGAGTTTGCGGAAGTCTTCGATGGTTTCTCCATCGGTTCCAACGACCTCACTCAACTGACTCTCGGCTTAGATCGCGATTCCGCTTTGGTCGCGCACTTATTTGACGAACGCAATGAAGGGGTTAAGCGGATGGTGAAAATGGCGATCGCGATCGCGAAGGAAAAGGGAGTCAAAATCGGCATTTGCGGTCAGGCTCCGAGCGATTATCCCGAGTTTGCCCAGTTCCTCGTCGAAGCGGGAATCGATTCTATGAGTTTAAATCCCGATTCGGTGCTGAAAACCCTGCTGATGGTTGCCGAAGTCGAAAAAGAAATTAATCGCTAACATTTGTTGGTGAAAAATACCAACTAGAGGGCGCAAGTACTGGGGTAATGCTTGCGCTCTTCATGTTATGATTCAAAAGTATCACCCAAGAGGGGAGACTGGCAACTATGACCGATGCAGCGATCGCGCAAGCAAGAATGCCTTCTACGATCATGTCTTTAGAGGAGTTTCTCAACTATGACGACGGTACCGATGCTCGATATGAATTAGAAGATGGGAGACTCCTGTTTATGCCTAGCGAGAGCGATATCAATCAGCGAATTGCTTCTTTTCTCTTTGCTTATTTTTTGCAATTCGGAATTTCTTTTTATTGTTTGCGAATTGGGCTAGAAATTGCAGTGAGTGGAAGTCGCTCGACGGTAAGGCTCCCCGATTTAGTCGTGTTAAGCGAAGAGTTAGCACGGATAATGGAAGGGACAACTCGTTCAATTGTCATGTTGGACATGATGCCTCCTCGGTTAGTGGTGGAAGTGGTCAGTCCGGGAAGGGAAAATGAAGAGAGAGATTATCGTTACAAACGTTCGCAATACCAAGCAAGAGGAATTCGCGAATATTGGATTATCGACCCCAGACAAGCACAAATTACCGTGTTAACTTTGGTGGCTGGACTTTATGAAGAAGCAGTGTTTTCGGGAGATATGGCGATCGCTTCTCCTCTGTTGTCAGAATTGAGTTCGGAATCATCTTTAACGGTAGCGCAAGTTTTACAATTAGGATAAGCAACCGATACGCGATCGCTCGCATTGAATCTCGATCGACCCATGGAAATAGAAACTCGCGCCATTCACGCCGGACGAAACCCAGACCCCGCAACGGGGGCAGTGACTCCTCCCCTTTATCTCTCAACGACTTTTGAACGGGAGGCAGATGGCAGTTATCCTCGCGGTTACAACTACATTCGCGATCGCCACCCCAACCGCGTCATGTTGGAAGAATGTCTGCAATCTTTGGAAGGGGGAGAAGTAGCGGCGGCGTTTGCTTCGGGATCGGCGGCGACAACGAGCGTTTTTCAGGCATTGAACCCCGGAGATCGCGTGGTTGCGCCCCACGATGCCTACTCTGGGACGGGGGCATTGTTGCGATCGCTCATGCAGCCTTGGGGCTTAAATGTCACCTTTGCAGACATGACGAATTTAGCGGAGGTTAAAGCTGCCGTAACTCCCGATACCCGCTTGGTTTGGTTGGAAACCCCTTCTAATCCCACTCTCAAGGTGACGGATATCTGCGAAGTTGCTGCGATCGCCCATCGAGTGGGAGCATTGTGCGCCTGCGATAACACTTGGGCAACCCCCGTATTGCAACAGCCTTTTACGTTAGGATGCGATCTCGTCGTTCATTCGACAACGAAGTATTTAGGCGGACATAGCGATGTTTTGGGGGGCGCGGTTATCGGTGGCAAGGATTCAGAGTTTTTCGAGAAAATTCGCCACATTCAGCATCTCGGTGGGGCGGTTGCGTCTCCCTTCGATTGTTGGTTGATTTTGCGAGGCATTTCTACCTTACCCTATCGCATGAAAGGACATTGCGCCAATGCCGCTCGATTAGCCGCTTGGTTGGAACGACAACCCGCGATCGCTCGGGTTCATTATCCCGGTTTGCCTTCTCATTCCGGTTACGCGATCGCCACTCAACAAATGTCGGATTTTGGGGGAATGCTTTCGATTGAACTCAAAGGAGGTAAAAAAGCAGCCTTTGCTATGGCAGCTAATATGAAGCTATTTCGTCGCGCTACCAGTTTGGGAGGGGTCGAGAGTTTAATCGAACATCGCGCCTCGGTTGAAGGGAAAAATACGCGCACTCCCGATAGTTTATTGCGCTTGTCGGTGGGATTGGAAAATATTAACGATTTAATTGAGGACTGCGATCGCGCCTTGCGATCGCTGTGAGAAAAATACTCTTGTTGCGGATCGCTTGCGCGTTGGGAGGTGCGACTCGTTGAATGTGAGAAGGGGTTAAAATAAAGCAGATTTCTCTGATTTCTTGCTGATTGGCGATCGCCGTCCTTGTCTTACATTCTGCTATGACTCATCCCCAGTTCAAAAAGTGGACGATTTTTGTTATTTATCTGCTACTGGCTGTCTTTTCTTTATTGATTGCTTTTTCGGTGAATCAACTTCCCGGTATTCCTAAAACGATTCCTGCGGGTTTTCGGTGGTTGTTTGCGATCGCAATGGCGGGGATTTTTGGTTATCTCTCCTATTTAGCGGCAATTTTTCAACCCGACAACCCCGAGCGAGAAGAGGCGATTCGAAAGCAGTTATTAAAAGCGCTTGGAGATCGGTATACAGAACGTTGGAACGATGCGATCGATCTCGAGCATTATATTGCCGTACCCGGACAGTTGCAACCCACAGGAAACGCCTTAAATCGAATCTGGGAGAATGTAAAAACGGGGCGTTTAATTCAGCTTTCTCCCGATCGCTCAATTTTGGAAGTATTTGAGAGCGATCGGATTCAACGTTTAGTGATTTTGGGAGAACCGGGAAGCGGGAAAACAACAGAATTATTAAATTTGGCGAATGCGTTAATCAAAAAAGCGGATGCGAATAAAAATGAACCCATTCCTGTTATTTTTGAGCTTTCCAACTGGCGACCTCCGCAAACTATTGCAAAATGGTTAGTAGAGGAATTATACGATCGCTACGGTCTCGATCGCGAGATTGGCGATCGCTGGTTAAAACAGAAACGATTTATTCCTCTTTTGGATGGTTTGGATGAGTTAAAGGAATTGAAAGAGGATGGCATTGACGCAATTAATCAATTTCAAAAAGATTCCCAATATCAGCAGTTAGCTTTGGTCATTTGCTGTCGCGTTCAAGATTATGAAAGTTGTAAAACAGAGCTTGACATCAAAGAAAAAGTATGTTTACAGGATTTGAAAAATGAGCACATTCGAGATTATTTGGAATCTCGGAGGGCTTCTCATGTCTGGCAATCTATTCAAAACGATCCGCAAGGTTTTTTAGCTTTGGCACGCAAGCCTTTATTGTTGAATTTGATGCCAGAGACTTATCCTCAAACTTTAGAAATAGAAAAGAAGCATTTTCGGAATAATGACAAACAAGAGGAATATTACCAGAAATGTTTGGAAAAGCTATTTGATGATTATTTAAGCGAAAAGTTAGATACACCCCACGATAATCGAGGTTATTCGCCAACAGAAACGCGCCGTTATTTGCGGTGGTTGGCAAAAACGCTGAAGCGACAAGGGATGACAGAGTTTGCGATCGAACATATGCAGCCAAGTTGGTTGGAAACGGAAAAGCAAAAGCGATCGTATCGATTGATTGTCGGGCTGATTGTCGGGCTGATTGTCGGGCTGATTGTCGGGCTGATTGTCGATTCCGATCAAATTGAATTAGTAGAATCTTTCGAGTTTTCTTGGTCAGTTATTACATCTCAATTACCTCAAGAATTAATTCTTTGGCTGATTGTCGGGCTGATTGTCGGGC
>JAGHZQ010000107.1 GCA_017746715.1 Cyanobacteria bacterium SBLK
GGTGGGCATTGTTGGGTTAGCGTTAAACTTACGAGCCTACGATTTTGTCTCTCAGGAGATTCGGGCGGCAGAAGACCCCGAATTCGAGACGTTCTACACCAAGAACATCCTGTTAAATGAAGGTCTGCGAGCCTGGTTGGCTCCCCAAGACCAACCCCATCAAAACTTTAAATTCCCAGAGGAGGTATTGCCGCGTGGTAACGCTCTCTAGTACATCTGTTGCAGGAGCGGGTCGCGATCTCGAATCGTCCGGTTTTGCATGGTGGGCGGGTAACGCCCGTCTGATCGAACTTTCCGGTAAACTCCTTGGCGCTCACGTCTCCCACGCCGGATTGATCGTGTTTTGGACTGGGGCAATGACCCTATTTGAAGTTGCCCACTTCAATATTGATAAGCCCATGTACGAACAGGGCTGTATTTTGATTCCCCACCTCGCCACTTTGGGTTGGGGTGTCGGACCCGGCGGTGAAGTTGTGGATCTTTTCCCTTACTTTGTTGTTGGCGTACTGCACATCATTTCTTCCGCCGTTCTCGGCTTGGGTGGAATTTATCACGCTATTCGCGGACCTGAAGTGTTAGAAGAATACTCTGATTTCTTCGGTTACGACTGGGCTGATAAAAACCAAATGACCAACATTATCGGCTATCACCTCATCCTTTTGGGTTGCGGGGCCTTGCTGTTAGTGTTTAAAGCCATGTTCTTTGGCGGCGTTTACGATACTTGGGCACCCGGTGGCGGAGATGTCCGGATCATCAGCAATCCAACGTTAAACCCTGCCGTTATTTTCGGGTACTTGGTGAAAGCACCCTTTGGCGGCGAAGGTTGGATTGTGAGCGTCAATAACATGGAAGACATTATTGGCGGTCACGTTTGGATCGGTCTGATCTGCATCGGTGGCGGCATTTGGCATATCCTCACCAAACCTTTTGCTTGGGCGCGTCGCGCTCTGGTTTGGACGGGAGAAGCCTATTTGTCTTACAGCTTGGCGGCTGTATCCCTGATGGCTTTTATCGCTTCTTTCTACGTCTGGTTTAACAACACGGCGTATCCTAGCGAATTCTACGGACCCACCAATGCAGAAGCCTCTCAATCGCAAGCGATGGTATTCCTCGCTCGCGACCAAGCCCTCGGTGCAAATATTGGTTCTGCTCAAGGACCGACCGGTCTGGGTAAATACCTGATGCGCTCTCCCACTGGCGAAATCATCTTCGGCGGTGAAACGATGCGTTTCTGGGATTTCCGCGGCCCTTGGCTCGAGCCTTTACGCGGACCCAACGGTTTGGACTTAGACAAACTGAGAAATGATATTCAGCCTTGGCAATTGCGTCGTGCTGCGGAATACATGACTCACGCTCCTAATGGATCTCTCAACTCTGTCGGTGGCATTATCACCGAGCCGAACTCGTTTAACTACGTGAACCCTCGTGCTTGGTTGGGAACTTCTCACTTTGTTTTAGCGTTCTTCTTCTTAATCGGACACTGGTGGCATGCAGGACGCGCTCGCGCGGCGGCTGCTGGTTTCGAGAAAGGCATCGATCGCGAGACAGAACCCGTTCTTACTATGCCGGATCTCGACTAGAATTTTACCGATAGTACAATTCTAATTTGAGTTAAAACTCCTGCCTTCGGGCAGGAGTTTTTGCTATGGTCGTTGTTATACCAATCCGGGGAGCGATCGCCATGACCGTAACAACTTATCAATGGACCATCGAACGCTACCATCAAGCCATCGAAGCGGGAATTTTTGCTCATGACTCCGTAGAATTGTTAGAAGGAGAAATTGTCGTCATGTCCCCCGAACGAGAACCTCATGCCTATTTCAATACCTCAGTTGCCGACAATTTGAGAAGGTTATTAGGCGATCTCGTTCAAATTCGGGATGCAAAACCTATTATTCTTCCCAACAATTCCGAACCCGTACCGGATATTACGATCGCTCGACCGTTAGGCTTAGTTTATTTAGAACATCATCCCTATCCAGAAGATATTTTTTGGCTCATTGAATTTGCAAATACGGCTTTAACTAAAGATTTAGGACGAAAGAAAGACATTTACAGCAATGCAGGAATCCCAGAATATTGGGTGGTGGATCTCAAAAATTTACAGTTGAAGGTTTTTCGAGATTTAAACAATAATCACTATGAAACAGAATTAACGCTAACGGATGGTTTGATCGCGCCGTTAGCGTTTCCCGACGTTCGAGTTGAAGTTCGGCAATTGATGCGATCGCCCGGTACGATCTAGCTCGAAGAGGAATAGCGATCGCAATTTACCAACACAACGATTATATTGAAACAGCAGCAGTGCGATCGCGGGATCGGGAAGTTTGTGCGGGTTTACCGATAATACATTGAACGGCAATGGTTTTTTCTTGACCGAGGGCAATGGTTAAAGATTCAAACTCTTCTCCGAGTTGTTCTTCGTCAGAGGGATTTTTTATGCGGATTTGCAGCTAGACCGGTTGGCGGTGCTATTGCAAGTGTTCGCTTGGTGCTGGATGAGTTCGATGAAGCAGAAATCAACAAAAATTCCTCACAATAACCTCAACACAGATGTAGATGTCTAATCTTATAAGTATAAAGACATGACACAAATATTTCTCAGCACCTTAAAATTACGCTAATATTTGAAGCTCCCCAAAGCACTTTTCCATGCTTCTACCTCAAACATTTTCACCTTTTGACTGCAATATGATGCAACGGTGCTTGCATCTTGCCCGTCGCGCTGAAGGTTATACTTCTCCCAATCCTCTCGTGGGTTGCGTCATCGTCCGCGAGGGAAAAATTGTCGGAGAGGGGTATCATCCTCAAGCAGGACAACCCCATGCCGAGATTTTTGCTTTGCGCCAAGCGAGAGATTTAGCAGCAGGGGCAACCCTTTACGTGAATTTGGAACCGTGCGATCATTACGGGCGCACCCCTCCCTGTAGCCGAGCGTTGATTGAAGCTAAAATTGCCAAGGTATTCGTCGGGATGGTGGATCCCGATCCGAGGGTTGCCGGGGGAGGGATCGATCGCCTGCGTCAAGCGGGAATTGAAACGATTGTAGGAGTGGAAGAGGCAGGCTGTCGCCAACTCAACGAAGTCTTTATCCATCGCATTCTCACCCAACGACCTTGGGGCGTTTTAAAATATGCCATGACCCTCGATGGGAAAATTGCCGCGACGACAGGACATAGTGCTTGGGTGACGAATCCGCGATCGCGCCATCGGGTTCATCGAGAGAGAGCGATCGCCGATGCCATTATCGTGGGGGGAAATACCGCGCGCAAAGACAATCCCCGCTTGACGACTCATGGGGTCTCTTCGCGCAATCCGTTGCGAGTGGTGATGAGTCGCACCCTCGATTTGCCTCGAGAAGCCAACCTTTGGCAGGTTGAGGCAACTCCTACTTTAGTGTTAACTCGAGAGAATAGCAATCCTCCCATGCGGGACTATTTGCGAGATAAAGGGGTTGAAGTGGTGGAATTGCCCGAACTCGCACCCGATGCGGCAATGCAGCACTTATACGATCGCGGTTACTCTCGCGTTTTGTGGGAGTGTGGGGGGATTTTAGCGGCTCGGGCGATTGCAACGGGGTCAGTCCAAAAAATAATGGCCTTTATTGCCCCTAAAATTATTGGTGGGAGTCATGCCCCTTCTCCCGTCGGGGATTTAGGTTTAAATCTCATGACCGATGCCTTGCCATTGGAACAAATCGAAGTCACGCAGATCGATGCCGATCTATTAATCGAAGGATATCTTTCGCGAAATTCTCACTCACAGTAATGACCGAACCGATTCCAGTAGAAGAAGCATTAACGATATCCCAATTTCAACGGGCTCTGAAACAAGTCGTCGAGAGCGCCGATCGCGTTGCTCTCGATCCTATTATTGCCTATCGTTTGGAAAGTATCGGTTTGGTTAAATTGCGGGGCGATCGCGCTATTCCCAGTTGCGAGTTATATCGACAGTATTTTGGCAATTTTCTCGCGATCGCCTAGAAAGATTGCCAAAAAAAGGATCTGGCACAATTTCCAGATCCCCAATTATCGATAAAATTGTAGACTTGCTAAACTTCCTTGCGAGTCAGCTTAATTCGCATGAGTTTATTCCGCATTACTGCCAACAACCCATAGACAATCAACAAATAAGCTGCTGCTTCGGCAAAAATGAGTAACGATAAGTAAATCTCGTTCATTATCTCTCTCCTTTCTCTTCCTTGTATTAACCTTTTAGAAGGTCTTTAAGTATTCAGTTGTCTTGGAGTTTTTGTCTCTTTTGTTGTTTTCTCTCGATTGCCTCAATAAAACAGACTCGAAAAAACAGCAAAATCATTAATTCTATCTCCACGCTTTTATTATGTCATAAAAAAAAGGGAAAAAAAAGGGGTATTTGTACTGAAGCCCTATATAAGCAAGAAAATATTAAGTTGAGCGATCGCTTCGCGGGAAGTCTGCAATCTTGATATTCATTGAGTTTGCATCTATGCTGGAAAGTGAATCAACAAACATTTCGCAAAAGTAGCACTCCTTTGATAAATCCCCTGAAATCACTCACTCATTTAATTTTCTACCAAAAAATAGGTTGTCATTTCTCCTTTTCCTTTAATGTAAATTCTACCGCGTTCTTCAAAACGATAGCGATCTTGTAAGAGTCGATAGGTTGCTGGCGTCACTTGAATTTTACCGGGTAGTCCCGTAGATTCCATGCGACTGGCAACATTTACCGCATCTCCCCACAGATCGTAACTAAATTTTTTAATGCCAATGACTCCGGCAACAACCGAACCCGTATTAATACCAATGCGAAGTTGAAAAGATTGTTCGCTATTCCCATGAAATTTTTGAATTTCTGCCTGCATTTCTAATGCCATTTGCGCGATCGCATTGGCAGAATCCGGGCGAGGAAGAGGAATGCCATTCACTACCATATAAGCATCACCAATCGTTTTGATTTTTTCCAAACCGTAGCGATCGGCAAGGCGGTCGAAAGCCGAGAAAATCCGATTGAGCAGATCGACTAATTCAATAGGACGCATGCGGGAAGAGAGGGAAGTAAAATCAACAATATCGGCAAACAAAATCGTGACTTCATCAAACTGTTCCGCCAAAGATCCTCGATCTTGTTTGAGTTTTTCTGCTACGACTGCGGGTAAGATATTAAGTAAGAGGCGATCGGATTTTTCTTTCTCAATTTGTAGCGAAGCATTCTTTTCTTGAAGTTGCTGCTGGAGATTGCAAATCATTAATTGATTGTCCAATCTTGCGATAACTTCTTCAATCTGAAATGGTTTGGTAATATAGTCTACTCCCCCCACATTAAAGGCTTTCACTTTATCAAAGACATCATCTAAAGCACTAATGAAAATAATCGGAATATTTGTGGTTTGCGGATCGGCTTTGAGATGCCTACAAACTTCATAGCCATTCATATCGGGCATCATAACATCTAAAAGAATTAAATCGGGTGGAGCACTTTTCGCAACTTTAAGAGCAAGCGCTCCATTAGGAACTTTACGAGTTTTATAACCTTGTTCGCCCAGCATGGTGGATAATAATCTTAAATTATCTGGCGTATCGTCTACTAATAAAATATCGCCTTTTGAAGAAGGATTTTTCATGGTAGTTTGAGCGAGAGAAAGATTTTACAAATAATATTTTAAATCGTTAAGATTCCATCATGAGTTCGGGTTTGCTTAATTCTAGGAGACGATCGAGTTGAAAATTTTCAACCAACTCGGATAGCGGTATTGCTAAATTTTGATAGGCAGGATCGAGATGTTGAATGAGAGCTATCATTTCTTCGTCATCGGCACGACTAGCAGCTTCGTAAAATTGTTGTCGCCAGAGAGGGGGTAAATGAGAAAAACTTTGCGGATTTAAAGAAATTTTTTCCTCATCGAGAATAGTGTTGCGTTCGGGTTCGGGTTCGGTTTCTATTTCGTCTTCAGCATAAATAAACTTTGCTCCAAGATGTTTGCTCATGCGATCGCACAACTCTTCGATGCGAAACGGCTTGCGAATAAAATCATCGCATCCTGCGGCTAAAACGTTTGCTTTTTCTGACTCAAATGCACTGGCCGTCACTGCGACGATCGCCACTCGCTTTCGGTTTCCTTCCAAAGCCTCGCGATCGCGAATGATGCGAGTCGCTTCGTAACCGTCCGCGATCGGCATCCGCATATCCATCCAAATTAAATCCGGCTGCCATGTTTCCCAAAGAGCGATCGCATCTTTACCATTTTCTGCTTCTTGAATTTCAATGTTTAGAGGTTCTAATATTTGTCGGAGAACCAAACGATTTTCCCATTTATCATCGGCAATAATCATGCGATAAGACTGTCCCGACGCTAAAGCGATCGCGGTTTTTCGAGTGGTTTCCGGTTTGATTGCCTCGGCGGTCGTTTCTCGCAAGGGAATTGTAAAATAAAATCGAGTTCCCCGTCCCACCTGACTTTCCACCTTCAAATCCCCCCCCATTAATTGTAGGAACTGGCGACCGATTGGCAATCCCAAACCCGTTCCTTCTCGAGAACTGCGTCCGGTTTCTGTCTGGACAAAAGGCTTAAACAAAACATCTAATTCTTCTGAACCAATCCCCGGTCCGGTATCTCGAACCTCAAATTTGAGGTGATGAATTAAAGAAGGAGTTAATAACTGGTGACTGGTAACTGATAATCGGACTTCTCCCTTTTCAGTGAATTTAATGGCATTACCGAGCAAATTAATGAGAATTTGGCGCAGTTTACCCCGATCGCCTTGAATATATTGAGGGATGTCCGGCGATCGCTGCATTTGAAATGATAATTTTTTGTTGGCAGCTTGCAATTGTAAGAGCTTGAACAAACAATCGAGAAGATGATAGAGATCGAAACTTTCGATATTCAATGTCGTGCGTCCGGCTTCAATTTTTGACATTTCCAGCACGTCGTTGATTAACTCGAGGAGATGTTCCCCACTGCGACTAATAATCTTGAGATGTTCTCGATGCTTGCTGTCAAGATCGCGATCGCGTTCTATCACTTGCGTAAATCCCAAAATAGCATTGAGAGGCGTTCGCAGTTCGTGACTCATATTCGAGAGAAAAATACTCTTGGCACGATTGGCTGCTTCTGCTTTATGGCGTGCTTTTTCAGCCATTTCAATACTTTCAGCCAGTTGAGCAGTTCGTTCTTTGACTTTTTCTTCTAAGTGGCGATTGAGTTCTTGCAATTCCAGTTCTGCTTTTTCGCGTTCGCGCAACGCGGCTTGTCGTGCGCTAATATCCTGTAAAAAAACGGAAAATCCCGATCCTTGGGGATAAACTCGAATCTCGAACCACCGTTGCAAATGGGGGTCGTAAGATTCGAGAGTAACAACCCCCGTATTTTCACCAATGACCTTGCGACTGAGGGGACAGCAAAGGATTTCGGGAACGGCAAATACGTCTAAAAAGTTATGTCGATACAGTTCTTTTAAAGGACGTTTTAATAAAATTGCTGCTTGAGGATTAGCGTAGGTAATATGACTTTGGAGATCGATCGTGAGAAACGCATCGGTAATACTTTCGAGAATATCGACAGTACGACGGTTGGCCCGTTCAAAACGACGAACGATCGACCAAGTCAGAAAAAGAATAATTAATAACAGCCAACTATAAGTATAAAATCGATAGCGATTGGCCTGTTGAATTGACTCGCGAGTATAATTATTGTAGGTTATTTCTAATGTTTTACTGGTGCGATCGGTCGGGTGAACTAATAACGTTTGAACGAGGCGATCGAGAGCGGGTTTGTAGTGCAGAATGATCTCGCCATGCCGCACGGTAAGCTGGATGAGTTTTTGGTATTCGCGATCGCTAATTTGACCGTTGAGGTCGAGAAGGGTATCTAAATTGCCGCGCACGATCGGTTCTAAGGTTTTATCAGCACTGAGATTATAAAGTAATAAATTTTGTAATAATTCATCCAGAGTTAGTAAGACCATGCGATCGTTTTCTCCAAAATTAGCATCATTGGCGATGCGCTGAGAAATATCTTCAACTAATGTAGGAAGGTAGCGTAAAGAATTTTTGAGAATGGCATTTTCAGATTTGAATTGCTCGATCGTCTGTTCGCGATCGTCCAAAAGTGTCTGATTTGCCGCCAATAATTCCCCGATCTCTTGTTTCCCCACAGTTTTGATAAAGGTAGGGATTGCTTTTAATTCTCGTTGCAGGGACTTGAGGGTTTTAATTTGCTTCGTCAGGCTATCGTAAGAAACTAACACTTCATAACGGGTTCGTAAAACATCTTGATTAAATTTTGCATACTGTTCTTGTTGGCGAATTAAAGCATTTTGATAGGATTGATTTGTCGTAAAATCAATTGAATTACTTTTTCTAAATAGCCAGAATAAAATGAGAAAAGCGGCGGCAAATCCTACCCCAAACAAAAGATATTGACCTTTGAGAGCGATCGCTCTTCTCCGATATATATTTCCCCTATTTTTCATGGTTTCAATTGAGTAGGTATTTCTCCAGTTAAGGTATTGAGAAACTGAACGATTTCATCGATTTCTTTGGGGTTGAGGGAGCGTCCGAGTTGGTAGCGACCCATAATTTTGACGGCTTCGGCGAGGCTATCTGCGGAGCCGTCGTGAAAGTAGGGTGAGGTTTGTGCGACATTGCGAAGGCCGGGAACTTTAAAAACATGGCGATCGCTTTCTTTTTGGGTGATGTTATAGCGTCCGAGATCGGCTTTTTTGATGTTGCCGCGATCGGTGAAATAGTCGCCAAAAATGCCAAAACTTTGAAACATATTGCCCCCTAAATTGACTCCTTGATGGCAGCTGATACAGCCATAAGCCTGAAAGTTCTGATAGCCTTCTTTCTCGGTAGTACTGAGGGCTTTTTCATCGCCGCGCAAAAAGCGATCGAAGCGAGAATTGGGAGTAATCAACGAACTCTCATAAGTCGAGATAGCGTTGCGAATATTATCCGGGGTAATACCTTCGGGATAAATTTGGTGAAATTGCTGGCGATAGTCATGGTTTGCTTTCAGTTTGGCCACAATATCGGGCCAATTCGAGTCCATTTCGCGACGATCGCGGATCGGACCGTCGATCTGTTCTTCAAGGGTCTCGGCACGTCCATCCCAAAACTGGCGGAAGTTAAAGACGCTATTCAATACCGTCGGTGCGTTCAATTCTCCTTTTAAGCCATCAATACCAATAGATTGTGGCAGTCGATCCGTACCACCCAAGGATAATAGGTGACAACTAGCGCAAGAAACGCTACCATCTCGAGACAGTAAGGGATCGCCAAACAATTTTTCTCCTAAAGCAACTTTCTGACGATCTAACGCGATCGCGAGAGGAATGGGAGCAACGGGTTTGTTTGCCGAAGCCACGACCACTGAAGGCACGGGATCGATCGCTATGGGAGTTTTCTTCGCGAATTGCAAGCAACTTCCTAATGCGATACAAAAAAGAAGCAAAAAAACACTATATTTAAGTCGCCAAAATCGGAACAAGTGCTTCATTATTCCCCTAGAAAACCAAAACAAACCTCACATTTTGCACCCCTACCCTAAAACGTTTCCCAATCTTAAGATACTATAAAATATTAAATCTTTATTAATTTTATTCTTTATTGAGCTGTTTCGATGTATAGACCATTCTCAATAATGGTGACTTGATAGCGTTTTAATCCCTGGGTAGCGGGTTCTGTGAGGAGATTTCCTTCTGAATCGAAAATAGAACCATGACAAGGACAGATAAATCGATCGCGATCGCGTCGCCATGTCACTTGGCATTGATGATGGGGACAGGTCGGATCGACGGCGATAACGGTATTGTTTTGTTGAGGATTGGCGATCGCGAGTACGGGTTCGCAAGTAATATCTTGATTGAAAATTTGTCCGAATTGTTCGAGATCTTTTTGTGTGCCGATCCAACGCTTGCCTGGGAATTGTGGGAGGGGCTTTTTTGAGGAGCTTGTTAAAAAGAGTGTTTTTCTTTTGGCAATGGCGATCGCCCCGATAGTAGTTCCCAAAACCAAACCGAGATATTTAAGAAGTTGGCTGCGATGTAATTTCATTATTCATTTTAAATCATTCTGGGTTATGGCGATCGTCGGGATATTGAGTAACGTCTCGACTCATCTGTCCTGTTAAAAATCTTAAAAAAATTTGTAGCGATGGTAAACATGAAGAAATCGTAGGATGGCGATCGTATTTTATCGTTAAAAGTGAGTTGGCGGCGCGATCGCTATTGCAATAGCGATCGCTTTTCGGTGTTTTAGAGATTGACTGGGAAATTGCAAGTCAGCAAACTCTCTCTTCGGGTGGTTGCCCTCCAAATCCACCAAAGCTCGATCGTTTTCTCTTTCAAGAAATTAAAGAACATTGTCGTCGAACAATTCGCGAACAACATAGCCGAATGCAGTTGCTCATGAGTTCTGCGGAAATTGAAATCAATCAACTTTATGTAGATGTCTGGTTGTTAGAACAACCTGAAAATAAATATCTTAGTTCACCTGACAGCCTTTTAAAAAATTTTGATATTGAGAAAGATCGTTTAGCTTTAGGGAAGCGCATCCAACGTTATGATGGTTTTGAAATTGCTAACAAAAACTCTAAATTAGTTATTTTTGGCAAACCAGGTTCTGGAAAAACAACATTTCTCAAGCGATTGGCTATAGATTGGTGTGATAGGCAATTTCAATCACAACTAATTGCAGTATTTATTGAACTCCGGCGAATTCGTCGTGATGAAAAATGGAATTTATTGACTATAATTAATCAAAAATTGAATTTAGACTCAAAATTCCCAAGTCTTAAAAGAACTATTGAAGAACTTCAAAATAAAAAAATAATTCTTAAGGTAGATATTTCAGAACATCATCAAATCAGACAAAATATTGATACATCAATAGGAAATAATCGTCAAAGAGTCAGAGTTTTAAAAGATAGATTGAAATTCATAGAAAACAAACATAAAATTTCAAATCAGAAGATTAAACAATCAGAACAAAATACATTCGATTTTGAGAAAAACTTAATAAATCTAGAACGAAGTTTTAAAAACTCAGAAGAATTCAGGAATTTAGCACAAAAAAGGAACATTTCAAAACAAGAATTAGAAAATTTAGAACGAGGTTTTAAAAACTCAGAAGAATTCAGGAATTTAGCACAAAAAAGGAACATTTCAAAACAAGAATTAGAAAATTTAGAACAAGACTTGAATAAGCTAAAGCAAAGTTTTAAGAATTCAGAAAGATTCAAAAATCTAGAGCGGGAGTTCAAAAACTCCAGAGGTTTAGAAACTTATGTTTTAAGATATTTAAATCTAAAGCGTAAAATTGAAAACTTAGAAACAAGCTCAGAAAACTTAGAACAACAAAATGAAAAGCTAGAAGGATTTAAAGAATTGGAACAAAAATTCAAAAATCTAGAACAGGAATTTAAAGAATCAACAGAGTTTAAAAATTTAGAACAGGAATTTAAAAATCTAGAACAAGCACTCAAAAATCTAGAACAAGAATTCAAAGATTCGGAAGAATATCAAAATCTAGAACAAAAATTCAAAGATTCAGAAGAATATCAAAATCTAGAACAAAAATTTAAAGGCTCAGAGCAGAAATTAAAGAATTTAGACCAGAAATTAAAGGAATTAGAGCAAGAATTTAAAGATTTAAAAGAATATAAAACCCTAGAAAAAAATCGAAAATTGCCATACAAGATTTCGAGAATTTAGAAGAGAAATTTAGAGATTCAGAAGAATATAAAAATGTAGAAAACAATCTCAAAATATCAAAACAAGAATTGGAACATTTAGAGCAAGAATATAAAAATGTAGAAAACAATCTCAAAATATCAAAACAAGAATTGGAACATTTAGAGCAAGAATTGGAAATTTCAAAGCAAAATCGTAAAGATTTAGAACAAGAATTGGAACATTTAGAGCAAGAATTGGAACATTTAAAACGAAATATAAAAAAATTAGAACAAGAATTAGAATCTATTCCAATGCAATGTCTTTTGAGGCAAGGCAAACTTTTATTTTTGATCGATGGATTAGATGAAGCACAGACAAATAAACTTAGGCAAAATATGCAAGAGCAACTTTGTCAAACTGCAGCAGAGTATCCTAAAAACCGATTTATTTTAACTTGCCGTACTCAAGTCATGGAAACAACTCCTATCGGTTTTACTTTGGTTGAAGTTGCAGACTTTGAGAAAAAACAGGTAGAGGAATTTGTGCAAAATTGGTTTAAAGCAAATGGAAAATCTGAAAGTGAAGCAGAGGAGAAAGGTAAAGAAGTTAGAATATCTGGAAATGAAAATCCTTACTTGCAAGAGCTAATGATTACTCCCGTATTATTGAGTCTTATCTGTTTGATCTTACAAAATGATGGTGAAATTCCCTTCGATAGAGTTTGGCTTTACGAAAGAGGGATTAAATTATTGCTGAATCAATGGAATGAAGAAAAGCATATTGAGAATTGGGAAGTTGGCACTGAAACTTATCGAAGATTGGAAATTGAAAGAAAAGAAGATTTATTGCTTGAAATTGCTGCTCACAAATTTAGAAACCCCAAAAACTTTGTTTTGTTTAGACAAGAAAGACTCGTCGAACAGATTGCTCATCGATTAGGTTTAAAGAATTTAAAAGAAGGACTTGCCGTATTAAGAGCAATTGAAACTCAGCATGGTTTATTAATTGAGCGAGCTGATGAGCTATGGTCATTTTCTCATTTAACCCTTCAAGAGTATTTTGCTTTTAAGTATATCGATCGCCTTTCTCCAGAAGGACTCATCGATGAAATTGCCGATCCGCAATGGCAAAAAATTGTGAGACAACTGATGCGATCGCAACAACCCGCCGATCGCTTGGTAAAATTGATTCGTCGGGCAATTGATAAATCAGTGACATATATTTCTCGCGATCGAGAAGTCAACCAATTTTTTAACTGGATCGTTGAAAAATCAGACTTTACCAAAAGTAACTGTAAAACCTCAGCGATTAGGGCTTTTTACTATACTTTTAATAGTAACTTATCCCTCGATCTTTCCCTTGCTCGAACCCTCGATCGCAATCTTGCCCTCGCTCTTGACGATCGCAAACGAACCTCTTGTTTTGCCTTAGATAGAACGCTTTTTGCCATTCTCGGACGAGCAACAACGCTAGATTTTGATTTAGACCAAACTCTAATTAAACTCCTCGATAGTGCGATTAATCGTTGTACTACCTTCAATTTTGATATGTTGAACCTATGGAACCTGCAAAATAAACTCAGACAACTCCGAAAAGAATTAATTACAGCGACTAAGAAAGACAATCGCCAACAATGGTGGCAAGCCAATAGACTGGAATGGATTGAAAAACTGCGTCAGATAACCATCGAACATCGAAATATCGGTCACAATTGGCAATTTAGCTACGAACAAAAACACTTGTTAGAATACTATTATAATGCAAACAAATTTCTCAGCGACTTGCTCAAAATTGAAGGGGCGGTGAGTGAGGATGTTCGTCGCGAACAAGAAAACACACTTTTGCTGCCCCCCAATAACCTCTAATGCCAACAATCAAAGCAATTTAGACCCGATCGCATCCCCAACCCGATCGCTACTCTATCTCGTTACAAAACTTGAAACGGGTCGAGATAGAGATTTTCTGGCTTTACACTAAAATACGAGCATCAAAAATAGACGAGATACATTGATAGACTCCGAGCATATTATCGATGAATAAAACTTTCTACCGCCTCTCTCTTATCTTTCTCTTCTCCCTCTTTTTGCCGATTATCGGGAGCGATTCTCGACTCGAAGGAGAAATCGTGCTGGCACAAGAAGTAAAAGAACTGTATTATACTTTCTTTGACGAAAAAGTTCCCCTTGTTTTGCGAGAAGATGCGATCGCCGTTTCTTTCCGTCCTCAAGTCAGAACCCGAGGGGCAGATCCCACCCCTCACTATCTCCAACTGCAAGAAAATTTGAATGTCAGGACGCGAGGGTCTGCCAATAACTCCGTTGCAGTAACATCATTAGGAACGGATTTAGCATTAGTGAATATTGTATCCGGAAATCGGCAAGCATTAGAAGCAAAAATCCGACAACAAAACTACGTACAAAGCACTTTACCCGTACTCAATCGCACCAATGCCGATTCTTCTCGAGGAGAAGATTTGATTTTACCCAATGAAATCATTATTACTGTTGCTCCCGGACTTTCAGAAACAGAAGTACAAGCAATTTTTGCCGAACATCAAATCGAAGCCATCCGCAAGCTCCGATTTACGCAAAACCGCTATTTAGTCCGCTCCACAGTTGCATCGGGAATCGAAGTGTTAAACGTTGCAGAACAGTTAAATCGGACTGCAAATTTAGAATCTGCCAGCCCTAATTTTATTCAAAGAATTGTCCATGAAATGCCCTCTCGTCTCGGTTCTTCAACGTCGCTCAAAAATAATCCAGCCGATTTGTCTTCCGCACTTCTCCCCATGCAATGGCATTTAAACAGCGCGCCCTTAGTTGAATGTTTGGATAGCAGTATTAATTCAATTTCAACATTGAGCGAATGTACTCGCAAAACCCCGAATTCCGATCGCGATCGCACGGATGTACGCGCCTTAGAAGCATGGAAAAATAGCAATGGTGGCGAAGGTGCGATCGTTGCCGTAATCGATACCTTAATTCAGTGGAACCATTCCGATTTAAAGAATAATATTCATGGTGTTGGCAGCGTTCGCGATAAATTACCGGGAGAAGTCTACGGTTGGGATTTTGTCGATGACGATCGCGAAACGCGAATCAGCACGGAAGAATTTAAAACCATTGAGGTTCCTTGGCGACACGCTTTCCTCCTCGAAGATGAAACGTTGAACAAAACCTATCCCCTCTATTTTGAGTGGTTTCGCAAAGAATATCCAGACTGGTCCGAGGCAAAAATTGCCGAACAAATTCGCCAATATATCCTCGATCGCACGGCGGGAAATTTTCACGGGACAATGGTTGCGGGGGTTATTGCTGCCTCTCCAGAAGGGAGGGACGGCGCGATCGGTATCGCACCCAACGCTAAAATTTTACCCGTGCGATCGGGAGGAGTAAACGGTACATTTCAGGTAGGATCGTTAGTTGAAAGTATCGGTTATGCTGCCGAGAGAGGCGTAGATGTCATCAATATGAGTTTAGGGGGACAATATCTTTCTCAACCGATCGCAGAGCAAATCGAACGCGTGTTAAAAGAACGTCCCGATTTAGTCATCGTTGCTTCTTCCGGGAATGATAATTTGAATGCGATTGGCTTTCCGGCTGCCATTCCGGGAGTCATTTCCGTCGGTGCGACTAATGTTACGGGACATCGCGCTTCCTATAGCAATTATGGCACTCGCAACAATCGAAAATTAATGTTAGTCGCTCCAGGAGGAGATTTTAAAGACAACTTAGATTATCCCCTCGTTGGAGGCATTTTGACAACGGGAGGAACATTTCTCGATCTATTTTGGAATGGGATCGATTTAGACGAACAACAAAAAACAAATAGCTACGATCTGCGAGGAAAATATCGCTGGACTCAAGGCACATCTTTTTCCGCTCCGATTGTCTCGGGAATTGTTGCCCTCATCAAAGGAGAAGATACGGACAATCGATTGACTCGGGCAGAAATTATCGAAATTCTCCAAGAAACATCCAGTTACGAAGGATTGCATTTAAGACCCGACGAACGAGAAATATACGATCGCGAAAATCCCAATGGGTTTAGTTCGATTGAGGAGTATTTTTTCGGAAGCGGTTTGGTGAATGCCGATGCAGCTATTCGCGAGGCGAAAAAACGGATCGCAAGGAAATCATCGAGAAGATAGAGAAAACAAAAAAGGAGTCCGATCGGACTCCTTTTTCTGGTTAAAATCGTTCTAGTAGTGAGTTACGTTTAAGGGCGGCGATCGCCTCTAACCCAAATTAAGCACGCTCCTGTTGCTTTTTCAGCATGGAACCGCCGCACAAGAGTCCCAAAGCTAATAATCCTAAAGTAACAGAAGGTTCGGGAACGGCAGTCACTTCGCGCTGGACTTTTTGAGAAATCGCTTCATTGAAATCTTCAAATTCAGCAGCGATTTGTATAAAAGAGTCTTCTCCACCCGTCACAAACTGTTGAAAGTAGTTATCGAGATCCGGGACATCTGCCAAAACGGGCAGACCGTTGATCGTGATGTCTTGAGCCAAGATAACATCGCGAGCGCTTTCAACCAAACTCGTACAAGCGCTACTATCTTGATTGTTCACATTGCAACCCGCACCAACATTTTGGCGACCATCTCCAGAAATATCGATAACTTGCCGCCCGATAAAATCATTACTGTCTAATAACGCTGCTGCCGAAGTTAACGCCGCCGCAATGTTCGTTCCCGTACCAACCTTGGCAGCTTCGGGTCTATCAATCGCTTCAATTGCATCGGCAAATGCGTTGGCACTCGCTGCATCGGTAATATGATACCAACCAATGGAATCGGCAACATTGGTCGACCACATTTGCAGCGTAACGGCAACGCCTCCGGGTATACCCGTTACAATTTCAATAAAGTCGGTATTGCGAAAAGCATCGACATAACCCTGTTGTTGCAAGATATACTCATCAGAGTCGATACTATCCGATACATCCACCGAAAGAACCAATTCCGTTCCCACCATTGTTGCAGAAAGCGCGGGAGATGCTGCAAAAAGACCGGCCGCGATCGCTGCTGAAGTCACTCCTAACCAATTCATCAGTCGATTCATGTTTCTAACCTCGATAGTGGACTCAATAATAACAATATGAGAGAGTTTGCCCTGAGTGCTTAGGAAGATTTGTAAATGTTCTCTCTATGACTAAGGTAGCACATTCTGACTTTATTCTGTCTCTAGAGGAAAACACTAAATTTTCTCAGCAAAAACTCAGTATTTTTCCGACAAATACGGGCAATTGCTCTCAGTGCCCTACGCTTTTAATTATCTTGCTCGATCGGTAGTTCTGCACTGACGAGAATCGAGGCAATGAACGATCGCTGTCTGACAAAAGAGCGATCTCTCTCGCTTTAAAAAGAGATCTGTATCGATATTGCGAATGACGAATCTCAGAACATAGTACGATCGCGATCGCTCCAAAACCAAAAAATTCCTCAATTACCTGCTTTAACCTGCTTTTGGCTATCTGGAAAATCACGGACATCTCAATAAAAATTGATGAATAGGAAGAAAATTCGAGCAATTATCTTCCATCGTCGCGTATTTATTGAGAAGAATCCATGAAACCGCACCCAGAAGAGTTAGTGCGTGCCATTATCGAGATCCTTTCTGGATGTTCTGACAATGAAGAGATTTGGGTTGATGTTCCGTGCTGTCATCCCCAAAAAGTTGCAGAAGTTTCCAAGATTTTGGCGCAACTTTATGAAAATATTTTTGCTTCTTATCTGGAACTTCCGGGAGCATCATTAAGCGATTGTGAAAAAATTCTCGATTTAGCTTGGCAGGAGGCGATCGCGTTGCTCGCTCGAGAACACTCCCCTCGGCAAGTCAATCTCGATCCGGGACAAAATGCAGTCAAAGAAGTAATCTCTCTCCCAATCATCGAGCCCTTAGTGTATGGCGTTTCGACGCGATCTCGCCTCATTATGGTGATGGCAGACGAATTAGAACCGCCGAAATCGCCACAGCGATCGCTCGGGGTCTGGCAATATCAACCCTTACCGCAAAACGACCCGGATTTATACGCAGAATCTTTCTGTCAAGTTGTCAAAACAATAAGCGGATGGCAGGCGATCGGTGCAAGGGTGCGGGGAAAAAAACACAAGCACGACGGGACTCATGGCGATGATTGGTTTGAATTCAGGATCTGTGAAGATTGGCAGATTATTACGGTTTCTGATGGTGCGGGCTCAAAAAAGTTTTCTCGCGTGGGTGCCAAGGTATCCTGTGAAGCGGCTATCAAGTATCTAGAAGAGGCTTTAGCGGGTTGTAAACTGCAAAAACGTCAAAATTGGTCTGTAGATACTTTTAGACGGAACGATGAGACAGGAGCGTTTGCAGAAGAAGACTTAGAACGGGTTCAAACTGTTTTACACGAGGCAATGCGGGTCGCTTTTGATGCGGTTGAAAATGCCGTTAAAGAGCGAGTTGAGTATACCCAATATTATAAAAGTCTCGGCCATCGAGATATTACCAAAGACGATCTCTCAGCAACGTTATTATTAGCCGTTCATCGAATGGTTCACTACAAAAATACTGAGTATAGTTTGATTTTAACTTGTCAGGTTGGAGACGGTTTAACTGTTGCTTTCGATCGCGACAATCGCCTGCATGTATTGGGCATTCCCGATCGCGGCGAATTTTCCGGCCAAACTGAATTTTTAACGACACCGGGGAAAGTCGAGCGAGATTATTTAATGCGGAAAACTTTCCCTTTTTTCAGCCCCTTAAAAACATTATTCGTGATGACTGATGGGGTTGCCGATGATTATTTTCCTGCCGATTCCGAAATGTTTCGCTTGTATGGGGATTTGGTTCTCAATCAAATTATCGATCGCGAAGGGGTCAAGGGTGGCGATATTGTCGATCGCTTAAGCGAAACCAAACTGGGAAATTTGTCCGATTTAGATGCAGAACGAGATAAGTTTCACCGTCAAACCGATCGCCTCGTTTCTATCAACGAAAATCCGAAAATTGTATCTGTTTATGCTTGCGATCGCTATGCGAAGGCTCTCGGCATAAGCGTGCGAGAGTTAACTGCATCTCCCGCATTATTGGCAGCTGTTCATTGGCAGGGCGATGAAATTGAAAAATGTCCTGCCGAAAATCTCAGACTTTGGCTGGATTCTTATCAAGTGAAAGGTTCGTTCGACGATCGTACCCTCGTCATTCTTCAGTCACCAGTCCAATCAATTCAAAATTCAAAATCATGAAAACTGCAACTTTAGCCGATGGGCGAACGATTGAATATATGCCTGACGCGATCGCGGAAGGGGCAATGAAAAAGGTCTATTTGAGTGGAGATCGCTCTTCTGTCCTCTGTTTTTATAAAGATGAAGCACTGGCAGACGATCCCAATCGCATGAGCCGTTTGGAAGCCATTTTGGGGCGGTATAACCCAACTATAGATAGAGAAACGGGAGATTATTGGAAAAATTTATTTTGCTGGTCAACGGGAATTTTGACCAGTCCTCAACTTGGAATCATAACCCCCATCTATCCCCAAGATTTTTTCTTTTCTTCAGGTTTTTGCCAGGGGAAAGAAAAGGAAAGCACTTGGTTTATTCAGGAGAAATTACGCGGAATGTTACCGCCGCAAGAGCGAGGAGCTCGGATTGATTATCTCAATATTTGCATTCTTTTGGCGCGGGCGGTTCGTCGCCTGCATCAAGCCGGATTAGCGCATTCGGACTTATCAAATAAGAATGTTTTGGTCAATCCTGCTAAAGGCAAATGTTTGATTATCGATATCGATTCTTTAGCCGTTCCGGGTTTATTTCCTCCCGATGTTTTAGGGACTCGAGGTTATATTGCCCCAGAAGTTTTAGCGACGGTTCATTTACCCGTACGGCATTCTCAACGCAAGCACGTTTCGACTCGAACGGATCTCCATGCTTTGGCAGTACTCATCTATCAATATTTGTTTCAACGCCATCCTCTAGAAGGTCCGAAAATCAACTCGACAGTATCGGCAGAGGAAGACGATCGCTTAAGCATGGGAGAAAAGGCTCTATTTATCGAACATCCTTGCGATCGCTCCAATCGTCCGGAGGGAATTCAATTGCCTTATACGGCTTTTGGTTCCTATTTAAGTCGCTTGTTTGAAAAAGCCTTGATTGATGGGCTTCATGCACCAGAAAACCGTCCGACGGCCATGGAATGGGAGCGGGGATTAACGAAAACTTGGGATTCTCTCGTTCCCTGTCAAAACCCTCAATGTTCGGGGAAATGGTTTGTTTTAGAACGGCAAAATCCTGCGAGATGTCCTTTTTGCGGCACGAAACAAACTGGCAGAATTCCTCGTTTGATTTTGCGATCGCAACGCCGTCCGGGTCAATGGATGCGAGATGGCGAGGTCATGGCTTACGATCGCCTGTCGTTATTTAAATGGCACGTTTTCGACCATATTTCTCCTGGGGAAAAAGGCGATCGCTCTCCCCAAGCCTACTGTACCGTTCGTGACGGTCGTTGGTGGCTGGCCAATCAACAGTTAACCTCCCTGATGGCTTCTAACGGCGAACCCGTCCCCCTCGGAAATGCGATCGCCCTCAAACACGGGCAATGGTTTCAACTGTCTCGGAATTCTCACGGTCGTATTGTGGAGGTAGAAATGCTATGTCTGGATTAATCACTGCAATTAAACAATTTTTTCGGTCGCAGGTTAATCAATCACCAGTTAAGCAACAGAAAGAACGATCTGGGACTCCGATAATGGTCGATCGCAATCTAGAACCGATTGTTATCGATCGCCCATTATCGACAACCAAAGATTTAAAGAAATCTTTATTTACGGTGCCAAAATCCAAGTCTCTCGAATCTCGAATTTCTTTGACATTGCAAGAGGAATTGGACTTGCGAGCGCCTTGTGACAACATTACGCTTTTTCCGCCAAATGGGGAATACGAAGCCCCGATCGCCATTCGCCAACCTGTTACGTTAGAGGGTGCGGGGGCAACAATCTGGGGGAAAACGGGAACGGTGGTAGAGATCGACAGCGATCTCGTTCGTTTGAAAAATCTCCGGATCGAGGCAACGGATCCTCAAAAAATTCAATGTGCGATCCGGGTTGCATTGGGTACAAGTGTCATCTTTGAAAATGTGGAGGTAAGGGGCATGGTGATAGGCATTCCCACGGAAACAGGAGTTTGGCATTATCCAGAATCGATTAATTTGGGACAGCTTTCCCACGGTTGCGAACATCAATTCAAGATACGAATTATCGTCCCGCTCCCCTGTCAAATTATCGATGAAATTGCCGGATTGGATTTCTTTCCCCGTCGCTTGCAATCGGGAGCCAACGAAGTAACGTTACGCTTGGAACGCGTTCCCAAAGACACGCTTATTTTTGGCAGCGTTTTTCTCGTATCCGACTCCCTCAAACGGCGAATGACCGTTTCCGCACAAGTTCTCCCTCTTTCCAGTGGAACTCCAACCCGAGGAAAACTCATCTGGGAAGCCAAAAACTGGCAAAAATCTCCCCCTGCTCCCTCCGCTCCCCCTGCTCCCTCCAAAATCCGCCGTCAACCAATGCCCGCATCCACAAGTTGGTTAATTGATTCAGCCGATCGCTCTTCCTCGGAAACTTCTTTGCCAATCGATGATTCTTCCAACAAAGAGAAAAAAAATATTATGAAAAATGGTTTTTCTGTAACAAATGATACTAAAATTGAGAAAGAAGGTCAAAATTCTCCTCAATTTAATCAGCCTTCTATTCCTAGTATTTTTCTACAGGAAAATAGCTCATAAAAACAACATTTTTATTGTTTTTTGTGGGTGCGATCGCGATCGCAATTTAAGGTGATGTTGCCTGCACTACACCTATAAAGAACCGAACAGAATATAATAAATAAAGTTGGCTCGAGTTGTATTTTTGACTTAGCTATTTTGCTTAAGCATAAATACTAGAATTAATGGAATTTTGCCAAGAATCTCTTTTTCTCATAGTTCTTCACAATTTGTAAGTGCTGGCTGAGATTTTTGTAACAAACTGTTAATCAACGAGAGCAAACACCTGTAATCCCTTACCTTTTGAGAGATTCGGAATTTTTAACAACCTACTCTGCAAAGCTCCGGAATCTCGATTTAGGTACCTGTAGGTAAAAATTAAGCGAGTCTGTTCTCCCCAGTTAGAACAGAAAAAAACAATGGCTGACGCAATCAGAACAACAATCAAACAATTTGTTTTCAGCAGTTGGAGTCCCGCATACGTTCCAACGCGCAAATCCGGAATTTCTCCACAGAATGTCCGCTTAAAATTCAAGTTTCCCAAGATTAGTTTTGCCCCATTACAACCCATTAAAATGTGGCTCGATAATTGGGAAGTCAAAGATGCGGATTTTGCTCGCCTGCTGTGCCAATTGATTCCCCCACAGTGTCCGTTTGAGCGAGATGTGACGGTTTTTGGGAAAATCCTCTTTCACATTCCTCCCATGTGCAAGTTAAATCCTTTTTACGATCAATTGATTGGTTTGCGATTTCGCGCTTTGTGCTATCTGGCGGATGAATGTGGCGAGGACATTAGTGCTTACTGCTAAGATCGGGTAAACCTAGTACGAGAGCACCTATAAGATTTTCGGGAGAGGTATTTGAGACAATACCTCTCCTGTTGTTTGTCGAGACATTCAACAAGTTAATGAAATTCGGCAAGTCAGTATCAACAGCGATACAATTCAAGAAATGCGTTACGCTTCGCTAAACGTTAATTGACTTTTAGAGTAAAATTTAACCTTTTGTTTACCCATTTTGTCTAAGATATCTTCGCCTTTATCTAGCAATCGCAATTTTAAAATCACCAATGGAAGCTACTCAACCCAAAAACTGGTACTGGGAAAATCAACGGGTCTTGCGTCAGGGCATCGATCGCATGGGAGATATCCTCGAATGCTATATACAAGGCAAGCCCTCTTCCCAACAGGAACTCGATCCCCTGCCTCCCACCTCTACCCTCGCGCAACTGTGCGATCGCTTCAGTCTCTCGCCTTTCGAACGAGACATCATTCTCCTCTGCGCGGGAATGGAAATTCAGCCCCATTTTCATTCCCTCTGCGCCAAAGCCCAAGGGAACGCCCAGAAAAATTATCTTTCCCTCGGTTTGATGCTCTCTGCCTGTCCCAATGCTCAATGGCGGGTGCTCTCTCCTCACAGTCCCCTCCATCGCTGGCAGTTAATTGAAGTGACTCCCGGAACTTCTCTCACGCAAGCTGCAATTCACATCGACCGCCGCATTCTTTGCTATCTTTTAGGAGAACCCGCCACGGACGAACGTCTAACGGGATGGCTTTATACGATTCCCCGCGAGAATCTTGCTGATATTCCCCTTCCCCCCTCCCGCGCCGAAATTGCCGAACGGATTGCCGCTGTTTGGTCGAATCCTCAAAGCAATGCCCTTTTACCTCTAATTCAACTCTGCGGTTACGAAAGCGGAGCAAAATACGAAGTCGCCCGGGATGCCTGCGATCGCCTCGATTTCAGCCTCATTCTCCTGTCGGCTAACAATCTCCCCTCGGCCGCAGAAGAATTGTACCAATTGCGCCAGCGTTGGGAACGAGAAGCCATTTTGGGCAATGCCATTCTCTTTATTGAATGCGACGGCATATCCGGTAGCGATGCCGCCCAAGAAACCGCCCTGCTCCAGTTTATCGAACAGGTTCGCACCCCCGCAATCGTCAGCAGCGAAGAGCGCAAAACCTTCCGCCATCGCAATGCTATTTCCTTTGATATTCGCCCCCTTCCCCATGGGGAAAAACGTCACATTTGGGAAATGCACCTCGGCGAAAAAATGGGCGAATTGAATGGATATCTCGAACCTCTTATCGCTCAATTCAATCTCGACAGTCAAACCATTCGCGTGGCTTGTGCATCCATGCAGCATCCCGAAGTCAATCCGAAAACGCAACTCTGGGAATTCTGTCGCTTGCAGGCTCGTCCTCGCTTGGATAACTTAGCACAGCGCATCGAATCTACCGCTACTTGGGACGATCTCGTTTTGCCCGAACGCGAAAAACACATCTTGCGAGATATCTCGGCACAGGTTCAACAGCGCTTTCGCGTTTATGAAGAATGGGGTTTTTCTGGTAAAGGCCGTCGGGGTTTGGGCATTAGCGCCCTCTTTGCCGGCGCGAGCGGTACCGGGAAAACCATGGCCGCAGAAGCGATCGCTAAAGAGTTTCGCCTCGACCTCTATCGCATCGATCTCAGTGCTGTCGTTAGCAAATATATTGGCGAAACCGAGAAAAATCTGCGACGCATCTTTGACGCGGCAGAAGCGGGAGGAGCCGTGTTGCTCTTCGATGAAGCCGATGCCCTTTTTGGCAAGCGCACATCTGTGAAAGATTCCCACGATCGCCATGCCAATATCGAGGTGAGTTATCTCTTGCAGAGGATGGAGGCCTATCAGGGTTTGGCCGTACTGACGACCAACTTGAAGGATTCTTTAGATCGAGCCTTTTTGCGACGCATTCGCTTCATCCTTAATTTTCCCTTCCCCAAAGCTAATGCAAGGAGAGAAATTTGGCGGCGAATCTTCCCGAAACAAACCCCCACTGAAGATTTGGATTACCAAAAATTAGGCCAGTTGAGCGTAGCTGGGGGGAATATTCGCTCCATCGCCCTCAATGCTGCATTTTTGGCAGCAGATGCGGGAGAACCCATAATGATGAAGCATCTCAAACAGGCCGCACAAACGGAATACCTCAAGATGGGTCGCAGTTTGACCAGTGCGGAGGTACAAGATTGGGTTTGATGTAGGGACGTAGCATGCTACGTCTGTACGCGAGTTGACGAATTTCTCGAAATTAACGATTGAGAAATTAGCCCTCTTCTTCATAACATAAGAGCAGTGCTTTTTTGGGTGAGACAAGATTGTTTAAGACCAAGCCAATGGCGCGAAAATGCCGTTCCATGGTGATAACATTCCCAGCAAACAATTGTCGCATCAGGGGAATGGAAAAGCGATCGCCTTCGACGTCAATGGCCGTGCGAAATCTTACTTCTCCCGACTCGTAGCGCATTTCGAAGTTTCCAATCGTTAAACGAGGATTGACTCGCGTGATGAATTCGGCCATCTCATTCCGTCGTTCCGGGGGAGTTTGTTCGGGAAAGACGCTGTAAATCCGGCAATATTCCTCTTCTTCAAAGGCTTCGCAATAACACATCCACTCTCCTTCCTCTCCCGGAATGGAGAGCACGATCGCGCCTTCATTGGGGATGGGTTGATAATCCAATTCTTCTTCTTGAAAAAATGCTTCCATGACTGCATAGATCCCGCCTTCTTCCCCAAGAGCCAAAGTTTTCTGCTCCTGCTGCTGAATGTTGGTATCTTTGGCAGTTTGCTCTAAATGCTGGCCTAGAGTGGTTGTAATTCCCATCTTAACCCCGGATTCGTCGGGCGCATCAGGGAGAGGTATAGCTTGTCTAATCGCCGTGATTCCCCAACTAGCCTCGGATAGAAAGGGCGAGGTAGAATTTTCTGTCATGAGATATTGCAGGAAACGAACGATACTTCGAGCGGGAGAGCGATCGTATTCTTCAAAGTCTTCTACCCCTGCCAACAATGCTGAAACTAAATCCCGCCGCAAGATTGCTTCGAGGTCGAAGGGTTTTTCGAGGTCGAATTCTTCAGGAAAGGAGGTTTGACTTGTTTTCGGATCGAGGTAGAGGTATTCTCGTTCCTCGCAGCGACGATACTCTTCGCTGGAAATAGCAAAGGTAATTTTACAGTCGGGCAGTTCGGTATCTAGACGGGAAATCTCTAATTCTTGGAGTTGAACCTGAATAGAGTTCGTCTCGGTTTGGAATTGGAATGGAATATTGACTTCAAAGGAGTCGTTGGCAAACATGATATGAAATCAAAAATCAAGTAAATCTAAATTTTAATCTTGTTACCTCTAATCATTTATTATTCGTATTATTCAGTAAAAATACATTAAATAGGCAGGACAAACCAAGGCTCTCAAACTCGATCGCAGTTTGACCAAAACCAAGAAACAAAGAGAAGTTTAATTCAGTTACCACCTCACCAGTTATCAGAGATCGCCCATCTATTTAAAATTGCGAGGCTCGTTTTTGACTCTTGTCGGCAACAATTAAAGCCAGAGGCTCTTCAAGTGCTGTTAATCTTTCCAATCTTGCTTGCTCCTCGGGGGTATTGCAGAGATGGTAAACTCCCAGAGAAAGCAAGTTTAACAACAGCAATACAAAAACGCAGTTGCTAACGACTTTTTTTACGTCCTTCACGATGCACTGACCTCCCGCACTTCTTTACTAAAAAGTGCTATTCGATTTTGGTTGGTTTTTCTTAAATTTGATGGGATCGAGCGCTACTCGAGAAAACATTTCCAGCAGTTCTTTTGTCCCATCGATCGCAGAGAGAGAGTTATTCTTTGCAATCGTCTTGCCCATCCGTTCGCTCCTCAAAAGAGAAATTTCTTTCCCTATTTTCAATTCCTGTAATTCTCACCTGTTTTAATCATACCCCTCTTTCAGTCAAAAATCTTCTCGGTCAGTTGCTCGGATAATGCCAAGATGTCATAAAACTCGGCGATTTGTTGCATCCAATCGGCGGGGATATCTTTCACGCCATAATACAATCCTGCCAAGCCTCCAGCGAGGGCGGCGATCGCATTCGTACTCTCTCCTAAATTCACGGCCGCTAAAACCGTGTCTTTGTAGGACGATGCGTTTAACAAACACCATAGCGCCGCCTCGAGGGTATGAATGACATAGCCTCCAGAAGAAATTTCGTCTCGGGGCAACTCGGCGAGGGTGCCGCCGATTAGGTTATGAAAATGGAAGAGTTCGGCACCGTAAGGGGGATGCCAATAGAGGGGTTCGACTCGAGCGATACCGCGCAAATAGGCTTCATCGGGGGCGTATCCTTGGAGCAGGTCGATGGCAATGCTGATGTAAAAGCCACAAGCCATTTGCGATCGCGGATGGGCGTGAGTGATGCGAGAGATGAGGTGAATGCGATCGAGCAGATCCGGAAAGGGTAAGCGATCGTGGCAAAAGACAAAGGGAAGCGTCCGCACGAGGGAGCCGTTGCCATTGCTCATCTCTTCCATGTCCCCCGACAATCGCGGGGAAATGCCCTCTCGCAAGCGGGCGATCGCTTTGGCGGTGGTCAAGCCAATTTCGAAATGCCAGCCGTTGGGCGTCCAAATTTCCCCCTCGTACCAGCGTGCGAGGAGGTGTGCCGTTACGCCAACTAAGGCTTCTGTGGTGACATCTGCCCGACTGAGGGCTTCGGCGACGCAAAACATTAAAGCACTTTCATCGGACCAAGTTCCGGGGGGGCGATTGTGGGTGCCGTATCCTTGCATTCCTTTGACGGGAGAATTTTGTAATTGCGATCGCGAACAAAATTCTACTGGCACTCCTAACGCATCCCCCACGCAAAATCCCAACAATCCCGAGAGGATTTTCGCTGATAAAGTCTTAGTTTTTGCCCGTTTCATGGTGTTCGTCGCGATCGCGGTGCCGTGGTGTAGCCTATTCGTAATCATCCGAGTCCGTATCCTATTTTTTTTGTTCGCACAAAAATGAAGTTCGTTCGTGCACCCTATTTCTTTGTACTCGATGTCTAATTCCAAACCCGAAAATTTTCTCGAGCGATCGTGGCTGTGGCGATTGATTCTGGCACTCTTTCTTGCGGGACAACTGGGTTTGCGCCTCTTTAAGGGCAGGATTTACCCGCGTGCTTTTCTCGAACAGTTTGCCAAAGCCGGACCTCGTTCCCTGTTATCTGTTATTTTAATCGCAATTTCTGCCAGTGCCATTTTTACGGTGCAAACGGCGAGGGAATTGAATCGCTTTGGGGCAATACAGGCGTTGGGAGGGGCGTTTGCTTTGGCATTCTGTCGGGAGTTGGGTCCGGTGCTGACGGCAAGTATTGTGGCGGGACAAGTGGGATCGGCTTATGCGGCGGAGTTGGGGGCGATGCGGGTGACGGAACAAATCGATGCTTTGATAATGCTCAAAACGGATCCGATCGATTATTTGGTTTTGCCGAGGGCGATCGCTTGTTGTTTGATGTTGCCGTTATTAACCATTTGCGCGATCGCGGTGGGAACTGGAGTGGGAATGCTGACGGCACGGCAATTTTACCATCTTAATCCTTGGGTGTTTTTGCGCTCGGTGCGAGCGTTTTTGATGCCTTTGGATTTATTGGCGGTGTTGTTGAAAGGGTTTTTATTTGGCATTGTCGTCTCGGCGATCGGATGTAGTTGGGGGTTAACGACACAAGGCGGGGCAAAGGAGGTGGGACAATCGGCAACCAATGCCGTTGTTACGACGTGGATCGCGATTTTCTTTCTCGATTTTTTCCTCTCTTTGGTGTTGTTTGAATCTCCTGTTTTTTAGGATTCAAGGTAAAATTAGATCGTTCTCGAGTTTAATAATTACCTATGATTGTCGCTTCTCCTCCGGTAATGCGATCGGCGATTCTTCTCGATAATATTAGCTGGCAAACCTACGAAATCTTGCTCGAAGCCTTCCAAGACCAGCGAGGGCTTCGTCTCACCTACGATTGCGGAAAACTAGAGATTATGACTCCTCTCGCTCCTCATGAAGGATACAAAAAATTAGTTGGTCGTTGCATTGAAACTGTAACAGAAGAATTTAACATCAATATTAGAAGTCTGGGTTCTCTAACTTGTCGCCGTCAAGATTTAGCTAAAGGCTTAGAACCGGATCAATGCTATTATATTACCAATGAAGCGAGAGTTCGAGACTTAGAACAAATTAATCTCGATCGCGATCCGCCCCCGGATCTGATTATTGAAATTGATATTACCAGCAGTTCCCTCGATCGCATGAGTTTGTATCTGGCTTTAGGCGTACCGGAAGTTTGGTGCTATGATGGCGAAAGATTGCAATTTTATGCGTTGCAAGAACAATCCTATCAAATTGTAGAGCGTTCTCCTACTTTTACCTTTCTTTCTCCTCATGATATTTTACGTTTTATCGAGCAACGCGCAACGATTGGAGAAACGGCACTCATTCGGTCTTTTCGTCAGTGGGTTAGAGAACAAGTTCGGGATGCGTAATTAATATTTTTCGTCATAGAACGAAAGAATTCATCCATTCATTGGATGAATTTAAACAAACACATTTAGACGATTGGCTCAATGAATTTATTCAGTGGGTAAAACAATACGTATCCTTGGAATTTTATCTTTATCTGGATCGCTAAACTCAAGAAAAATAAAGAAAAAATGAAGAATAAAGAACTGCATATTAAACAACAAAATTTTTGTTTAACTAACAAGAATTCTAGAGAAATTTAGCGTAAAATTAAAATAGATGGAAGTAAAATTTCATTGCCTTACAATTTATTACCGACTCATTCAAAGCTAACGAATTCTTAACCTCCAACTGTTGCAATTAAAAGCATAAAGGAGAAAATTATGGTGGCAAATATGGTACAACCCGATCCCGCCCAAAATATTTTGGGCTATGAAAAACAACCCCTAGATGTATTTTTTCGCCCCCAAAATGTGGCTCTAATTGGGGCGAGCGAAAAATCCAGCAGTGTCGGACGCACCCTCCTCTGGAATCTCATCGGACATCCCTTCGGCGGTACCGTTTTTCCCGTTAACCCCAAGCGATCCAGCGTTTTGGGGATCAAAGCCTATCCCAATATTGCCGCCGTCCCCGAAGCCGTCGATCTGGCGATCGTGGCGACTCCTGCCGCGACAGTCCCCCGCGTCATTGCTGAATGCGCTGAAGCGGGAGTGAAAGGGGCGATCGTCATCTCCGCAGGATTTAAAGAAATCGGACCCGAAGGAATTGCCTTGGAACAGGAGATTTTAGCAATCGCCCGAGGCAGTCAAATGCGGATTATCGGTCCGAACTGTTTGGGAGTGATGAATCCCGTTTCTGGGTTAAATGCCACCTTTGCCGGGGCGATCGCCCGTCCGGGGAATCTCGGCTTTCTCTCCCAAAGCGGAGCCTTGTGTACTTCGATTCTCGATTGGAGTTTTCGGGAAAATGTCGGGTTTAGCGCCTTCGTTTCCATCGGTTCCATGTTGGATGTGGACTGGGGCGACCTGATCGACTACCTCGGAGACGACCCCAACACCGAAAGTATCGTGATTTATATGGAAAGCATCGGTAATGCCCGCTCTTTCCTCTCCGCCGCCCGAGAAGTCGCCCGCACCAAACCCATTATTGTCATTAAAGCCGGACGCACGGAAGCCGCAGCCGCAGCCGCAGCCTCCCATACCGGGACTCTCGCGGGTAGTGATGACGTTCTCGATGCCGCCTTCCGACGGTGCGGCGTATTGCGGGTCGATACCATCGATGACCTCTTCAATATGGCAGAAGTCCTCGCCAAGCAACCGCGACCGAAAGGAAATGCCCTGACGATCCTCACCAACGCTGGCGGTCCGGGAGTGCTGACCACCGATGCCCTCATCGCCGAGGGCGGGGAACTCGCCACCCTTTCCGAAGAGACGATCCGCGCCCTCGACGAGATTTTGCCCCCCCATTGGAGTCATAGCAACCCCATCGATATTTTGGGGGATGCAGACCCCGATCGCTATGGCAAGGCGATCGAAATTGCCCTTAAAGATCCCAATAGCGATGGGTTATTAGCGATCCTCACCCCCCAAGCGATGACGGAACCCACCCAAACCGCCCAGAAGTTCCTTGAGGTCTTGCAAAGTAAGGCACACCCCGCCAAACCCATTCTCGCGAGTTGGATGGGAGGAAACGCCATTACACCAGGGGAGGAAATGCTCAACAACGCCAAAATTTTCACCCTGCCTTTCCCGGATACTGCCGCTCGCGTGTTTAACTATATGTGGCGCTATGCCTACAATTTGCGGGGCTTGTACGAAACCCCCACCCTCGCCTCCGAAGAAGAAAATAACCTCCTCGATCGCGATCGGGTCAAAACGACGCTAGAGAAGATTCGCGATCGCGGTCGTACCTTGCTCACGGAATACGAATCCAAACAGCTTTTAGAGGCATACAACATTCCCACGGTTCCCACCCACGTTGCAACCAGTATCGAGGAAGCCGTGGAACAGGCGGAAAAAATCGGCTATCCCGTGGTTTTAAAATTAAACTCCACCACCATTACTCACAAAACCGATGTCGGCGGCGTGCGCCTATTATTGCAGGACGAACAAGCCGTGCGAGGTGCCTATCATGGCATTGAAGTCTCGGTAACGGAGAAAGCGGGGGCGGAACATTTCCATGGAGTGACGGTACAGCCGATGTTGCAGATGTCCCAAGGGGATTACGAATTAATTATCGGCAGCAGTTTCGATCCCCAATTCGGCCCGGTGCTCTTGTTTGGGACGGGGGGATCCTTGGTAGAAGTATTCAAAGATCGCTCTCTCGCCATTCCTCCTTTAAATACCACCCTCGTCCGGCGGATGATGGAACAAACGAAGATTTACCAAGCCTTGCAAGGGGTGCGAGGACAAGCGGCGGTGAATTTGCAGGCATTAGAGCAGGCGATTGTCCGGTTCAGTCAATTGGTGGTAGAACAGCGTTGGATTAAGGAAATTGAAATCAATCCCCTTTTGGCTTCTTCCCAACACCTTATCGCTCTCGATGCGCGGGTAGTACTGCACGATCCGCAGGTGCGAGAGGCAGAAATTCCCACCCCTGCCATCTGTTCCTATCCTTTGGAATACGTGGATGTTTGGACGATGAAAAACGGGATGAACGTCACTATTCGCCCCATTCGTCCCGAAGACGAGCCGTTAGTGGTTAAATTCCACGAGCCTTTATCGGAGGAAAGTATTTACTTGCGCTATTTTCACTTAATGGCACTGAAAACGCGGGTTGCTCACGATCGCCTCTCTCGTCTCTGTTTCATCGACTACGATCGCGAGATGGCATTGGTGGCGGATTATAAGAACCCGGAGACCGGAGAACACGAGATTTTGGGCATTGGTCGCCTGCGTCAGGGTCACAGTACCGACGATGCGGAGTTTGCCGCTTTAGTGAGCGATCGCTTTCAATTCCAAGGATTGGGTACCGAGTTATTAAAACGCTTGGTTCAAGTGGGACGCGATCGCCAGTTATCCCGCATCGTTGCAGAGATTCTCCCGGAAAATGGAGCCATGCAGCGCGTTTGCGAAAAAGCAGGGTTTAAACTATCGCGAAAAACTCCCGATGTCGTCACCGCAGAGTTGGAATTACTGCCGGTTGCAGTGGTGTAATTCGGAAGTGCGATCGCTCGTTTTTTGACTGTTTTTTAGGCGAGCGATCGCGCTTTTTTCTTCCTTCTTTCGCGAGATGGGGAGAAAGTGAATGAGTTGCATTTTATAGATACCTCGCACAAAACCCACCAGCGAAGCGTTCTTTAGAGGTGGGATGTAGTGCGGACGGCTTTAGCCGTCGTCAGTCTGAAAAAGATTGACAAAAAAACAGTAAATTGCAATAATAAAACATCGAAAAAATTGATATAGTCATGCTCGTTCTCGAAGCCAAACTCAAAGGAAAATCCGAACAATACCAAGTGCTAGATGAAGCAATTAGAACGGCTAATTTTATCCGTAATAAAGCGCTGCGGTATTGGATAGATAATCAAGGGGTTAAGCAATTTGACTTAAATAAATACTGTGCTGTTTTAGCCAAAGAATACGAATGGGCAAAGAAGCTCAATTCAATGGCAAGACAAGCTAGTGCAGAACGAGCATGGTTTGCGATTTCCCGTTTCTTTGAAAACTGTAAAAATCCAAACATCAAGAAAAAGCGGTGCGACCCCGGCGAGGTCTCCTCGCCTAGCGGTCAGACCCCAGCGAGGTTTCCTCGCTATGGGAATGCTGACCAAGAGAGGGAACGCGCACCAAGACAAGGCTATCCTAAATTTAAAAAACGGGGTCATTCAGTAGAGTATAAAACCTCTGGTTGGAAACTCTCAGAAGACCATAAAAAGCTAACCCTAACTGATGGTTTCAAAGCAGGTCAATTTAAACTCATCGGAACTCGCGATCTGAACTTTTACACTCTCAAACAAATCAAGCGAGTTCGTATTGTCAGACGTGCTGATGGTTACTATGCTCAATTTGTCATCAAAGTTGACCGAAAAGAGCAACATGAAACCACAGGTAAATCTTTGGGGATTGATGTTGGGTTAGAGTCTTTCTACACGGATAGTGAAGGAAATCAAATTAAAAATCCTCGCTATTTAAGAAAGTCAGAAAAGGCACTCAAACACGCTCAAAAACAAGTTAGTCGTAAAAAGAAAGGGAGTAAAAATCGACGCAAAGCGATTAATAAATTAGCCAGAAAGCATCTCAAAGTTCACAGGCAACGTAAAGACTTTGCTGTTAAGACAGCAAGGGCGTTAGTCCAGTCTAGCGACTTGGTGGCCTACGAGAATTTGAAGGTGCGAAACTTAGTTAAAAATCACTGTCTGGCTAAATCAATTAGTGATGCGTCTTGGCGAATGTTCCTCGAATGGGTCGAGTATTTCGGAACAGTTTTTGGAGTAGAAATTAGGTCAGTTCAACCTCATTTCACAAGCCAAGATTGTTCTCAATGCGGACATCGCCAAAAGAAAAGCCTCAGTCAAAGAACTCATCAATGTGCTAAATGTGGAACGAAGCTACATCGGGATCATAATGCAGCATTAAATATCTTGGCTAAGGCTTTGGGAAATAGCGGTGCGACCCCGGCGAATCGAATTCGCCAAGGGAACGCGCACCAAGATACCGTAGGGCATACGGAAATTAACGCCTCTGGACAGATTGACCTCTGTTTAACGAGTGAAAACTTGTTAAACAAGTCGGCTGGTTGAAAGAGGAATCCCACCTTTTTAGCGAAGCGGAAAGGTGGGAGCAGTCAAGATAGTGACAACAGATTTAGGGAGTTAGATTATGACATTACAACCGAAGCCGAGTACGGGGATTGCTCGCACGGAACGAGGACTGGCGATCGCGGGGACGCGCATCACTCTTTACGATATTATGGACGATCTTAAAGCAGGATATCCTTACAAATATACTCGCGATACTTTCGAACTCAGCGATGTCCAACTTCAGGCAGCACTCGACTACATTGAAGCGAATAAAATCGAGGTGGAAAAAGAGTATCAAGAAATGTTGCAAAATGCTGAAGAAATTCGCCAATATTGGGAAGAACGCAATCGCGATCGCTTGGCTGAAATTGCTAAATTACCCCCTCGTCCCGGTTATGAAGCGGCTCGAATTAAACTCATACAACGAAGGATGCAGCGAGAAGCAAAAAAGCAATGATTATTTTAGCCGATTATAATTTGAATCGCCATGCTCTTTTACTTTCTGGAAGTCTGATCTCTGAGGGGTGGTTAGAAGTCGTTCCCATTCAGTTCGTGACTTTTCGAGAAATTGGTTTGGCGATCGATAGTAGCGATCGTGTTGTCTGGCGATTGGCTCAAACCCATCGGATGCTATTGTTAACAGCAAACCGCAATGCAAAAGGTGAAGATTCTCTAGAAACAGTAATGCGCGAGGAAAATTCACCGACCTCATTACCCATTATTACGATTGGTAATCCGGATCGAATCTATGAATCTCAGTATCGAAAATATTGTGTTGAGAAGCTGGTGGAAATTATTCTCGATCTTGAGGATTATATGGGGGTAGGGCGTTTATTTATTCCCTGATGCGATCGTATTCTAAAGTTGTTGTAAATTGAGTTTTGTTAAGAGGGAGATAGTCATTAGGAGTATCTCCCTCCAAATTCTATATCACTTGACTTTGATTGGTTCAATCTTTTTGATTAGAACTACCACTATCTGATGGTGTTGATGGATTGGATGAGTTTGGAGGAGTACTGGCAGAAGGCTGAGATGGTTGACTTTTGGGAGGTTGAGGACGTAACCCAGACACTCCATGCCAACTATGTTCGCTTGTTTCTTGATTATCTACAAATTGAGAATAATTATTAGGTGTTTTATTTTGATTCATGCTGACTCATTTTTTATCTAAGCTGAGTATAGCAGTCTGTATCCCAATTATAACAATTAGTGCCATACCAATAATAAAACTGCATTCAGCAATTTTATCTAAATATTTTAAAGTTTTGTGATTAACGTCACGATTATCCAATGTTTTCTCAATGTGCTTGGAATTTTGATCGAGGATACCAAGCACTGCAATTACCGTCATGAGAAAAAAGAACATTGCCAACCCAAAAATTATGATTTGCGAGACATTATTAACATTAGTCGTTCTCAATAAAGTAACCAATAGCCCAATAGCTGTAGCCGAGAGACCTAATAACTGCTTATCGCGTTCCATCTTTGTGTTAAGCCATGCACTTATCATGGCACTATAAAACACTTTCTCTTTTGCTTCATAATCATCTTGACTTGAACTTTCCATACCAAAAGATCGCTTGCTCGAAGGTTTTATCTTCTAGTAAAAACGACCTTTCTGAGAATGGACACGATCGGTAAATTCCAATTTTCTCAATCGCCTGCGATCGAAAAAAATGGCAATTTTTGCCATAATAGAAAAGATTCTAACAATAGTCGTACCATGAAAACCATGAACGTCTCCCTTCCCGACACCATGCGAGATTACATCGAACAGTAGGTGAAAACTGGAGGCTATGGCAGTGTCAGCGAGTATATCCGCGATCTGATTCGTCAAGACCAACGACGGAAAGCCAAAGAACAGATTGAAACCCTTTTACTGGAAGGATTAGATTCTGGAACGGCAACCTCAATAAGCGATTCTCGTTCCGAGACGCTTCGCGAACGCGACTGGACGGAAATTCGTCAAGCGATTCGAGACAAATTGGATCGCCAAAAACATGAGTGAAATTCGCAAACGTCCGCAAGTTATTCGCGATTTAATTGACATTTTTTGTTTGTTATTTGTTCTCAAAGCGATCGCTGCAACTGTTCCTAACTGCGATCGCAATTGTACGAAAAGTCAAGCTATTTGAAATAAATGCGATCGCTCAATTACAAACCCAAACAATAGCGAATGGTATAGTCATTCGTTTTCTAACCCATCCATTTCAGCGATCGCAAATTCTCCCTCGATCGCTTTAATTTCTTTTTGAATATCTGGATCGCTGGCAAGGTCTTCTAGTTGTTTTTCCAGTGAAGATAGACCGACAAATTGACTCGTGCTTTGTATGCGATCGCGAATCTGTTGGGTTAACCGTTCTAAAAGCCACTGCTGTTCTGCTAAAGATAAATTTTGGAGAGCGCGATCGAGTTCCAGTAGTTCGGGTGACATTATTTGAGCACTTTAGTTCTAGATAGAATGTTTTGAGATATCTTAACGATTATCCTAACTCAATTCTGTCAGAGCGATCGCTGCAACTGTTCCCAACTGCGATCGCAATAATTGCTCGATTTGCATCCCTTAAGCTACTTTGCCAATTGCGGTAGAATTGAAGAGTCACATTCACAAGACGAGAGAGGGAATCTTGAATATCGTTCAAAAAGCCTTCTATTTTGGCATGGGAGTCGCATCCTATGCTGGCGAAAAAGCGGGAGAACAACTGCAACAGTTGCAAGTTCAAGCGCAAAAACTGGCTGATGAAATGGTCAAACGCGGGGAACTGAGTGCGGAAGAAGCCAGTAAATTTGTAGACGATCTGGTGAAAAAGGCACAGCAACCCGTTGTCGAAGAAGCAGACACCCCTAAAACCAATAAAGAACCCCGACGAATCGAAATTTTAGAGGAAAGCGAATCTCCCTCGGAAGAGAGCGAAAACACCGAAGATGCGGAACGACTGCGAAAGCAAGTGGAAGCCTTGCAAGAAGAACTCCGTCGCTTGCAAAATGAATAGTTTACCATTTAAAATTATCAATTCATCATTCAAAATACCGACCTCATAGCTATTGCTAGAGGCAAGTAATTCTCGTCCATTATCGATTCTTGAAATATGAGCCAAAGCGATCGCGTTGCATCTCCAGAACAGTCCTCAGAAGTCAAATATGGAGAAAGATTAATTGCTGAGGGAGAGTTAATTACTTTTCCCAACCCCCGTCCCGGACGAAAATACGATATTTCGATTACTTTACCGGAATTTACTTGTAAGTGTCCTTTTTCTGGCTATCCCGATTTTGCCACCATTTATATTACCTATTCTCCCGACGAACGAGTAGTCGAATTGAAAGCCTTAAAACTTTATATCAATAGTTACCGCGATCGCTATATTTCTCACGAAGAATCGGTGAATCAAATTTTAGATGATTTTGTTGCCGCTTGCGATCCTTTAGATGTCAGCGTAAAAGGCGATTTTACCCCCAGAGGAAACGTGCATACGGTGATTGAAGTCCGACATCAAAAAGAATCTTCCTAATCCTCAAAATTAGCATTCAATAACCAACAAATAACAATTAACGGAACTATCTTCGGCGATCGCAGTCAAATATCTTGTGGGTTGAGTTAAGCCATGAAACCCAACTTTTTGCGGGTTAGCTGGTTGGGTTTCATTTTATTGTCTCAAAAATGATGCAAGTTTAGCATTCTTACCAATTGAATTCATTAAGACCGGGTTATTATACAGTGATAACCTTTTTGCGCGATCGCGTCTATGACTAGATACGCTCTCATTATTGGACTTTCCGAATATCAAAACTTTACCGCACTTCCCAAAACTACGACAGATGCCGAAACAATTGCCTGTATTTTAGAGCAATATGGCGATTTTCGCGTGGAACGATTGCCAAAAAAAGCTAACGTGCAAAAAGACGGTTATGTCATGAAAGCAGGAAGTGTAAGCGAGGAACAATTTTGGGATGCGCTGCAAACTTTTCGAGAACGAGCCAAGCAACAAGAGGCTCTAATTTATTTTACCGGACATGGGTTTACCTTGGCAAGGTTTTCTCGCAAACAAAAAGGGTATTTAGCAACTTCGGATTGTCGCGTTCAATTACAAGAAAGCACAATAGTTCGACAAAATAATGGCATTGAATTAGAAGAGTTAGCAGAGTATTTACAAGAAGGAGAATTTAGTAGTTTGGTGATGATGCTCGATTGCTGTCATAGTGGGAGTTTATTGGCAGAGCGATCGGCAAAAAATAGTTTAAAACTATTAGAAAAACGCGATACTTTTATTATAGCAGCTTGTCGGGAATTTGAAACGGCAAAAGCAGTGAAAAGTGAAGAACATAGCGTTTTTTCGGGGGCAGTGATTGGCGGTTTAGGGCGAGAAAATGCCGATCGCGATCGCAAAATTACTTGCAATCGTCTTTTTGATTTTATTCGGCGAGAAATTGGTGGAAGATTGCAAGAACCCGTTTATCAAGGCAGTGGTGGCGGTATCGTATTGGTTAATTATACTCGAGAAGAACAGAAAAATGTTAGCGATCGCTTTGCCGAAGAAATTATCGATCTCGAACAGAAAATCCGGGAAGCGATTCTCAATTTAAGACGACAGAGACGACAAATTGTGATCGAATCAACGAATCTCACTAAGAGCATTCGCTGGCTGGAAAAATTACGCCAAAGTTATAACGAAGCACTAGCTAAAATTACTGGGAATATCGGTCAATGGATGCAAGCAGAACGCACGACAATTTACTTTATGAATGAGGACAAAGATCAACTATGGTCGATATTTGCTCAACATCATGAAATAACAACAGAAAGCGAAGAAAAATCTTTAGAAATTACGGTACGAGTTGGACGAGGAATTGCTGGGGAAGTAGCTGAGTCTGCAGTATCTAAAATTATCCCTTATCCAGCTTACGACCATAAAAATTCTGAGGAAATTCGCAAACAAGATCGCCGTAATAATTTCAAAACTTACACTCTTTTAACGATTCCTGTCATCAATGAATCAGAGGAAGTGTTTGCCGTTATTCAGTTTGTAAATAAATTAAGATCGAACTCGAACGATCCCTCAATCGATCGCCACGAGCAAAATTTTGAAAAATATAGCGCGATCGGATTTACTAGAAGCGATTTGAGAAAGTTTATCAAACTTTTATCGACTTCTTCCATTCAACAAATGTTAGAAGGTTTACAAGATTATTATAACCTTGCCGTGCAGCTAAAAGGAAGCATTAAATCGACCCAAGCCGCAGAAGCATTAAGTAGCAGCAGTCAAGATTTAACCGAAGCATTACAGCAGGTGATGGATGCCGCAAAAATACTGATGAATGCCGATCGCAGTACCTTATGGTTATTGGATCGCACGGGGCAAAAATTATGGACGGAAATTCCTGCTAAAACGGGAAAATTAAAATATCGAGAATTGAGCATTCGGAAAAAAAGTTTTGCCGGACAAATTGTTAAAAGTTCCCGTCACGGTAATTATAGCCCTCTGAATATTCCCCTCGACGTTCACGAACATCCCGATGCGGATATGGCGAAGCAATTCGATCGCCTCAATAACTATCGAACCTGTAGTTTGCTTTGCATGCCCGTCTCGATTTATGATGAAAAATCCCCTCATAAAAAACGGCTCATTGGAGTCACGCAATTAGTCAATAAAACCCGAGAAGGTTTTCCACCCTATCAACCTATTTTTTCTGATGAAGTTCCCGAATGTTTTGAGATTAGTTTCGGACAGGAAGATATACGACGCATGGCTGCATTTAATGCTCAAGCAGCAATGGTTATTCAAAATGCGCGAGAGTTCTCGGAAAGCGAACGCAATAAGATTTTATATTCTACCCTCGATAATGCCGCAATTGTCGCCCAACATGGACTCGGTGCGGAAAAAGTAATGCTTTACCTAAACGATCGCGATCGCGATCGTTTCTGGACGCTGGTGGAAGAAAAAAATCATGAAATGCAAAATTATAAATGTTTATTGGGGGGTGAAACCATTGAAAAAGTCGCGCGATCGCAACAGCCGGAATATATCGCCGATCCCAAACTAAGAGCCAAACGACTCTACGATCGCAGTCGCGTTATCTTTCCTTTAATCAATCGCAAAAAAGAACTTTTAGCGATTATTGAAGCACGAGGTAAATTGATTCGCGATCGCGGCAAGCATCGAGGATTCGAACGTACGGATATCGAGAAATTTTTGTATGAATATTCCGAAACAGTTTTGAGTTTTTTGAATAGTTGTTTATCTTATTATGAAATTGTTGAAATGCAGCAAAGAGCAGCTTTATTAAAAAAGGCGCAAAGCGAAGTTTTAAATGCTAAACGAACCGATAGTATGGAACGGGTAATGGCAGCCGCACGAAACCTCATCAATGCCGATCGCTGTACCTTATGGCGTTTCGATCCCGGCGATCGCATCTTGATTGCAGAAGGATATGTCGGAGGGCAAGGATTGATTTCTTTTTCTTTAAAAGTTCCCCTCGGAAAAGGATATGTAGGAAAAGCAGCAGAGGATGCTTTAGAGAATGAAGAAGGAGAATTGAAAGTATTAAAAGTTGATTTTGATTTGTATGGCGATCGACCTCGTTGCGAAGAAGCAGTGAAAGCAGATCGACAATATTTATATCGTACTTGCAGTTTGCTTTGTCTGCCAATTTTCAACAAAGAAAATGAGCTGATGGGAGTGTTGCAGTTAGTGAATAAAAGACGGGAAGGAGACTTTCTCGAACCGAGTTTTCAGGAGTATTCAGAAGTCGCACCAGAATGTTTTCGCATGAGTTTTAGCGATCGCGATGTGCGTCAATTAGAAGAATTCAATCGCATCGTCGGCACGCTAATTTATGAAGATATAATTTTTGAGGAAATCCGCCAGAAAACAGAAGAATTCAGACAGGACATTATTGGATAAAATATGGTAATATGAAGTCCGCCTCTACGAAATGAAGGGAGAAGATTGGTCGGAATTCCCGACGTGACGGTCAAGCAATCGCAAACAGCCCCAAACACGGCAAATCTTGCCAGTAATATCGCGATCGCAACTCCTACAGTCCACCCCATTACCGTTACGCTTCCCATCCCGTAACTGTCAAACAAGGCGACTTAGAAGTTCGAGAAGTCAGTACCGGCAAAGTTGTCACGGCGATCGAGTGACTTTTACCCGCGAATAAACGTGCTGGATAAGGAAGAAAAAAAGGCGATCGATTATAATCGAGAAACCATTCCCGCGCTCTCGAAAAATGATAAATTATGGGCAGGTGAATTATTATGAGAGCAAGAATTAATCGTAAGACCCAATATCCATACAATCCGATTCTCGCCAAAAACAACTCAAATTCATGTCAATTATTGCTGTCGAAAATCTCAGTAAAATTTATCCCGTTGCCCTCAAAGAACCCGGAATTAAAGGAACGATCGCGCATTTCTTCAATCGCACTTATCGTCAAATCAAAGCCGTACAAAATATTTCGTTCGCCATAGAGCCGGGAGAAATCGTCGGATTTTTGGGTCCCAACGGGGCAGGAAAAACAACAACCTTAAAAATGTTATCGGGTTTGATTCACCCTTCTGAAGGAACGGTGAATGTCGCGGGGTATTTTCCCTTTCGCCGCCAAGCTCAATTCTTAAAAAAAATGAGCTTGGTTATGGGACAAAAACAACAGCTTTTATGGGATTTACCCGCCCTCGACTCTTTGCGAATTAACGCCGCTGTTTATCGCATTGGCGATCGCGAATTCCAACAGCGTTTGGAGGAACTGGAAAGCCTTCTTTCTCTGCAAGGAAAGTTAACCCAACCCGTGCGAAAACTATCCCTTGGGGAACGCATGAAAGCGGAACTTTTAGCCGCCCTCCTGCATCATCCTCAAGTTCTATTTTTAGACGAACCGACATTAGGATTAGATGTGAATGCTCAAGCTGCCGTGCGGGAGTTTTTGCGAGAGTACAATCGACGTTATGATGCGACCATTCTCCTCACCAGCCACTATATGGCAGATATTACGGCGTTATGTCGGCGAGTCCTATTAATTTATGAAGGAAAATTGATATATGATGGCAGCCTGGAGGGATTACTCGAGCGATTTGCGCCTTGTCGGGAAGTAAAAGTGGAATTAGCCAATGTTTTTCCGAAAGAGAAACTGGCTTTTTACGGCGATATTAAAGCGATCGCGGGGCGAGAAGTCAAATTTATCGTGCGTCGAGAAGATTTAACCCAAACCGTGGAAAAAATCTTAGCACAACTTCCCATTTTGGATCTCAGTATCGCAGATCCCCCGATTGAAGAAGTTATCGGACGTTTATTTACAACGGGAGTAACCGAATGAAATGGCTTTGGAAGCGCATTGCAACCCTGCTTTCCGTCCATTACGCCCACATGGTGGAATATCGGGCGGAACTATTTTTTTGGATGCTTTCCGGGTCATTTCCCATTATTTTAATGGGGGTTTGGATGGAAGCCTCTCGCAGCGGACAATTTGGTTTGAGCGCGATCGATTTTGCCCGCTACTTTATCGCCGTGTTTATCGTGCGCCAATTTACAATTGTTTGGGTGATTTGGGATTTTGAAAAAGAGGTCGTACAAGGTACATTATCTTTGCGTTTATTACAACCCATCGACCCGGTTTGGCATCATATTGCCCGACATGTTTCGGAACGCTTGGCACGATTGCCTTTTGTTCTCGTGTTGGTGGGATTATTTTTTCTGCTTTATCCGCAAGCCTTTGTGTTGCCCGATCTGCGACAAATTGTATTGGGAACGATCGCAATGCCGATCGCCGTTTCGTTGCGCTTTCTCTTGCAGTATACTTCAGCAATGCTGGCATTTTGGACTGAACGAGCCAGCGCGATCGAACAATTTCTCTTTCTCTTTTATCTCTTTTTTGCCGGCTATATTGCTCCTCTCGATGTTTTCCCCACTTGGGCGATCGCGATCGCCCGTTGGACTCCCTTCCCTTATTTCCTCTATTTTCCGGCGGCAATTTTTGTCGGATTTCCCGTCGAACTCGGATTCGGTTTTGCAGTGATGTTCGGTTGGGGAATTATTTTATTGATAATCAATCGTTGGTTGTGGCGAAAAGGCTTGAAACAATATTCAGGAATGGGGGCTTAATGAATTAAGAATTAAGATTGAGAATTAAATAGATAAGTTTGACGTTTTTTAGGGCGCAAATTGTGCGCCCTTCAATCGGAATTAAGTGACTGGAATTAAGTTGCCGTTGCGGGTTTGGTGCGTCTGGGATTTTCTAGAGAGAGTTGGCTTGCTTTTTCATCTTCCTCTAAAGGAATAAATTCAATTCGATTGAGTAAAGTCGTTACGAAAGCAAACAATAAAAAGGGTAAGGAAATTACTAAAATAATTCCTACGGTCAGAAAGGCATAAGCCTGACGGGTACTGCTCCATAATGCAAGGGTTGCCGCAAGACTAATGAAAATTACGATTAGCCAGACAATAATTTGCCCGTAAATATCTCCGAAGCTGAGAGTACAACTCAAACGATATTTGGGACGTTCATTATCCATACTCAGTCTTTCCATTTTAACTCCTTAATCGGGTGTGGGTCGGTGAAATGTTATTCAGGGGAACTCAATCTTAGAAAGGTCTTAAATGTCTTTTAAACGATTTTTATAGATTTTTGAAGAGATTTCAAAATAATTTTACATTATGTCGCAAATCAAGGGCAGAACGGAGTATTTTTGCTTACGAGTTAGCCCGATCGCCGCAGGAACTTAACAAAAATTCATGTTTTTTCTCTGACAACCAACACTTCGACAAAGCTCGGGGCAAGCAACCAATAACCCCGATCGATCATTGCTCGACGATACGCCATTCGTGTAACTCGTATTGAACGCAATGATTTTGTACGAGAGGATCGTTAACAACAATTTCTCGGGCTTCTTCGAGAGAATTGGCTTCAAATAGAAGCATGCCTCCCCCATATTCTGCCCAATATCCCGTTTTAGCTCGATGTCCCCTCGCAATTAAGTCGCGGACGTAGTGACGATGAGCGGGGACGTAGCGATCGAAGGTCGCTTTGTCAACAATTCCTTTTTCAATCTTTGCAAACCAAGGCATTTTCGTTATTAAATGTTTATAATATTTTATATGAAACAGCAAGATTTACTCACCCACAATACGCAACAGGAAAATCAACCCCAACCAACCCATCGCTTCTTTATTGCCCTGTTGCCCCCGCAAACCGTTCGACAAGCAGCGAATGAAATCGAACGGTATTTTGCCAATACGTATAACAGTCGCAAAGCCCTTAATTCTCCTCCTCATATTACCCTACAACCTCCTTTTGACTGGCCGATAGAGAATCTATCAATTTTAGAACAAAACTTAAAAGAGTTTGCTACAGCGAGAACGCCTATACCCGTGACCTTATCGGGTTTTGGTGCATTTTCGCCCCGCGTTATCTATATCAATCCCCTGAAAACGCCAGAATTAATGGCTTTAGGAGAAGATTTGTCCAGGCACCTGAAAACAAATTTAGGCATTAATCATGGCGATCGCCGTCCGTTTTCGCCCCATTTAACCGTGGCATTTCGGGACTTAACCAAAGCCAATTTTAAGCGAGCCTGGCCGGAATTTAAAAATAAAGCATTTTTTGCCGAATTTGTCATCCCGCAATTAACGCTATTAATTCATAACGGCAAGCAATGGGAAATTTATCGAGAATTTTTATGTACTGTTAACACAACTCCTGAAGAAAAGAAATAGGTCTGCCAAGTCTCTAAATTTTTAGGTTCGCAGAATGGGGAAGGCCGTAGAGGCGAGTTAAAATAGGCGAAAAATGCTCACTTGGCCGATGACAGGAAACAATGAATTCTCCCGATCGCCCATCTCCTCCAACAACAATCTTAGCGATCGACAGCGATCGCGATCGCTGGTTGGCAACCTTCCTAGGTAGGTGGGGCTATCGCGTCTGTTATGCGATAACGGGGCAAGAAGGATTGGAAAAAGCAAGGCGAGAATATCCCCGACTGATCTTACTCGAAGTCGAGATGCCGGATCTCGATGGTTATGAAATTTGTCGCCGTTTAAAGCACGATCCCGAGACCCGAGAAATTCCCGTGATTTTTATGGGTCGCTTGGAAACCAACAAGGAGACATCCCGCGATCGCGACATTCTCAAAGGATTTGCCATCGGCGGTGCGGATTTTATCAGCAAACCCTTTCATACGAGCGAAGTTCTCGCCCGCATCCATCATCAATTAACCTTGCGAGAGCTTCAGCACCAGTTAAAACGGCAAAATCAAGAATTGCAACAAGCCAATCGAGAATTGCACCGAACGAAAGCCGAATTAGAAGCCAGCCAAGCCAAATTTAAAGGAATTTTGGAAATTGCCGACGAAGCCATTATCTCCGTTGACGAAAACCAGATCGTGCAAATTTTTAATCAAGGGGCAGAACGGATTTTTGGCTATGCCGCAAAAGAAATGATCGGGCGTTCTCTCGAGGTTTTACTACCGGAAGAATCCCGTCAAGACCATATCCGTTACATTCGCAATTTCGCACGCTCCCAAACGATTTCTCGCAGGATGGCAGAACGTTCCAAAGAAGTGCGAGGCCGTCGCCAAAATGGAGAGGAATTTCCCGCCGAAGCCTCTATTTCTCAACTGCAACTCCAAGATGGCTGGTTATTTACCGTTATGTTGAAAGATATCAGCGATCGCCGGCAAGTGGAAATGGAACTCAGGGCTGCGAAAAATGACCTCGAAGACCGCATTGGCAAACAAACCGCCCAACTGCGAGCCGCCAATGAGCGCTTGCGTCAAGAAATCCACGAACGACGGGATAGCGAAGAAAAATTTCGCCAACTTGCCGAAAATATTCGCGATGTTTTTTACATTCACGAATTTGACGATAATTTTAAAAGCCTCTATATCAGTCCTGCATTCGAGCGAATTTGGGGCATTCCCCGAGAGGAGTTGTATCGCAATCCTTATGTTTGGTTGGAATTCATCCATCCCGACGATCGCGATCGCGTTGCCAGTCGAACGCCCCAAGCTGAAGATTTTCTGAACTTGGATTGCGAATACCGTATCGTGCGACCCAATGGCGAAATTCGCTGGATTCGAGATCGCGCCTTTCCCGTCCGCAATGAGGAGAAGCAAATTTATCGCCTGACGGGAATTGCCGAAGATATTACCGAACGCAAACGCGCAGAAGCTCGCCTGCAAACTCTCAACCAGCGCCTCGAAAATTTAATCGCCGAACGAACGGTGCAACTGCAATCGGCCAATGCCGAACTGAGGGAGCAAAAATATCAATTGGAAGCGATCGCGGCCAATATCCCCGACGGTGCGGTTTATCGAGCGATCGTTCGCACCAATGGGTCTTTCTCCTTGATTTATATCAGCGAAGGCATTGAAAAGATTGCCGGACGAGATCGCGATCTTATTCAGAGCCATCCCCAATCTCTCCTCGAACTCCTGTCTCCCGAAACATCCTTCCCTCTCAAAAAACATCTGCAAGCGGCTCTAGATACCCTCGAACCCAGTCGCGTTAACTTTTGCATTACAACCGACGGCGCAGGCGAAAAATGGCTGCAAAACCATAGCAGTTTTTACCGCTTGGAGAATGGGGACATTATTGCTGATGGTTTAATCTTGGATATCAGCGATCGCATTACCGCCGAAACGGCTTTGCGAGAAAGCGAGGAACGCTTTCGCATTATCTTCGAGCAAACCCCCACGGCGATTAACTTAACGAATTCCTCGGGATGTTTCCTCTCGGTCAATTCCAAATGTTGCGAGATTTTTGGTTACGATCGTGCCGAACTCCTCAAAATGCGATTTCAAGATGTCATCCATCCCGAGGATTTACCCGAAAACCTCAACCGAGAAGCCCAACTAGTGAGAGGGGAACGCTCTAGCTATTCCCTAGAAAAACGCTTTCTCCGCAAAGATGGGACGGTGCGTTGGGGGCGAACGACGGTCTCGGTGATTCGGGATGAGGGGGGTAATGCCAAATATTTCCTGACCGCTCTAGAAGATATTCACGAACTCAAAGAATGGCAAGCCGCTTTAGAACATCAAATCCAGCGACAATTGCTCCTCGGGGAAATTACCACCGAAATTCGCCAAAGTTTGGACAGCGAACAGATTTTTCAAACCACCACCAGCAAAATCGGCGAAGCATTTGGAGTCGATTGTTGTGTTTTGCATCGATATCTTCCTTCTCCTGCCCTCCGAGTTCCTCTCGTGGCAGAATATCTCGGGGAAGGCGCATTTTCTCTCTCGAGTTGGGATATTCCCATTCGCGACAATCCTCATTTAGAGCAATTGCTGGCAGAGGAAAGGGCGATCGCTTCTGACGAGATTGCTCGGGATTCCCTCCTCAAAGCCCTCCAACCTATTTGCACCCGAGTCGGAATTCAATCCTTGCTTTGCGTGGCCACCTTCTACAATGGCGAACCCAATGGTATTATCTGCCTGCATCAGTGTCGTCGCCAACACCACTGGACTCGAGAGGAAATCGAATCGATCGAAGCGATCGCCGCCCAAGTAGGGATTGCCCTGGCCCAAGCCGATCTGCTCGAGCGGGAAAAACAGCGTCAAGAAGAATTGGCCTACAAGAATGCCGCCCTCAAACAGGCCTCTCGCGCCGCCGAAGCTGCCAATTTAACCAAAAGCGAATTTCTCGCTAATATGAGTCATGAAATTCGCACCCCCATGAACGCAATTTTAGGATTTTGCGATTTATTGCAGGAGAGGGTCGCCGAAACGCGATCTCGCTCTTATCTCGAGTCGATTAAAGCCAGTGGCAAAACCTTACTTACCCTCATCGACGATTTGTTGGATCTCTCGAAAATCGAAGCGGGAAAGTTACAACTGCATTACGAATCCATTAGTTTATACGGACTCATTGAAGAAATTTCCATTTTCTTTTCCGAACAAGCTCGTCAAAAGGCATTGCAATGGATTGTCGATATCGATCCCGACGTTCCCCCTTTTCCGATTTTCGACGAAGTTCGCCTGCGCCAAATCCTCTTCAATGTGGTGGGAAATGCTCTCAAATTCACAGAAAGCGGTCATATTAAGATTTCAGTCACCAGTCATCAGTCACCCGTTACCCGTCACCCGTCACCCGTCACCAGCGATGCTCTGAGACCTGAAACGAGCCTGCCAAAGACACCCTCCCCCTCTCCCCACTCCCTCCCTCTTCGATCTCTCGAAATCGCCATTGAAGATACGGGCATTGGCATTGCTCCAGAACAACAAGATGCAATCTTTGAGGCTTTCAAACAAAATGAGGGACAGAGTACCCGCAAATATGGCGGTACGGGACTGGGTTTAGCAATTACCAAACGTTTAACGGAAATGTTAGGAGGGGAGGTGCAGTTGCGAAGTGTTTTGGGGAAAGGCTCTACCTTTACCTTTCTTTTTCCTCAGCTTCAATGCGAGACCGATGCACCGGCTTCTCGCTTGCAATCGATGAGTGGCGATCGCTTTCAACAATTTCCTCCCCTCACGATTTTAGTCGCTGACGATATTCCCTCCAATCGCAATCTCATTGCGGGTTATTTTGCCGATAGCTTGCATCATTTACTACTGGCCGAAAATGGTCGGGAAGCTTTAGAGATTGCCCGCAGCCACAATCTAGATCTCATTTTGTTAGACTTGCGGATGCCCGAACTCGATGGATGGGAGGTGGCTCGCACCTTAAAAGCAAATTTCAAGACTCGCAATATTCCCCTCCTGATTTTGACAGCGGTCACTTGGCTGGACAATGAAGAAGAATTACGATCGCTATGCGATGGATTCCTCCGCAAACCTATCGATCGCGATCGGTTGGTTGCCGCAATGGAAATTGCATTACTTTCTCGAGAGGGACAAGAAACAACTACCCGACCTTGCGACGCGATCGCATCTCCAGTACCTATATCTGGAGAATTGCCATCTGGAGAATCGCTAGAAAATCTGCCAGAATTATTGCAAAAGTTACAACAATACGAACAAACCACTTGGTTGGAATTGCGCCAAACCTTGAAAATGAGAGATTTAAAACAATGTGCGAAACAAATCACTCAATGGGGCAAGGAATATCGCTATCAACCCGCGATCGAATATGCCAATATCTTATCCTGTCAATTGACTGCATTTGATTGGCACAATATTCCCAAAACAATCGAAAGTTTTTCCCAATTAAAAGTATATTTAAAACACTATCTTTTGCAGAGCAATCGCGAATAAAATCAACTAAAATTTAGCACCAAGCGCTCGGAAAATTCCAATATCCTTAGTTTTAAGAAAATATAATGAAAGAATTTACTACCAGTGATTTTTTGATTTTAGTGGTCGATGATATTGCAAGTAATTTGCAAATAATTGGAGAGATCTTAGATGATGTGGGCTATGGAACAACTTTTGCAATTAGTGGAAAACAAGCATTAGAAAGAATTTTTTCAGCTCGTCCCGATCTGATTTTATTGGATTTGATGATGCCCGATATGAATGGATTAAGAGTCTGTGAAATATTAAAGGCAAACCCTTCTTATCAAGATATTCCGATTATTTTTTTGACGGCAAGTAACGAGCAAAATAATTTATTGCAAGCCTTTGAAAAAGGGGCAGTAGACTATATTACCAAACCCTTTAATTCTCGAGAGTTATTGGCTCGAGTAAAAACTCATCTAGAGCTAAAATATACGCGAGATGAATTAAAGAAAGCTCTCGCCGAACTCGAGAAATTAGCGACAACCGACCCTCTCACGGGAATTGCTAATCGCCGCCATCTCTTAACCCTTGGGGAACAAGAGTTTAGCCGCGTTTGTCGCTACGATCGCCCTTTTTCTATCTTAATGATCGATCTCGATCGCTTTAAAAATATTAACGATACTTACGGTCATTCAATTGGTGACGAAATTCTCAAAAAAATGGCAAAAGTTACCTTAAGTGTCTTGGGGACAGTGGATTATTTTGGTCGCTTTGGTGGGGAAGAATTTGTCATTTTACTGCCAGAAACCAATGTAAAAGATGCGAAAGAAGTTGCCGAAAAAGTCGGACGTAAAATTGCCGAAATGCAGTTTATTCATATTGAAAAAATCATCAAAATTACTGTTAGTATTGGAGTAGCTGCCTATCAAATTGGAGATACTACGATTGATGATATTCTCCGCCGTGCTGATGATGCGCTTTATCAAGCAAAAGGTTGGGGACGAGATCGCGTTGTCGTGAGTAAAGAATCGAGCTAGGGATTAGGGATTTAGAAAACAGTGCCGTCACTTTGGAGGGAAAGAGGAGGGTTTCCTTGCGATCGCAGTTTGCTAGCAATTTTTCGTCCTGCCATCCACGTTCCGCCTTGTAAGACTTTGATGAGGGGTAATTCTGCGGAAGTTAAAGTTAACTTTTGGCGCATTTTCTCAGCAATGCGATCGAGGAGAATAACGGTTAAAGCACGCCATTCAATGATGAGTTTGGAACTGGGTAAGTGAGACTGTGCCAAGAGTTCCGATTGCTTAATTTCTAATACGCCAAAATCGAGGAATAATCCCCCATTGCGATATTCTGCCAGTCCGGTTAACTGCTCTAAATCATGTATTTTAATTCCCAAATCTTCTAGGGGTTCAAGGAGAGAATAGGTCAACCACTGAGATAGTTTATGAAAAGGAACAAAGCGATCGCCACCAATCGCTTCATGTTGCCAAACATCTCCTAAATTGAGACCTTTTAGGGAAAATCGTCCCGGCCAAATTTCACCAATACTTGCTAATATGGCTTGTAAGACTATCGGTGCGGTTAAAGTATTATTCCCTGCCACCTTTTTCAATAAATAATCAACTAAATTACCCGAGCGTGGAGAATGTTCGCCAAAAAATTGCGGTTGCTTGACTAGAACTGCGCCTAATGTTTGTAACAGTTGCAGTCGTCCTGTCAACCCTACTAAAGGATTGGTTTCGTTGACTTGAAATCCTTTTGCTAGCGTCTGGAGAGTTAAATTTTTTAGTCCTGCGGCATCGACTTGTAAAGGGCGATCGCGATCGCTCGAAAATAAGCCTTTTTGAAACATGCGGAAACTGGCAACCGCCAATCCTTCCGATCGCTGAAATATCCGTCCGGTTTCGACTTCCCGATATTGCCATCGAGAGCCTGCTCCCGCATCGACTAAAACGCTAACAATTGCCAAATCGAATTTAATTTTTGTTTGCTCTCGGGGAGAATAAGGAGCGATCGCATTATCTAATTCTTGCAAGCGGAAAACATGGCCAACTTCAAAATGTTGCCAGCGACTGTGAAAGGGAATATCGAGATCGGGATAAGATTCTTTCGTCACGGAAATCACAAAATCCGCGACTTCATCAAGGCGATCGCGATGATAGCGAAAATAAGGAGATCGTCCCTCTTCAACAAATTGAAATAAAAGATGGCATCTATCTCGAATGGCTTGAGGCGATTGGAGATAGCGAACTAAATTATCGGTCATTTTGGAATGGGTGGAGGAAAGAAGGGCGATCGCCTGATTATACCAGCCCGGCTTTTACCTCGCGCGATTTCGTTCCTTATTTCGAGCATCTTAAATTGCGATCTCATGAGAGAATATTTTTTATGCGTTTATTCTCTCGCGAACGATCTTTTATACTATCGCTAGTTCTTGTTTGGTTGGTATATTTGTAAACCTTGCGATCCGGAGATAAATTATGGCTTTTCCAACTTTCGAACGTCCGAATATCATTATTCTGATGACAGATCAGCAACGAGCAATTCAGCATTTTCCAGAAGACTGGGTAACAAAGAATTTGCCGAATCTGAATCGTCTCAAGCAGACGGGAATCACATTTAAAAATGCCCAAACCAGTACCTGTGCCTGTTCGCCAGCTCGTGCTACCTTGTGGACGGGCTTGTATCCTTCTACTAATCTCGTCTATCAGGTCGGACAGGACTTACCTGTAAACCCGCGCAATAAACTTAATATCATTGGTAATGTTTTGAAAACGGCGGGTTATCGCGTTATTTACAAAGGTAAATGGGATCTGACAGATTCTTTATTTGCGACTCCCTCCTGCGATATTCCGCGTCTTCAAATTCCAACTTCAGAACAACAGCAAACCATCCAATCCGAAGATACTTATATGTTAGGAAACTGGCAGCTTGACGGGTGGTTAGCACCGGATTCGGGAACTAGTGTAAAGGCCCGTCAAGACGGTTTGCATACCTTGGGAGGAAGTTTTGCTAATAACGACGGACGCTATGTTAGCGGTCCCAGTTTGCTCTCGAGTCAACAAACAGCGATCGAATTTCTCGCAGAAAATCAAAATCCCGATCGCCCTTTCTGTTTAATCGTCTCTTTGGTAGGTCCTCATGATGTTTGGGTCTATCCAGATGTATTTAATCAAGGAGAAACCACATTTCCCAGTGCTTTTGAAAACTATCAGGGGTTTGAGCTACCTGTCAGTTATTACCAAGACGATCTGACAACAAAACCTTGGGCACAAAGCAATTTCTTGAATAAAGAAGGTGGTAAACTCAGTGAAGAAGATGCCTTGAATTATGTGAAGTTTTACGCCTATTTATACACCCTTACCGATGGGCATTTTGGTCATGTTTTGGATGCTATTAGCGATTCCCTTTGGGATAATACCATTGTGATTCGCCTTGCGGATCATGGGGAAATGGGAATGGCACATAATGGTCTGAAGGAAAAACAAAACACCGTCTATCGGGAAGCCTTGAACGTGCCGTTAATTTTCAGCAATCCTAAATGGATTCCTGAAGGAGAAGGCATTGAAATTGATTCTTTAGTAGGATTGGTGGATGTTTTGCCAACTTTAGCAGCGATCGCGGGACTTTCCGAATCGGAACGAGAAAAGTTTGCCTTTCAAGGCATTGATTTCTCCCAAACTTTACTCGATCCGTCCCATCCTACCCAAGATTCTCTCTTGTTTAGTTATGGAAATGGAATTGACGATACTTCGGTTTCTCCACCCGGTAATATTAATGCAATTCGCTGTTTGCGAACGGCAGAATGGAAATATGCGGTATATTATGCTTCTGAAAATTCTATTGGAGAAATTATTACTTCTTCTAATTTTCAGTACGAACTCTATAACATCAAAGACGATCCCGAGGAGTTAACTAATTTATTACCTGTAGGAGGGATTGCTTCTCCTGAAGCCAAAGCCGAACAAAAACAATTGCATCAAATGTTAACGGACAAATTACAACAAACCCAGACAATGCCGGCAAATTGGCCGATAACGGTTTCCGACTAAATCTTAGAGGGGCGATCGCTCTCCTCATTCACGAATTGGGCGATCGCAAATTTCCCTTGTTAGAATCGAAAAATAGGACAGCGTTAGGAGCGAAAGCGCAGTGCAACTACTGAAAACCCCGACAGCGTGGCAACAGTTAAGAAATCGTCAAATTACTTGCGATCGCGCCCTAACGATGTTAATCGATGAAAAAGGAACGATCTCGCCGAATTTACTGGATGCAGAGGTGAGCGATCGCTTTTTTCGCGAATTTCCCAATAAAAAACTATTGCCCCCCGTCGTTCCTTTGTTGCTCTGGCAAAATTGTTATTATTTGGGCAGTCCTGTCGAAATTTCCGTCGCAGATTTGCGAATGATGCGCGATCGCACCTTTGCAGAGATCGAAGTTGTTCCCGTTACCGATAAAAGTTATAACAAATGGTATCACGCCTATCACTACAATCCCAAAAATATTACAGCGAATCCTCTGATTAATCCCCTCACGGGAAAGATAGAACAAGAAGATATTAGCGAAACCACCGAACTTTATCTCGCTAAAGCCGTCGATCAAATCGAGCGCATTAAAACTCTCATTTCCGGTGCTCTGCGAAACCGTGCCAGCGATATTCACCTCGAACCCATGCAAGAGGGGTTAAGAGTGCGCTATCGCATCGATGGGGTACTGCGGGATATTACCACCCTTCCCGTGGAAATCAGCCGTCGGGTTGTCGTAGCTTTAAAAGTGATGTCGGAGATCGACATCGCCGAAAGTCGCAAACCTCAAGATGGACGCATTGGCGAACAATATGCCTCGGGAGAACAGGTTAAATTGGGGATGGATATGCGAGTGAGCACCCTTCCCTGCGTTTTTGGAGAAAAAGCCGTTATTCGTTTATTGCCTCGCAAAAATCCCTTCAAAATTCTTGACGATTTAGGATTCTCCCAAAAAACCCTCGAGACTTATAAGACTTGGCTGACCCAACCCCAAGGCATTATCGTTTTTACAGGTCCGACGGGTTCGGGAAAAACAAGCACCCTTTATACTAGTCTGCAATCGATTGCGACCGAACACGTTAACGTCGTCACGGTGGAAAATCCCGTCGAATATATTTTACCCCGCATCACCCAAACCCAAGTGAATGAAGCAGCAGGGATGACCTTTGCGGCAGGAATGCGAGCGATTTTGCGGCAAGACCCGGATATTATCATGGTGGGGGAAATTCGCGATGAGGAGACGGCCGAAACTGCTGTGAGAGCCGCTTTGACGGGGCATTTAGTGCTAACGACGCTTCACACTAACGATGCTCCCGGTGCGATTCCTCGCCTCAAGGATATTGGTCCCGATCCGGGTTTGATTAGCGATGCGTTATTGGGGATTGTCGCACAGCGTTTGGTGCGGCGAGTTTGTCCCCATTGTGCCGAACCTTATACCCCGACAGAGGAGGATTTTGAGAAGTTAAATGTAGACCCCAAACGCATCGATCTTTCGCAATGGCGTAGGGGGAAAGGTTGTAATATGTGTTTTGGCTCGGGATATTTGGGACGCGAAGCGATCGTGGAACTTTTGGATGTGGACGATACCATTCGCGAGATTATTTATGATGGGACGATGACCCATTTACACCGCTATTTAAAGAAAATCAAGTTTGCTTCTTTTCGCATTGCTGCTATTGAAAAGGTGACTTTAGGCGTGACGACGGTTGAGGAGGTTTTGCGGGTTTTACCTTACAGTTCGTTGCGTCGGAAGGCGTTGGGAGAATAGTTATATCGATCGCCGAGAAAGTAATTGATATATTCGCAGACACTCTTGATATATTCACCGATCGCAATCTTGATGAATTTGAGGCATAGTCATTAAAAAAATGCGATCGTTGGCGATCGCATTTACAAATCGAGGAAAGTCAGGCAAGCTATGAGTCGGAGAAAATTCTTCTTCAGCACATGGAGTAAAAATAGTTGTTATAATTTTATTATCAACAAAAATACTATCGCAATGGCACAACAGAGCATCTCTTTACAAGTTACCGATACTTTCGTTTGCTTTGTTGCTTTTGCGATCTTGATTGCAATCTCGGCTTTCCTAACTTGGGGTCAATCTCCTGCTTTCACTACAACTGCCACCGTTGTAGACAAGCATTGGTATCGCTCCATAGCAATAACAGTAGCAGATTGTGATGATGGATTCGGTCCTTTCTTTGGTTCTGAAACACCAAGTGGTTGTGGGGATGCGATAGGGAGAACAGAATATTTAGAGGGAGATCGTTTTACGCCACTCAGCTGGCCGGTTATTCACGAAGAAGAAGTTACCCCACCCTTAAGCTGGTTAGTCGCTATATCGCCCCAAAAAACTGCAATACAAATAAGAAGAGAAGCCTACTATATTGACTTTTTCGATCCAGATCGTCGGAAGAAATATACTTACAAAACAAAACGCGTTCGGGATTATAAAGCACTTACAGTGGGAATTAAAGGAACGATAATTGTCGATCGTTTTGGCGAAGTTAAGCAAATTCTTCCCGAATCTTTCGAGACGTTAAAAATGGATTCAGAACAAACAAAATTAGCAGATGGATCGATATATGACTGAAAAAGATTGAAATAAGATTATAATTTCCTCAAAATCGAACAATAATTCCGAAATTCAGAAAAATACGATCGCATGTTAAGAGTTGGGTCGAGAAGATGGGAAATTTGAGCGATCGCATTTGCAAATCGAGAAAAGTCGGGCAAAATAAGGGAGGAGTCCAAAAGATCCCTCGCAATGAGCAATTCATCGCAAAACGAGAAAGAAAATCGTTCGATCGCGATCGGCGATAATGAGATTAAAGGCTCGGCTTATATCGAGGAACTCAAAGGCTCGGGTTATACTGAGGGGAATACTTACTATATCGAGAAGATCGTTTTGCCCGCGATCGCTGCTAGCGGCTTTTAGAGTGTAAAGTTGATTTACTCTCTTTAACTGCGAACTCTAATTGCTTTAAACGGCAATAAAGAAATATCTTCTTCTGGCATATATTTTGCCCAAGCAAAAGGAATAATTGAATTCCAACGAAAGCCATGTTTTTTACTCAAAGTACCAGGCTTTTCTTCTAAACTTTTAACTAAAACTTTAGGTCGTGCTGCTTTAGATAATTGTATTTCTAAATCGGGAATCAAAGCCAGCAAATTTACTAAAACTTGACAATCATTGAGTGCGCGGTGAGCATCAACAATAGGAATTCTGTGAGCGATTGCCAAATTATTTAAGCTCGTACTCGCAATATATTGAGACTTAGGATACACAAGATCTTGTGTATCTATCCAATTGTTCATCGGTAGTTCCAATTCTTCAATACCTCGACAAAATGAGCGATCGAACTGAGCATTATGAGAACAAATATAAGCGGCAAATAAAGACATTTTTGCAATTATTTTTAATCCATCTTTATAATTAAAAGTTAATTCAAGGGATTGAGAGGATATACCGTTAATTGGTTCGGCTGGATTTTCAATGATTTGTTCATAACCGATTAAAGTACTTACCTGCATGAGGATGCAGCGATGCTTTACAGACCATAAAATTGCGGCGATCTCTAGCAAGTGATTGCGATCGGGATTGAGTCCCGTTGTTTCAGTATCGATAATTAGAATTTTCATCAGATTTAAACCTAGAAATAGCTAGATACTTCTAACTGATCGATGATATCAAAACTGAGTGTCTCATCTCTGTCAAAGGCGGTATTTAGAAGATCGCTGTGTTTTAATTCGCGATCGACTCCACGAAGGCAAGCAATTTCTTTAATATACAAGTTCTCCGATCTCATCAACTCTACTGAATTTATACCTAATGCAAATTGATTGAACGGATCGATGGTAGCATGAATATCTAAACTATCTAAAAATTTAATTTTAATGCCATTAAGCCGTAAAATTGCTAGACCTTGAAGTTCAACTTTGCCAAATGAATGAAGAGAGCAAATGACTGGATTTTCTTGAATTCGTAGGATTTGAGCAGCTGCTTGTACTGCATTCGTTCCTAACTTAATCAATGAGGATACATCTTGAGAGTAAATCGCACGCATAACCTCTGATTGCAAAAATAGCTCTGGATAATTGGTAAGAGCAGTGCTTAATAAAGCGAGAGTTTCTGAAGATGCCAGATAGCTTAATCTTTTGGCATAAAAGCGGAGTTTTGATATTAATTGCTTTCTCACATATCCTTCAATGTTACTATCTTTATCTAAGATTTTATGGATTTCTTGATGATAAACTTGTCTAGCGGTACGAGCATCTTGTAGTAATCGAGCTACAGTCAGCGATTTTACAGAATTAGGAGCCCAAGGATATTTTCTTAGCCAATCATAGAATTTCTCAAGAGATAAAGATTCAAAGACTGTTTGGGAATAGTCAAGTAATGGAATTCTAATCTCTTCCTGAAAGAAAGCTCGTTTAAGATTACTTCTCTCTTCTGGCTTGACAATCAAAAATCGCTTAATATTTGCAATTAAGCCAATCCACAGTTTAGTTTTTTCTTTCTCAATAGGATTTGTTTCTTTAAGCCATTGGCTCGATCCGAGCTTAAAATCTTTATATGTATCGTGCAACAAAAATCCTATATCATCTAATCTTTTTTTTAATTCATTGCGTCCGGTTTCTATTTTATTTTCATCTCCAGCAAGAACAAAGTCATCCACATATCTCCAATATTTTCCGTCCATGTATTTAAACATGAAGTCGTCAACTTCAAAAAGAACTAAGTTGGCAATTAAATGGCTAAACATAGGTCCTGTTAGTAAACCTAATCCTTCATTCTGAGTTTTAGATACTTTAGCATATTGTGCTAATAATATTTCTCCGAGATCGCGAGATTGAGTAGACAATTTAGATGAGTTACAAGCTAATCGCCATGCTTTAAGTGCCAGTTCATGGGAAATGCTAGGATAAAATTTTTTAATATCAGTGTAACGCACAATTGCATGATTAGGATTTTTGCAAAATTCTGCAATATCATTATTCCGTTTTTGAAATTTAGGAAAATAATTTGTAAATATTCCTTCTTTACTCGACTTTTCTGGAAAATGGTAGCTATATACACAAGATGATGCTTTAAAAGCAGGTTCTTTTGAGCAAGCATCAAGCAAGGCTGATTCAGCAAACATTTCATTCGCTCCCGGTAAGTAAATTTTTCGATATTCTATGTCAGTATTATTTTCAGCCATTTTCTTAAAATGATAAGAACAAAAATAAAGAGGCTCTTCTCTCGTCATCACAAGATGAGTTGCAATATCCTTTGCCCAGATATCTTTCTTCGCACAATCGTTATCCAAATAATAACGCAGTCCAAGATAAGCAAGTATATCTCGCCGTCTATATTGATTAATTGCTCTAACTGCTAGTTTTTCTGGTTTCATCATTAACTCCTTCGAGGAAGATCGAAACGAATCACTGCTAAATTTACTCGAAATTCACCTTCTGTTAGGGGATGACTAACTTTAACATATGAGGTAAGATAACTATTGTGTTGACTGTCTACTTTTTTACCAAGAAACTTAGAAAACTTTTGGTTAAACCAATTGACTAACCTTGAAAAAAATCCACCTCCCTGAATTACATTATTCTCTCGGGGCTCTATCCAAATGGCAATGCTATTGTCATCTAAACTATACCGAAAAAGTTCGTCGAATTGTTTGCTGGCTTCTTTCCATTTTTTCTCACGCTCTAAAAAACCAGAGAAATTCGCAAGAACTAAAAGTTTTGCCGAACATTTCTGACTTTTGATTGTTAATTGCTTGATTAGAGAGGTCGTTGAAAATCGATCGCATACATCCCATTCTAAAATCTCGAATTCCACTGTAATTGCTTGCGCTTCTAATTCAGTTCTTAGGGATTCTAAGGCTTCTCCCGCATAGGCTCGTGCATATTGCGAAATTTCACCTCCAACAATAACTACATGAAGTGGCATTCGAGGTATTCGTTTCTGCTTCCTTAATTCACAAAATACAGAAAGAATGCCCATTGATGCTGCGCCCGAGCCACAGGGTAAATCGGCCAAAAATACTTTATTCCCTGAAAATACACGCGCAAATACATCGGGAATTTTAGGTAAATCCTGAAGGGGATCGAGCATCGTTAACATAACCCTTGCTGACGAGCCCGTAAATCGCCATGCTAAATGATTATCGGTATCTTCTTTGCTCATCCCTCCCTCAAATCCCTCGGGCGCAGATGTCATTGCTTTTTCTCTCAACTGATATTTGTCCAAAAGCATTGTCCAACTTGAAATAAGTTGTGGAGGCAAAAGCAAAAGAGAATCTTTTTTGCTCCATAATGAATGTGGAATCATGTCTACAGGGATTAAGCGCGCGATCTTTTAGAAAAGATATGTTGTATTGATACTCAACAACTATATCTGATACTCATCCATCGATAAAGGATTCAACTCCCGCAAAATCGACAGTGCCTTATTTTGAGTAGGAGTCGATCCCTGCACCACCACCAAATAATTTCCCTCCTGCAAGCGATTGCGATAGGGAAGCGCATCGCCACTCCCTTGAGATAGCCCCACGCCGCCGCCAACAAAAATACTCCCCATCGTTCCCCCCATCGCTCCCAAAAGTCCACCGAGAATATTATTTCCCACCTGTCCCGTCCAAGTAAAGACATTGGTGTGAGCGATCGCATTAAAGGTAAACCCCGCCGCAAAACCAAAGGGAATCAACCACGCCGCCATAAAAAGCGCCTGCTTCTTAGCCTGCTGTCCCGGATCGATTAAGCCAAACTCGTCAGCACTCCTATAACCCTGTCCTACAATCGTCAAGAGATCCGTCGAGATCCCCCCTTTTTCCAACGCCACATATGCCTCTTCTGCGGAAATGCGATCGCGCACCACTGCAATTAAATAACTCATAAAACCCTCAGAAATCCAAAATCTTTGCAAGGAACTCCTAGATTATGGTGCATTTCCCGATACAATGCCTACTGCATTGCCATCAAACTCATACTCGTAGTTTCTTACACTTCTTTTTATCGTTATGGCCAAAGTTCTTGTTTCCGACCCCATCGATCAAGCGGGCATCGAAATTCTCTCCCAAGTCGCTCAAGTGGATGTGAAAACCAAGCTCCCCCTAGAAGAATTAATAAGTATCATTCCCGAATACGATGCCCTCATGGTGCGATCGGGAACCAAAGCTACCCAAGAAGTCATCGAAGCCGGCAAACAATTAAAAATTATCGGACGCGCCGGAGTAGGAGTCGATAACATCGATATCCCCGCCGCTACCCGTCGGGGGATCGTCGTGGTGAACTCTCCCGAAGGCAATACGACCGCCGCCGCCGAACACGCCCTCGCCATGATGCTGTCCCTCTCCCGCCACATTCCCGCCGCCAACAAATCCCTCAAAGACGGTCAATGGGATCGCAAGCGCTTTGTCGGGGCAGAAGTGTATAAAAAGACCCTAGGAGTTGTCGGTTTGGGAAAAATCGGCTCCCACGTCGCTACCGTTGCCAAAGCAATGGATATGAAACTCCTCGCTTACGATCCCTTTATTTCCTCGGAACGGGCCGAACAATTGGGTTGTCGTTTGGTGGATTTGGATTTTCTCTTCCGAGAGTCGGATTATATCACCCTCCACGTTCCCAAAACCCCGGAAACGGCGAATTTAATTAACGCCGAAGCCCTCGCGAAGATGAAACCCACGACCCGCATTATCAATTGCGCCCGAGGGGGAATTATTGATGAAACCGCCCTCGCCGAAGCCCTCAAAGAAGGGAAAATTGCCGGGGCAGCCTTAGATGTATTCGATAGCGAACCTTTAGGAGAATCTCCCTTGCGGGAAGTGGGTGAGAAAATCGTTCTCACCCCTCATTTAGGCGCGTCTACCGCAGAAGCACAGGTTAATGTTGCCGTGGATGTCGCCGAACAAATTCGCGATGTTTTATTGGGACTTCCGGCGCGATCGGCAGTGAATATCCCCGGTTTGAATCCTAATGTTATGGAGAAGCTCAAACCCTATTTGCAATTGGCGGAAACTTTGGGCAATTTAGTCGGACAATTAGCAGGCGGACGCATTGACGAGTTTACCGTCCGCTTGCAGGGCGATCTCGCCACCGAACAAAGCCAACCCATTATCGTTGCTTCCTTGAAAGGCTTGCTTTCTCAAGCTTTGCGGGAACGGGTTAATTATGTTAATGCCAGTATCGAAGCCAAAGAACGAGGCATTCGCGTCATTGAAACAAAAGACGCTTCCACCTCCGATTATTCTGGATCCTTACATCTCAAAGCGCGAGGATCTTTGGGAGAACATTCCGTTACGGGAGTTTTACTGGAAAAAGGAGATATTCGCGTCACCAATATTGATGGCTTTCCCATTAATTTACCGACCAGTTCCCATATGCTATTTACCTTGCACCGGGATATGCCGGGGATTATTGGTCGGCTGGGAACTTTGCTGGGGAATTTTAACGTTAATATTGCCAGCATGCAGGTGGGTCGCCAAATCGTGCGAGGGAATGCCATTATGGCTTTAAGTCTAGACGATCCTCTCCCGGATGACCTCTTAAAAGAAATTACCGATATTCCCGGTATTAACGATGCCTATACAGTCATGCTCTGACTAATGCACCTTTCGACAGGCTCAAGACAAGCAATTATCAATGAATGATGAACAATTGGTGGGAAATTAATGTTCTTTGCGAGCCGATCTTAGAAGATCTGGTCTTTTGGCGGTTGGAGGAATTTGGCTGTCAGGGGACGGCAAGCGAACGACAAGGCGAGTCTTTGTCAGTACGGGCATATTTTCCCCAAGATTTGGCGCGTTCTTTGGATTTGGCAGCTTTGTCTCTTTGGTTGCGCCAAGATGCTCTCGCCATCGAGATGCCTCTGCCTCTGACGCAATGGAAGTTGATCGATGAGGAAGATTGGAGCAGCAGTTGGAAACAATATTGGCAGGCGCAGGAGGTGGGCGATCGCTTTCTCATTTATCCGGTTTGGCTGACTCCCCCGGAAGAAAGCGATCGCGCTATCATTCGCCTCGATCCGGGGGCGGCTTTTGGTACGGGGACTCACCCCACCACCCAACTCTGTTTGGAAGCTTTGGAAATGCGGATCGGAGACGATGAGGAAGGGGAAGCGATCGCCGATATCGGTTGCGGTTCTGGCATTCTCTCTATTGGGGCGGTTTTACTCGGTGCCAAGCAAGTTTATTCTGTAGATATCGATCCGATGGCAGTAAAATCTACTGGCGTTAACCGAGATATCAATCAGATCGACTCCCAGCAGTTAATCGTGAAAAAAGGCAGCATCGATCGCATTCCCCAATTGGCCGGCGGCCAAGTTGATGGTATCATTTGCAATATTTTGGCGGAAATCATCATTGAAATGATTCCCACCATGACGGAAATTACTAAGCCGAAAGGGTGGGGCATTTTAAGCGGCATTCTTCTCGACCAAGCTAAACCTATTGCCGATCGCCTCGAAGAACAGGGTTGGGTAGTCGCAACGCTCTGGAAGCGTCAGGAATGGTGCTGTTTTAACGTGCGAAAACCTTGACTTTGTAAATTCAAAATTCAGACTTCAAAATTCAAAATTTTGGTTTTTTTGCGATCGCTATTAGTCCAATAATCCCAGTTTAGCAAAACTTCGTCGCATTAATTCTTGGCGTTTTGGTAGATCGATTGAGTCTTGTAGATCGACATTCACGGCAAAGAAATAAACATTTTCATCTCGTTCTAGATAGCCGACATACCAACCAATTTTTCCTTGAAGGTCCCAACCCGTTTTTGCACGAATCGTATAATTGGGAGTTCGTTCTACAATCATAATATCTTTGACAATTTCTATGGTTCGTTCTGAGAATGGCACGTTATTCTCGTATAAGCGCTGTAAAAACTGAATTTGCTCTTGAGGGGTAATACGTAAGGCTCCGCCCAGCCAGAACTTATCGATATCTTGCTGAGTTCCAATTACTTTATTGCCGTAATTCGCTTGCATTACCCATTTCTTCATGGTTTCGTATCCGGTTCTGCGAGCTAAAACTTGATAAAACCAAACGGCTGATATTTTGAAGGCTTCTCGCAAGTTCAAATCTCGATTCCAGATTGGAAAACTTCGTTCTACCCCATCCCAAGTTAAAACGGAAATTTCATTGGCGATTGCTCCCGATTCTAGGGCAATTAAGGAATTGAGAATTTTAAATGTTGATGCCGGCGAAAAAGCCGTTATATTGCGATCGGGGTTATGTTGATAAGTTTGTTGGTTGTTCGAATCGTAAATCAAGATAGAACCTTCAATATTTAAATCTTGAAAGCCATCTATAAAATTGATATTTTGTTTCAAATTGAACTGCTTGTATTCTGGAGAACTCAAAGGAGTACGACTTTCTAAGATTGCCAGATTTGCCCCTGCGGGTTGAGCGATCGCGATGAAAATACCACCAGCGATCGGAAAAATTGCAAGAACAAAACGAACAAAGGGATTCATCAAAATTTAATTTTTAAATAGCTCATTGATTGTATCAACGATTGCTATCTTGCATCCAAAACTTACGCTTTGTGGTACATTTAAACCATCTTGCCAAGTCGAAGTCGTTATGAGTATGATATGAAAAGACGGAATGAGTATGAGTTTGACCTCATCACCGCAATCGATTTAGGATTTCTTAAGAATATCGGGTAGTAACCCAAGGAGACGCGATCGTGACAGTAGCACAAGCCGTTCAACCCAAGACCGATTTCTATCCCACGCGGATCGATCTTGCCATTGATATTCGCACCGCAGTGGTAAGCATTCTCAGTCAAACCCTTGCCAGCAGTTTAGATTTAAAAACTCAAACCAAACAGGCACATTGGAATGTTAAGGGGACGGATTTTATTCAACTCCACGAACTGTTTGACGAAATGGCTTCGGAGTTGGAAGAATTTGTCGATATGGTGGCAGAACGCATTACCGCCCTCGGAGCCGTTGCCAAAGGAACCGCTCGAGTTGCCGCCGAAACGTCAATTTTGCCCGAATATCCCCTCGATGCCGTTGGTGGTAAAGAACACCTCATTGCTCTCGCCGATCGCTATGCAGCCTATGGAAAGCACTTGCGAGAAGCCATCGATAAAACTGATGCTGCCGGGGATGCCGATACTGCCGATCTCTACACTGAAATTTCTCGAGCGATCGATAAACGCCTCTGGTTTTTAGAAGCACACTTAGTGGGTTAATTCATTGGAAATGCTTTGGAAGGCTCGTTTCGGCTTACTTCGACACCGCTCAGTACAAGTCGCTCAACGGCCTCAGGGCATCGCTGGTGATTGGTGACTGGTGACTGATGATTGGTGAGCGGAAACCGATACGGGCGTTAAATTTTGGAAGGAATACCCCATTCCCCGTTCGGTAACAATAAATTCGGGTTGTTTGGGATCGGTTTCTATTTTGCCCCGCAACCGAGAAATATGTACGTCTACCAATCGTAAATCTCCCGGTTGTCTGGGACTGTAACCCCAGATTGCTTGTAAAATATCCGCACGGGAAATCGGTTCTCCAGATTGGGCAATCAGTAACTGTAAAATGTTAAATTCAATTTCGGTTAAGCGGATCGGGCGATCGCCCAAAGAAACCCGTCTTCTATTGGGATCGATGCGGAGAAGTCCCATTTGCGTGACTCCAGGATCGGAACAATTGTGCCATCCCAGTTTTTTAAACCGACGCAAAATGGTTTGAATTCTGGCCTCTAATTCTTTCGGAGAAAAGGGTTTTACTAAATAGTCATCTGCTCCAATTTGCAATCCTGCGATGCGATCGGCGACATCAGCTAAAGCCGTGAGCATAATAATAGGAACTTCGGATTCTTTGCGAATTTCCTGACAAATAAAATACCCATCTTTTTTAGGCATCATAACGTCAAGAATGATGAGGTCTGGTGTTTCTCGAACAAACAAAGTCAGAGCTTCTTCGCCGTCAGATGCGGTGACGACTTCGTAACCCGACATGGTCAGGCGCGTTTTCAAGATTCGCCTCACTGCGGGTTCGTCGTCTACCACTAGGATTTTTCCCTTGTGGTCTATCACGTTTCGCGAGAATTAGTTGAACTAATTCCGATAACAAATTAATTATTTTTCTGTTTTGAATCATATCACGATCGCAAACCCCCAAGCAAACAAAATCTTGCCTCTAAAACTCAAAAAATATTGTTTTTGTCTTTTTTCCGTCTGAAGAGAGAGAGTTATTACTCGAGTTGTTAACAAATATTTACAACAAAAGAATTGACAGGAGTTAATAAAATGATTTATAGAAAAAGATTCACGACGATCCTGTTGAGTCAAGGTTATAGATAAATGCTCTAAAACCAAGCAGAACATTTGTCAAGAGACGTATAATAAATTTTTGCCAGTAATTTTTTTAAGCGATCTAGCATGTTGGGTTTTCTCAACCTCAATAAATCTGCCGGACTCACCTCCCACGATTGCGTGGCAAGAGTGCGGCGATTGCTAAAATTAAAGCGAGTCGGACATGGAGGAACTCTCGATCCAGCCGCAACGGGAGTCTTGCCCATCGCGATCGGAAAAGCCACTCGCCTGTTGCAGTATCTTCCCGAGATAAAGGCTTACCATGCTAAAATTCGCTTGGGCATGCGAACGACAACAGACGATCTCGAAGGAGAAATTTTGGAGCGGCGATCGCATTGTCAAATTGAGTTAGAACAAATTCGAGGGATATTACCACAATTTATTGGCAAGATCGAACAAATTCCTCCCATTTATAGTGCTATTCAACGAGACGGAAAGCGAATGTACGAATTGGCAAGAGCGGGAAAAAAAGTCGAAGTCCCACCCAGAATTGTAGAAATTCAAAATATAGAGATTTTAAACTGGCATCCGGGGGAATTTCCCGAATTGGATGTCGCGATCGCTTGTGGAGGAGGAACTTACATTCGCGCAATTGCGAGGGACTTAGGCGCTTTGCTCGATGTCGGCGGAACTTTGGCAAACTTAGTGAGGGTAAAAAGTTGTGGCTTGGAATTAACTGATAGTATGACTTTAGAAGAATTAGAAAACGCGATCGTAAAAGGAGAATTTCAGCCCATTGCGCCAGAAATTCCCCTCCAACATCTAGAGGAGATCGGTTTAGAGGCAGAGGCAGCAAAACGATGGTGTCAAGGACAAAAAATCACCAATAATAAACCTCAAAAAACGGGAGTATTCGTGCGGGTTTATGACGAAAAAAAAGACTTTCTCGGTATTGGAAAATGGGAAGATTGCGATCGAGAATCTAAACTAATTCCTAAAACAGTTTTAGTCAGCAATGAGTAATTCGCCGATTCAAAAATGAAAAACCTTCTGATTATTTTCGTTTCTGGTGGATTGGGAAGTATGAGCCGATATCTTGTCGGTATATGGATCGGCGATCGCTGGCAAAATAGCTTGCCTCTGGGAACATTTACGGTTAATATCATAGGCTGTTTTTTAATTAGTTTTTTTATTGGCATAATTGAAAGGTATAATTTACCTCGAGAATGGAGTTTGTTATTAGTAACGGGATTTTGTGGAGGATTTACCACATTTTCTTCTTTTATTTACGAGCAAAGTCTATCATTGAAAAGCCAAGCGCATTTCGATCTAGTCCTGTACCTGATGTTGAGCATTTTTACTGGCTTAACCGCAGCATCACTCGGATTTGAACTGGCAAAAAAATAAATTAATTGATAGTTGCTTGCCTTGTACTTCGGCAAGCTCAGCAGCCGCGAAGTCGAAAGGATAATTGATAAGATGGTTCTGATTTTAACGAATGATGATGGCATTGATGCACCGGGTATTCAAGCCTTACAAAAAGCAGTCAAAAATCGAGGCGTTATTGTTGCACCCCAAGGGCAATTATCGGGGTGTTCCCATCAAGTGACGACCTCAAAGAGTTTTGAAGTTAAAGAGCGATCGCCGAGAGAATATGCGGTTGCTGGCACTCCCGCAGATTGCACGAGAGTTGCTACTTTTGAACTTTATCCCGAGGAGATTGATTGGGTTTTATCGGGGATTAATGCCGGAGGAAATTTAGGGGTTGATGTTTATATTTCCGGGACGGTTGCAGCAGCAAGAGAAGCTGCCATTCATAACATTCCCGCGATCGCTATTTCTCATTGGATTAAACGTCCTTTAACCATCGATTGGGAAGTCGCAACAGAATGGACGGCAATGGTACTCGATAAATTATTGACCTTACCGCTTCCCCCAAAAGCTTTTTGGAATGTGAATTTCCCCCATCTCGAACCCGGTTCCGCTACACCAGAAATTGTTTTTTGTCAACTCAGTTGCGATCCCCTGCCATTGAACTATGAAATTGACGGCGATCGCTATTCTTATCGAGGAAGATATCCCGATCGCCCTCGCGCTCGCGGTACGGATGTCGATCTCTGCTTTAATGGAAATATTGTCGTTACTCAACTGACTGTGGGGAATGGGTAGCGATTCTCGTCAAATGAGGAGGGAAAATGCGAATTTTAATCATGGGTGGGACTCGTTTTATTGGAGTATCTCTGACCAAAATTCTGGTCGATGGCGGTCATGAAGTGGTGTTATTCAATCGAGGGAATAAACCCGCACCGGTAGAAGGAATTGCCCAAATACACGGCGATCGCAAAAATGCCGACGAGTTAAAAGATAAACTAAAAAACGAACAATTTGATGCTATTTTTGATAATAACGGGCGAGAATTAAGCGATACGCAACCCCTTGTAGAATTATTTAAAGATACCGTTCGACATTTTGTTTATGTTAGTTCTGCGGGCGTTTATTTGAAATCCCAAGAAATGCCTCATATTGAAGGCGATGCAGTGGATCCGAACAGCCGTCATAAAGGCAAGCACGAAACGGAAAGCTATCTGGAAAAAATGGGCCTACCTTGGACTTCTGTGCGTCCGGTTTATATTTACGGACCCGGCAATTATAACGATGTAGAAGCGTGGTTTTTCGATCGCATCGTCCGCGATCGTCCCCTTCCCATTCCGGGAGATGGCTTGGCCGTAACGCAGTTGGGTCACGTGGAGGATTTAGCAAGGGCAATGGCTGCAATTTTAGGGAATGAAAAGGCTAAAGGACAGATTTATAATATTTCTGGCGATCGCTATATTACGTTTAAAGGATTGGCTTTAGCTTGCGGGGAAGCAGCAGGAAAATCCGCAGGGGAACTTAAACTCGTCCATTTTGACCCCAAACAATTTGATTTTGGCAAGCGGAAGGCTTTTCCATTGCGAGTACAGCATTTCTTTACCGATATTCACAAAGCGAAAACAGAGTTAAATTGGCAGCCTAAATACGATCTCGTGTCGGGTTTAAAAGACTCTTTTGAGAATGATTATCTCGCTTCTGGACGCGATAAAAAAGAGGTTGATTTCTCGATTGATGAGGAAATCGTGCAGAAGAGTTGAGAAATCTCGAGGGAACAATGTACTTTAATACAACAATCTGAAGGAGAATTGAAGAACGCTCTTCTTTCTCCTTCAGAATTAATGAATTGCATGAACCCTTACTCCATCAATTTTCTTGAGAAAAATGCCTCAGAGGCGATGGCAGCTTAGGCAGCATTGCGACGAAGTTTGACACCCCCTAAAACAACAGCTGTTAAAGCCATCGTTACGCCGGGTTCGGGGATATCTACGGGAATCTCTTCTACAGGTTGGGATTCGAGATATTCAAAGTAAGCGATCGCGCCGCTAACATTGTTATATTCAACTTTGACCTCTTTGACACCATCGAAAGTCCCGTCATCGTTTTTGAAGGTATATTCCCGCAAAGAGTTGTCACCGTCTAAAATATTACCGTCCCAATCCACAGATAAGATGAGTTCTTCGATATAATCCGCATAATTGCTGTCATCAATAATGAAAGGATTGCGACTTGAATCGGCGTACTCAAAGGTAAACGATAGTTTTTTGTTCCGAATCATGGCTTCATCGAGATCGGCGAAACCGAATTTTTCAAACGTTACCCCTTCTTCAAAAAAGGTATTGCCATCATTTACTGTATTGAATTGAAGAGAGACTTCGCCACCTTTTAAATCGTCGTCCGGATCGAAATAATCGGCATTTTCTTGCAGAATTAAGAGATTGCCTTGTGCCTCTGTATCGTAATCGTACCAAGCATTATTATGGTAATATTGCCCTCTTCCCGTGGCTAAATCTCTGTCTCCTCCCGTACAGACATTGGTAAAGCCATCCTCGGAGACTCCTCTCCATCCACTTTTCCCAACACAGTTGGAATCGTACAGCACGAGACCGTAATCGGTAGTTCTGTTATTGATGCTATCGAAGGTAACACCATAATCTTGCTTGTATTGGTCGGTTATGAGAGTACCATCTCCCGCAACACCTGCCAATCCTTCATCAAAGTTAATTGTGAAGGCTCTTGCAGACCCTGCCGATAATGCGCCTATGCCGATCGCGATGCCTGTTGCCGCGAGGAAAGAATATTTTGTTATTTGTGATACTACTTTAGGAAACATTTTTAGCAGATCTCCGGTTCAAGTGAAATTTAGTGTAGTTAGCAATGTTTAGATGTACGCGCCCCGATTTCTATATTATCGTAGAGCTAGTTAGTAATGGCTCTATCTTTATCTATAAACATTGTCACCGATCCCTATGTCATGTCTAGGGAGAAATGGCCATCTTTACTGAAACTTGATTCAAAGAACGGCAATTGTAAAATTTCCATAAGGAGAGGGGCGATTGCGATCGCCTCTCTCCTTATTCGTTAATTTTATGGAGTTATTTTATTGATTAATTCTGTTCTGCCTTGCGACGGAGTTTAATACCACCCAAAGCAAAAGTTGCCAAAGAAAGCGTCGTAGCGGGTTCGGGAATATCCACGGGAGCGGGAAGAGGATCGTCTGCTCCACCGCCTTCGATAAAGATGCTGTACTCATTTAAATTTCCGCCGAGGAGTTTGTCGCTACCGCCATCAATATTATCGCCATTGACCGCTTTGAAACGCGCGGCAGTGGTAATGTAGCCATTTTCAACCAAACCATCGACAAACCATTGTTCGAGTTCTGCTGCATTCACAAAATCCGTAGGGGCTAAAGTAAACGTTACCGTTTCGGATTCCCCTGCATTTAAGCCATCTCTCGGATTACCTGTTGATAATATCGTTCTGCTGGTGACAAGACCGATATCGAAAGTAATATCATTCAGGTTAACATCACCCCATCCTTCACCATCGATTGCTGTTGAGGAAGAAGTACCGCCACGTAATGAAGCATCGTCATAGACCAATTCATCAAAAGCAGGATCGCCGAGGCTATAACTCACAATATTTAACTTATCTGCTAAATTTCCGTCGGCAAAATCCAAACCAATTGCGAGGAATTCTGACTCTGTTGCTCCATCTGTTGTCAGTCCTTCAGTCATGTCAGCTTGTCCGGTGGTATTGGTTAAGAGTAATTCTAATCCGATTGTACCGTCTGCATTGTCGTTAAAAGTAAAGTCTACTGTTGCCGATGCTCCCGTTGCCGGATCGTTGGTGCTCCCGAAGTAGCCGTTATAACCAATGGTAAAGGCTTCGGCCGGAAGACCCAGAGTTAATGCTCCTGCTGTCGCGAGGGAAATTGCCCCTAAAACTTTGCCTAAAAAATTGGGTGCGGTCTTTACAGATGTTTTTATAGTGTTGTTTAGTTGCATTTTTAATGGGTCTCCCTTTTCACATGAAATTTAGTGTAATTCGCAATGCTTAGATGTAAGTGCCCCGATCTCTATAGGTAGAGTTGCCATGAAATGGCTTTATCTGTATCTATATCCATTCTCTTGAATATCTCTAGTATGTCTAGGGGCAAAAAGCAATCTTTACGGAATCTTGATCCAACGGAGGACAATTGTAAAGTTTCAGTGTAAAGATGAGCGATCGCGATCGCATTTTGTTTGTGTCTTGCTCTTTACAAGGATACCTATTTTTTTCTTTTTGATGAAGAAAATACCTTTTTAGAGTCGAATTTCTACGGACAATTTTGCGCCTGCTCGGCTATCTTTTTCTGCAATTTGGTAGATACCCCCAAAGACGCATTATTGTAAAGGCGAGTAAATTCGCGATGGTAATGGGCGGCAACCACGGGATTTTCGATAATTAAGAGGGTTTCGTCATTATTATTGTTCGCCGTCGCCGACCAATTATGAGACCCCGTAATGACGGTTTTGCGATCGATAATCCCGACTTTATGATGCAAAACATCGCCAGTTGGTAAATTAGGAATGCCAACGGTAGAGATGGGATTTTGCCAAGGACGGTTTGCGGCTTCTTCCTTGCAATCCCGACGCAGCACCACTCCCAGCATATCCAAACCTTCGCTGTACTCGCGAAAGGCAAAACTCGGATCGATCAGTGCTTTAACTTCTATTCCTTTTTGATGGCGATCGCCAATAATATCAACTAATCTCTGCTCGGAGAAAACAAATAAAGCGAGATTAATTTCTTGTTCGGCTCGATTTAATGTCCGACCGATTAAACCATTACTACTTTCTTGCCAATCTAGAATAGCAGAAACCGGGGAAAATTGAACGGTAATGACAGACTCGCCAATTTGTAGTTTTTGAGGAGAGCGATAGGGTTTGTTCACCCCAAATCTGCTATCTGTTTTTCCACCGACTCCATCTCCCCACATCCAGTTAAATTCTTCCAGAAATAAGTCTGCCAAAAATGTATCGTTAATTTTCAGCATATTGTTGGCATTTCCCCGACTTATGGCGGTTGTCATATCTCCTAGAATTCCGCTACTCGTCCAGTTAGCCGATCCCGTTACGACCGTAAATCCATCCACCACCATAAATTTATGGTGCATCAACCCGGACCCTTTCGACCCATCGGCAGTATCGTCAATGACGGGAATGCCTGCATTGTTCAGAATTTTGAGCGCATCTCCCCGATCGCTTTCCTCGGGCGAAACAATTTTATCGCGATCGCGATCGGCTAATGCAACAAACTCGTCATAGCGATTGCGCTGACGATCGCTCAATTGCTCGATCTCGAGAGGACTGTATTCACTCCACGGACGACTATAGTTGTTTTCCAAAATTACCCGTACTTTTACTCCGGCTCTATGTTTTTCCGCAAGAGCAAGGGCAATCGCGGGTAAGCGAAACTCTTGTACGGCAACATCAATGGTCGATTTTGCCCCATTAATGGCATCAATAATAACTTGTTCGAGATCGTCTCCCGGTCGCGTAATATTGCGGTAGCGATCGGTATAATCTGCCCCCTTCCCTTGATTTTGATTCATATAAACTTCCACGAAGGTATCTTGGGGAAGGGGATCGGGTCTGTTTCCGTCGGAGAGCGATCGCTCTTGACAACCGCAGAGTAAGAGAAATGCAAACCCAATAAAAAACCCAAACAACCGCATAAAAAGTTATTTTAAAGAATAGTCGGTAGTATACTCCACAAACTCGATATCATTACCATGCCGAACCTTCCGACCAGCAACTAACAACCAATAACCAACAACCAATAACAAATTGTGAAATGCCCCGAGTTCGAGTTCGCCAACACGTTAACCCTCTCAGCGACAAATATCAAATTCCCCTCGTTCCCCCCGACTGGACGCAGATTTACCCTCATCTTCAACAGCCGTTACATCTAGATATTGGCTGCGCTCGGGGGCGATTTATCCTAGAAATGGCACAATTGCAACCCGATCGCAATTTTCTCGGTTTGGAAATTCGCGAACCCCTCGTCGCGGAAGCCAATCGCAAGCGAGACGAACTAAAACTCGATAATTTGCACTATCTTTTTGGTAATGTTAACAATTCTTTAGCAATTTTGCTCGTTTCTTTACCGGATTGCGTTCTCGATTGTGTCAGCATTCAATTCCCCGATCCGTGGTTTAAAAAACGTCATGCCAAGCGCAGAGTCGTTCGACCGGACTTAGTCGAGGAATTAGGGCGATCGCTGTCCGAGGGAGCGAAGATATTCTTGCAGTCCGATGTAGAAGAGATCGCCACAGAAATGCGCGAACAATTCGATCGGCATCCCCAATTTATCCGACAGCATCCAGAACAATGGCTATTAAAAAATCCCTTTCCCGTCACCACGGAAAGGGAAAAGGCCACCTTTGCCAAAGGCGAATCCGTTTATCGATGTTTGTTTATTTCAGTCACCCGTTAGACGTTTATGCCTCGGCAGTGACGGGGTCGGGGGCTTCCTCTTTGACTTTTTCTTTGCGATCGCCGAGTTTGAGCGTTAAATAGCGAATAACTTCCTCGCTAAAGCGCATCGAACGTTCTACCGGTGCCACTTGTTCTCCTTGCGATTGGTAATTAACTAGAACATATATGCCATCTTGAAACTTTTGAATCGGATAAGCCAATCGCCGCTTGCCGAGAATTTGCAGGTCAATATCTGTCGATCCGTAATCTCCCAACATTTGCTTGTACTTATCAATTGTTTCTCGAGTGCGTTCCTCCGACAAGTCGGGGCGCAGAATAAACATCATTTCATAGTTTCGACTCATTTTTGATTTTTCCTTGTGGACGGTACGGCTTCTCTGAGTTTGTCAAGTGCGATCGTGCAAAGATCTCTAAATTTGACGCAACAAGAAAGAAGCAAGGATTTACAATCTTACTACGATCTGGATTAATCTGGGTTATTTGTCGGGGTTCGCGTTCTCCCCAACAGGCAAGCCGTTTACAATCGCGATGTCCCGCGATCGCCCCAATTTATTGTTTTTCCCGTATTTCTGGTACCATGGCGCAACGTTACGTCCGAGTCAAAAATTCCCAAGGACAGACCTTTTACGGGCTGCTAGACCCCGATCGCAGCCTCCGAGTCCTCGACGCTCCGCCTTGGTTGGGAGGACAGCCAACGGATTTGATGTTGGGAGGAGAAGATTATACGTTACTGGCACCTTGCGCGCCTTCTAAAATTGTAGCTGTTGGTAAAAACTATTCCGCTCATGCGGAGGAAATGGGGACCCCCGTACCCTCAGAACCCTTACTATTTTTGAAACCCCCTACCACTGTCATTCCCCACAGTCAACCTATTATTTACCCGCCCCAGTCCCAACGCGTCGAATATGAGGGAGAATTGGCTTTAGTCATTGGCGATCGCCTGCGTTCTCTTTCCGCAGAAGAAGCAGAAAGTAAAATTTGGGGTTATACGATTGCCAATGATGTCACTGCGCGAGATTTGCAGCGCAAAGACGGACAATGGACGAGAGCCAAGGGGTTTGATAGTTTCTGTCCTTTAGGTCCTTGGATCGTGCGAGAATTGAGTGCGGGGGCTTCTTTACAAACCTTTATCAATGAGGAAAGCGAACCCCGTCAGTCTGCTTCAACCGAACAAATGGTCTTTTCTCCGGCTGTTTTGGTGTCTTATATTTCCCAAATTATGACCTTATTACCGGGAGATATTATCCTAACGGGAACGCCTCGAGGGGTAGGAGAAGTTAAAGAGGGCGATCTCATTCGCATTGAAATCGAAGGAATTGGCTCTCTCGAAAATCCCGTTCGAATGGAGAGTAAAACGTAAAGATTAACCCACCCCCAGTCTCTCCCAAGAGGGGAGTCATTCTGAATGAATGACCCATGCTTTTTAGCGAACCTGATTGTAAGCGGCTTCCGAGATGGCAGGAATTTCAGCATACATTCCTCGAAAACACTGTACGATTGCATAACCCGATACGCCGATAACGCCAATAAAAAGTGCAGTTGGTAAAATATCTCCTAGAGAGAAAGCCGATCCCGTACTAACCCTTCCGACAAGGGGATCGAGTAACTGTTGGGAAATTCCTAAAACGGAAAGAGCCAAACGACACAGGTAAGTGAAAATAGAGATTAAGAGTGCCTGAATGGCATTAAAACGTAAAAAATGGGGCAGTTTGGGATTTTGAACGACAAGAATATAAAGGGCAAGAAAAACACCAAACTCAACAATAGCAATGCCTCCAATAGAAAGAAAATAAATAGACATTAACATGAATAAAGGCGTAAATAATAGAGCGAGGGGAGGAGCCACGGCAAAGATGAGGGCCAATACTAAACCTCCAAACTGCAAGGCTTCCAGAATAGGAATTAAATAAGTTAAAGCTGCAAGAATTTTATCTTGCATTGTTGTCGAGCCGCGCCAAGTCATAATAAATATTGTGTTGTGAAAGGATGGAATCAGTAGAAAAAGTAAGCGATCGCCGAGTTGTTCTCATCGTTTATTCTAACTTCTTCGGGGAATTCCCGCACGGATGGGAAAAAGAATCCCGAGATCGCCGCGATCGCTTCTGCTGCATCATCCTTTTACCGCACCTGCAGTAATCCCTTGAACGATACGCTGTTGGAAAACGAGAACCAAAACCACGAGAGGTAAAGTCCCCAGAATAGTAGCTGCTGCGATCGGACCGTAAGGAATTTCAAAAGCACTGGCTCCCCCAATTTTAGAAACCGCAACGGGAATGGTTTGCAATGTGTCTTGCGTGATGAATGTGAGGGCAAAAATAAACTCATTCCACGCAAAAATAAAGGCTAGAATGCCTGTCGTAACTAACGCGGGAACGGTCATCGGCAAGACAATTTGCAATAACATTTGTATAGTATCGTAACCGTCAATGCGAGCCGAATCTTCTAGATCTTTGGGGAGTTGTTGAAAGAAACTGCGTAACACCAAAATCGTTAGGGGTAAATTAATGGCCGTATAGGGAACGATTAGAGAAAGATAGTTATTCCCCAAGCCAAAAAATTTCACCAGTTCTAACAATCCCAAAAAGAGGAGAACGTAAGGAAATAAACTCACAATGAGAATGCAAGCTAGAATAATTTGCTCTCCCGGTATTTTCAAGCGCGCTAAAGTATAAGCAGCAGGTGCGCCGACTGCCAAACAAATCAAGGTGGAGGTCAAAGAAACAAAAGCACTATTGAGCATATAGCGCAGAAATTTTCCCCCTAAAACTGCATACTGGGTGAAAGTGAGTTGTTGGAAATTGGGAAGATAAACTGTTGGCAGTTGTGCGATCGCCTCATTAGTTTTCAAGGAAGTTAAAATTTGCCAGAGTAGAGGGGCGAGACAAAAGAGAATCAGGAAAATAACCCCCAGCCAGAGTAAAATTTTATTCCAGTTGAGCGCTTTTTGATGAGTAGAATCGGTGCCAGTCATGGTTTAGCGTTCTCCAGAAATATTAATGCGAGATTTGGATAAAAAGAAAGCCGCGATCGCCACGGCGAAAATTAACAGCAAAAACGTTACGGTAACAAGAGCTGCACCATAGCCAAAATCTAAATAACGGCGCACGGTGGCATAGATATAAATCGAAACCATTTCCGTCGATCCGGCAGGTCCTCCTCCTGTCATCACTTGGACTAAATCGAATACGCCAAAAGATTGAGCAAAACGAAAGAGAAGCGCAATTAAAATTTGTGGTGCTAACAAAGGCAGCGTAATTTGTTGGAAACTCTGAATGGGTGTTCCTCCATCAATAGCATGCGCTTCATAGAGATCGCTAGAAATCGATTGCAAACCCGCCAATAAAATCAAGGCAATAAATGGCGTTGTTTTCCAAACATCGGCAACGATTAAGGAAAACATTGCTCGCGTGGGTTCTCCCAGCCATGTTATTCCTTCGCTAATGATTCCCAGCCGCAATAAAAGATCGTTAATCACACCATATTGATCGTTAAAAATCCATGCCCAAGCCAGTCCCATTACTGCTGTCGGTAATGCCCAAGGAATTAAGGCCGCAGTCCTCGCAAATCCTCGACCAAAAAAGGCTTGATTGAGGACGAGAGCGAAAGTCATACCGAGAACTAATTCGCAGGAAATACTAACAGCAGTAAAAACCGTTGTATTCCACAAACTTTGCCAAAATCGTCCATCCCCGAACATCCTGCTATAATTATTCAACCCCGAGAAAACGGGTTCGAGTTGAGTTCCCAAATTCTGGGTAAATAAACTCAACCAAAAAGCACGGGCGATGGGATAAACAAAGACTAACGCTAAAATGAGTAAAGCGGGAGCAATCAATAGCCATCCCGTTTGTTTTTCTCGTTTCCGAATCGTATCTATTTCCATGTTTTTGATAATAAATAATGGGTAATCGATCGATTATTACGTACTTCCGAAAACTTCCGACTTCTTCTCAAGCTATCTTGCTAACAAACGACGAGTTTCGGCAGCTGCGGCTTTCATCGCTTTTTCTGCACTCATGGTATTGGTTAAAGCCGCGCTCAAATAGCGTTGTAAAATATCCGATGTTTGAGCGTATTGAGCGATCGGCGGACGGAGTGCCGAATTTTCAACAACTTCTAAAAGTTGGGGGTAGTAACTGTATTTCGCGACAATTGCGGGATCGTTGAATAGCGATCGCCGACTGGGTAAATATCCCGTTTCTAAAACAAATTCTCGTTGCGTCTCTTCGCTACTGATAAATTCGATAACCCGCCATGCTTCTTCAGGGTGTTTTGTCGTAGCAGACATTCCCAAACCCCACCCACCTTGGCAGGCACCGCTTGGATATCCCGGCTGATGTACCATTGGTTTGAGGGCAAATTTTCCGGCAATATCCGATTGGGAAGCAAGTCCGGCAACATAAGGCCAGTTTCGCAAAAAAACTGTTTCTCCGCCTTGGAAAAGTCGGCGAGTTTCTTCTTCTGCATAAGTGGTAACCCCCGGAGGAGAAATCCCCTCATCAATAGTCTCGCGTAGAAATTCGACCGCCGCGATCGCATTCTCCGAGTCCAATCCCACTTCTAAAGTATCTGGATTCACCCAATACGCCCCAAATCCGGCGAGAATTTCCACAAACATAGCCGGCAATCCTTCATACTGTCTCCCCTGCCAAACGTAGCCCCATTTCGCAACGCCTTTCTCCTGCAAATCCCGAGAAATATCGATTAATTCTGCAAAGGTTTCTGGGGGATCGTAGCCATTTTCTGCCAGCAGATCGCTGCGATAATAAAGCATGCCACCGTCAGATCGAAAAGGCATTCGATACAATCCTTCTTGATATTTTCCGCCGTTGACATCCCCATCTAAGAAAGCTGCGAGTTCATCTTCGCTAATAAATTGATTGAGATCCTGCAACCAACCTGCGGCGGCAAATTTCGGCACCCAAACAATATCGAGATAGACAAGATCGTAGGGAGAATCCCCCAATAGAAAGGCTGAAGTATATAAATCTTCCACGAGATTAGTGGCATTAGGGGCCTCGATAATTTCGAGGTCGATATCGGGGTTTTCTGCCTCAAATTTTGCCTCCATTGGCTGCCATTGTGCGGCTTCGAGGGCCTGCATCATCACGGTAATTTTGACGCGCTGCTGGGTCAAAACGGGCAAAATACAGGTAAGAAGGATGGTGAGAGTCGCGATCGCTAAAATTGCAATCCGCGTTAATCTCGATCTTCGCTTCCAAATCTTGAGGAGAACATTCATACAGAACAATTAGTCGGGGTTTGCGTTACTCTTACCGCAATCTCTTGAAGTTAAAGGACGATAGAGCGAAAAATGTTAAAAAACTTAACGCTTTTGAACGCTCGAGTTTGCATTTATTTTAAAAATTCCAGACGATAGCGATAACAAAAATGATAACGAGAATTGCGATCGCTAAAATGATTCTCTTCGTTATCTTCTCTGCTTCTGTTGGGGGAATTAATTGTTTGGACATGATGGCAACAGAAATCGGCGTTTTATTCAGCCGCAAACGCTGAAAAAAGTGTTTTTGATAACCGTTAGCTTGATAAAATTTAATGGCATTGAGAGACGAACTGACCCAAAGTTTTCGGTAATTTTTAGCAATAGCCGCTTCTTCAAGTGCTTGTAATAATTTTGTGCCAATTTTTTGGCGAATGCGATCGGGATGAATATAAATCCCGTTAATATCTCGCGAGTTTGCTGATAAACAAGAAAAGCCAATAATTTTGTTGTTAGTTGCCTGCACTGAGCGGAGCCGAAGTGTTGGTTGTTGTTCTGCGACAAATACAATTTCTTGACAGCCCTTTCTTGCTCTAGCTTGAGTTTGTACAAGTATTTCAATTTCTTTTTCCGTATAATCTGTCACAGAAAGCACTCTTAATGCTTCTGATTGTAGTTCGATAAGTTTCTCTAATTCTTCAGATTTTGCCAAGCGGATGCGAATATCCATAACTTTAATTATCTAAACAAATCGGTCAACCAATGATGGAAGTGGGGAGCAATTTCAGAACCATTTCCTAATACTCTAGCGGTAATTGCTTGTCCCATTGGCATTCCCGGTACTTCTTGCCAAGCTAACCAAGTATGAATGAAGGCTTTGGGACGATTATTTTCTTCTTCTTCATCTTCTTGTTTAGTGGCATCAAAGCGATAATTTTGAATTCTCAGATCCCGTAACATAATACTCTCTGTCCAAAATGGCTTTATTCTATTGTAAAAGCGATCGCACCGCTCACCCATGAAAATCAAAGTTATCAACCCCAACACTACCACCAGCATGACCGAGAAGATCGCTGCGACTGCTCGATCCGTCGCTTCTCCCAGTACGGAAATTATTGCGTGCAACCCTCAACGCGGCCCCGTTTCTATTGAAGGCCATTACGACGAAGCGATGAGCATCTCCGGTATTCTCGAAGAAGTGCGATCGGGAGAACTCGAGGGAGTGGATGGGTATGTTATTGCTTGTTTTGGCGATCCCGGACTCCTCGCTGCAAGAGAACTGGCAACGGGTCCTGCTATCGGCATTGCTGAAGCTGCCATGCACGCAGCGAGCATGATTTCTACTCGTTTTTCTATTGTCACGACTCTCAGCCATACGAAAATCATCGCCGCACATTTACGGCATGACAAAATTTTGCAGCCGCATTCGAGCAACAAATCTCGCAGTTTTGGACTTGGAAGGGGAGGAGCGAGCCAAAGATATTATTGTAGCCGAATGCTGTCTTGCTCTAGAAGAAGATGAATGCGGTGCGATCGTTCTGGGATGTGCGGGTATGGCAGATTTGGCGGACTCGATTTCTCTAGAGTTGGGTATTCCGGTTATTGATGGGGTAAGAATTGCAGTGAAATTTGTAGAAGCTCTTGTAGGGACAGGATTGAAAACGAGCAAAGCTGGAGATTTGGCCTTTCCTCTTGCCAAACTGGAAAAATGAATAGGAAAAAATGAATAGAATGCGAAATAAGGGAGCGACCCCAATTTGAGGTCGCTCCCTGTCACTCACGCATCATTTCAACTTGAAAAGAGGTTGGGAGTCTTGCCGTGTTTCGACCCCAACTTCTTTTCTCGTTGTTGCTTTTCCTCACACACAACTAGATTATGTCGATCGATCGATTCTGCTCTGGAGCGCGAGGTGACACTTTGCAAAGTGCCTCTTAGCACTTGACAATTGCCCCATCATTTCTCAGTAGTTGCCGCAATTTGTATCGGAATGTAAAGGTAAAGGTTAGTATAACAGAAGTTGAAAAATTGATGAAACCCAACTTTTTTACAAGTTGGGTTTCAAAGTTGTAGATTTGCGGTTTAGAAACGGGAAGCTATTATTTAAGCATCGGCTTCTTCTTTGCGCTTGCGGATAGCAGTTCCAGCAAGTCCGCTAACAGCTAATAATCCTAAGATGGTAGCGGGTTCGGGAACATCGACAACTTCCGCGATCGCAATGGCAGTACCCGACAAGGTAAGGTTTTTAAATTCTCGCCCATTATTGAGATCGGTGATAAATTTATTGGCTGTAAGACCCTGTTCGCCAAACTGGAAGGTTATATTGGCTACACCTTGAGATTTTTCTCCAGTGCTGCTTTCAAATATTCCTGCTAAAGCAACAGTCAAATCTACGAGTCCAGTCGCAAAAGGATTAGAATTTTCCACCTTTAATCCAGCATTTTGCACAACATCAAAGGAAGAGCCATCATCGAAGAGGAAGAAATTTTCAATAGGAGCTAAATCGATGGGAATGAGATCCTTGATAAATGCAGTTTCAATACCGACGAAACTTTGCGTTTGAGCTTTAAGCGCAATGAAACCATCAGGATCGTAATCCGGATGAACAAAATCAATTTCGTTCTTTGTCAAATTAATCAAGGTGTCATTATTATCAATTTGGAAACTTCCGATGAGAGCACCTGCTTCGGCAGAGCCAACGTTGAAAGCAAGACCGGCAGCAACGATGGGGAGAGCAACGGCAGCTTTAGTAACTTTAGAGAAGATGGATTGAACGGTCATGGTAAGTACCTCAATAATGCTAGAAGAGTTAGTTTATGTTTTTCAAGAATGGGGGTCGCGCGATTTAGATTTTGTGAGTTAGTAGAAGTGGCGAATAACTTTTGTAGTTATTGCTTTTTGTAAAATCCCGCTTCTCCCGACTCAAATACGTTTATATATTTTTTTGTCTGGCGGAGACGCTTGTTAACACCCTGTAGAAGTTTTTCCCTGCGCTTATTTATCAAGATACGGGGCCTGCTAGGGAAATGCAACCGCAAAATGGCTTCTTGACTAACTCTTTATATTTCTCTGGTCTTTTTTAAGGAAATTATGAACTTGGCTAAACAATAAAATTCTCTGCTTCGAGAATATCGTGGTTTTTACTGTAACGATCGCAGTTTCGTCGATCTTTTTGCGATTTGCATCCAAGGTAACACGGAATTACGCGATCGCGCAATTTCTTACGCTAAATTGCGTAACGATTTTGTATGGTCTTCCTATTTACAGGATCGAGACGCTTTCACTTCTCAATCTAAGAGAATGACTTTGCGTAGTTCCCTTTATTCTCGAGTTTGAGGGGGTTGTGCTTCTAATAAAGGAGCAGCATTTAAAAGGGTTTTTGTATAGGGATGTTGCGGATCGCTAAAAATTTGCTCGGTTTCGCCGAGTTCTACGATTGTCCCAGAATTCATGACGGCAATACGATCGCATAAAAATCGCGCGACCCAAAGATCGTGGGTAATAAAGAGATAGGTCAGATCGAATTCATCTTTGAGTTCCTGCATCAAGTCAAGAACTTGGGTTTGCACGCTCGCATCTAACATGCTCACGGGTTCATCGCAAATTAACAATTGGGGTTGAACGATGAGGGCGCGAGCGATCGCGACTCGCTGTTGCTGTCCTCCCGATAGTTCTCGAGGATAACGATGATAATATTCTTTTACAGGAGTCAGTCCCACTCTCTCCAACATGGTTTCAACTTTTTGGCGAGCTTCTGCGGGTGTGGCGAGTTGATGGATGAATAAAGGATCCGCGATCGCGTCTCCTACCCGCATCAAAGGATTCAAACAGGCGAGGGGATCTTGGAAAATCATCTGCATCTGGCGGCGCAGGAGGCGAAGTTCGCTAACGCTTAAATAGGTAATGTCTCGTCCCTGCCATTGAATGCGTCCGGAAGTTGGGGAAACCAATTGTAAAATCGTGCGGGAGAGGGTACTTTTGCCGCAGCCGGACTCTCCGACCAAACCAAGAATTTCCCCTCGATAGAGTGTAAAGTTGACTTCATCAACGGCTTTAATTGTTTGCGTGTCTTGCCCGGTAAAAAGCTGTTGTAACAAGTTACTTTCGAGGACGTAGTGCTGTTTTAAATCTTGAACTTCTAGTAAAGGCGTTTTTTCAAGAGGGGATGTTAACGCTTCATCTTGTTGGGTTATTTTTCCATTTTCTTCCGTGACTTGAATGTGCAATGCTGCTGCGAGAAGCGATCGCGTGTAATCGTGTTGGGGATGGGATAAAATTTCGCGAGTTTTCCCAGTTTCCACCATTTTTCCGCGATACATGACCGCCACGCGATCGCAGTATTCCCCTACCATGGCCAGATCGTGGGAAATGAGCAAGAGTGCCAAATCTCGTTCGCGACACAAGCGGGTCAATTCCTGCAAAATTTCCGAAGCTACCGTGACATCTAAACTGGTGGTGGGTTCGTCGGCGACGATGAGTTTGGGATCGAGGAGGAGAGCCAGGGCGATCGCGACGCGCTGACGCATTCCCCCGCTAAACTCGTGAGGGTACTGCGACCAGCGATCGCCCTTGATTCTCACGGCTTCTAGGGTGGCGATCGCTTTGTCTTTGGCTTCTTTTTTGGAGAGTTGGGATTGATGGGACAGTAACGTTTCAATGCAGTGATCGCCAATAGTCATTAACGGATCGAGGCGCGTCATGGGATCTTGAAACACCAAAGCGACAACTTCCCCGCGAAATTGACGCAATTCGCCGGGATCGAGGTCGAAAACCGACTTTCCTGCAAAACTCACTCGTCCTTCAATACGCGTTGCAGAGGGTAAGAGTCGCATGGAAGCACGTCCCAAGGTTGATTTTCCACACCCCGATTCTCCCACAAATCCCAATCTTTCCCCTGCATTGAGGGTAAAAGAAACATCATCGACTGCCCAATCAATTGTTTCTCGGGGCTGACGAGTGGGATAAGCAACCCGTAAATTTTCAACGCGCAAAAGATCGGACATTACAAAGTCTATAACTGGTAACTGGTAACTGGTGACCCTTCGGCAAGCTCAGGGCATCGCTGGTAACTGGTGACTGAATTAATGGTCTCGATCGAATTTTTCTTCTTTAAACTTTTTAAATTCTTGCATGTCCATATTATTAGCTGCCTTTCGCATTAAATAGGCCAAGGCGTAATCGCCATTGGGATGTTCGACCAAGCGATCGCCAAGGGCAAAAATGACCCTTGCCAAATCTTCACCCAGTTTATCGATTAGAGTTTGGCGTTCGTTAGCGAGAGATTCTTGTTCTCGCATTTGCATTTGCCACTGGCGATCGAAAAATTGTTCCAGAGAACTGCTCAATCCCAAAGCACTTAACACATCCCATTCTCCCTCATCGAGCCAAAATCCGCCGCATTCTTGGCAGTATTCGATGAAAAAAGGCTGTCGGTATTTGACTTTAGCACGAGAAAGATAGCGACCGCATTCGGGACACAACCCAGCTCTACCATCGACGGAGGAAGGCGTAAAAGGAATATCTATTTTTTGCTGAAGTAAATCGGGGGTTGCCTGTTTTTGCGGCTGTTTGTGCTGCAAGTCTCGATAATGTTTGCTGGAAATCCATATTCCTTTACACTCCGAACACCGCTTCACGGGAATTTTTCCGGGTAATTGGCTGTCGAGTAGGACGGCATTTTTACATTTCGGACATTCCACAGACTTACTTGCCTCCGATCGCTGCAACAAAATTCTTTGACTCTAGGGAAATTTTACCAAGCGACCTCCCCAAATGGGAAAATCTGCGAATCTCGTTGGGGCGATCGCAATCTCTTATTACAGAGGGTTTATCCTAATCGCTTTCCAATCGCAATTTCAGAACCCACCCCAAACAAATTGGTATTGAAATTAACAGAAATTTTGCCACCACGTTTTTTCTCATTGGTTAAAATAAATAAATCGAAGCATTGGAGAACGCGCTTATCGAAACTATCTACGGCAGCACTCAAGGACTCAAACCCAGTCAGACCAAAGAACTAAAGCGACTTTACCAACAACGCTTACCTCAAGATTGCCTGACCACGCCAGAATTTGCCCAACGACTCGCCGCTATCAGTACTGAGATTCAAGAGAATGTCTGCGCTTATGTCAACCGTCGAGGACAAGTCATTCGCGTGGGAGTGGGGTCTCCGCGTCAAACCCAAATTCCTCCTCTCGAACTTCCCCGTTACGGTGCAGAACGTTTGTGCGGCATTCGCTGCATTGCCACAAACTTAAAACCCGATCCCCCTCATACAGCCAGTTTGACGGCGATGGTCATTCAACGCTTGGATGCTTTAGTGACGCTGAATTTAACGGGAGAAGGATTTCAACGGCGCGGCGGCGGGGCAACCGGATATGTAGGCGATACCTATTACTCTCACCTCATTCCCCAAACCGAACGCAATGGTAGCAAGCCTATTTATTGGATGCTCTCTCCTCCATTAAGTTTGGATGTCTTGTCGGATCAGAATTTTCTCGAGTTGGTAGAAGGACTCGAAGAAGAATTTCGCCGGGAATATATTGCTCTTGAAGTGGACGAGGATCGCGATCGCGTGGCGATTATCGGACTGCAAACCCAACAGATGAGCGATCGTGCTTTTAATAACGGTTTAATGGAGTTAGAACGCTTGGTAGATACGGCGGGAGGCGAAGCAGTCAGGGTGCTCTCGCAAAAACGCACCCAACCCCATCCGCAAACCGTCGTCGGGGCGGGAAAAGTTGAGGAAATCGCCCTCGCAGTGCAGACCGTAGGGGCAACTTTAGCAGTTTTCGATCGCGATCTTTCCCCCGCACAGGCACGCAATCTCGAACGCAAAATTGGAGTGAGAGTGGTGGATCGCACGGAAGTGATTCTCGATATCTTCGCCCAACGCGCTCAATCTCGCGCCGGGAAATTGCAAGTCGAACTCGCACAGTTGGAATATATGTTACCACGCTTGACGGGTCGAGGTTTGGCCATGTCCCGGTTGGGGGGGGGAATTGGAACTAGAGGACCGGGGGAAACCAAGTTAGAAACGGAACGTCGCGCTATTCAGCGCCGTCTGACGCGCCTGCAAAGGGAGGTCAACGAGTTACAAGCGCACCGATCGCGACTGCGCCAGAAACGACAAAATCGGGATGTTCCTTCTGTGGCGATCGTGGGTTACACCAATGCAGGAAAATCGACGTTATTGAATGCGATGACGAATGCAGAGGTTTATGCAGAGGATCGCTTATTTGCAACTCTCGACCCCACGACGCGGCGTTTGACAGTTAACGATCCAGAAATGGGAAAACCTTTCCATTTATTGCTAACCGATACGGTGGGATTTATTCACGAACTTCCTCCTGCTTTGGTGGATGCGTTTCGGGCAACTTTGGAGGAAGTGACGGAAGCAGATGCGCTGTTACATTTGGTGGATTTGTCTCATCCTGCATGGGAAAGTCACATTCGATCGGTGCGACAAATTTTAGGGGAAATGCCTTCAGTTCCGGGGCCGATTCTGTTAGTTTTTAATAAGTTAGATTGCACGGATAGCGAAACGCTGACAAAGGCAAAAGAAGAGTATCCCAATGCTTTATTTATTGGAGCCTGCGATCGCATTGGTTTGGAAACCCTGCGCCAAAAACTGGTAAGATTGGTTCAGTTGTAAAGAGTAATCTATATCTACAACCCAAACCCACCCCCCAACCCCCTCCAAAGAGGGGGAGTGCAAGAGGGAAGAAGTCAACAACTAATAACAAATGATATGAATAGACAAAACATTAGTAGCGGACGATCTTGGGAATCCATTGTCGGTTATTCTCGGGTGGTTCGCGTGGGAAATATGGTGTATGTTTCCGGGACGACGGCGACGGATGAAAATAGTAATATTGTAGGAATTGGCGATCCTTACGCGCAAACGATACAAACTTTGAAAAATATTGAATCTGCTTTACAACAAGCGGGAGTTAGTTTACAAAATGTGGTGAGAACGCGAATGTATGTTACAAATATCGATGACTGGGAAGCGATCGGACGGGCGCATGGGGAGTTTTTTGCAGAGATTCGTCCCGCTTCGACTATGGTAGAGGTGAGTCGCTTGGTGGATTCGAATATGTTGGTGGAAATTGAAGCAGAAGCGATCGCTGTTTAAGATGAGGATGAGGGGGAGGTGTTGCGATCGTCTAGCTCCTTAACAAGATAATTGTTGCAGACGCAATCAACAAGTAACTCAGCAATAAGGAGATCGTCAGCATCGTGATAAATACCACAATGGGGCAAGTTTTCTGCTTTATAGGACATCACCTCAGAAAGTTCTTCAAAAATATATTCTTTGGATTGTTCTATATTGAGAACAGCAAAAGAACCATTAGATTTACATTTGAACCTTGCTTTTGTTTCCATATAGTTTCGAGTTTCTATAATGTTTTCTTTTTCGGTGCTCTTGTTAAACCAATCCAACCAATAAACAGATAGATATTTTTCTCCTGGTCTCTTTTTAAAAGCAAATGGAATTGGAACATCATCCTCTAAAGTTGATGGCCTACAATGGCGTGTAACATTTCCAGTTTCAATTTCTGTCATTTTCCTATTGGTGGTGAAGTTCTATCTTTAGACGATCAAGATAATCAATCAAATCTAGAACATACATTGAATTATTTAATATAATTCGTTTATTGATATACAAACTTGGCTGAAAGATAACATAATCTACAAAGTAATTTTCTTTGAATCGCACAGTAAGTCCATTTTCCTTGTCTTTTTTCCATCTCATATAGAAAAGACCATCTTCACTCACTGTTAAACTGTTAGGCTTAGAAATGTTTTCTAGAGAGCCAAGAAAAAGACATAATGTTTTCAGCGATCTCAAAGAAAGATCGTAATCATCTTCTAGGTCGCACAACTCTTTTAGTTTGCGAATTCGTTGAGAAAAATAGTCATCCTTCAACTTAACAAAATTAAGACTGTAGTTCAATATTTCTTCAAAAATAAACAAGTTATCTAATGTATCTTTACTGATTTGTTTAGATTTATTTTGCAGAGAAACTAGATGACTTATGTTTCGTGTTCTGTAGTCAGAAAACGTAAACTCATTTTTATTGAAAGTATTGAATTTTAGATTAGTATAAGATTCAGTTGTTTTGACGAAATGAGAATTTTCTTCTTTGAAAGAAAGTGGAATACTGAAATCCTCTTTATAGATTGTCATTCGTGTCATTGTTTTGCTCCATTTGTTTTTCAATTTCATCTGAAATAGGGATTGTATAATTTGTATTGTCTTCAAACCCTTTCAGTGCTTCATTTAAAGCAGAGACAAAAGACTTTGCCGTAATATGCGAAGTATTGATAATTGCTTCTGGTTTTCCATTACGTCTTAATACAATTAAAACGTCATTTTTAGAGACTCCAAGACCAAACTCGTTAAAATAAATATTGTTTAAATCGTCGGCCTTGAGAATTTCAAGTATATTACTTTCTGATTCTTCTTTTTCTATTGTCATGATTTTACCTGTGTATTAAAGATTTTTGGTTAGGGTAAGCTCACAAAGTAAAACTTAACCTTTTTGATCCTATATTATACCGCAATATCATGCAATAATCAACATGGTTGAGAAAAAAGTGTAATTAAAGTTCAAAATGGGTTTGCAAACTAAAAATAAACGCATCATCATTACTCGAATTCTGATTGAGTGCGGGCAACCAAATAATACTAGGCGTTAAAGCAACCCGATCGCTAACTTGATAGCGATAGAATGCTTCCAAATGCCACACCTCATCGCGATCGAATAAAGAGACGGGATTGCCTTGCGATCGCACTCCCTTAAGCGTCGGTTCTGCCCCAAAAATTAACGCCCCTAAATTGCCTTTTTTCCCCAGATCGGGAAAAGCCAAAGCGATCGCGTAGTTCCAAATATCCCCCTCGCCAAACTCGATAAAAGTCGCCTTGGTTAATCCCCCCCATGCCGAAATTGTCATGCGATCGCTGAAGGGATAAAATAATGACAATCCGTAAGAATTAGTAACGGTAGGCGTATCGAAAACGCCGTCAGAACGTTCGGTATTGGCATTTAAAGCCACAGGAATGAGATTTGCAGAAAATGATCCCGTAGCCGTACCACTGCCTCCAAAACGAAAAGAATTCGCGCTATTGTAATTGTGGACGTAGGTTAAACCCAATTGCAACGAATCGGGAGAACCCAAAACGACTTGTCCGAGTAAAGAATAATTCCCCTCAAATAAACCCGCATTGGAATCATTGGCATTATTTGCCAAATAGCCTAAATCGACCCGAAAATTGTTCCCAAAGCGATGATTGATGCCCATTCCCGCCCCATCACCCCCGATCGCATAGATAGGATTGCGCTGTCCGAAACGAGAAATCGCTCCCTTGCCCCCATTACGATCGTCTAAATAAGGATTTAAAGTCTCTGCATAGTTAAAGTGAGAGCCTCCCGTCGCAAAAATATGTGCCATTGTATTTTGACCGAGAGGAAAGCGATAACTCAACAGATCGAGAAAAACAGAATTAGTATTTTCGCTAACCGTCGAAGTATCCAACGCAAGGCGACCGTCATTAGAATAGAGCAAACTCGCCGCATCCGTTCCCCCCGTATCTCCTCCCGAAGCGAAAAGGGGAATGGCATTACTGGCAGAAAGTTGAGTTCGCAGGCGATCGCGTCCGTAAAAACTGGCATCGAAATTAAAACGAGATCGGTACTGCACCGTTGCATCGGTATCGGCATCGACGCGATCGCGAAGAATATTAGTAATATTATTTGCCCCAAAAACCTCGCTACCCGCAAAAATCACCTCTCCTGTCAGTTTTGCAGTCGTTGAAAAGAGAATCGCCTCTAACTCCTGCGTGCGTGCTTCCAAACCATCCGTGCGCCCTCGAAATAGAGCAATCTCTAGGTTAAATTGCTGCCTCAGTTGCGCGATCGCCTTCCAATCTTCGCTGCGGATCGATTCGATGCCAGCTCTTGCAATTAATCTCTCCATTCGTTGCCAACAGGCATTTACCGCCGTCGCGAATTCGTAGCGAGTGAGAGAGGAATTGCCTCGATAGGTATTGTCTGGATATCCTGCCAAGCAATCATAGCGAGTGATTATATCTCTCAGTGCTTGATATGCCCAATCCGTTGGGGAAATATCTCGCAAATCGGAAGCAAAATTGATTTGCGACATGGGAGAATCGGACTCAAACGCTTCTTCTGGCAAAATTTGAGCGCGGAGAGAGGAAGCAAAAATAAAAACAGTCCCGAAGGCGACAACTGCTCCCCATTGCAAGCGTATCGATAACATAAACTCAAATTGATAATTGATAATTGATAATTGATAATTGAAATAACGATATCCTAGGATGAGTAAAGGCGCAGGAGAATAATGCGGTGAGATTGGTTATGTTGGGAGGACCCGGTTCGGGGAAAGGGACGCAACTGCGACGATTGAGCAAAGCGCTAAACTTACCGGGGATCTCCGTGGGGGAAATTTTGCGGGATGCGATCGCTAAAAACACCTTTATCGGGGTCAAAGCGAAATCCCACGTTGCCAAGGGCGAACTCGTTCCCGACGAGATCATGATTCAATTCATGCGCTTGCGCTTGTTGCAGGAAGATGCCAACAAGGGCTGGTTGCTAGAAGGCTATCCTCGTACTGCTTTTCAAGCCGAGGAATTGGAATTTCTCCTCGAAGATTTCAAACAGGATTTGTATGGGGCAATTTACCTCAAACTCGACCCGGCGATCGAACTCGAACGCTCTCTCGCTCGAGGTCGCCCCGATGATACTCTCGAAATTTTGCAACGACGCATCCAACAGTTTCGAGAGCGCACGACTCCCATTTTGGAATACTACGCCCGTCGTGGCAAACTCTTCACCATCGATGCGGCAGGAACTCCGGCTGACGTAGAAGCGGAAATCTTGCGACAACTTAAATCTTAACAATTGCCGAACAATTCAAAATTCACCCATTCAAAAAAAGCGGAAATCTTGCGAAAACCTAAATCTCGATCGAAAAAATTCCCCTCGGCAATTATGCTGGATAAAACGATACAGATCGATCTGAATAATTATGCCTTGGCAACGTCCCGACGGTCGCGCTCCCAATCAACTGCGCCCCATCCAATTTGAACGCCATTTCACCAGTTTTGCCGCCGGATCGGTTTTAGCGCATTGCGGCGAGACAAAAGTTCTCTGTACCGCGAGTATTTCCCCTGGAGTGCCTCAATTTCTTGCTGGAAGCGATCGCGGTTGGCTGACGGCAGAATATCGCATGCTGCCCAGTGCTACTCCCCAACGCCAAGCCCGAGAGGTTCTCAAATTGTCCGGACGCACCCAAGAAATTCAACGGCTGATCGGTCGCAGTCTTCGGGCAGCTCTCAATTTGGAGATGCTGGGAGAGCGCACGATTACAATTGACGCGGATGTTTTACAAGCCGATGCGGGAACGCGCACGACTTCGATTACGGGAGGATATGTCGCTCTCGTTTTGGCGTTGCAAACTCTTATCGAAAAAGGAGAGTTGGAAAAATCTCCCATTTGCCACCCCGTTGCGGCGGTTTCCGTGGGCTTAATTGAAGGAGAAGTCTTTTTGGATTTGAATTATCTCGAGGATGTTACCGCCGATGTAGATTTTAATGTTGTCATGACGGGCAATTTAGATATTATCGAAGTGCAAGGGACGGCAGAATCGGGCAGTTTCGATCGCGATCGCCTCAACTGTATTATGGATGTTGCCCAAGAAGGCATTCAAAATTTACTCATTGCTCAACAAAACAGCCTAAAATTAGTCGTGGGTTGTTAGTTGTTGGTTGTTGGTTACTATCCTTCACTTCCTCATTGATAGATAATTGTTCGTTAAAAAATGTTTGGGTTGCTTGTCTTGGTTGTTTATTTGATTATTGCAGCTCGCGTTTTTTATGCGATGTGGTTGGATTTGGATGAATTTATTAGTGTTGATTTTGATAGTGCCTCTTTAAACGAACAATTACAATTACAGCAATTACAGGATGCGATCGCGATCGCTTTCAAGTTTAAATCGTGCTATAAGCCAGACCAATTAAAAACCCTATCTATGACGGTCGCCAATAAAACTGACGCGCGAACGATTTACGTGAATTGGGAACGGTGCAATTTAACCGATTTTCAAGGTATGGCTCAACGTATCATTCGTATTGTTCCAGGGCTTTCCGATCTGTCCCAAGGACAAACCTATAGTTTAATGGCACCTACTCAAGGTTTAGCAGCTCAACTCACCGTAGAAAGTGCCATGAAAGCCACGGATAAAGGTTTGGTTGTTGCCTCCCCCTTGTTTTCTAAAAGTAGTTTGCTCGGAGCGGCGAAAGGCGAAAAACGTTTTACCGTGCGCTTGGTGATAGAAGTGGCCGCTCCCACCGTCGGCCATCGCGTCGGTAGCGTTCACGCTCTTCTCTGTCATTTTATCGTCCGCAAAACGCCAAAACGCAAAACCATGTATTGGGGAGGATGAAATCCATTCAAAATTCAAAATCGATCGAGGAGTTTAACCGATCTCGGCCACGGCGATTACATCATTAAAATCGCGATCGCCGCCATTCCTCATATCTTCAAAACCAAAGGTATTTTGTCCTAATAAACGAATGTGATCGGTATTATCAAAATTGGCCGCTTGATAGAGAAAATAAGCAACTACATCCTCACTAGCAGAATTATTAGGATTATCATTCAAGAATTCCTCTACCGTTCCATCAATCACAATAAATGGCGCATACATCTTCCCGCCCGACAAATCGGCAGAGAAACCCGCCGTTCCTTGATTGGTGACGGCTAAATCCAAACCGCTAACGCGCCTTTCTAGTGCAGCTAAAGCATAACCTGCCGCCCCCGGTGCTAAACCGCCCACAGTCCCATTCGTATCGTCGATTTCGTAAAATCCGACGGTATTATCAAAAGCCGCTTCTCGATAAACGCTAAAGTTTCCGCGAACCGACCCGGAAAGTTCTCGCAGATCGAAGATTTCGTTTCCTTGTTCCTGTAAGGCACCAATGCCGCGAGGGGGTTGAGCAACCGTTTGGCGCACGGTTAACACCACCCCTTGGGTAAAGCGCAGAGAATATTCTCCACTGGCCGTTTCTACCACCTCCGGTTCTACCGAAAGCGTGCCGCCGTCAATGTTTTGCAGAATAATGCGAAACTGCTGGCCGGGGTTGAGATTGGGACGCAAGAATTTTTGAGCGCTGGCGTTAAAACCATTGGGGCGAAAACGACCGGGAAGGGGGGCAAAAAGGGGTTGGGGCGAACCAAAACTGCCATCGGCATTTTGAAAGGCAATGCCAATTTGCAAGAATTCGCTAGCAGCCTCTCCCGTTAACTGTAACTCTAGAGCATTGCCGCCTTCAGTCCCGATCGCAAACAGTTTTCCCCCGCGATCGAATGCGAGTCTGTTGGGTCCTTGACCGAGGGGAGGAGGAGGGGGGGGAGGAGGCGCTTGAGGTTGAAGACTGCCCTGAATGGCAAAATCAAAAGGTGGGGCGGCCAGACTGGCATCAGTGGTGGTAAATTCAACTTTGCCGTTAAACGTGCCTGAATTGGGGGCATTGAGGGCGATCGCAAAGCTGGTGGATTGGTTGGCCTGCAAACTATTGAGAAATCCCGTTGTATCGAGAGTAAACGCGTTGGCGTCGCCGGCGATCGCGGGAATGCCCAAATCGATGTTTTGCGTTCCCTTGTTGGTAATGCGGAATTTGGCGGGTTGGGCGGTCGTTTCGGGCAAGAGATCCCCGAGGTTGACCGGGACGGGAGAACCATCGACGATGGTGCGAATGACCCGATCGCGATCGTCCACCAATTCCACCAACATTGTTGGGTCGATCGCTCCGTTTAACTTAATCTCAAATGGTTCGGCAATTTTGGGATCGTTGGTGTTAAAGGTAATTTCCTCATCAAATTGCCCCACGCGATCGGTTTTCAGGGAAACTTTAAAAGTCGTGGATTGGTTTTGTCCGAGGGTGTCGTTAAATCCAGTCGTATCCAGTAGGAAAGGAGAAGAGACGCCACCTTTCAACGCGGGAGTCGCGATGGTCAGAGCTCGAGCGCCAATATTTTCGATTTTAAAGGTGGTAAAGGGTTGCGTTCCCCCAAAGGGGCTATTGCCCAAGGCGATCGCTGCGGGGGCATTATCTAAAACGGGAGTCCCGTCGGGATCGATGGAAACGCGAATTTCGGGAGCGGGTGGGGCGATCGTTCCGGCAACGAGAAAATCGAAGGGATTGGTAATTTGGGGATCGCTGGCCGTAAAATTCACCCCAGCGTCAAAAGTTCCGAGAGTATCGGTTTTCAGGGCAACCTTAAAGGTGGTCGATTGATTTTCCCCGAGGGTTGCAAGGAATCCTTGGGTATCTAAAACAAAAGCATTGGGAGATGGTCCAACAAGAGTGGGCGTGCCGAGGTTCAAGGGATCCGAACCGAGATTTTCAATCTTAAAGGTGGTAAACGTTTGCGTTGCCCCTTGGGTCATCTCGCCAAAGGCGATCGCAGTCGGTTGACCGTCAGCGATCGTCGGGCCGTTTGGGTCGATGGAAACGCGAATCGATGGCGGGTTGGCGAGTAACTCGGGGGCATTGGTGGTGGTAATCGTATTGCCGCCTTCATTCACAATTGTCGTCGGACCCCCGATACTGTCATCAAAAGCATCTTGAACGTCCAAACCGCCGCCAGAATTATTTTCAATTTTGGTATTGCCGATGGTTAAACGCGTTCCCACTACTCCAGATGCGGCACCATTGGAAATTCCACTGCCAAATGGAGAACTATTGTTGGTAATTTGGCTATTTTGAATCGTTAAAACACCGCCATTCACGTTACGAATCCCGCCGCCGCTTCCATTTTGGTGTCGGTTTTCCGTAATCATGCTATTAATAATTATCATCTCGGCACCGAGGGCACTGCTATCCTTATTGCCATCGTTATCAATCCCTGCTCCGCCATCATCAAGGGCATCGCCCCTAGCTGTATTTCTGCTAATCGTACTGTTTTCAATGGTGACTTTTGCCAATCCTTGTCCCGTTCCCAAATTGAGTATTCCGCCACCATCATCCTCAGCATAATTTTCGGTGACGAGGGAATTATTGCGAATAATTAATTCACCTGCCGAATTCAAAATTCCGCCACCGTCATCAGAGGCTTTTGGACCCGCACCGACTCGTCCGCCTTTAACCGTAACGTTATCTAAGGTGAGTTTCCCTCTTCCATTGCTAAATCCCTCAGTACCGGGTCCGGCAATGAGAAAAATGCGGAAGTTGGGAGCAGCCCCATTGCGTTGAATCGTCGAACCGTTCCCATTAATCGTAATATCATCCAAAATGACAGGCAATCCCGTTGCCCCATAGTTCCCATCTATGATTTCCGCTTGGGTTAAATCAAAGGTGGTATTGGCTGCCAAATTGATAATGTCTGCTTCCGGCGTTCTATTCGCGTCATTCAGTCTAGCAATTAATTCATTAGTATTATTCGCGCTAAATGTTGCTAAAACCGATGAATAGGATGTCATTACATGGGTTTTAAAGGCTAAGGGAGTCGCGATCGCCTTTGTTTGGCACTCTAATGCCCGCGTTCCGCCTAAAGCTGCATTTCCGGTTAAATCTGCCGAAGCCGCGATCGCCGCTCCTGTCATTTGTCCGAGGGCGTTAACAAATGCGCGTCCTCGTTCTCCTTTCGCCACCTGACAGCCGTAGAGCAGTATCTCGAAGTTCGCAAAGGTGTTTTGCCAATGGGAAAGCAAGTGTTGATAAGTCTTTAAGCCACCGAGATCGAGCTTGGTATTGCCAATATAGAGACTGCCTGGCGCGCCATGACAGATGAGGTGCAAGCTGCTAAATCTTGGATGGCGATCGAGATATTCGCTAATTTGCACGATGCCATCCACTTCGGGATCGAGGAGCAATACCGTTGCTTCGTCGAGAACCCCCATTTCGAGGTGCTGAGAATCGGGAATACTCGGGTCGATCGCGACTAACATTCCTCTCCCGCGAGCGCTTGGTGCAGCTAGGGAAGTGAAAGAATGTTTTCGGGGGGTGCAGTGGGGGTGAAGAAGATTGGATTGGCTCATCGCTCGACTTTTGCGCTCCTCATTGACGCAGCTGTTAGCAACCGTCTCCCGTTTTCCAATCGGTGTCCGCTCTTCGGCAAGCTCGTTTCAACTTGGCTCAACGACCTCAGAGTAACGACCTCAGAGTGTTGCTGGTAACTGGTGACTGGTGACTGACTATAAGCGTATCCTCTCGGGGAAAAATTGGGGAGGGTCATTTTGCGGATATTCTTTAAAGAAAGATTAAGCGTTTGCGGTTTGGGATTTAAGGAGTGAGACGATTTGACAATTTATTGCTTGTCATTCATCAACAATTGTTCTTCGATATTAATTCTCATGGTTTTGCAAATTGTATCTAAAGGGAGATCGTTCGGGTCGTGACCGAAGGGATTTTCAATTTCTAGACCGATCGCTTCAATTCCAAAGACAGTAAAACTGATAATGGCGACAACAATTGCCGTTCCCCAACCGAATTCACTGACCAATTGCGAGGGCAGACAGCAACAATATAAAAATAAAAGCTGTTTTAAATGGATTGAATAGGCTAAAGGCATGGGGGTTTTTAAAATCCGTTCGCATCCGCCCAAAACATCTACCATTGTTTCGAGAAGTTGCAGGATTGAGAGTAAATAGCTCATCTCGACGCGATCGCGTTGGGATTGTTTTTTAATATAATCTCCTATCCACAAGGCAATTTCCAAGGGGGCATTATTCATGAGTTTTAATTGCTCCCAGCGTTCGGGGGACATGAGTTCTGCCAATTCGCCATCGATGGGTTCATTGCGTAAATGCAGTTTGGTGGCGATTGCAAAGGCCGGTAAAAGTCGAATCGTTGCGATTTTCTCGGTTTTATCTTGGAGGGTTTCTTCGGCAATTCCCACCCAAAGTTCTCGGGCGAGATTGCGAACGGTATTGACTAAAACCCCCCACTGTTTTCTCCCTTCCCAAAATCGTTCGTAAGCGGTATTCGTTCTGAATACGAGGAGCAAACCGAGAACGAGACTGGAAACAATACTGGTTTGAGAGGGTAAAGCAATCGGAATTTGTTGAGAATAGAGTCCCGAAACGATCGCGCTTAAAACAATAAAAAAAACAACGCGCGGTAAAATAGTGGGAATAACGGAAAAATGCCAGTAGAAAAGAAATTCAAACCAATAACGCGGTTCGACAATGGCTCGCGATCGGTTTCGCTGGAAAACTTTGAGAAAATTCGGAGTTTTTAACACTTTGCGATTCATTCATGTTGTAGGGGGTTGACACAAAAGTGATAATAAAGGGAGTGGGTTATGCTGTCAATAGCGAACGCCCCACGTTACTATGCGTCAGTTAAAGAGCGATCGCGAGATTGGCATGGGATTCGCCTAAATTAAAAGAGGGCAATTGTATTTTTTTCCAATAACACATAACCCCCCGAGAAGATCGCAATTTCAATTTAGGTTAGCACGATGTAAAATAAATCAAATTATCAAGCTAAATTAGCACTCAAAAACTGAGAGTGCTAAGAAAAATTATCCTTTTGACTAGAGAATAGAGGAAAAAGTTAGCAGTCTTGATGCTTGAGTGCTAATTTAACACGATCGAAAAAATCAAAAAATGTTAAAACATATACTTACAACCTCAAAAAAGAATTTAAAATAGAGGCAAAGGAAATTTAGAACTTAATAAGTCTTCGTCATGTCTTATTCATTTGATATCATTGGCGTCAGTTCTGCCGTGCAATTTTTTCAATATCAACAAAAAGTCGAGCAAACCCGCCATCGCTCTAAAGCCTATTTAGGGAGCTACGATTGTACGTTAGATAGTTTTATCAATTCTACAGAAATGGTGTGGCAAAAACCCGATTGGGATTGGGATGCTGCAATTGGCGAGATTGTCAATTTTTGGTTGAGACACGAGGCAAACATCAAACAATGGAAACTCGAACTTGATGAAATGCAAGGAGATAAATTAATTGTAGGGAGATTGGCCAATATCGATTGTTTGCGCTCGGAATTCGAATCTCTGTTTTAGAGATATTGGATAGTAAATATCGATCGATTACGATTGATAATTCTTCATTGATTGAAGGCTTTGCCAAACTCGAATAGTTTTATTGGCACTGCTGCTAATTAAAATTTTTCCTCTTGGATGAAAAGCAAGGGAGAGAATATCGGCAGAATCTTCTTTTAGTTTGACAATTTTTTCACCCGTTTTAACATTCCAAAGAATAATAATTCCATTCCAACTCCCACTCGCGAGAATTTTACCATCAGGACTGAAAGCGAGGGAAGAAATGCGATCGCCATGACCGAGCAGAATCAAAGGTTCTTCTTTTGTTTCTAAAGACCACAATCTTATCGTACAGTCATATCCCCCCGTGACTAAGAGCCTACCATCAGGACTAAACGCAACTGTTAAAATTGCAGAATTCATCTTGAGGGATCTCACTAATTTTCCTGTTTGAATCTGGCGCAAACGGACGTTAGTATCGAGTCCACCACTGGCAAAAATCCGTCCATTCGGATGTAAAGAAAGAGAATAAATCTTTTCGCCATATCCTTTTAAAGTATCGATCTCTTTTTTGGTTTGAATATCCCAGAGTTTAACGGTGCGATCCCAACTGCCACTGGCGATCGTTCGACCGTCTCGGCTAAAAGTAACGCAAGAAACTACATCAGAATGACCGGAAAACATTCCTCCAAAAGTACAAATAACTTTCCCTTTTTTACAATCCCAAAGTTTAATCGTTCGATCGCTACTCGCACTCGCAAGCATTTCGCCATCGGGACTCATTGCTAAATTGTGAATTTCTCCAGAATGTCCTTTGAAGATTCTCAGAAGTTGATTCGATCGCATTGTCCACAGTTTAATCGTTTTATCGCTGCTCCCACTGACAAAAAATTTTCCTTTCGGATCGATAGCGATCGCATTGACTTTCCCGCGATGCTTTTTGATAATATTCGTCTGCTGCCAAATTGTTTTGTTAAGATGGGCAGGAGGAGACTGAGAAACTCGGGATTCAGTAGAACTAGAAGATTCGGAAATGGGAGACCTAGTGGAAGATTGCGAGGGAGAAGGTTTGCTTTCTCGTGTTTTCGGTGATTTATCAGTCAATGCGGCAACTTTGTCAAAATCCGATTTTGCTCGATTTTCATAGCCCAATTTCTCATTGAGAAAAGCCCGATATTGATAGGCTTTGAGATAGTCAGGATCGATTCGAATTGCCCGAGAAAAATCAGCTAACGCATCTTCATAAGCCTCAATTTCAGCATTTTCTATACCGCGATTGTAATAAAATTCCGGATTGGTAGAATGAGTTTTTATTTCTGTTTCATGATTAGCTTGTTTGAGTTTGAGGCGATTGGTTCTGAGGCGTTCGTAAGCCTCTTTAATTTGTCTAAATTTTTCGGTTGCCTCCTGTTGATATTGAGGCGCATCAATAAAGCGATCGGGATGCCAAATTTTCGCCAGTTTGCGATAAGCTACTTTAATCTCTTCGAGGGATGCACCGGGTTTGAGTTCGAGAATTTCGTAATCGAGATCGAGATTACTCATGAGAAGTTGCACCTTGAGTTAATTTTAGGATACCCCACGAGCCATTAAAATTTACACGATTGTTAATATGCGATCGCCACTATCAACAATCACATTATTCCAAAATCGAGTGGCATTTGTCTCGACCTCAAAAAAAACAAACTTCTCATTTATTGTTAAGTGTCCAAGAGCGCGCAAATACTTTTTGTGAATCGAGACGGCGTTTATATAATGTTAAACGATCGCGATCGCTGGATAATAGGGCCGCCCATGTTAAAAGTTCCTCTTCTTTTAATTCTAAACGAGGGGAATGGTTAGAATATTGACTCCATTGAGCCAGAAAATCTTGTTGTTCTCGATCGATTAAATTGGGGAACTCTAAAGCCTCGACTTTCCCTCGTTCGGGAGGACAAAGCTCTCGGGCAACCCATAGAACTTCAATATCTTCGATGAGTGCATCTTTGGGTAAATTGTAAGTGCGATCTCGACTTTCATAAAATGATTTTTCTTTGATTTTTTGGTGGGTTGTATAGCCCCAAAATTGCAACCATTGTTGTTCTAAATTCACAGAAATTGCCAAATAATAATCCCCCGATAAACAAGGGATATCGATCCATTCCCACGGAATGGAAAATTCATCCGTATTTACCGTATCTCGAGGTAAAAGAACGATCCTGCGATCGCCAATTTCTATCGCCGTTCCATTAATAAATTCCCAGAGACTGGTCTTCCCAGTTTGTTCTAAATCGCTAAAACAGATTTGTAATGGTTCATTTTGCAGATCGGGATCGCTTTTAATATATTGAAGAAAACCATGCAAACAGAGAAGATTGAGATATGCAGTCCAACAAGAAGATTGATTGGAATAGTTTTGGGATTGCATCCAGGCTCGATCGCGTTCTTCCAACGAAAATTCCAGCCAAAGGCGATCGGGGAAAATTTCCATGAGCTGTTCGAGAGTTGATAGCACGTTTCATTGCTCCTTGATTTTTTCTTATTTAATTAACATTTTCTTGTAAAAACTTATCGATATCATCCGCAACTTTGCTGAGGTTTTTTCGATTTAAATTGAAGAATCTGGCAATAGACTGTAAAAACCGAGTTCTCAAAATTGTATTGCCACAATTGCTAGATATTGCAATATAGCGATCGCTTTGTGGTAATAAAGATTTAAAAAAATCTCTTGCCTGTTTTTCAAAGACTTCCTCCATTTTTTCTTTGGCAGATTTGATTGTTTCGCTATCGAGATTGAGATCGCAAAAATGCTGTTGCATTCTTTGGGTAAATTTTTTCAGCATTAGTTGACGTGCTTTGCTTTGTCGTCTACTGACAGTATACTGTGGTAAATCCATAACTAAACCCGTTTGCGTTTGAGTTAAATTTAAACCTTTCCAGAGAAGAAGTAATATTTTTTGTTCTGAAGATAAGCTCTCAAAAGCATCGCGAACGAGAGCAGAAATTTCATCGCGTTCTTCATTACAAATCAGAGAATTTAAAGGAATATTCTCGAAGCCTGCATTTTCGATCGTAAAAAATTCATCCCAGCGATCGCGATCGTTCTCGATATTGAGAATAGAATCGGGATAGTACAGTTTTAAATTGCGATGGCGTTGCATGGCCTCAATACAGATTTGTAGCATTTTTTCAATCTGCTTTGCCTCAATCTGAGTTGCTAAACATGAATAACGATCGTCATACAAGCGTGCAATGTTTTGCAATTCTTGGAAAGTAGGAGGTGGAGAGGCACGATCGCTACGTTGTTGACAGGGTTTGCAAGTTTCTTTAAACCAATGCCAAACAAACAGATAGGGTTCTATCTTGTCTGCCTCAATATAACTCTGTAAGGCAATTTTAAGCTCTTTGAAAGTTGTATCGTATCGGAGTATTCCCCAATCTTTATATTTGCCAAGGAGACTCTCTTGGTTGTATTTGTATAATTCGTCTTTGATTTTGCGTTCTAAGACTGCTTTAGCGAAAGTTTTAACAAAATAGAGCGTTCCATCTCTATGCCGACGCTGAAAGTCAAATCCACTCAGCAATTTTAAGGGATCGTTAGCATATTGAATGGCAATTTGCAAGTAATCTCGTTCGTCATAGCGGTGTTGAAAAAAATCAATCTTTTGATAAGTATGTTGCAGTCTTTTAGCAACAATATAGCTACTCGTACAAAGGTAGGATGTTAAGTGTTTTTTGGCATAAGCGAGATCGTCATTTTGTTCTGGTACAATCTCATTTTTTAGTAGCTGTAAAAAATACCGCGCGCATCTGTCTTCCGAGAGGTTTTGGCGACGATCGAGCAAGCGTTGCATATTTTTATACAATAGAGGGTGCGATCGCCAAGCGAGATAATAGCGGTTTCCCGCATCGTTAAATAGAGGAAAGCGAGAAAAAAGTTTTGCCAGTTTCAGTTTTAACGGATCGTCCACGTTTCGTATCTTCCCGATAAGCTAAAATCTACATCCGATCGCGTTTCCGCGAATAGGTTGTGGAAGTTTCTATCGCTATGTTGGGAGGATTTCCCAGAGATTATGCAGAAAAGAAAAAAAAATAGCATTGAGAGAAGTTTTCTGCCCGATTGTTACATTTCGTCATATTTTCCCTCAATCTTCCAATACGCGGTTTTCTAAAGACTTGTTTGGCTTTCACCCTTTATTCTTCCTTAACAGCCTTATAAAGTGCTTTAAATTTACGTTGTTGTTGATTATGATCGACAATTGGCGAAGGATAACCGCAATATTGCAACTCTAAAGGCGGAATTTTTCCCGTTACTAAATATTCGGGATCGAAAGATTGTAATTCATCTATCCATTGCCGGATATATTCTCCTTCAGGATCGAACTTTTTTGATTGACTGGTAGGATTAAAAATTCGTAATGGTTTCGGATCCATTCCGCTCGAAGCACTCCATTGCCATCCACCATTATTAGAAGCCAAATCACCATCCCATAATTTTTGCATAAAATACTTTTCTCCCCAACGCCAATCGATTATTAAATCTTTGGTTAAAAAACTCGCGACAATCATGCGACATCGGTTATGCATCCATCCGGTTTCATTGAGTTGTCGCATAGCTGCATCAACAATAGGATAACCTGTTTTTCCTTGACACCATGCCTGAAAATGGTCTTCATTATTTTCCCAAGGAAAATCTTGAAAAATTTTGCGATATGCCCCCTTTTCTAGTTCGGGAAAAAAATATAAAGCGTGTTGATAAAACTCTCGCCAAACCACTTCTTGTTGCCATTTTTGTACGCTTTTGCGCGCTTCATCGCTGCGACAATTCTCATAAGTAATTTCTGTTACTTGCCAAATGGTACGAATTCCGATCGCGCCAAATTTTAAGGCGCCACTCAGTCGCGAAGTCCCTTCAATTGCGGGAAAATCCCGTTGTTCGCGATAGCTGTATATAGAAGAATTACAAAATTCTTCTAGTCTTTCTTTTGCTGCGATTTCCCCCGGTTTTAAGATCCAACTATTTTCCCAAATATAACCTAAATCCTTTGCGGTTGGTAGAGCGATCGCTCCTGCTTCTCCAGCAGCAATTTCTTCAGCTTCAGTTAGCCCAGCAAGAGATTGTAAGGGTTGATAAGGGGCTTGTTTGTTCTGTTGGCTGGAATTTTTCCAAAAGGGCGTATAAACTGTATAAGGCTGCCCCGCTCCTGTTTTAATCGTACCGGGTTCGTGCAATAATTTATCCCAATAGGTTTTCACTTCAATTCCTCTCAATTCTAGTGCCTCTCGGACTTTGCGATCGCGCGCTCGAGAATAGGGTTCGATATCTAAATTCCAAAAAACTTTTTGACAATTCAAAGCCGTTGCCAGTTTGGTAATTGCGCGATCCGGTTCGTCATAAAGCACGAGGAGTTGACTTCCCAGTTTTTGATAACTAGCCTGTAATTCTTGCAGGCATCCTATCATGTAAGAAACTCGTGCGGGAGCAATATCATCCCGTTCGAGTATCTTGGGATCGAGACAAAAAACGCCAACAATTTTACGACTGAATTCCCAGGCGGAACTCAACCCTATATTATCTTCAATCCGAAGATCGCAACGATGCCAAAACAAAATTCTCATAATTTCCCAATAACAAACAACTAAATAATCAATAACGAACAAACAATATTCAATTTTCCTCAGACAAATTTTGTTGCATCCAGCCTAAATAGAAATGATTGAGTAAATCCGTGCTATCTCGTCCTGCGAGTGTGATAGTAGGTTCAACTAAAATTTTGGCTTGGATATAAGGTTGCCTTTGTTTAATTTCCAATACTGCCAAACAGGCCCGAGGTTTATTATCTTCTGCCTCGATTGCGGACTTTGTTAAAGTAATACTTTGCACGACAATTGAGTCAATTGCATCAGGATAATCGCTTGGAGTGCGATAGGGGTTGGGTTGAGAAGTACTATCAAAAGATTTCATCCATGCTTCTGAAGAAAGCATGACAATCATGGGACAAATATCTCGTCCCCATGCTTGATAAAAAACCGAACCTAACTCCACTAAAATTTGACGGCGATTGACAGAATTATTAAAATCTGGTTCGTTAGGAATTTCCAAAAATTGCCAGCGCCCTTCCGAATCTAAAACTTGTAATGTGGGAGGGAAATGCTCCACTTTTTCTTCTTGGCAAAATCCCTGAATAATCTTTAATTCTTGTTCGATCGTGGCAATTAATTCATCATTGGAGATGGTATCGCGATCGAGATTCTCTAACATTTTGGCTTTCCCTCTCATTAAGTTTGGAATTCGGAAGCAGGACGTCCTCCCAAACTCCCCATTGCCCCATCTTAGCAATACAACTGCGATCGGGCGATCTTTGAGAGCGATCGAGAAATGCCAATGCCATGATAACAGGACAATTGCCTTGTTCTAGAACCCCATGTCCCAAACCGGGATATTCAAAAATATAAGCATTTTCGAGAAAGCGGGCAACATATTCACCATAAGGTAAAGGCGTAATCGGATCGTATTCTCCATGTAAAATTAGAGTGGGAATATCGCTGCGGACGGGTTCGTAAACGCTATCGGGGAGGGGTGTAACGGGATAGAAAAGTTTGCAAAAGTCAGTTAAGGTTGTTGAGATAGTTGAGATTTGCACCAAAGAAGGAAGTAAAGGTGGTAAACCCAAATCGGGATGAGGTGGATTTGGCGCAGCACATATTGTAGCAAAGCGCATTCCATCAGCGAGAAGAATCGTTTCCTCAATGCGTTGGCGATAAATCTTTTTAAATAGGGTAAAGTTTCCGCGATTCAGATCGTGAATGAGGCGAGGAAGTTGAGACGCATATTGATGGGCATCGTAGAGAAAATTGCGAACGAAAATGGTAAAAGTATCTGGATTGAGATAAAAATATTCTTCTCCTTTTTTCTCGTCAATAGTAATTGTTAAATGTTGAGGATTGTGCTTTAATTGAGCGAGAAGATGGGTGAATTTTTGTTCTAAATCGGGATAATCATCTTGACAAAGACGATCGCGATCGCATGCTCGAAAAATATTCCTCAAAGCCCGACTCAAACTTGGGAATTGATAAGCCCCAATATCGGAGTCGGCAGCAATCGTACTATCAAGAATCATCGTGTGAAGTTTTTGGGGATGCTGGCGTAAAATATAGAGGGCGAGTTGAGACGCGTAGGAAGTTCCGTAATAGTTGAAGCGATTGTAACCGAGACTTTGAGTGACAAAGGCAATATCGTTAGCGTGTTGCACCATATTAAAAGCATCGAGATCGATTCCCTCTTGCTCCCAACGTTTCTTACAGTTTGTCGGCGATTCATTGCGATCGCAAGGTAGATAAGGCTGCGAATAATACGCCCCTCGTTGTTCGACGAACAAAATATCTCGCTGTGTTTGCAAAGGCAATAAAATACCTTCTGGAACAAAGTGGCGAATGCGCGCGAAACTTGATGCCCCCGGTCCTCCTCGTTCCATAATTAAAGGGGTTGAATTGTTGCGATCGCCTGTGCTCTCGAGCAGGACAAAGGCTATTTTAAAGGTTGTTTCGGTGGCGCGATCGTGAAATTCCGGGACGGTGACATAGCCGCAACGCGCATTTTTTACGCCAGAAGGAAGCTCGAAGCGATCGCAAGCATGAGTTTCAACGATATTGTTCCCTCGGGCGGGAAATTGTACGGAACAAGCAACAATTGCTGCAATCAAAAAATAACCCTTGCAATTTTGTAAGGTCATGCAATTCAACATTTCTACAGCGACGAAGTTAGCGATCGGGGAAAGGTCCGAAAATAATTTGCCCGGAAAACGTTTGCCCCGCGATCGGCTCTTGTTCGTTTACATTAAAGACTTGCAAGCGCAATATTTCCCCATTTTGTCCGACTACCGTTACAACTGCATTATTGCCACTCAGTCCTACAGAAGTCGATTCGGCAATAACCCCATTAATCAAAACATTACCACTTGTATCGGTACCGATCGCATTGCCATCAATGGTATAACTACTCGGAACGAGGGTGACGATCGCCGGAAAGTCCCCGCGTTCCACTTTCACCGAGAAAGTTGTCCCGTTTTCATCGGTAAAAATGCCCGTATCCTCTTGGAAACCAGACCCATTGGTCAGATCGTAGGTTGTTAGCGTAACGCTGGCATTGAGCATTGTTGAATTTGCAGTCGGATCGGGAATTTCCGTGGCGATCGAGGCTGCCGAAGAACCCGAAGACGAACTGGCAGAACTCGCCGATACGCTGCTAGAACTCGAGGATGCTGCCATTGGATCGCTAGCACCACTAATGGCAGTTGCTAGAAAAGACCCCGAAAATCCAGTATCGCCTCGAGAAGGAGTTGCCGCGATCGCCCCTGCATCAATTAAATTACTGGCAGTGGGTAGAGCGACATTAAAGCCATTAAACAATTGTCCTTGCAATAAATTTTCAAATTCCGCTTGGTCGAACTGTTCGATCGCGCCAATTTCCCCTGCAATACTAATCGAAACGCGCTGTTTTGCTTTCAGGCGAATGGGTGTAACGCCAGCATCCTCCAGATCCGAGACCTCGATTTCTCCTTCAAGGACGCTAATCGTTCCCTCTCTTTTGGCATTGACTTCGATCGCGTAGGTCGTCCCTCGAGTCGCCGCAACGACCGACCCCACGCAACCTCGAGCCGCACCGGAAATGACCACCCGTCCTCGACGCACTTCCACGCAACGACTGCCCACCACAAAAGAAGAATTGCGACCGATACGAATGGAAGCATTATTATTAAATTTAAGTCCGGCTCTGGCTCGTTCCGTCCGAACTTGCTGTCCTCCCCGAGCGACGCTATTGAGACGTGCTTTTTGTCCTTGAATGAAAACGCGATCGCTGTCGAGAATTTCAACAATCGTGGCACTCGTAATTTGTTGCGCTTGCACGGGAAGAGAAGAAAGCGCGATCGCGACCGAAAGCCCAACGAAAGATAAGGGGAAAAATTTTCGGAAATTCATGATTTGTTGTTGGTTGTTGGTTATTTGTGTCTTGGTCAGCATTCCTTTGCGTCTGTCTTGGTGGGTATTCCCTTGCGTCTTTTGCCGACGCGGGGTCGCACCGCTTGTTGGTTATTTGCTTCTCTTCTCTTGAACGGGGTTAGGGAGGAGTTGTTATCGCTCGGAATTCTCTTGAAACCATTGCACCTACTCAAAAACGGAAAACCGTACGAACCGAACCTATAATAATTGTACTATTTTCGCGAATGTGGCCGGGGTTGGTGACGAGGAAAAATCCGGGCAAAATTGAGAGATTGTCATTGACGCGAAAGCGGTAAAAGGCTTCAAAATGAAGTCCGGTATCTGCGTCAACTCGTTCGATCGCCGCTCCGGCAACGAGTTTTGGCGGAATTCCTGCCATCAATGCCAAAAAATCTCCCTCCCGTCCAAAAGGATCGGTAATGCCGAGGGAGAGCAATCCCGTAGCACTGAGGGCGATCGCGCTGGACTCTCGCGATCGCGTTGCAGCCAGTCCGCCCCAAGCGCCCAAAACCATCTTAGAATTGAGGCGGATTTGCAAGGTTAAATTAAGAGCGTGAATATCGGCGGGTTCGAGGAAAAATCCAGAAGTGTCGGCATTAAAACTTCCGGTTAATGTATCCAAGCGTCCGTCATTCGCATAACTGTTTAAATAAGCCACCCCGGCAATAATATTTTCGGAAGGTTTAGCGAGCGCTTGCAGGCCAAGGGTGCGATGAGTTGCATCAAATAAACCCCTCTCGGAATTGGTGCGAACGCCATAAGCCATTTGCAAGCGCAAGCGATCGCTTGCCAACCAATCGAAGCCAAATCCGGCATCGACTGCCCCAATTTGCAAGAAGGGACTCCCAGAAGCAAAACGAGAAATTGCCCCATGTCCCGAATCGAGGTAAGGCGTATTGGCCGTGAGAACGTCGGTCATGCTAAAACCAACGGGTTTGATGGTAAAAACAACGCGATTGTTAAATGCTGCCGTGCGATATTCAAGAGAATTCAATACGAGAGCGTTACTCAAACCTGCTTGAGAATTGAGCAGGGCTTTATAGGTATTGAGCACTTGAAAATTGGCAAAACCGAGATCGTCAAAATTCCCCGTGCTGAAGCTCAAGGCAAAGCGATCGCGTCCGGTAAAAGAAGTTAAAAAAGCCAGTTGGGTTTGATGAGCGAGTACGGCTTCTGTATTCCCCAAACCCGGCGGATTTCCTCCTGCGGGAACGGCAAAATTGAGAATGGTTTGACCGCCAAATTTTACGGTTGTGGAAAATTGATTGGCTTGCAGTTCGGCAATTCGTGCTTCAAAATTATCGACACGCGTAGAAATCTCCGCGAGTTCTCTTAATTCTCGCTGAAAATTTTCTTCTAATTTTTGTACGGTTTCGATATCGACTGCCAGCAAATTCTGTAAGTTTTGCAAACACTGATTTAAACCCGCCGCAAATTCATTACGGCTGAGAATTTGGCTGCCGCGAAAGAGGCGATCGGGAGAATCGGGCAAGCAATTGTAGCGCTCTGCCAGCGATCGCAAGGCTTCGTAAGCCCAATCGGTCGGTTGTACGTCTCGCAATTGGAAAACTGGAAGAATTTCCTCGATTGATTCGTCGTGTTTTTCTCCCGAACCTAAAACAGTATCTCGAGTTGCAGGTTGGAGAAGCTCGGCTGCCTGTAGATAAGCGTCAGTAAAAATAGGGAGAGATGACTCGGTAAAATGGGGCGGAGAAGATTGATTCTCTTGGGGCAAGAGATTAGAAATTTCCTCCCCTCGTGCTGGGGCTCGATCGAGGAACAATAAACTGTACGAGTGCCATACTAGCAAGGCAGTTAGTCCGGATGCAGGCAGCGAGCGAACAAATCTCATGTTGTATTCGATTCCTTCTCTTCCAATACTGCTCTAGCATAATTTAACAAACTTGGCACTTGAGGACAGAGAGGACTGATGGGGTTCAGGAGTGCGATCGCTCAAACGCGAATGTCACGATCGCCTTTCTCCTGAATTGTTGCAAATTCGAGCAATCATATAGCGCACCCCCTCTGCGATCGCTGGATGCGCTAAGGTTGATCCGAGCTAGTGGCGAACTTCGCCGCGTCGCTTATTTTTGATGACTAAGCCAAAACTTGCTGCTACCAGCGTACCAAGGATTCCCATCGGTTCTGGAACCGGGTTCGGGTCTGGTGTCGAATCAAGAGTCAGCTCTGTCAGCACAAAATTCCCATTTGTGAGATTAAGACCCGGCCCGTTTGTTGGCAATGATGGATCTTCGAGGACTTCCAATCGGAGACCGGTGATATTGTTGAGAGCTGTTGAATAACTCAGGTTATATACACCAGTAAAGGCAGTTGTTCCACCCGCAAGAATGCTATTGTCTGCCAATGTCTGGAAGGTCATGCCCCCCGGACCGCTAATGAGAGGATTTTCAAGCACGCTCCAATTGGCGGTAACATCTCCATTGTTGTCCAGCCCATCTGCAAAGGTACTGCGATCGTCTGTGGTGACAGAAAAGCGAAAGCGTCCTAATAAGTGGAAATCAAACAAAAAGTGCATGGAAATGTCAAGCTGTCCTGCCGCTACATCAGTTGCAGTTTCCCAGACGGCGATCTGGCTGGTTGCTATTCCAGTCGGACCTGGAGAGATCGCCCAACCATTAAGACTACCCGGTGTATCCGAACGATTGAAATTTCCATCGACTGCTTCGTCTGGCGAGAATGGCGAACCACCAAAAGGCTGAGTAAGAGTAGCCGTACCGTTTTGGAGTTGGATCGTGGCAGCACTCGCATTTTTGGGTGGGAATACCATCAATGTAACAAAAGACAGGAGAAAAGGATACTTGAGTAGAGATAAATATTTTTTCATTTTGACCTCGAAAAATTTAAGGAGAAAAGCAAAAAAGAGAATTACTTCAACATTTAAAAGATGTTGCTATCTCGCCTCGCGCTTTGTGGATACTGTAAAAATACTAAACCGATCGATAGATAATTTTAGGTTTTCTTAATTATTTCTTAATTTTTAGGTGTAATTTTTTGCGGTTTTATACAAGACATAGTTTTCAATATCACAAATAGAAATAATCTAATTCTATTTATTTTTTAAGTGAATAAAAATAAAAATTATCATTTAAAAAATGGAAAAATCACTAAAATGGGTTTCGGCGCAGCCACGATCGCCAACCCCGCAAAAAAGCGATCGCGCTTCTCCAAAATCAAAGAATTCAAGCATCCCGGCGCAATAAGTTCGTATCTTTACCAAAAGTGGTAGAAATTGGAGATCGCGGTAAAATTACCCCTGTTAGCAGCGATCGATTGACCGAATCTAGAATACGGCAAATAGAGTTAAAATTATTCGAGCAGAGAAAAAATCACACAATATCTTCGCCCCTGTCATCAAACAAGAGAGAATTTTGGTCGCGATTTTGCTCAAATATAAAGAAAATCTAAAAATTAAAGGATTTTTCTAGGTCAAACCCAATAGTCATTCAAATTGCTCGTTAGCAAAACAAGTCCGCGAGGAAAAGTAAAATCCCTTCCTCGATCGAACAAGGAAGGGAGAATGATGAATGAAATTGTTGCCATCTATACAAGCGATGGATGTACTAGGGTTGACCCGAGCTAGTCGCGAACTTCGTCGCGTCGCTTATTTTTGATGACAGCACCAAAACTTGCTGCTACCAGCATGCCAAGAATTCCCATCGGTTCCGGAACGGGGTTCGGGGCCGGTGTCGAATCAAGAGTCATCTCGGTCAGCACGAAATTTCCATTATTGGGAAAAAGACCGGGCCCGTTGAGGGGCAATGATGGATCTTCGAGGACTTCCAATCGAAGACCGGTAATATTGTTGAGATTTGTTGAATAAGTCAGGTTATAGACACCTTGAGCAGCAGTAGTTCCACCTGCAAGAATGCTGTTGTCTGCCAATGTTGTGAAGGTCATGCCAGCCGGACCGCTAATGAAGGGATTTTCCAGCACGCTCCAATTGGCTGTAACGTCTCCATTATTGTCCAGCCCATCTGCAAAGGTACTGCGATCGTCAGTCGTCACGGAAAAGCGAAAACGTCCTAACAGATGTCCGGGGTTGAAATGCAAAAAGTGCATACCAATATCAAGCTGTCCTGCTGCTACATCGGTTTCGGTTTCCCAGACAGCAATTTCGCTAACTGCGTCTTGGCCAAAGGGAGGTTGAGCGATCGCCCAACCATTAAACCCACCGTCTGGGTCCGAATCATTGAAACTTCCATCGACTGCTTCATCCGGAGATAATGGCGCGCCACCCAAAGGTTGAGAATAGGTAGCCGTACCATTTTGAAGTGTAATCGTGGCAGCACGAGCATTTTTGGATTGGAGCGTTACTAAGGAAACAAAAGAAAAGAACAAAAAAGATTTCAGCAAGAAATTAACTTTTTTCATTACAACCTCGTTGGCTTTAAACAATGTGACAATAGTGTGTTTTTGAGCGCTAAGTAAATGTGAAAATTATCACTTCGCACTTCAAGTACTGTAAAAATTCTAAACCGATCGATGAATAAATTCAGGTTTATTTTATAATTTCTTAATTTTTAAGTGTATTTATTTGGCGATAGCTCAGAAAAATAATTTGCAAATATCACAATAAAATTTAACTTTTTTGCTGTTGTATTTTTTCTTTTAAGTATAATTAAAAATAAAAAATCTTTTTTGTATTATAAAAAAATCACCAAAAATAAACTAATTTTTATTGTTGCAATCGCCAACTCAACAAAAAAGAGCACGCGCTTCTCTAACATCAAAAGCTCAATGTATGCAGGCGCAATAAATCCGTGAAATTGCTGAGGGCCTTACCAAAAGTGGGAGAAGTCGGCGATCGCGGTAAAATTACTCCTGCTAGCAGCGATCGCCTGACCGAATCTAGAATACGGCAAATAAGGTTAAAATTATTCGAGCAGAGAAAAAATCACACAATAATTTCTCCTCTGTCATCAAACAAGAGAGAATTTTGGTCGCGATTTTGCTAAAATATAAAGAAAATCTAAAGATTTTTATTTTGTTCGAGGAAAACCCCATGTATGACAACTGGACGCAGCAAAATCCGATCGCCCTCGAGTCAACAGAAGAAACAGAGACTCTGCGATTGTTAGCGGCGGCAGTTCGCCATGCAGAAGATTCCATTCTGATTACAACGACAGATTTAGATGCGCCGCACCCCAAAATTGTCTTTGTGAACCCGGCTTTTACTAAATTGACCGGTTATACTTCGGAAGAAGTTATCGGGCGATCGCCTCGCTTGCTTCAAGGTCCCAATACCGATCGCGCCCTTTTGCGGCGAATGCGAGAAACCCTTGCGGCAGGGGAAGTATTTTATGGAGAGACGATTAACTATCGCAAAGATGGTACGGAATTCTATAACGAGTGGCATATCGAACCCATCTACAGCGATCGTGGCGAAATTACCCACTATTTGGGCATTCAACGAGATGTCACCGCTCGCAAGCTGGCAGAAGAAGAATTGCGCCGTGCTGTCTTTCACGATTCGTTAACAAATTTACCCAATCGTACCTATTTTCTCAAGGAACTCTACGGCATTCTCGCTCGTTCCAAACAAAATCCCGAGATTCGTTTTGCCGTTCTCTTTTTAGATTTGGATCGCTTCAAAGCGATTAATGATAGTTTGGGACATCATGCGGGGGATTTGCTCTTATGCGAAATTGCTTCTCGCCTGCAAAGTTGTATTTGTTCGCCTCATACCGTTGCTCGTTTTGGCGGGGATGAATTTGCAATCCTCTTAAAAGATTTAGAAAATTGGGACGAAATCAAACACACTTCTCGGGCGATTCATTCCCTTCTCGAACAACCCGTTTTCTTTACCAACCAAGAAATGTTAACGACTGCGAGTATTGGTATCGCCCCGAGTTCTATTGGCTATCAAAACAGCGATGAAATCCTCCGAGATGCGGATATTGCCATGTATCAAGCTAAAGCGGAAGGAAAAGCCAGATCGATTGTCTTTGAACCTGCCATGCGCGATCGTTGTTTGGAAAAGTTAGCGATTGAAACGGATTTGCGAAAAGGGATCGAACGCAACGAATTGCAATTGTACTATCAACCAATTGTCTCTTTAGAAACGGGAGCGATCTCAGGTTTTGAAGCTCTTGTACGCTGGCATCATCCCACGCGAGGTTTAATGAGTCCCATTCAATTTATTCCCATTGCTGAAGAAAGTGACTTAATTGTAAGTTTAGGCTGGAAAGTCTTGTTTCTTGCTTGCCAACAACTCAAACAATGGCAACGGGAATTTAATTTTTCTGATTGGGTTAGCGTCAATCTCTCTGGTAAACAGTTAGTACATCCTAACTTTTCTGCCTGCATTCAACATCTTTTGGAAATTACAGGGATCGATCCGCGATCGCTACATTTGGAAATTACCGAAAGTGCAATTATGAGCAATGAAGATAGCGCGATCGCCAATCTGCAACAATTGCAAAAATGGGGAATTCAACTCAGTATCGATGATTTTGGAACGGGATATTCTTCTTTAAGTCGCTTGCATTGCTTGCCTTTAAGTACGCTAAAAATTGATAAATCTTTTGTTACTAATCTCCTTGCCGAGAAGGAAAATCTTGCGATTGTTAAAACCATTATTACTTTGGCGCGCCATCTAAAACTCAATGTTATTGCGGAGGGGGTAGAAACCCATCGTCAATTGGCAGAACTGAGGCGCTTGGGCTGCGAATTAGTACAAGGGTACTTATTTGCAAAACCTTTACCGGCTTCTGAAGCCCTTAATTTCCTGAAAGTGGCAGCTTGAGATAGTAAAACATTATGGGCGATTGACAATGCGATCGCTATCTTTTTCGGCGAGAACAAGCTGACTATCGTAAATTTATGGAGGTTATGCCCTAGCTGCAAAAGGCATGAAAAAACAACTGAAAAACTTACAATTAAAGCATTGATAGCTCTCCTACCACCTCTAAACGTTTATAATCATCAATTTTCAAGAATTGTTCTGCCAAACTGTCTGCTACAGAAGGAGTTAACCAACCCAATTGCAATAAAAGATGAATGGCTGCTGCATATTTTGCACGCTTTGCACCATCGCGAACTTTTAAGGCTAATCCCATTCCCTCTCCAACGCGTCCCACGCATTGAATTCCTTCCGCACCGGATTTACTGACTAATTCCCCTTCCGTCAATCGCATCAATTCTGTATCGAATGCCCCTTCTCCCGCGACCATGCGAGGATGATAAGTCATTGCACGCACGATGCGTTCTAAATCTAGATTGGATCCAGAAGCTAATTTTGCATAAAGAGAAGCCATCTGTCCCATTTGCATCGAATAGGTTGGGGCGCCGCAATCATCTCGGGCGCGGATGAATTCATCACCCGGCATTCCCAATAATTCCCCAATTTTGTTAATAATGAGTTTTTGGATGGGATGAGAACGATGAAGATAATTATCTAAAGGAAAATGACGTTGCTGGGAGACGGCTAGCATTCCTGCATGTTTTCCAGAACAATTATGCTGTAGCCGACTTTCTTTCTCTTTGGGAATCGGGCATTGCAGGGCATCGGCTTCAATATCGCAGCGCCAGAGAATATTAAAAACCTGTCTGGCGTGTTCGACCGTTCCTCGATGAGAACCGCAAATGATGGCCAAATCCTTATCATTGAGATTGTAGCGCTCCATTGCTCCAGTTGAAATCACCGCGATCGCTTGAAAGGGTTTGAGAGATGAACGAATAAATGTACTGGTTTCTACATTTCCGGCGAGGGAAAGAATCCGTCCGCGATCGTCGCTAACGACTGCCGTAATGCGATGGATGGATTCGACAATTCCTTCTCTTAAAAGTTGAACTTCTAATTCTGGCGCGTGATTTCGCATTCCTCGAGTCATAATATTTTTTTCAGACGATTACCCACGTTACACTACCGAGGGCAACAAAAACAGCTAAAAATACAAAGGTCTTTTTTAAACGTTGGAGAACGGGCTTGACTTGATAGGTGACGACTAAGCGATCGCGTTGGAGGATTTCCGTAGATTTTTCCCAAGTTTGCCCGTCATACCAACCCGATTCCTCATAAGTAACCGTTTCTCGGTAGAGGCGATCGCAAATATAAGACCAACCCGAATAGAGGCGCAGCAACAGTAGGACTACAAAAATTAAAGCGCCCCCTGCCGCCGCCAGAGCAAAATGAAGCGGGTATTTATTGAAAGGAAAACTGGTTGAAGCGATCGGACCTGCAATTAACCATCCCAATCCCCACACCCATGTTAGCTTGCGCGCGTATTGCCAAGGGTTTTGCACTGCCCAATTAAATAACCACGACTCTTTTAATTGTTCGTATTCGTTTAAGGGTTGTTGTTCTTCTGGAACCGGACAGAAAGAAACTGAGGACTCGGGCATCATTTGTTTACTCTCCCACTGCGCGATCGAATTGGCAATCAATGCGTTCGGCATGACCCCAAAATGCTTCGAGATTATAGTATTCGCGTTCTTCCGGCAGCAAAATATGAGCGATCGCGTCGCCATAGTCGAGAACAATCCAACTTCCCTCGGTCTTTCCTTCAATGCGATCGGGAAAGCGTTGATATTGCTCTTCCACTGCATTCTCGATTGAATTGCAAATTGCGCGAACTTGAGCGTGAGAGAAACCCGTTGCAATGATGAAATAATCGGTCAAATAAGAGATTTCCGTCACGCCCAGCAAGAGAATGTCTGCGGCTTTGCGATCGTCAGCTGCTTCCGCGATCGTCCGTGCGAGGGATAAGCTTGAGTCTTCGGGAGGTGTAGATACAATGACAAGCGGGGATGGGTTGATGTTAGGGTTTTGTTGTGTCATTCAGGATTTGAGAAACTTTATCTCTTCGATCTCCAAAAGTTATGGGGACATTTCCTCGGATCGTAACGCAATTTTCTGCTCTGGGGGATAAGGCTGGATGTTTCTTAACGTTTTTCGGGTCGCATGGGGAAATCTGGGGAAACGGAGATCGTTCCATCTTTCCAAAAAGAACCTTTTCAGAGCATAAAACTAAACCAAAAATATTACAAAATATTACAAAATCTGTTAAGGTCTATTGCAAAATCCTAGAAAGCAGTTGGGAGTGTTAACTCTCTGGAATTCTTCATGCTAGGATGCACAATTAATAAATCAGCGACGTGAAGAACCATTCTAGTTAAGGGGGAAACTCCTGTTACGTCGAAACAACGGATTTGTTTGAAAATCGCCAGTATGACGACAAGGACGAATAGGCAGAATGGGGAGCGTTCCAAACTGGCAGAGGCTGAATGAGAAAGGTAAGTCTACAGATAGATGATTTTCTATCCAAGGGATTTAGGAGTCTGTTGACAGGCTTAAAGAAAGCACGGTTTTCCAATTGAAAATTGGGATTAATCGGTTTTTGGTGGGTCAACCACAGAATTCCCCTCTTTAATTAAAGTGGGGAGATGCCAACAATCAATTGCGAATCTAAGGAGAAATATTGTGGGACTAAGGGTTGCTGTAGTCGGAGGAGGACCTGCCGGGTCATCAGCCGCCGAAACATTAGCAAAAGCTGGAATAGAAACCTATTTATTCGAGCGCAAATTAGACAATGCCAAACCCTGCGGTGGTGCAATTCCCCTCTGTATGGTGGGAGAATTCGAGCTTCCCCCTGAAATTGTCGATCGCCGAGTCCGGAAAATGAAAATGATCTCCCCCTCTAACATTGAGGTGGATATTAATCTTGACAGAGAAGATGAATATATAGGAATGTGTCGTCGGGAAATTCTCGATGGTTTCATGCGAAATCGCGCTGCCGAACTGGGCGCTAATTTAATTAATGGAACGGTATACAAACTCGATATTCCCCAAACTGACAGCGAACCTTATACGCTTCATTATGCCGACCATTCCGACGGCAGTACAAGCGGCGTGATGAAAACTTTGAAAGTCGATCTTGTCGTAGGGGCAGACGGGGCTAACTCTCGCATTGCTAAAGCCATTGACGCCGGGGATTATAACTACGCGATCGCCTTCCAAGAAAGAATTCGTCTCCCTGAAGGTCGCATGAACTATTATGAAGACCTCGCCGAAATGTACGTCGGCAACGATGTCTCTCCCGATTTTTACGCTTGGGTCTTTCCCAAATACGACCACGTTGCGGTAGGAACAGGAACGATGAAGGTGAACAAAGCCATCATTAAAGATCTGCAAAAAGGCATTCGCACCCGAGCCGCTCGCAAACTGGAAGGAGGCAAAATTATTAAGGTAGAGGCTCATCCAATCCCCGAACATCCCAGACCGAGAAGGGTTGTCGGTCGAGTGGCCCTCGTTGGCGATGCAGCCGGAACCGTAACAAAATCGTCAGGAGAAGGTATCTACTTTGCTGCTAAATCGGCCCGGATGTGCGCCGAAACCATCGTAGAAACCAGCAACAACGGTCAGCGAATCCCCACGGAGAGCGATCTTAAACAATATCTCAAACAGTGGGATAAAAAATATGGCATGACCTATCTCGTCCTCGATCTCCTGCAACGGGTTTTCTATCAAACCGACGCTACTCGTGAAGCCTTTGTGGAAATGTGTGCCGATCGCGACGTGCAGCGTTTAACCTTTGATAGCTACCTGTATAAGACGGTAGTGCCAGCCAATCCCCTGATCCAAATGAAGATTACCGCTAAAACCCTAGGAAGCCTGTTGCGCGGTAACGCCTTGGCTCCATAGCGATTGATTTGCGATCGAATTTCTTTAAGAAAGACATTTAAAAAAGACATTGGAAACAAAAGAATCCAATGTCTTTTTTATTTTTCAATTTTTTTAAATCGCCAAACCCTTTTATAGCAAGAGTTTCAGGAAAATCAGGAAAAATTTTTGCAAAAAAATCGAAAAAGGGGTTGACAGGTGCAAAAAAAGTAGATATCTTAGTAAATGCGCGGTTGAGAGAACAGCTCGAAACGAGGGACTCGAAACCCGCGAACCGAACCAAGAAAAAAGAATAAGTTTGAAAGTAATAATACACTTCCTCGTCAAAAAAGAAAAGAGTTAAGGAAAAAAAGTTGATGCTTCAAGAAATCTCTCGTTGAGATGAGTTGAAGACAAAACGGAGA
>JAGHZQ010000108.1 GCA_017746715.1 Cyanobacteria bacterium SBLK
ATCTTGTCCCTACTGTCCCCCCCTCTCCCTATATAGGAATTACTTTTTTCCAAAATTCACCCACCACACACCGAAACTGTATCACCTGCTACAAAATTTTAACTGAGGAGGAAAAGGTATCGTAGTGATACAAAATGAATGTGTGGGTAGGAAGGTTATTATTTTTATTCCTAAGATTTAAGGAAGGACAGGAAATAGTAAAATAGCTCAAACCCTTATTTGGTAAAGGGTTAAACCTGTCCCTACTTGTTGGGAAAATCAACAAATGAAGAGGGTTGACTATCCCTATGACGACCATTATCATTGATGATAATGGTCGTCATAGGGATATATTTATGCAATGCCCAGATTGTCAAAGCACAAAAATCATAAAATGCGGAAAATCTTCATCAGGCGCTCAAGTACATAAATGTAAAGATTGTGGAAGAAAATTTACTGGAAATTCTCCGGGTGCCAAATCAGCATCAACAAATCCCGCTACTGACACTTGCGAGCAAAGACGCGATCGCAGGCGTAATCAAAATCCCAATCGCAAGGCACAAAAAAACTCCAGCAAGCAACGATCGCGTCAGCGCAAAAAACAAGGATATACAATTGCATATAAGGATATGCAGGCGTATCTAAAAATATTGCGCGATCGCAGGGAAACAACGATCGATCTTCGTTTACCTTATGAACAATTATTCAATGAGATCAAAAATATTGATTTAGATTGGATTGAGCGTCGAAAAAGTTGACTAAAAAATAAATCACAAAAATTCTCATCCGCCGTATTCCTTGCTAACAAAGGAATACGGCGTTTTTTAGTACATTTGCTCAAAACAATTTAACTTTACCCCTTGACAGCAATAGGACGACCCGCTATAGTAGTAAGTGTGGAGGGCAGAGGAAAACGACACACATCCACCCGACACCACCAACCGCTACACACGCTACACAAAGGAAAAAGAAAATGAGACTCGCACCTAAATTTGTTCCCGTCCGCCGCATCGCTACCGCCAACGACCGCAACCAATTCGACGCACAAAAGATTGAAACTCTCGCTCAAGCCATCCTCGATGTTCAGGGATTAGCTGTTCCCCTTCACCTCAAACGCGATGGAGAAAACTACATCCTTCTCAACGAAGACTACGCGGGTCGTCTCGCTTACTGGGCAGCAGTCCGGGCGCGGGAAATCAACCTCCGTAAGGGAGAAATGGTTAGCGCTTTCATCAAAGATGATGACAAGGACAACGCAGTAGCACGCCAAATGGATATTCTCCAAGCCCCTGCGCCCACAGCGACTGCGCCCACTGAGAAGAACTGGCATCGTGAAATGATGAGCGGCTACTCTATGTGCATTCGGAAAATCCATCCGTCCGAATGGAGCTAATTCAAACCACCTGCCCCGTGTGGGGCAGGTAAGAGCAAAATCAATTGCCTGCTCCTCACGGGGTGGGTGATTTTTTTTTTGCCCTTCTCCCCATCTGCTCCCTCTCTCCCCCCCCTGTATGTCACCAGACGCACGAGGATGCGATTTGGCAAGTCAAACCGCGATGGATAGGGTACCCCCTACAAAAATATTGCGCCCGTCTGAGGGGATCGCTCGGGCAACTGAGAAAGTTAGCCATAATGTACTATGTAAAAAGCATCCCCGTGAGAATTTTCCAGTAGCCATAGACGATCGCATCGGCAATATTGGGCGATCGCTTTAATCGTTTGATGGTCTTCTTCTTGTCCTCAATGCGAATTTTTCCATCGGAGGTTTCCTCCCATCGAATGGCAACCAGTTCATCAAATGCAGCCTCTTCCCATTCTCCGAGAGGTGCGATCGCAATTTTTCCCAATCGCAAGCCTTCCCGGATTGTCCAAAACATTTCTGCTTTGAGATTGAGAAATTTGGGCATTTCTATTCCTGCTTTGAGATTGAGAAATTCTTTGAGAAATTGCAGGTCGGAAGGTGGTGCGCCCCAATGAATTCCTCGAGCTGCCATGCCATTTTGTCGTAGGCAGGCCAAAGAACCCGCACCAACCCCAATATTGTCCACATTGATGATGCCCGGATATTGCTTCATGTGGTTAGTGGCGATACCTGCGATTCGCGTGACATCTTCGCGATCGCCTTGGCAGGGATAATCTCGGGCAAAAAATAAGCAATTGCCGTTCCATGACGCAAGCCCATGAGCATCCCCGCCGTCGCCAACATCCAAACCATGTCGCCATTGCGATCGCGGTTGGTATTGGTCGGGATTTTCGTCATATCTGGCCCGAGCGGCGTGGAGATACGAGCGAGGAATAATGGATTGTTCCGAATCGGTGGGAAAAACTGCTTCAACCCGAGAGAGCCAAAAACTCGATTTTTCTCCTTTGGAGCGGGCAACCATTTCAATCCAATAAATGGAAATCGCACCGGGAATGTAATGAGGATTGGAATCTTCAAATTCCGGCCATGTTGTGGGGTCGGTTAATTTGGGTTTGAGACGGTGAATTCCGTCAGAATGAAGTTTGTAGGCATCGGCAATATTGGGGTGTCGCCACGCAGGTAGTCTGATGATTTGTCCGCTTTTTTGCGCGATCGCTTTTTCAAAGGGAGTGTCGGACAGAATAGGATTTCCCAACGACAGAAACCGATTTTGAGATCCGGTAATGCAGGAGGTGGCACCATCCCAAATCTCTTCGCTAATGCCGCAGGCTTCATCAAGGATGACCAATAGTTTTTCGGCGTGAATGCCCTGAAATGCGTTGCTGTTCCAGTCGGCGGCGGTGAATCCATAAGCCCGAGCATTTTCCGTGACGGTGACGAACAGTTGACCTTTGACACCGGGCATTTTTGCAAATGCGATCGCTTTTCGGACTTCTCCCCACAACAGTTCTTTGACTTGCCGTTGGGTCGGTGCCGTGGTGATACACAGCCCGCCAACGCAGTAAACCCACCACAAGACCAACCATGCCCCGATCGCGGTCTTTCCTTGCCCGTGGCTAGACGGTACGAGAGTAATAGCGTTGTCCTGTACGCTTTCCACGACTTTTATCTGGTCTGGGGTTAAGCGCTTGTGAAGAACTTCGCTGAAAAAATCGAGGGGGCGATCGCGATAAATGGTGTAGTCAATCTGCGATCGCTTGGATGATTTTTTACGCTTTTTTAATCGGATCGGCTTGGAGGGTTTAAATGACGATATCGGCATTTTTATTCTTTCTCTGAGACCGATCGCTCTGCTTTCAATAGTTCGAGTTTATAGCTCAAATCTCCTACAATGCCGAAAGCGTTGGCTATTGCTTGCATTGTCTCTGCTTCAGTTGTTTCACTTTCTCTCATCTTTTCTAATTGTTTTTTTGCCGCTTCACAAGTTGTTTTGGCTAAATCAACTGTTATTTTATTGAGTTCGTCTTTCAGTTGTTCCACTAGCTCTAATTCGGCTTTTTTCCAAACTTCTGTTTTTTTCCAGTTCTGAACGGTTACGTGGTTTACGCCAAAATATCGTGCGATCGCCCTAAGAGATTTCGCCTCAAAAACGAACATTCGGACGGCTTTAATGATTTTTTGAAATGGTAACGGTCTAGCAATGGGTATTTGGTGATTTTTGGTTATTCATTGATTTTAACATTTTTATTTAGGATTGTATCGGGCGATCGCCGCGCCCGTAAATTTTCCTGCTCCTGCAAAAGTCAAAAAAGCGATTTTGACTTCACTTTCCACGGGAATTAAAACTACGACAAAACCCAAGACTAAACTGAATCCAGCTAAACAAATTCCTGCGATAGAAGTCAATTTATCCAACTTGACTGTTTCTATGACTGTTTCTTTTTTTTCACGCTCTTCACAATCTGGCACAACGAAAGCCATAGCTCTTTACCTTTATAATACTTTCTCTAAATAAACGGCAAGAACAACTAAAAAAACAGATCCAAAAGCTCCTGCGACCCAACAAACTGTTCTTATTTGGGTTTGCAGTTTTAAGTCTGTTTCTCGTAACCGTTGCATCGTATCATAACTTTGCTGCTGATTTTCCCTAAGATCGTTAATCTTATCACGTAGCTCTTTTTCCTTAAGATCGTGTCTTATCCTTTGGTCTCTTGACTCTGTTAAATCTTTTTCTATTTTTGATAGTTTTTCATTCGTTCTTATCCAATCCTGTCTTATCTCATTGATCTGAATTCCAGTGATAAAAGCTAATTGTCCGACTGTTTGAACTTCATTGCTATCTGAGTCGGGTGAGTTGGCGGGCATATGAATCGCAAGAATTGAAGTGCATTGTTAGAGATATCTTTTCTCAAATTATACACGATTTCTTGTGACTTTGGCGGCAAGGGTTGAGAAAAGAATTCAGGATTGCTATTTATTAATTCTAAAAACCTAGTGGGCATTCTTTCTGATTTATACTTCTATTTCTGTTATATCAAATACACTTGATAAATTTTATTAATATTTTCTGAGCAATTACTTAATCCTTTTGGCTATGTTGTGCGCTCTGGCGTGGCTTATTCCTTCAATTTCTCCAATGATGCGGTAGGTCAATCCCTTGTCATGGAGCAGCGTATAGAATTCGGCACGATCGCAACCCGTGACGGCTTGCTCGTGCAAAGTCTCCAAATAAATTTTTTCGATCTGGTCTAGCTCTTGCTGCAACTGGGTTTTGCGTTTTTCACGATATTGGTCTAAAAATTTTTTACTCATGAAGGGGTTGACAAAAAACTAATCGCCTCGTATTATAGTGAATGTAAGGGGTTAGCGCAACAAACGCCCCTCAGAAAACACCACAAACCGCTACAAAGAGAAATCAGAAAAATGCTACACTTTCCCAAACTTACTTACCGCTACATTCAACGAGAAGCCAAACGCATCAAACAACTCCTCGACGGCAACAGACCTAAGCTCACCTCTAACCGTGCAACCCTCGAAGCCTACATCGCTGACTGGCAAAAAGAAGTCGCGAAAACAATGGCAGAATACGCGCCCTTGATTCGCAAGTTACGCGGAAAACGCGAACCCATTTCAGCTTAATTTCCCGAATCATCTTTATTGGCGCTCGATATGCACTGAAAATTGACGGAACTACGGAACAATCTGTTTTTGATAACACCGAGATGGTTTACGGTGTTGCTGCTACCAACCTTTAACCCAAAACACGATCGCATGGTTGCCGTTGGCGGGGTTTCGATTCCCCGCGATCGCTTCCTCCCATCTCTACACGGGAGGCACGCTACAGTTACTAAGGATTTGAACTATGTTATTACAAGAACCCAAAGCCCGCGTCGAGCGGCAAATTCAGGCTACCCAAGAACAGATCGATCGCTTGCATAAGGAACAAGAGCAATTGCAAGCCTATCTGCAACAGTTGGGCAGCGTGGAGTCAGCGATGGAATCAGCAGTGAAGCAGGTACAAACCGCGATTGCGTTGGGTCATAAGGTTTGCCCGGATGAGTTGGCAGATTTCCACGCGAAAGTGAACGGTCTGTTTGATGGAACTCCAGTGGCTGAGTTGCCCGAGGCGGTTGACCCTGTTGAATCTGAACCTGTCGAACCCCAAACCGATCCGAATGATGATGGTGATGCGATCGCGGTTGAGGTGAAGGAGATACCCGAGCGATGGGAAAAAGGACAATTCGTAAAGGTTCTGTCGGGTGTTCGCGAGGGGGAAGTTTGGAGTGTGACAGGCTACGAGGGTCCGAAAGATGTGGGTATTGAACGTGCGGGTGTTGAAGCTCTGGAACTCGAGGACAATCTTGAGGAATACGTTCACCGATCGGGAGAGGTTGCAGATACGATTGTTCGAAATTCGGATGAGAAAGTTCGCTTGCAGGCGGCTGGCAGTGATGTTTTGGATTTCTCTGATTGGTCAATGAAAGATTTACGGCAAGAGTGCCGCGATCGCGGTATCGATCCTAAAAACCCTAAATACGGTAACGGTAAGTTGAATTGCAAGCAAACCTATATTGATGCGCTGGAGGATAACCGATAACTGATAACTGATAACTGATAACCAATAATCAAAACCCTTGAGATTTGCCTCAAGGGTTTTTAATTGTTGATTTTCCCAACAAGTAGGGACAGGTTTAACCCTTTACCAAATAAGGGTTTGAGCTATTTTGCTATTTCTTGTCCCTCCCTAAATCTTAGGAATAAAATTTTTAATATTATCTAACACGCATTCATTTTGTATCACTACGATACCTTTTCCTCCTCAGTTGAAATTTGGTAGCAGGTGATACAGTTTCGGTGTGTGGTGGGTGAATTTTGGGAAAAAGTTATTTCTATATAAGAGAAGGGGGGGGACAGTAGGGACAACTTTTTGTATTCCTTGTAGGGTAAGGGTTTGAGGGTGTCCCCCCTTTTCGGTTGGAGCTTGGGACAGGGGGCGCGATCGCTTGAATTCTCGTTATTGACAATACGATCGATCTTATTGACAGTAAGGGAACGCTCGTTTTACGTTTGTTCGGTGGAGGTAATGGAAATGGCCAAACAAGACAAACCGATTGTTCTCAATGAGTTTATTGCGGCGGAGATTGGCCGTGTGAGCGATCGCTATGGGGTTGAGGCGGAGGTTTTGGAGAGTTTTGCTGTTTTTGTGGTGGAAAATTACCGCAAGAAGCCACCAAAGCGGCCAAAGGTTAAGCCGTTGACGATGAAGGCGCTTAAAGCGGCGGTGTATGAGTATTTTGATGTGAGGAGTACGACGGAGTTGAGGCGGTCGGGGCGTTTCCAGTTGGCGACGAATGATTTGGAAAAGTTCAATCTCGGCCACAAGAAGACGTGGGAGATGTTTTACCGCAAATATGTGGGAATTTTGCCGGATGAGCGCGATGAGCGGGGGCCGGATTGCATTAATGGCCTCAACATTTTTAAGTATTTTCGCCCGTGGGATGTGTTTGGGCTGGATCCTCAAGTCGCTTCGGATGAGGAGGTTAAGGGGGCTTACCGTCGATTGGCTAAGATTTATCACCCGGATGTTCCGGAGACGGGGGATGCGCGGATTTTTGACCGCCTGACGGTAATGTACGAGTCTCTTATGGTGAAGGTCTGATGGCTGGGAAAAAGAAGGAACGGTTTACGGTTCGCGATGAGGAGTTGGCCGGCTGGCTCTCAATTACGATCGATCGCCTCAATGAAATCGTGGATTTTTTCGATTCGGATCCCGATGATGAATGGGATTTGGTGGAGAGGACGGATTACCGTTTTTTCAATAAGGCGGAGAAGATTCGCATTTTTTCGGTGCATGGGGCGTTGAAGATTGCCCATTATCTCGACCAGCAAAAGCGGGGGTTGTGGTATGACATTGTGGAGTTTTTGACGCGGCACGATAAGCGATTGCGGCGATCGCTGGCCCGAAAGTTGATTAATGAGGAGTTGGGGGATGAGGATAAGTTGATGTTGGTTGGCGGGCGGTCGATGATGCACAAGCAGTCGTTACGCCGGATTCTGGAGACGAGTGGGGGACGGTTGAATAAGTCGATTAAGGATGTGCAGCGATCGCAACGCCCGATGGAGAAGCGGGTTGATTTTGATGAGGTTGAGGGGGAGTTATGGTTTGCGGGGTCGGGGGCGGAGAAGATTGCGAAGAATTTGGGGGAAAATTTGACGAATAAGGGGCGGCGTAAGATGTGTTTGGAGATTGGGCACCAGATCGAGCCGACGGTGAAGATGTTGAAGGATGCGAGGGAGCGGCGGGAACGGGAGGTGAAGGAGGCGATCGACGATGCGAAGCGGTTAGCGAAGAAGCGGGATAAGATGACGTGTCAAGTTACGTTGGAGAAGAAGAGCCAGAGGACGGGGGTTGAGGTGGCAGCGCACCATTTATTCTCCGCGGCGGAGTATCCGGATTTGGCGGCGAATGTTGATAATTTGATTGTGATTCAGGTCAAGATTCACCGCGAGTTTCATTCGTGGATGGGGGGATCGAGGAAGGGTTGTACGTTGGATGATTTTATTGAATTTCTCCACGATTGTTATGATGATGCGCCGGGAACGGATGCGTTGAGCGCGCGGCTGCATCAGTTGCGGAAGGTTTTGGTTGTTAAGGGTGGGTGATTTATTCTAGTCCGAATTGAGCTTTGCTGACCATTTTCCCGTCTTGGAAGGTGAGGGTGATGTTGCTGGTTGGCGGGGTGTTTTCCCAAATGTAAATCTCGGTTTTGATTCCGGCTACTTCGCTGGATGACATTTGCTTACCGTCGGATTCTAATGCTTTGCGGGCTTCTTCTAGGGTGATGCCGTTGGCGATCGCTTCGTAGTCGGCGAGGGTGAGTTGTTTGGCGGGTTTTTCTTCGGCTGTTGTTGGCGCGGGTGCGGTGGTGGTTTCTGGGGGTGCTGGGTTACAGGCGATCGCTGTTGTTAAAAGTGCTGCTGACATTAGGAAAAGTGCTGTTTTTTTCATGTTGGATTACTTTGTTGTTCTCATTTTAACGATCATTTTAAAGAAAAATTTGACTCAAAACTAGAGTGCAGATGTTTTGTTACTTTTAATTCGGATTGCAGTTTTGAGGGTTAATACACAAGGATTGCGGATTTTCAATCTATAAAGTTCATGGGTTTTTCAGGGTTGTTTCATGACTATTTAATAGGGTAAAAATACGGATAATAAAAGTAGGAGCGCTGAGCGCTCTTTTTGCTTAGCTCGTAGTGTAATAGGCGCTCTTTTTGTAAAGATTTTGTGAAGATTTTTCATGATTTCTCGATCGGTATCAGTGTTTATACTAATTTCCTATTTCAGGTAAGTATTTATTTTTAGTAAAAAAGTGAGATTTAAGGGATAGATTGATTTTTGGTGGCAAATATATTCATTTTGGTTTTTATCTACAACGATGAGTTTATTAACGTTCTTTCGTCAATTCTCTTTTGTTTTAAGGTTTGATTCCGTCAATAAAGACAGGATTTAAGATCGTGCTTGTCTATTACTCTTGATGTTTTTGAGACTAGATAATAATACTTTGAATACAGAAAAATCAAAAGTGATTTTGCATTTTGTCGTTGCCTTTTCTGTTTTTTTATATTTAAAATAAGGACAAGGGTGTGCAAGTTTAATTCAAAAAAGTACCTCAATAAAGAAGAGGGGGATTGTACCAAATCTAGTGTTTACGGGAAAATCTCTTCTGTTTTGTATGTTTTTATTATGAAACTTCCTATTGTTACAATACAATATCGTAGAGAAAAACTCTTGCAAATTACTCAGCGAGAATTGGCACAACGGACGGGAGTATCGCTTGATTTTATCAAACGCTTTGAGAATGGTCGCAGTTATCGGGAGTTTCTGGAAAATATTGAGAAGATTGCGCGGGAGTTTGGTTGCGATCCGCGTGATGTGGTGCTTTTCTGTGATGAAATGGTTTATCGGGAATCTGAGGAGGATCTGGATGGGTTGATCGAGATGCTGTTGCGATCGCTGTAATTACGGAGTAGAGATCCAGTAGTGGCTTAAGAGTTCGTATTAACTTATTATTAATTTTGAGATTATGCGATTGGTTGTAAAATCAAACAGAGAAATACAGAAAGGTTGATTTTCTGGGGCGCATTTATCTTTGTTAGAAGAAACAAGGATTTTCTAATGTTTAATGACGATTGTGACCGAAATTGGTACAAATTAATGACGAAAATTTCACAAATTGGGGAAAGACATAAGATAGAAGTCCCTAAATTGTGTATTGAGAATGATTTAGTCTTTATAGAATGTGAAAATATTGGGTCAGATATAGGACAAGAATTCTGGAAATTATGGAGAGAATTTCCAGAAATGCGAATAAAATTAAGGGTAGAGGGAAAAGATTATCTCTATTCCCCCGAAGAGAACAAGCCCTTAATCATGATAAACGAACAACAACAACAATTACAACAATCGCAATGGGTTTCTGAAAACCCCACTATTGCTCATTTGCTTCAAAATCAAGGCACTTATAGCGTACACTCTTTAGATCGCGATCGCGGGTTTACGTGCTTGAATATTTCACCTTTCAGGGGGCTTTCTGACGCTTTATTTAGTCCGAATCTCAATGATTTTGTTGGGAAACCTGCTGATTTTACAACGCGTCGTTTGATTGAATTGGCAAAAGAGGAAAACAAAAGCTCTCCGGAAGTGATAGGAGGGGCTAAGGATAAAGCAATTCGCGACGCTTTAGCTAGTTCGGAAGGTTGGGCAAGCGTCGATTACGAGTTTCTTTGGCGGGGCGATCTTTGGGAAATGCGCTACACCGCAACAAAACTTTCTAGCAATGAAATTTTGCTTTTCGGTGAAAATGTTAAGAGCCGCCAGCGTGAATATTGGCTTGATATGGCAGCTAGGCGTTAGATTCAATTACTGAATTTTCATCGCATCCTTTTGCGAGCGCTCTTAGTTCGTCAAGAGAGATGTCTGTTTTAGCGTAGTTCCAAAGGCTGTAGGCGATCGAGAAGTACAAGTCGGTCAGGTCATCTCGATCGCCTTTCCATGTCCCCTCTATTAAGTCTTGCAGGGCTTTCCGGTCTTTGGTGGGAGATTCGAGCAAGAACGCTTGTAGTTTTTGTTCAAAGGATGATTGGGTGCCAGCACGGTCAATTTCTTGTTTTAAAAAGGCTTGTAGACGGTGCATGGCTGATACTGGTAGTTGAGATGTAGATTTAGTCAAATAATACTGTAAGCGATCGCTCAGGTGTTTGGCTTGTGTTGCAATTTCTTCCAATTCGTTCCCATGTTGTCTCTCTTCTTGTTCAAAATCAAGGCAATCCGGACGCTTCCCGGTTTCGATATAAAGATAGAGATCGTCAAGGGACCAGTTAAAAAGATCCGCTACAGCTTTATAGTTTTTCATTCGTAACAAGCGTGGATCGGTTTTTGCCATTCCCGCTTCTATCCCAGAACCAAGATAGTCTTGCACGGTTGTCCCACTAACTTTTAACCGCCGTCCGAGTTCTTCTCGGCTTTTATAATTTTCAAGTTGTTCTGCTAGCAATGCAGCCCAACGCTTGCGGCGATCATCTGCACTACCTTTAAGTGGTATGGACATCCAAGTTAACTTGTTGTTTCTTCCCCCAATTTAGCATCTGAGTTGAGATTTCTCGTCAAAAAAAGTTGACTTGGATACTTGACAAGTTAAGTCATAGGCAGTATTCTGATAATCAATCAACAGTTAACTCCTCATATTTACAAGTTAACCGTTAAGTCTGCGCCCCGTCCCCCCAAAGGCGCATTAAAAAATCTTTTCGATCTGAAAATTTAGAGTTTCAGTAGACATGAAAACTCAAGAATCAAAACGCCCGAAGTTACCGCAGGTTGCGGTGTACGCTTATTTGCATCATGAACTAAAGCAAGTGGCTGCTCAACAGAAGCAAACAATGACTGAGATGGCTTCTGAAGGAATTGAGTTGATCTTGGAAAAATATCGTCAAACGGTATGAGTAACCCATTTTCCCCGTTAGCGGAATGGCGCGATCGACTTTCCCGCCTGCAATCTCTACCGAATCCCACCGCTTTCCAAGTGGGAGAAATGGAGAGTTTGCAACGAGTCATTAATTTAGTGGAGGACTCAACAAAATGACAATGGAACGATCTGAAATTGTAAAAAAGTTATGGTATGTAGCACAACAGTGTCTTGACGATGATGGCAACGTTAACCTTTTCGAGAAATATGTTGCTCATAGCACTTGTTCTCCCCCCGATACTTGGATTCTTCAACCGGGCGATCCTATCTGGATTGATAATCGGGAAGGAATTATTTCGCGATTAATTGCGGAAAATATGAACGATGAGTCTCGCTCTAAAATTACTGTTATTTTTGACGGGACTTACAGCGAGAGGATTTTCAAGACCAAAAAGATTTTGACGAAGGAAAACAGTGATAGTTTTGTAGTTATTCAAGGTAACAACGAAGTTATCGTAAGGCGAAATGACTGTTTTGTTCTGGTTCAAGATGGCGAGAAAGTTGAAGCATTAGGAGAATAAGGCTTTCTCTCATTCGTTCGATCGTCCGAGTTATTAATTAGTTTGATCATGCAACCACAAATTTATTTAGCAAGAGGGAGTCGAATTGGTGACAGGATTCTGAACCATTTAGAGTGCTGCGGAGAGCCATTTTTAACCCCTCGCCAGCTTATCCGTCGGCTTAGGCTCAAACCGTCCAAACATCAAGAATTCTTGTCTGAAGCGAAACGGCTTTTACAAGAGGGAAGGATTCGAGAGCAAAACTCCCAAAATCAGTGGGATAGTCAATTATTTTTCGTCAAATAATGATGCTGACAACTTACCAGTTGAACACATTGGCTTGTCGCGCGGTTTGGGGAATGCGATCCAATGCCGCTAACTATTGGTTTTTCCACCCGAAAATTTGCATCCAACGCCCTCAACTCAAGCCTTATAACGACTTTTTTGAGGTTTATTGGAGTAGAGTTCATTTGGGCAATATGGTGCTTCCCGGTTGCGGGCAGGATTGGCAATTACATCTCGTCAATGGTGTCACGGAAAAATCACTTATTTTTCGTTTTTTTTCTGAGGCGATTTCTCTAATTATCCCATTGCTTGGCTCTATTCATTGATTCATAGGAGAGTAAAATCATGACAGAAGCAAAAGGACTCATCAAAGACCTGTGGCGCTTGTCACAGTATTGCGATCCAGATGACTTAAAAAGGCTTAAAGATTATTGTGACAGTCGATATTCCGAATTATGGTCATAGTTTGCCCTACAATCTAGCGTTGCCCTACAATCTAGCGGATGTTCTTATTGATATTTTGCTTGCGGCACAGGGGGCATTATTAGAATGAAAATTCTCGCTCATCTTAATGAAAATTCTCGCTCATCTTACTGTTAACCTAAAGGAGAATCTCAATGTCTAAAGAGGAAACTATAGGATATTGGATTAATGTTGCTTTAGAACGATACGATTTGACCTTGACCGAGGCGATCGAGCAAATGAAGGAGCAAGAATTCGATTTCGACAATTGGGAATCTTGGTACAAATTTGCAATGGATTATTAGAATAATTTGGTACAAATTTGCAATGGATTATTAGAATAATGGAGCAAAAACTTTGGGTTCTCTCGATTATTTTGTTTCTTGTCTGTCATTGGTAGTGTTTGTCTTTCTTTACTCAGTCTTTTAGGAATGTAAAGTTTTTCGCGATCGCGTTTTATGAGATTGACAGGAGCATTTCGAGGGTTCAAGTCCCTCCAGTCTCAAACACAAACTCAACAACAATGTTGGTTTATAGCTTATAGAGTGTGCGCGCGATCGCTTTTCTCTTCTTTTTTGTTATTAGCGCGATCGCTTTCATGGGACTTGATGCTGAATAGGCTGACGGTTTCTCCAAATTATCCATAGGAATTATTGCGATCGCTTTCATGGAAAAAGGCATTTATTGGTAATGCTGTGGGAATAGAGTTTGTGCTTGAAATATTCATTAAGCATTGAGCGAAGTAGCCTATGTGGCGAAGAGCGATATGAAATGAATTGCCGTGGACTCCCCGCATCGGTTCGATTCCGACTTTTTCCCACGCATATATCAACTAATAGCAGGATGAACATACAAGAGCGTGCTGAATATTTAAAAGCAGCATGGGTTTTTACTTCCTATTCTTCGGATATGGACGAATTGTACGATCGTCAATCTATTCTCAGAGCATATCTTGAAGAGCAGCAACGGACAGATATTCAAAAATGGTGTCCGTTTACCCCCGGCGATCTCGTGATTGACAACAACAATCGCAAAGGGGTTGTCGTGGGATTAGTTGCAGGCTATCACACGATCAAAGTTTATTTTGAAGGAAAAACAAAAGCTGAAAGTATTGCACTTAGTCTTTTATCTTCTTTAGAAAAGCAAAATGTTTTTGGAGAATTATGGCGAAAACTCAGCAGCTATCTCTCGAACAACAATTTGCGATCGCAAAAATGAATCGCACGATCAAGCGAGCAAACAATCACCAACTTAAAGATTTAGTTCGTCAATTATTCATCCAAAATATTCATTTAATGAACGAACTTAAGCGACTCTATATGGAAGATTTGGATGAATGAATAGCACTTAAAAACTGGCTGCACAAATCCGCAAATATGTAGGACTGGGGACGCGATCGCCCTTGTGTAGCGAGAAAGAATTTCAAAATGCAATCGCACTTCTTTACCAACAACACAATCAGGAGAAACACAATGGATAAAGCTATTATCCGCTTTGACCTCGACAGCTTTACTATGTTGAACTATCTCGAAGCAGAACACGAAAAACAAAGTTACCTTGAATTAACAATTGATGATTTTGCTAATTTAGGGGATACATTGGAAGCCGAAACAATGGCAGAATTCCTTGCTTTTCTGCAAGGGAAAGAGTTTGACGAAGACAACTTGAATAACACGCCCAAACCTGAAATCGCTACATTGTACTATCGTGATGGCGTGCCTCATAGTCTAAATGGTATAGGTCTTCAATGCGACGGCGATCGGCTTTATATTCGTTGCGGAAAAAACGATTTTCCTCTCTCCAGTATCAAGAGTTTAGATATTGAAATTGATGCGGACACCAAAAAAAATCGCAATGAGGAAGAGTACGAATTAATTTATTTGAGTCTCTGGCATTCGGAGAGCGATCGCACTTATGCCCTCCCGATTCGGTGGAATTTAAACGCATTTCCAGAGAGCGCTAATGAGAAAGATTATGATACAAAAAGAGAGATATTTTTCTCGGAACTTCCCAGTTCTAAAAAACTCAAGCAACTGTTAAAACGCAATCAGATAGAGTTTTGTAAATGGCTCAAACAGCAAGAGATTGGAGATTTTACCTCACTTGGAACTACAATCTCTACCGCCGATCTTCCCGTGGGAGAATATGAAATCCTCGAATTCATTCAAGTCATTACTAAAAATGATAATGGGAAAGAAATCCATTATTATAAACAACGCTTAGCAGGCATTGCCGAAGATATTTGGACTGATTCACGTCAAAAAATTCGCGGTGCAAACTTTGAGGATTTCAACAAAGCTATTTCTAAAGGAACTCCTTGTACGCTAAGAGTTTTGGGCTATCGTGCGTATACTGGGCGCGATGGTTCGGAAAAAAAAGCAGCTAACACTCAAATGGTTTGGCGTAAACCCAAAGCTGAATTAATAGGGGGAGAACTTAAAAAGGTAACGCAAGAAACAACAGGTGCTATTGCAGTTCTTCCTTCCGAAAATGGAAAGGAATCATTACCTTTCTAATCATTATCTACCCGTTATTTTCTCCGTTCAAGAATAATCCGTTTAAGAACAAAAAGAGCGGGTAGATAATATCGAAATTATGTTAACAATTGGTTTAAAATTATGTCTACTTTAACCGCACTTCTTGAACGCCCTGACTTAAAAGAGAAACATCGAGGCAAACTCGAGAAGATGCAAGGTGTAACTTTGTCTCCAGCCGCACAATTTGCAATTACTCGCATAGCAAAACAATATAGCGACAACCCCAAAAATGAAGATATTAGTAGAGAGAAAAGGAGATGCTCTGCCTTTCACCGCATAAGTCTTTCCGACTTATTAGAATTTGCAAATAACGAAGAACAGCAAATTATTCATGCTATTTTCAACAAAGACAAGCAACAACGTCAAGAAGATGCGGATAAAATATCTTTAAGTCAGATGAATTTTTATCGTCTAATTGATGTTCAAGATGGAGAAAAGATTTATTCTATTATTTCAAAATATTATGAGGAAGAAATGAAAGAAGAACTGTCCACAATAGAAGGTTGGCGAGAGTTTGTTGCAGAAATAATTGAAATGCAATTGTTTTACTTTAGTCAAATTACCGAGCTAGATAAACCCGATCGCCTTAATAAATTCGAGCAATTACTTTGGGACTATAATTTTGCAATGAGAGAAGATGATGAAGAAGAAAAGGAGAGAAACGAGGAGGAGGAGCCGTTACCCACAATCAACAACCAAATTGATAAACGAAACGCAAAAATTGATTGGAGTAAATCATGAGTTACCTAAATTATACGCAATTACCATTTTTAATTCCTCCCGATAGCCTTGAACAAGAGCAAGCTAATGCGTTTATAACTTTGCGAGACGCACTAGGTCACAAAGTTCCTGAATGTCGTTTGATAGGCGCAGCAGGCACGGGTAAAACTTACTTGATAGGGCAATTCCTTCATGCTTTGATTGATGGCGAAATTCTTTTAACTTCAGAAATTGTTGTTTCGGCTTATTCTCATAAGGCTTGTGGCGTGATTCGCACTGTTTTGCGTGAGAATAGACTTAATATTGAGGTCAAAACTTTAGCTTCGTTGTTGGGGCTTAAGCCCAAACGGGACAAGAAAACTGGGAGAGAAAGTTTTGAGCCGGATGAAAGCAAACAGCTTAATTTAGATATTTATAAAATTATAATTGTTGATGAATGTTCTGCGGTTGGAGAAAATTTAGATAAATGGTTACAGGCTGCCATTCAACAATCACTTTGGAAACCTCAATTAATTTGGATGGGGGATGGCTACCAACTACCACCCGTTGGCGAAACAATATCGCCTTCTTTAAAAAGAGAAATGCCATTGGCAAAATTAGTGACCCCCGTTCGTTATGGCGGATCTGTTGGTAAGCTCTGCAACGAAATTCGTAAAGCGATTGATGAAGGGAGAACGATCTCCGAAATTGAATCGAACTGGGAGGACACGAGCACGGGGATATTTACTGGGAGTAAATCGTGGTGGAAAGACAATATCGTGCAGGCATTTTCTTCTCCTTTGGCAGCCGATCCTAACTTTTTTCGCACGATTTGCTATACCAATTCTGCTGTTGATTCCATCAATAAAATGGTGCGCGATCGCTTAATTGGCGAGGATGCACAAGAAATTGTATTGGGTGAACGATTGATTGCGAATGAAGCCTGTAATGAAGGTGACGATCTTTTGTTACCATCTTCAATGGAATTTAGTGTAGAAAATATTTTCCGGCATGAAATCGATATTACTATCAATGATTTACCTTTAAGAAAAATCGATCAATTTGCAGAGAGAATAGGCGAGAGGACAAATCTCAAAGCGCTTAAAGGAATGAAAATCGAAGATGCGATCGAACAAATGAAAAAATGCAAAGTTTGGTCGGTTTTCACAACTCGTTCTGATGATGGGACAAAAATCCGACTCAGAAAAGTGGCTGCTGAATCAGTAGAAACTTACAATCGGTTGAAAAAAATGTTTGCCGATAATAAAGTTTGGGGAAGTTTTTATGATATGCGAGATTTCTCCCATAATATTAAACCTTGTTATGCTTTAACAGCACATAAATCTCAAGGGAGTACCTTTCAAAATGTGGCTGTAAATTTGCCAGATATGAGGCGCAACAAGAACAAAAAAGAACAAACAAAGTTACTTTACGTTGCTGTTTCTCGTGCAAAAAAACGAGTTTTAATTCCGGAGGTTTGAATGAAAGACTTAAATTTGGACTGGAATTATATCGAGAGTCATCGAGTAGAAGGAAAGCGCGATCGCGTTGACATTGAAATTTACTGTCCTGCTTGTGGTGCGGAAAATTTCAAAATCAACAAAAGAACGGGTAAATATGACGCTTACGGTTGCAACTGCATGGAACATGAAACCAGCAGAAAAGAAATTGCAAAAGCCTTATTGCTTCCGACTTCTACCCCTCCAATGCCAATTGGTTCAAAGCAACCTCAACTAAAACGAAAAATGCCAGTTCAAGAATCAGTTCAACAATCGGAACAACAAATCAAAATCAGGCGGTCTAATGCTCAAACGCCTGCAATAATCTACGAGTCGCCTGCATGGGGAACGCAGGAATATCGCAATCTCAAACGAACAATCGCCAAAGAATGCGAAGGGGATAACGCAACGCTCAAAGACGTTCGTGAAATTCGATTCCCTTACGATTATCTGCCCAACGGTCAATTTAAGCGGTGGGTGAGTCGATTTGAGTGGGCTAACGAACAATCGACTCGAGACAAAGCGATCGCCCGTCATAAGGCTGGCAAAACCCATGAAAAAACCATTCGTCAAGGGCGTATTGATGAAGAAGGGGCGATCCGTTGGAGCAAAGGGGAGAAGCCTTGGGAACCCTATCGGATTGAGGACGCTTTAGCAGCAGAGGGCAATGGCTTGCTCATTGTTGAGGGGGAAACTGCCACAGATGCCATGTATCGCATGGGACTGGCTGCCGTCACCCTCCAAGGCAATACATGGGGAGATGTGGTCACATTGTGCGATCGCGTTCCCCAAACCGATCTGTTGATATTTCTCACCGATGCGGATGATGAAGGCGATGCCAAAGGAGAAAAATTTGTCAAAGCGACTGAAAAAGAAGGACGGAAAGCGATCGCCATTTCCATGCGAAAACTATTTCCAGAACTCGCCTTAAGAATCAAAGGTTTTGATGCAGTAGATGTTGAGAATGTCGCTATTAAAACTAATAAGGAGAAATTTATTCAAACTTTTATTACACGATTGGAATTCGAAGTTTCTTTGGCTTTAGAAAATACCACAAAAAACAATATTTCAAATACTAAAAAAACAGATAACAATAACAACTCAAAAAAAGAATCTAAAGTTAATCGAGCAATTCGTTTAATCGAGCAAGTTTTGGGGTCAATTAAGATTCGCCGAAATAAAATGAGTCAAGCGATTGAATTGGATTCCGAACCGGGAAAGCCTTTTAATTTGAGAGATTTATGGTTTGATATCCAGACAAAACTGAACGAGAATATTCCTCTCAGCTTTCTCGAACAGGTTGGAGCGTGTTTGGCTGATAAAAATGATTATCATCCCGTTCAAGATTATCTTGAATCATGTCCGACAGAAAAAATTGATTTTATTGATAATTTGTCATCTCGTTTCTTGGGAAATAATTTATCAATTTCAAACGTTATAGTTAAAAAATTTTTAATAGGAGCGGTCGCTCGGATATTCAAACCGGGCTGCAAAATGGATTCGGCTTTAATCTTTAAAGGAGAGCAAGGGATTGGCAAATCATCATTTTTTCGAGAATTAGCAGGAGCATTTTTTAATGATTCAATGGGGGATATTTCTAACAAGGATGACCTATTGACCGCTCAGGCAGGATGGATTAATGAATGGCCCGAGCTCGAGACAATTTTTACCCGTGCTGACGTGAGCAAAACCAAGTCATTCCTCAGTCGGCAGAAGGATTTTCTTCGCCTTCCTTACGGTCGGAATGTGGAGGAGATTCAACGAAGTTTTGTCATTGCTGGCACGACCAACGAGGATTCATTTCTGCGAGATCCAACGGGTTCTCGTCGTTTTTGGATAGTGGAAATGTTCTCGAAATTGAACATCGAACAATTGAGGAAGGAGCGCGATCGCATTTGGGGGGCTGCGGTTGCTGCTTACAAAGCGGGAGAATCTTGGGTTTTAACCGAACAGGAGCAACTCAAAGCCGATCGCATTGCGGCTCAATTTAACAGCCAAGACCCTTGGGAAGAAGCGATCGCGGAACATTTAGCCAATTGGTTGGGGGAAGAAGTTTCCGTCAAACGAATTCTTGATAAAGTTCTTGGCATCGAATTAGCCAAACAAACCGTTCAATTAGCTTCTCGAGTCGGACGGATTTTAGTGGGGCTGGGATGGAAAAAAATCCGCAAGCGAATTGATGGAATTCGTCAGTATTTGTATCGTCGGGAGAATAGCGATCCCTTTCATGACGAGCAATGTGATTCTGAAGACACCCTAGCAGAAGAAGCCTCACCCGCGCATTCTGTATCAGGTATCGATACAGAATGCGCGGGTGAACAATTGCCGAGTTCAAACAGTATTGTTGGCAACCCACTTGCAAAAATTGAAAACGTTACAAAAACTGAAAACGAGATGCAACACGGGGTTTCGGCTACAGAGGGAATTCCTGTTACGGGAATTCCCGTAACGGGAGAAGGCGAAGCCGTTGATTTTCCATCGGATAATGCTCTACCCGATAATCTGCAACGCACAAAAGCACTCAGCAAGGAAATTAACGGCTTGCTGGTTCTTGAGGATGTTCGCCAGTTGTTTCAATTACGAGATAAAAATCTCGATATTTGGCAAGACGCGATCGCACGGTTGAAACCGGATAAGCGATCGCAATTGAAAAGTCTGTTAGAGGAGGTGGCATGATTACGAACGTCCGAACAAAATTCGGCATCACTTTGGAAGAAGCGGTTTCAAATCGAATTAAAACAGATATTCAACCCTCTCTTCACCCAGAATACTTGTCTGAAACTTATGTATGTTCCTGTTGTCAATTTGTTACACATTGGGTTTATGGGGCTGCTGACAAGTACGAAGATGTTTGTGATGCCTGTTTTTGTTTATTAACAGAAAAAGAAAATGAAGAATTCATTACAACCGTATGATGCAGTTCTTGCTCCAACAATTCCTGCTCTTCCTCTTCCCAAAAATGCACTTGTTTTAGGTGGAGAAGCTGGCAAAAAACGAGAATTCGACTTACTACTTCAAACCGATCCCGAACGAGCAATTCAGACTGAAATTGGGCGTAACAAATTGGTTGAGATTTTGGCTTATTTCAATTCTCATCTCGAAAAAGAAAAAAGTCGAAGTTATCCAAAGCAGGGAGTTGTAAGAGTAGTGTTTCACACTAAAACTGCCTCAGCATTAAAGCCAGAATTTAAACTTCGGCAATATCCAAATGATAACAATATTCGTGTTTATTCTCTTTTGCCTTATGAGGAAACTGGATACATCAACTCAAATAGTTACGCCGGATACATTAGACCACAAACATTATGGGAATTACCTCAATACTTTCCTAATAGATGTGAAAAAGCCTTACGCCCAATTATTTGCAAGAAAATACTAACTCAAGATGTTTAAAAAGCAACTTAGTCTTTTTGAGGATTTGCGGGCAACTTCTCAACAAGCGATCGACCTTACGATTCAATCTTTAAATACTTACGGTAAAGATTTTGATCATTGGCAAATTAGTTTTAGTGGTGGAAAAGATTCTTCAACTGTTGTGACTTTAGTGTGCGATTTGATTGAGCAAAAATTAATCAAACGCCCAAAAACTTTAACAGTTATGTACGCCGACACGAGACAAGAACTTCCTCCTTTAGAAGCCAGTGCTAGGCAAATCCTAAAGGAAGTCGAACGACGTGAATTTAATACTAAAATTGTCTGTGCGCCTCTTGATAAGAGGTTTTGGGTGTATATGCTTGGTCGTGGCGTTCCTCCGCCAAACAACAACACATTACGTTGGTGTACGCAGCAAATTAAGTTAAATCCTATGATTGAAGCTCTACAAGAACTTCAAAAACAGCTTAATGATGAACCCATTTTGTGCTTAACAGGAGTTCGACAAGGGGAATCAGCCGCTCGAGATAATCGTATTTCGATTAGCTGCTCTAAAAACGGCGGAGAATGCGGACAAGGATGGTTCCAACGCGATCTTAAATTTCCCACTCTTGCCCCGATTCTGCACTGGCGAGTTTGCCAAGTTTGGGATTGGTTAATGCTTGATGCCCCTGAAATTGGCTTTGAGACAGAAATTCTTGCGGAATGCTATGGAGGGGACGAAGCGATCGAACTGGAAGCGCGAACGGGATGTATCGGTTGTCCTTTAGCTTCTCGCGATTTAGCTTTGGAGAATTTAATTAAAAAATATCCTGAAAAATGGGGTTATCTCGAACCATTAAAGCAGATTCGTCAATGGCATGAATGGGCAAGGAAATTTGAAAACCGTCACCAGAAACATGATGAAAGAAACAAGAACGGCAAACGCTCTAAAAATCCAAATCGTAAAGGCCCCTTGACCTTAGACGCAAGAAAAATTTTGCTTGAAACAATTCTCAATATTCAAGCGAGATGTAATGGTTTAAAACCTGAAGGTTCTCCCAAGATTTGCTTAATTAATCACGAAGAAGAGTTAAGAATTCGAGAGTTAATAGCTCTAAAAACATTTCCCAATAGATGGACGGGGGAAGAGCCAATAGGAAATGCTTTGAGCGATATGATTGCTCAAGATGGAACGGTTACACTACTTTTGCCTTTGGATTGGGGTGCAGTTGGATTGGAGGTTGCAAATGGATAATAAAAAACTAACTCTTGAAGATCGTGTTACTGTTCTCGAGCAAGAGCTAAATCGCATCAAGGAAATTTTTACTAGCTCTCCTATCACCCAAACCCAAGCAGCAAAATACCTTGGTCGTTCTCCCTCTTTCGTCTCCAAGCGGCGAAGCCGACCGGAATATCAAAGTGCATTTACGGCAACGGGTGCAGTATGGTTAGAAAAGTTTCATCAACTGTTGACGGTACATGGCTAAGAATTACTGAATCCAACCCCGCACTAAATCTGCTTCATTGAGCCAGCGATGATAAGAATTAAAGTGCTGGCTTAATGAGTGACCCATTGCTTTTGCTGCAAGGTTTGGCGACAACCCAGCAACACTGCACCGAATTGCATAAGCATGACGTAATGAGTATGGGGGAAATGCCACGCCTTCCCGTTTAAAAGCCCTACTAACCGTTCCCCCTATTGCCTTATTCTCTCTTTCTAAATCCACGCGAGAGGGAGTTTTCACGTCCCATAATTGCCAATCAGCAACCCATTTTTCAGCGGGGTCATTTTTCCCACTCAAAGGCAAAATCGATCGCTCTCCCGTCTTCGTTTTTCCCAACACGCTTAATAAATGAGGCGGATCGCATAACCGAGAACAATCTAGTTTGAAAATTTCATGGGGTCTGAGTCCAAACGTCGCAATCATCCCGAACGCCCATCGCCATTGCTCATTGCTGATTTTCTCATAAGCCGCTAGGATTTCTGTCTCGGTTGGGATGATGCGGTTTTGGGGCTTGTAGCCGTGTGCCATGCCTGACAAATCGCAATCTAACCCTCCCGTCTTAGCCAGTCGTTGGAAGGCGATCGCGAATCTTTTCCGCAATCTCGTTTTGGCTTCACTTTCGCGTTCTATGACTTTTCGTAAATATTCTTCGGTCAATCGGTAATCGCTTCTCAAGAATTGGCACGGGTAGAGATAATCGCGTTCAAAATTTGCCCGTTGTTCTGGCGTGTGTGCGTCTTTCTCCCAGTCACTTGTCATTTTAGCGATCGCATCCCCGCACGTTCCACCAATCTGCTCTTCTCCCCAATTCGACCATGAGAACTTATCGAAATATATCTCCCCCTGCAATATTTGCGCCTTTGACAGAGCTAATTTAACCCCATTCGCATTAGCAGGATAGCCTGTTGCTATTTTTTGTTGCTTGTTTCCGGGCTGTCCGTCTTTACGTGGAAGGGTTGCCACCAACCGGAGACGATTGTTATGTTTAGCAATTTTCACGCGGTCAAGTTGCGCGTTCGCCTTGGTAAGAGTTTTCGAGAAATCCATTGGGGTTAATCGGGGGTTAATTTTCGGAAAAACTGTACGTTATTTTACGTGATAGCTATTCTGGTAATTGCACCCCAAGAAACGCCGAAACGTATGGGGGCGGAGAGACTTGAACTCTCACGACCGATAAAGGTCAACGGATTTTAAG
>JAGHZQ010000109.1 GCA_017746715.1 Cyanobacteria bacterium SBLK
AATGCGCTGAAAAACCAAGGAAAACTAGAAGAAGCCATAGAAGCCTATCAACAAGCCATTCGCCTCAACCCTAATTATGCTACTGCTTACAACAATTGGGGTGCTGCGTTGTTTGACCAAGGAAAATTAGAAGAAGCTATAGAAGCCTATCAACAAGCTATTAGCCTCAACCCTAATTATGCTACTGCTTACAACAATTGGGGTGCTGCGTTGTTTGACCAAGGAAAATTAGAGGAAGCATCGACAAAATGCCATCAAGCCTTGAGATTACCCGAACAAAAAGATGTAACCCCAGCAAGCGCTCATACTTTAGCTCGTAACTGTTTGGGACTAATTTATCAAAAACAAGAGAAATATGAAGGAGCTATTTCAGAATTCCAAAAAGCAATTCAACTAGATTCAAATTGGCAAATTCCTCGCAATAATCTTAGAGAAACAGAACGCTTATTAGCACTCAAACTCAATCCACAACCTACCTATATCAACGATATTGCATGGCTTCCCGAAAACGATCGCGACGTTCCTATATTGCGTTCCGTCGTTCGAGTTATTGCTGATACTCCTGATGGTGATGAAATAGGAACGGGCTGGGTGATTAAACGAGAAGAAAATCGCATTTGGGTTCTCACTGCCCGTCACGTCATTCACCACAAGCAAACTCGACGTATTAGTGATAATATTAGAGTGGATTTTTATAGCGAACCGCCAAGAGATAGAGTACATCGGCGACAGGAAGCAAAACTGGTAACAATTCCCACTGAAGACGATCTCGATTTAGTCTTGTTAGAGGTGGTCAATCCTCCCGAAGATGTTCAACCTTTGCCAGTATTAAGCCAACAAATGAACCGAGGCGATCGCATTCGAATTATCGGACATCCAGCAACCGGATTACCTTGGACAATGGTAAGCGGTGAAATTAGCAATCGCAACCGAGAATTATTACAGATTGCTCAAACAACTGTTGCGGCGGGAAATTCTGGGGGTCCCGTCTTAGACGAACAAGGTCGAGTGATCGGAATTTTAATTAAAGTTAGTAATTCTAACAATCCTCAAACCGCAGGGTTTGCATTTGCCTATTCCTTAACCCATATCGAAATCTGGTTAAAAAGATGGGAAATATTCTAAACATGATGAACTGCAAAACTGTATTCAGTGGCTTATTGATTTGGGGACTAACGGCGGTTGGCGCACAAGCAGCTTGTCCCAATGGTAATCCTCAATATCTCGACTATATTCGCCGAGAGAACAATCGCTGTGAAGGCATTGTTGAACGTTCTTCGATTTCGGGTGCTTTGAGTTTGATTTCTTTTGCCAGTAAAGGCGTGAATTCTTTCGGAAATACCCTCACGATTCGCATTCCTCGCCTCGCTAATATTTCGCGACCCAATGTTACCTTAAGAGCCGTTGAAGACGATTATCAGTTGAATGAATTGCGTCTCGTTCCGCGATCGCGAACCTATAATTTTAATTGGTCTACCTATGTCCTCAAAAGAGCGGGTATTGCACCTGATGCGCTGCGTGCGGTAGCAACTGCGGGAACTCAAATCGTTTATATTCCCACCATCGTTGGTTCTCCAGCCGATCGCTACGAAATTGTTTTTTATTCCTCGCGTCCCGTTCGTTTCAAAACTTTTCAAATCAAACAAAACGGGAGCATTGTTTATAATACTTCTACATCTACATTTAAAGAGGGTGAAATTAACTTTGATTGGGATGGAAGCAATGCAAATGCCGGACGCTATCAACTCTATTACGAAGCCGAAATCGAACAAATTGGCCGCGCACCTCGACTCGTTCGGCGTACTATTAATTTTGCTCACGATCCTGACTGGTTGAGGTAATTTACTCGTGCCATCTCAATTCCCGCAATGGTTGATTAATATCGGAAAATTTGCTGTAAAATGGCTCAAAAAACTGTGGAGAAGTTTTAAGTTTTTGTTGGGTCTCCTCCGCAAAGCGATCGCAAAAACTATTACTTTTTTTAGAAACAGACCGACGGTATTTTGCGCTTTTCTTTTATTATTTCTTTTTGGCGGTATTGCCATCAGTTCCCTCGTTAATGTGCCTCATCCCTTTGAAGTCAGCTTAATCGTTAAAGAACTCAGTTTCGATACCCAAAAACCCAACCAACTCTTACTCAAAGATCTGTACGAAATTCCAGAATTTGCCATTGAAGGAAAACAAACTTTTACCCTACAAGGACAATTCTCCAACGAAAATATTCCGGAACTCGATCGCCTCGATCGCCTCGAGATCGAACTCGACAACGAGCAAAGTCTCTGGAAAATTGCCCCTACAGATTCCAACAACCCCAGTGACATTACAATCGACGAACTCCGCTTAAACCATTTCACCACAGTCGAGGGACTCAACTACAATCCGTTTAATAATAATCGCTTAGCCTTTTCCCTCCAACCCGTTCGCCAAAACGAGAGCGATCGCCCCAATGCGATCGACCTTTATTTAGGCACGCAACCCCTCATTCTCACCCTCGAAGGCTATCAACTCAAAAATCTCAATTTACCCCCCGAAATCAATTCCTCAGACCCCTTAGAATTAATCTTTACACCCAACATCTCCGAGATTCAACTCGACTTACCTGAAACTGCATCCTTTGCGATCGCTCTCCCTGACTTAAAGCAAGTTGACTCAACTAACTGGTTATGGGGAAACTTAATCGTTAAAAACACCCAATTCTACATCCTCGAAAGAACCGCATCGGAAACCACCGACGCTCGCTATCGTTCCACCATTGTAGAGGGAAAAATTCGCATGGCACAACAAGAATTAACCCTCGAAAATCAACAATTTTTCTTAAGCGATCCCCCCGGAATCGAAAAAATAACATCCATACAAATCCAAGAAAACGGTTTAGAAGTTCGCGCTTCCGGTACGACCCATCAAATCAAAATCGGTCTCGATCCAGACTTCCCCATCTCCAGCATTCAATCCAATTGGATCGCCAGACATTTCCCCCGAGAAATTGTCATCGCTATCATCTCATTTTGCACCGGAATGACCGCATCGCTGTTAACATGGTTGGTGCAAAACATCTTTAAAACATCGCAACCGTAGATGAGGATAGCGATCGCATTTTCTCGATATAATCAAAGAAAAGCAATGCGATCGCACTGCTTATCCAAGAATGCTATACTCAAAGTCCAAATTGCAACTTAAAGAATGCCTCAATACGACTTATATCACAACGAAGTTAAGAACGCCTTGAGTAAAGAGGGTTGGACAATTAACAACGATCCTTATACCTTAGAATATAAAGGATTGCGCTTGTATGCAGACTTGGGAGCAGAAAAATTATTAGTCGCCGAGAAATTAGAACGAAAAATCGCCGTAGAAATAAAAGTCTTTAACAGTCCTTCACAAGTTACAGAACTCCAAAAAGCGATCGGGCAGTATAATATGTATCAAAGCATATTGCATCGCGTCACCCCAGACAGGAAATTATATCTGGCAATCTCTGAAGAAGTATACTGCGACTTTTTTCAAAAACCCGCTATTCAAGATATTGTCAGCGATCAAAATATAAACCTAATCATTTTCGATCCCGATCGGGAGGTTATTACCCAATGGCTAAGTTAGAGTATTATCGTAAAATTATTACCCAAATTCTCGAAAAACACGCTCAATATAACCCCAGTCACGGAGAAATAGAGGCCTTATCGCTTTGCGATCCAATAACGGATAATTATTTATTGCTCGATACGGGATGGGATAAAACAGGCCGAGTTCATGCGGTTGTCTTTCATCTGCGAATTATTCAAGAAAAAATCTGGATTGAGTCCGATGGAACAGAAGGCGGAATTGCTTTAGAGTTATTAGAACAAGGTGTTCCTAGAGAGGATATCGTTCTTGGATTTATTCGCCCCAAACGTCGCCATTTAACTGATTTTTCTGTTGCTTGATACGGTTCGATAATGCAAAATTAAGAGTTGATACAACAGCATGGCCCGAGCGATCGCACTGTCCCAATCCCACCGACAAACAAGCTGAAAAATCCCCCCAACTTTAAGACATTGAGGGGAAGTTTTAGGGATTAGAGAGCCGCTAAAACATCATTGGCATGCGTTGCGGTATTCACGCTCGCATCGACCCGAGAAATCGTACCCCCTCCGTCGATAATATAGGTCACGCGCTTGGAATAACCACCCCCTTCAACATCGTAAGCCTTTGTAATTGCCCCATCCGTATCTGTTAGCAACGTGAAAGGCAAACCATATTTTTCTTTAAATGCTTTGTGAGAGGCTTCGTCATCCATACTCACACCCAAGACAACAATCTCTTTATTTTGATACTCTGCGTACTTATCCCGAAAACTTTGAGCCTGCTTCGTGCATCCGGGGGTGTCATCCTTGGGATAGAAATATAAAACAACAATTTTGCCTGCGAAATCAGAGAGAGAGACAGTATTGCCTGTATCGTCTTTCGTAGTAAAAGCGGGAGCCTTCGTGCCAGCTGCTAATGCCATGAACCTTTGTTCCTCCGAGGGATAGATAACGGTTGTCCGGACAATTTTACCAAGCTGTTGTCAGAAAACCCTATCTATCCGAAGGGGGGAGACAATGCCAAAATAAGAAGAGTATCCTTGTATATAGTTCCAGCGATCGCAATGCCCACATCCACCTTACCCCCAATAATCTACTCCCAACAAACCCGAGAGCGCGGAAAACGCGCCTTGACTTGTTCCCCTTTTACCCTCAATTTATTAATCGATATGCGATCGCGAGGCATCCCTTTAAAAGCGATCGCCGGTGCTGCTGGAGTCGAACAAAACTACACTCAAACACCTCTATTAGAATTGAGTGCCGAGAGTAGTTTAACTTGGTTGATTCGCTTGGGACTATTGCGGCGGGAGGTAGACGGACAGGGAATTACCGATAGTTTTCGCCTCACCCCCCTCGGACGCGAACTCGCGAAACAATGGGAAAACGAAGGCGAGACATTTTCTTCTGCATCTTGGTGCGATCGCGCGAAAAATACCCTCAATCGCTGGCTGAAACTCCCGATTTAACTGTGATTGGGCATTACTCATTCATTCGTTACTCGATAGTAAAAAAATCAACAATCGATGAAAAAACTCAAGCTCCCCAATGGATTAGAATGTTATTGCTTAAGCCAACAAGAAACGGAGTTTATCTTTGCAGAAATTTTTATCGATCGAGAATATATCCAGAATGGTATCGTTATCCATCCGGGGGATTGCATTTTTGATGTTGGAGCAAATATCGGACTTTTCTCATTATTTATTAATGGGTTTCAAGATAATTTAAAGATTTTTGCTTTTGAACCGATTGCCGCCACATTTTCTGTTTTGCGTTCAAACATAAACCTTCACAATATAACCAACATTTCACTATTTAATTATGGTTTGGGTTCGGAAAACGATCCAGAGCGGCTCTTTACATTTTATCCACATATGCCGGGTAACTCCACAGAAAGACCCGATGAAAAGATATCACAAAAAGATATTGCGATCGATCTTTTTGGAGAAGAAAAGACTGAATATTTGCTCCAAAGTGCCCAAGTTATTAGTGAAATTAGAACCCTATCTCGAGTTATTGCAGATTTATCGATTAACTCCATTGACTTACTCAAAATTGATGTTGAGGGGGGTGAAATCGATGTTATTCAAGGTATCAAATCAGATGATTGGATTAAAATCAAGCAAATTGTTGCTGAAGTTCACGATACGGGTCATCGATTGACGCAGTTTTGCTCGATTTTGAAAGAGCGTGGCTTTCAAGTAACAGTTGCGAAGAGTCCTTTACTGCCTTCTGCATTAAATAATTACGATGTTTATGCCGTGCGCTTGTAACGAAATCAATTATACGTAATCGCATGACTTGACAAGGCAAAAAAACTACAGTAAGAATGAAAAATATTCAGATCGATTATTATCAACCGAATCTTTAAAGTTAATTTTTGCTAAAAAAAAATTTCTTCTTTGAATTTAGCACCAATCTAAAGTAGCCTAAATGATTATCGAACGCTGAATAGTTGAGTGAAAGCAATAATGGTCGTGGGGACCACTTCCCATGCAGGAAAATCCATGCTGGCGACAGCACTCTGTCGCATCATTTCCCGCAAAGGTTGGCGGGTTACGCCGTTTAAAGGTCAAAACATGGCTTTAAATGCCTATGTCACCTCAACGGGGGGCGAAATCGGTTATGCCCAAGCCGTGCAAGCATGGGCGGCAGGAATCAGTCCTTGGGTGGAGATGAACCCCATTTTGCTCAAACCGCAAGGAAATATGACCTCCCAAGTGATCTTGCGAGGAGAGGTCGCGGGGACGACAAAAGCACAAGACTATTACGAACAATATTTCGATCGCGGTTGGCAAGCCGTGCAAGAATCCTTGCAACATTTGGCGGGAGAATTTGATTTTGTCGTTTGCGAAGGGGCGGGAAGTCCGGCAGAAATCAATCTCAAACACCGAGATTTAACCAATATGCGGGTGGCGAAGTATTTAAGTGCGCCTACTATATTGGTGGTGGATATCGATCGCGGTGGAGCATTCGCTCACGTCGTTGGTACTCTCGAACTCTTGGAGCCCGACGAGCGATCGCTGATTAAAGGGGTGGCAATCAATAAATTTCGCGGGCAACAATCTCTCTTGCAATCGGGGATCGATTGGTTGGAACAACGCACGGGCATTCCTGTTTTGGGGGTAATTCCTTGGGTTGACAATCTCTTTCCGGCAGAAGATTCTCTCTCGCTATTGGAGCGGCGATCGCGAAAACCCCATCGCGAACTGACCATTGCTGTCATTCGCTTACCTCGCATCGCCAATTTTACCGATTTCGACCCTCTAGAAGCAGAACCCACCGTAGATATAAAATACGTGGCACTCGATGGCAATTTAGGCTATCCCGATGCGGTTATTATTCCGGGGTCGAAAACCACGACCGCCGATCTCAAAGCCTTACGCGAAAGTGGTATGGCCGCCAAAATTTGCGATTATGCGGCGGCGGGGGGCATTATTTTCGGCATTTGCGGCGGCTTTCAAATGTTGGGTCAAAACGTGAGCGATCCGGAACGCTTGGAAGGTAGCGATCGCCAAACTTCGGGCTTAAAACTGCTCCCGATTAAAACGACCCTCGAACGCCGCAAGGTGGTACGCCAACGGGCTTGTCTTTCCAATCATCCGCAATCTTTGCCCGTCGATGGCTACGAAATCCATCAGGGACGCACTCGCATTATCAACCCCTCTGCCAATCCTCCCGAGTGCCATTATTTATTTAGCGATACGGGTTTGGGTTTGGTCGATCCTTCCTTTTCCATTTGGGGATGTTATTTACACGGATTATTCGAGAATGGAGCTTGGCGGCGATCGTGGCTCAATCATTTGCGACAGAGACGGGGGTTGATTTCCCTTCCCACAGGCATTCCCAATTATCGAGAACAACGCGAGGCAATGTTAGACGAAATTGCAGATTTAGTTGCAGAACATTTAGATTTAAAACCGCTTTTATTGGGTTAGTTGTTGGTTGCTCCCCTCTTGCTCTCCCTCTCTAGGGAGTGGGTTGGGGTTGGGGATGGGTATTACTCATTATTTTTTGAATCGCGAGATCGATCGTTATCTCTTCTAAATTATCTAACTCGATCGCTTGTTCTGGAGGTTGAAATAAACGATTTTGGGAACGATGATAAGCCGGATCGTAATAATTTAAGAGTAAATCTTTAACTAAAACGCGCCATTGTTTGTGATCGCACCACTCGAACCATTGTTGCAATTTCTCTTTTCCGCAACGAGATTTGAGAGGTTGTAATTTTACTTTGAGGATGTCGGGATGTTCTGTAAGATGAGAATATTGCTGTAATAATCCCGTTATTCGTTCTTCGAGAGGCAAACGAATTTCAACGCTAGGAGACTGTTTCATTGTCTCCCACAACTCTTGAGGAAGATGAATTTTGCCGATTTTATGACTTTCCGACTCCAACCAAACGGTTTTTGCGCGATCGCATTGCTGTAACTGTCGAATCAATAAACTTTCGAAATACTTTTGTGAGGGTTGCTCTTCGAGTTTATTTTGCCATTCTTGACCCAGCCGAGACCCGCGATGTCCGGCCAATTTTTCTAAGTCTAAAATCTGCATTCCTCGTCGTTTCATTTGCTGCAAAATCTGTGTTTTTCCGGTTCCGGTCAATCCACACAAAATTTTATAATTGAATTGTTGCGGTAACATTTTCAATTGTTCGCGGATGTCATTTCGATAGGTTTGATAGCCACCTTCAAGGATTGTCACTTTCCAGCCAATTTGTTCTAAAACTAAGGCTAAACTACGCGATCGTTGTCCCCCTCGCCAACAATAAATTAAAGGATAATAATCTTTCGCTTTTTCGGCAAAATGAGAATGCAAATGACGGGCAATATTTTGCGAGACTAAAGATGCACCGATTTTCTTGGCTGCAAAAGGAGAATTTTGCTTGTAAATCGTCCCTACTTTAGCCCGTTCTTTATCATTTAAAACGGGGAGATTAACGGCTTCCGGAATGCGATCTTCGGCATATTCTCCTTCGGAACGAACGTCAATAATTTCGCTATAAGTTTCTTGCCAAGGATCTCGAGTGAATAGCATTGATAATCGATAATGCGATCGCGACTAATACCCTAATGTTAGCGCATCCAATTTCCGAGGATCGGAAGCCCCTGCTAAGCGATGGCCGATCTTCATAATACTCTGGGTACTCCCCATCGCATTTTTAGTCACAATTTTGTACCCTTTTTGTTGCAATAATGCGAGAGTATCGGGACTCAATCCTTTTTCAATTCTTAATTCATCGGGCAACCATTGATGATGAATGCGAGGAGCGTTGGTTGCTTCTGCAATGTTCATTTGATGGTCGATCGCATTGAGAATAATTTGTAAAGTTGTGGTAATAATACGACTTCCCCCCGGACTTCCCGTGACTAAAAAAACATCTCCATCTTTCATAACAATAGTTGGAGTCATGGAACTCAGCATCCGTTTTTCTGGGGCGATCGCGTTAAATTCACCGCCAATCAAACCAAAAGCATTTGGTACTCCCGGTTTAGCAGAAAAATCGTCCATTTCGTTGTTTAATAAAATCCCCGTTCCCGGTACGGTAATTCCCGTGCCAAAACTAAAATTTAAAGTATAAGTATTGGTAACGGCATTCCCATCTTTATCGACGACAGAATAATGAGTTGTTTCATCACTTTCCTGCCAGAAAATCGGGGGATTCCCAGGGGCAATCTCCGTACTAGGGGTGGCATGACTCGAACTCATTTGCGATCGCAATCGATTTGCGTATTGTTTGGAAATCAAACCGGAAACGGGAACGTCAACGAAATCCGGATCGCCTAAATATTTTGAGCGATCGGCATAAGCTAATTTCATGCTTTCTGCCATTAAATGAATGGTTTGGGCGCTATTATGACCTAATTCTCTAAGGGGATAGGATTCGAGTAAATTGAGGATTTGAATTAAATGAACGCCTCCAGAACTGGGAGGAGGCATGGAATAAATGTCATAACCGCGATAAGTGCCTTTGACGGGTTGGCGAATGGCAGGCTGATAAGCTGCTAAATCTTCTTTCGCAATTAAACCAGCATTGTTTGCCATTTCTGTAGCGATCGCTTCGGCAATCTCGCCGCGATAAAAGGCATCGATTCCTTCTTTGGCAATTAATTTTAAACTGTTTGCTAAATCCTTTTGAATTAACCGTTCGCCGACTTGATAGGGCGTTCCATCTTCATGATAAAATATAGCCGCAGTTGCAGGGTAGCGAGTTAGACGCTCTCGGGCAAACTCTAAAACAGTGGCTAAAGAAGGGGTTACGATAAAGCCATTTTCTGCCAGTGCGATCGCGGGTTGTAGAGCGCGTTCTAAGGAAATCGTACCGTATTGTTCTAAAGCTAAAACCAAACCCGCAACCGTTCCCGGAACACCGACAGAAAGATGACTAAAACGGGATTTTTGCGGATCTGCTTCGCCATTTTCATCGAGAAACATATCGCGAGTTGCGGCTTTGGGTGCTTTTTCTCGATAGTCGATCGCAAGAGTTTGTTGGGAATCTGCGAGATGAACTAACATGAATCCACCGCCGCCAATATTCCCCGCATAAGGGAGAGTTACGGCGAGGGTAAAACCAACCGTTACCGCAGCATCGATCGCGTTTCCGCCTTCTTTTAAAACATCTAAACCTGCTTGGGTCGCGATTGCTTCTTGGGTTGCCACCATGCCATTTTCAGCAGTTACGGGATGGAAGCGATCGCGAAAACTAAAAATAGGCGTATCTTGCGCCCGCACCAAATGAATAAAAGGATTGGCAAAGATACTGAAAAGGAGGACGAAAAGAAATAAAATAAGATTGCGACGTTTTGATAAGAAAAAGCCCATAGAAATAAAATACTCAGCAATCGGCTGTTATCTTATTTATCATATAAAGTGTTGCATTGATGATTTTTTTATCTTGAACGGCAAATACAATCCCTCCCAACCCCCCGTTGTTAAAAAGCGGAGCATCCTCTGGCTTTCCCTCTTTTTAAGGGGGATGGAAGGGGGATTTAGGGGGATCGCAACCTCTCGAAAACAAAAATATATCTTAACGGTTTTCAGTTTAATCTTGAGCGTTGGAGGCGGTTTAACGGCTTGTAGCGGCAATAGCGTCTCGCAAAGTTGGTTTGCACCCGATCCCAAACTGCAAGAGAATTCTGTGGTGTTAGAACCGTCTCCGAGTCCTTCTCCCGTCGATCGTGCAACTCCTAGAGAAACGCCTCCACCCGCACCCCAAGACATCAAGGATAATCGACTCCCGCCTAATTTTCCCAAAACAATTCCCATTTACCAACAAGCAAAGTTACTAAAATCGCAATATCGGGTCGGCGAAATTAAGGGGGAAACTCGCTGGCAAACGGAAGCCGATCGCGAGACGATTTCGGAATTTTATCAGCAAGAATTGATAAATAAGAATTGGGCGATCGATACGGCTGAATCGAATAACGATCTGGCGATCGCATCTCTCGATAATTTGCAGATCAAGCTCTCTATTTTACCCAAATCGAAGGACAATTCGGAAACAATTTTTTTGATTGAATACGAAGCAAAATCCCAAGGATCGGAGGTTGCTAAAACGAGTTCGCCTGCTGCGGAAGAAAAAACTGCAGAAACAAAAAGCGATCGCGACAAAGAAGAGGAAAAAATAGAAATTTCTGTGAATTTAGAACAAGTTTCCCCTCAAGTTCGCGGTTATATTAAAGACTTGGCGGCGTTAGGAATCTTGCCGGAAAACTTTGACCCCGATCGCACAATTACGCGGCGAGAATATGGGCGCTGGTTGTTTGAGGCACACAATCAATTATACCGCGATCGCCCGACCAAACAAATTCGCCCCGTTGCCAGTGTATCTCAGCCGGCTTTTGGGGATGTGAAGGAAAGCGATCGGGATTTTGCTATCATTCAAGGGTTAGCAGAAGCGGGAATTATTCCGTCTCGTTTGAATCAAAATACGGAGGCTTTATTATTTCAGCCAGATGCCCCTTTAACGCGAGAAACTTTGATTCTGTGGAAAGTTCCCCTCGATATTCGCAAAGGGTTGCCGACGGCTTCTCTCGAGGCAGTCCAGAAAACATGGGGGTTTCAAGATACGGAAAAAATCGATCCCAAGGTGTTAAAAGCCTTGTTTACCGATTTTGAAAATGGAGAAAATGCGAATATTTTGCGTGCCTTTGGTTATACAACTCTATTGCAGCCTAAAAAGTCGGTAACGAATGCAGAAGCGGCAGCGAGTTTATGGTATTTTGGCTATCAAGGAGAGGGGATTTCAGCACGAGAAATTTTAGTTTTAGAAAATTCTAATCCCCTCTTTACAAAAGAGGATTAGGGGAGATATCAACTTATATAAAATCGGAAAATGGATGATAATTAATATTGGATAGAATCTAGAGATTAGTCAATTCATTACATAATCTGCAAAATCATAAGTCACAAGGGGGCTAACCCCCTTGGAATCCCAACAGTGCGCGTTCCCTAAGCGAATTGCATTCGCCGGGGTCGCACTGCCACTGAGGGGGCGGCGCTGCGCCCCCAGACCCTCACTTCGACATCGCTCAGTACAAGTTGCTCAGTGACCTCCGCGCGGGGCTTCGCTACATTTTGATTGTCTCTACACTTAAAAGGATTCTTTCTAACCCATAAGAATGAGCGTAATACCTTAGTTCAAAGTTTTAATAAATGTTTGCTCATTAAACAAATTTAATATTACAAACTTGAGATGCACTCAAGAAAAAAAGCGGGGCATTTGCCCCACATTACTATTATTGACGATCTATCGTCATTTTCATTCCGGTTAAGCCAAATTCGACCTCGACTTTGCCTTGGAAAGGGCTATGAATAGTCATTCCCACAATACCCAAAATCGTTCCTCCAAATACAATCATGGTCATTAGAGTGATTATCCCGTAACGGGAGAGTTTGAGTCTTGCAGAATCTTTTGGCATAGAATGTGAAGTTATATGACAAACAAAGCGATTCTCGACAGTTAAATCGCCTAACTTATCTTACTACATTGTTTTTATCGAGGCGATCGCGTTTTCTGGAGTTTCAGTGCGATCGTCTGTAATTCTGTAATGAATATTACTGTGGGTTTGCGATCGTGTAGGGATGTTGCATTCAACGTCCCTACATCACGGATTTTCTACTGCACCTATTTGAATCAGCCAAGCAAAGGTTCGTTCGATTACCTAACGTCGCGGAAGAATTTCCAACTCTTTCTTTTTACTCTGTATCACTTCAATTCTAGCTTGATTTATCTTGGCGATCGCCGTAGAGAATTTTTTTCCTGCCTTTTGCTTCGATAATATTAGAAAAGGCTTTTTCGATCATTTTAGGATCGCCTTCCTCTAAAACAACCTCAAGATACATTGCTGCTTCTGAAAGATCTTGTAACGATAATATATTAACTTTTGTTACATTTGATAAAGTTCGGCTTTACATTTTAGAGACAGAGATTGACGGACAATATCGATTTTGAATCGGGGGCGGACTCAACCTATATTATTATCAATTACCTCGAAGAACGATCTGGGAAAGACTGTGCGAGGAAGGATTTCTACCCTTTTAGAGTCTTTATCTCCTGCTAGATCGAAAGATTTAGCACCAAATTCCTCGAATTTTAACTCAATCTTATCGATGCGTTATCCATCCCTTGGAAACGTCTTTCCCTAACCCAATTTCCTTTTATTCATTACCGCAATGCAACTTGTTAATCGCATACACTTGAAAAATCTGCGCGGTGACATTTTTGGAGGCGTAACGGCTGCCATTGTTGCCCTGCCCTTAGCCTTAGCCTTTGGGGTATCCTCGGGGGCAGGACCGATCGCGGGACTCTACGGCGCGATCGTCACGGGCTTTTTTGCCGCGCTTTGCGGGGGAACCCCCTCCCAAATTACCGGACCCACCGGACCGATGACCGTCGTGATGGCAACGATTATCGCCGCAGTTGCCGCTCAAAACTCGGAAACCGGCTTGGCAACAGCATTTACCATTGTGATACTCGGAGGAATCTTTCAAATTCTTTTCGGCGTTTTGCGATTGGGTAAATATATTACCCTGATGCCCTACACGGTAATTTCCGGATTTATGTCCGGTATTGGTGCAATTATTATCATTATTGAAATTGCTCCTTTCTTAGGTTATCCCAACATTGCCGGGGTCGTGGCTTCTTTTCGTGCCATTCCCCGAGAAATTATCAATCCCGATCCCATTGCTACGGGTTTGGGCATCTTCACCCTCGCGATCGTCTTCTTGGCTCCCCCCAAACTCAATCGCCTGATTCCTTCTCCTTTGTTAGCCCTCATTGTCGGCACGCTGATTTCTGTTGTTGCCTTTCCCAGTAGCGACATTCCCCGCATTGGCGATATTCCGTCCGGGTTGCCCGAGTTGCACCTGCCCGCTTTCAATTTGGAAAACCTCAATTTTATCGTCGGTTATGGCTTAATGCTGGCCGTTTTAGGGGCGATCGATTCCCTGTTGACCTCCCTAGTCGCCGATAATATCACCCGCACCCAACACGAATCCGATCGCGAATTAATCGGTCAGGGTATTGGCAACACCATATCGGGACTCTTGGGGGGACTGCCAGGAGCGGGGGCAACCATGCGGACGGTGATTAACGTCCAATCAGGAGGGAAAACCCCTCTTTCCGGGATCGTCCACGCTTTAATTTTGCTGGCTGTCGTTCTCGGGGCCGGCAATTTAACTGAAAGCATTCCTCACACGGTTTTAGCGGGAATTCTAATCAAAGTCGGCATTGATATTATCGATTGGGGCTTTCTCAAACGCGCCCACGTCATCTCCAAGAAAGCTGCTGCCATCATGTATGGTGTCATGTTATTGACGGTATTTGTCGATCTGATTGTTGCCGTAGCCGTAGGTGTTTTTGTCGCCAATATTTTAACCATCGAACGCTTGAGTAAATTACAGAGCGAAAAAGTTAAAATCGTCACCAATCCCCAAGGAGAGATTCCCCTACAACCCGAAGAAGAAGAGATTCTCAAAGAAGCCAAAGGCGCCATCTTGTTATTCCATCTCGGGGGTCCGATGAGTTTCGGTGCGGCAAAATCCATTTCTCGGCGCATGTCTATCGTGCAACATTATGAGGTTTTGATTTTGGATATTACCGATGTCACCTTACTCGGGATTACCGCATCTTTGGCCGTTGAAACCATGATCAAAGATGCGATCGCCCAACGACGAGATGTCTATATTGTCGGTGCAAAAGGTCAAGCCAAAGAACGCTTGCAAAAATTGAAAGTGTTAGAGTTACTTCCTCTGAACAATCAATTGGATAATCGTCTCGATGCTTTGCGCCAAGCTCATCTTTTCCTCAATCCTTCTTTAGTAGAAGATAGAGAAACAACCAATGTTTGATTTTGTTATTCGTTATTAGTGGGTTGTTGGTTGTCGGGACTTCGATCGAGCTCGAACCGAACAAAACCCAGAGAAAGAGCGATCGTGTTTCTGGTGCGATCGCTTTTCTGTAGAGTGAGAATCAAAGCAGATCCCCTCTCATTGATAATTGGTAATTGTTCATTGATCATTGAGAAAGATTGTGTCAAAATCGGAAAGGAGATTATTCTAGACCAAAGAGTGTTAAATTAAGATGATCAAGCTGCGATTAAAGCGATACGGCAAGAAGAGAGAAGTTAGCTACCGCATTGTAGCCATGAACAGTCGCGACCGTCGCGACGGTCGCCCCATTGAAGAATTGGGATTTTATAACCCTCGCACGGACGAAACCCGCCTGAATGTTCCTGCGATCGTAAAGCGACTTCAGCAAGGCGCCCAGCCGACCGATACCGTTCGCAATATTCTCACCAAAGCCCAAGTTTTCGAGCAACTGAAGAATACGGAAACAACGACAGAAACTAAGACAGAAGAAACTAAGGATGCCTGAACCAATTACTTATACTCAAACCAGTTCCCAGGCCGATCGTCCCAATTATGAAAAGTTAGTTCGGTTTTTGATTGAACCTTTATTAGATTCCCCAAGCTCTTTGAGTATTCACTGCGAAGTCGCGCGCAGTAACGAACGCGTTTTGGTGCGCGTGGCTTTTGATGGAGACGAACAAGGCCGGGTCTTCGGTCGTGGCGGTCGCAATATTGACGCGATCCGCACGACTCTTGAAGCTGCCGCCCTCGCTTCGGGGCAGTCCGTTCGCCTAGAAATTTACGGCGAGAGCGAACGCGACTACAATTCTAATGGTTCGCGCTATAACAATTATGAAGATGGCGATCGCCGCCGCTTCAAAAAACCCTATACCGTCCGCCCTCCCGCTCCCACCCGCCGCCATTCTTTCCGGCGCAAGCGATCGAGCGAAAGTCGTGCCAATTGGCGATCGGGCAACGACGAATGGTAAACAGTCACCACCTCACCAGCGATGCTCTGAGCTTGCCGAAGAGTCACCAGTTGTCAATCCATTAGAGGATGATGGCTGCGTAGAATAGTGGACTGGGGCTGTTAATATTGGTAGATCGATTAAAGTGAGAACGGAAAACCTGCAATTCCCCAGTAATGAAAGCGCGATCGCTTTTGCCGGAGCGGGAGAGGAAAATCTCAAACTTCTCTCTCGCCATACGGGAGTGCAATGGGTCTTGCGAGGGCGAGAAATTTCCCTATCGGGACAGCCAAAAGCAGTAGAGCGTTGCTTGCAGGTTTTTCACGCCCTCGCCCCTTACTGGAAAGAAGGCAGAGCAATCGTGCAACCCGATATTTTAACGGCATTTCACGCCGTGGACACGGGGCAAACGAACGAATATAAAGATCTGCAAAAGAATGTTTTAGCCGTAACGCGCAAAGGGGAAGGCATTCGCGCCAAAACCTTTCGCCAGCGTCAATACGTCAAAGCCATTCAAACGCACGATATTACCTTTGGCATCGGTCCGGCGGGGACGGGAAAAACTTTTTTAGCCGCAGTCCTAGCCGTTAAAGCCCTGCTAAACGATGAATGCGATCGCATTATCCTTACCCGTCCGGCGGTAGAAGCAGGAGAAAAACTGGGATTTTTGCCTGGGGATTTACAACAAAAAGTGAATCCTTTTTTACGCCCCCTCTATGATTCCCTCTACGAATTTATCGATCCGACGAAAATTCCCGATCTCATGGAGCGAGGGAAAATCGAAATTGCACCTCTTGCCTATATGCGCGGGCGAACCTTGAGCCATGCTTTTGTTATTGTTGACGAAGCACAAAACACAACCCCCGCCCAACTCAAAATGGTCTTAACCCGTTTGGGCTTTGGCTCTCGCATGGTCGTTACGGGAGATATTACCCAAACGGATTTACCAAGCGATCGCGATTCCGGGTTGATTGTCGCCCAAAAAATTCTCAAAAATGTCGAAGGGATTGCCTTTTGCCATCTTTCTTCAGCCGATGTAATACGGCATCCCCTCGTACAGAGAATTGTTGCTGCCTATGAGAAATAAGGAGCGAGGGGAGGATGGAGAAGCGGGGGAAGATGGGGGAGATTCTCCTTCATCTTTTATCCTTTGTCCGTCCTCTTTCATTCTTTAATCATTGTCTTCGCCTTCAACTTGCGCTCGATATTCGCTTGCGTCGATCGTCTCTAGATCCTCATCGGGATTGTCGAGGCGAACTTTTAGCAGCCAACCTTCACCATAGGGATCTTCCGCGATCGCCTCGGGGGTATCGAGTAATGGATCGTTGCGATCGATAATCGTACCCGTAATGGGGGATTTAAGATCCTCTACGGCTTTCACCGATTCAACAGAACCGAAGTTCTCTCCAGACTCTACCGCTTCCCCCACTTCGGGTAATTCTAGAAAAACAATATCCCCTAATTGGTCTACCGCATAAGCCGTAATACCTAGAGTAGCAATTTCGCCATCCAAGCGCACGTACTCGTGACTGTCTAGGTACTTCAGATCTTCAGGATATTCAAGGTTCATCTACCTCTACCTCTCTTGAAAGGTTAGAAAAATTTTTGCAATGCAGATTCTATCAATTCCTAAGAATAAAAGGAATTAACCCATAGCGTAAATAAGTATTTTTTTACTATTCGGATATCCGATATTGTTCGCGAATTTGCAGGCGATCGCGAGAAGAGGGAAGCAACTTCCTAAACTAATTTGAAAGACTGGGCTTTTCGAGACGATAGAGAACTATAATGCAGACCTTAGCGCCTCTGCAAAACTTTTTATCATTTTCCAATCGTGCAACTGTCTTCTCCCCCAACCGATTCTCCTGCCATCATGGAAAATTCCCCCGATCGCACTGCATTCGCCCTGCAAACTTCCGCGTCGCGTCCGGTCGCAAGGCGCGCGAAAATCGTTGCGACCGTCGGACCTGCAACCCTCAAACCCGATGTTCTCCGTCGCCTGATCGAAGCGGGGGCAACGACCCTGCGCCTGAATTTTTCCCACGGCACCCACGACGACCATCATCGCGCCATTCGCCTCATTCGCCAACTGGCATTCGAATTGGATCGTCCGGTTGGAATTCTCCAAGATTTACAAGGACCGAAAATTCGCCTCGGCAAATTTGAATCGGGATCGGTACAATTGACCAAAGGAGATCGCTTTATTCTCACGAGCCATCCCGTTTCCTGCAATCGCGAAATTGCCTTCGTCAGTTACAAGCGCTTGACAGAGGAAGTCCCTTCTGGTGCAATGATTCTCCTCGACGATGGCAAAGTCGAAATGGTGGTCGAAAATGTCGATCGCGAAAACAAACAACTTCATTGTCGCGTAGTCGTGGCCGGCAAACTGTCCAATAACAAAGGGGTTAATTTTCCCAACGTTTCCCTCTCGGTCAGTGCCCTAACGGAAAAAGATCGCAAAGATTTAATGTTTGGTTTGGATCGCGGCGTAGACTGGGTAGCTTTGAGTTTCGTGCAGCGACCGCAAGATATTTTAGAAATCAAAGAACTAATTGCCAGTGCGGGAAAATCCGTTCCCGTAGTGGCAAAAATTGAAAAACACGAAGCGATCGAACAAATGGAAGCCATTCTCTCCCTCTGCGATGGCGTCATGGTCGCTCGAGGGGATCTAGGCGTAGAATTACCTGCCGAACAGGTTCCCATGCTGCAAAAGCGCCTGATTGCCATGGCCAATCAATTGGGAATCCCCGTGATTACGGCAACGCAAATGCTCGATAGCATGGTTAATAGCCCCCGTCCCACCCGCGCGGAAGTGTCTGACGTTGCCAATGCCATTCTCGACGGAACCGATGCGATCATGCTCTCCAATGAAACCGCCGTCGGGAATTACCCCGTCGAAGCCGTAGCCACGATGGCCAGAATTGCCAATTGCGTCGAAGCCCAGATGTCCCGCGATCGCGCCCTCGAGAATCCCATGCGATCGATTCCCAATGCCATCTCTGGGGCAGTGAGTCACATTGCCAAGCAACTCGATGCAGCTGCCATTATGACTTTAACCAAAACCGGAGCCACTGCCCGCAATGTCTCAAAATTTCGTCCCCGCACCCCCATTCTTGCCGTAACCCCCCACGTTGATGTCGCCAGACAATTGCAGTTAGTGTGGGGAGTAAAGCCCTTATTGGTTTTAGATTTACCCTCGACCAGCCAAACATTTCAAGCTGCCATTAACGTTGCCCAAGAAAAGCAATTACTGTTTGATGGCGATATTGTTATTCTGACTGCCGGAACCTTACAAGGGGTTGCCGGTTCTACAGATTTAATTAAAGTAGAAGTGGTAACGGCCGTTTTGGGTAAGGGAATTGGCATCGGCGAAGGGGTTGTCACCGGACGCGCTCGCGTCGTGAAAAGTGCGAAGGATGCAGCCAATTTCAGTCAAGACGATATTCTCGTCGCCACGGCAACCAATGCCGACTATGTGGAAGCCATTCGCAAAGCGGCGGGAATTATTACCGAAGAGCCGAGTTTAACCAGCCATGCGGCGGTTATTGGCTTGCGGTTGGGCATCCCCGCGATCGTCGGCTTAAAAGGAGCAACGGAAGTCATTCGAGAAGGGGCAATTTTAACCCTCGACTCTCAACGAGGTTTGGTTTATTCTGGAATGCGACCGGAACATCAGGGGCACAGTGTTGGTATTAAAGTTCCGGTAATTTAATCGATAATTGATAGTTGATAATTAACAATTGAAGCATGGTAACTTTAGTCACTGGTGCGGCGGGTTTTATTGGCTTTCATACAAGCAAGCGCTTGTTAGAACGCGGCGATCGCATTGTCGGTCTCGACAATATCAATGATTACTATGATGTTTCTCTCAAACGAGCGCGTTTGGAACAATTGAAGAAATATCCTAATTTCACATTTTTTCATTTAGATCTCGCCGATCGCCAAGGAATGGAAAAACTTTTTGCCGAACAAGATTTAGAAGTTGTCATCAATTTAGCCGCTCAAGCGGGAGTCCGTTATTCGCTACAGAATCCCCATGCCTATGTCGATAGCAATTTAGTTGGATTTACGAATATCCTCGAAGGATGTCGGCATCATCAAATCAAGCATCTTGTCTTTGCTTCTTCGAGTTCCGTTTATGGCGAAAATAAAAAAATTCCCTTTTCAGTAGAAGATAATGTCGATTACCCGATCAGCATCTATGCTGCCACAAAAAAAGCCAATGAATTAATGGCACATGCTTATAGCCATCTCTACAATTTGCCTGCGACAGGGCTGCGATTTTTTACCGTTTACGGGCCTTGGGGTCGCCCGGATATGGCATTATTTTTATTTACCAAAGCCATTCTCGAAGGTCAGCCTATTAATGTTTTTAATCACGGTAAAATGCAGCGCGATTTCACCTATGTCGATGATGTTGTAGAAGGTGTAATTCGCGTCAGTGAAAAAATCCCCGATCCTCACCCAATTAGCGGTGCAAAATACAAAGTTTATAATATCGGTAACAATCAACCCATAGAGTTAATGTACATGATTCAAACTCTAGAAAAATGTTTGGGGAAAACAGCAGAAAAAAATATGATGCCCATGCAGCCCGGCGATGTTCCCAGAACCTATGCCGATGTTGACGAACTCATGCGGGATGTTGGTTTTAGACCCAATACTCCGATTGAAGAAGGCATTCAAAAATTTGTCAACTGGTATCGAGAATATTTTGGATATTAGTAATAAGTTATCGATGATTATCGAGCGGTAACACTCTCAGAGTGCGTCAGGAGCGATCTCAACAAATAAAAAAACTCGAAAACACCAAATAATGGAAATTATTCTCACGCTAACTGTTATTACCTTTGCACTTATTGGTTTTATTAGTGAAATTCTTCCCGTCGATCTCATTGCAATTATTGTTACTGTTGCGTTAATGGTTTTGGGGTTAGTTTCCCCTGATGAAGGAATTTCTGGATTTGGGAACTCTGCAACAATTACCGTTTTAGCAATGTTTATTCTCAGTGCGGGGATTTCCAAAACAGGTGTTATTCAAATCGTGAGAGATTGGTTAATTCAATGGGGAGGAAAGCAACTCAACCGACAAATATTGATTTTAGGAATTCTAGTCGGTCCAATCACGGCGTTTATCAATAATACTGCCGTTGTCGCTATTTTTTTGCCAATTATTGAAGACTGGTGCAAACAACAAAAAATATCAGTCTCTAAACTTTTAATTCCTCTTTCTTATGTGTCAATTTTAGGTGGAGTTATGACAACAATTGGGACTTCTACCAATATTTTAGCCAGTGGCTTATCGAAAGAATTGGGATATGGAGAATTTAGTATTTTTCAATTTAGCAAGGCAGGAATTTTAATATTTATTATCGGTTTGATTTATATTGCCACGATCGCGCCGCAACTCCTTCCCGATCGCAAACCTGCTAATAGCGATCTGGTATCGGAAGATTACGGGTTGCGAGATTATGTTAGCGAAGTGGTGATTACTCCGCGCTCCAGTTTGGTGGGGCAAACCCTGCGATCGAGCGAAATCCAACGAAAATTTGATATTGACGTTTTAGAGATATTGAGAAATAAAGTTCGCTTTGCCCAACCCCTCGCCGATAAAACTTTGCAGGTTGGCGATATTTTAATCGTCCGCAGCAGTCGCGAAGACTTATTGAAAATTCGAGACGAACGGGGATTGGATATTTTAGCCGATGTAAAATTTAATCAAGACGAACTTGAATCGGTATTAAGTTCTGAAGAAGAGAAAATTGCTGAAGTCTTAATCCTTTCTAATTCTCGTTTAATTGGCACGACTTTGAAAGATTTACGCTTTCGCCAACGCTATAATGTGACGGTTTTAGCTATTCGTCGCGGGGCCGAATTAGTTCGGGGACGTTTGGGAAAAATTCCTTTGCGCTTTGGCGATGTTTTATTGGTACAAGGTCCAAAACAAAGTTTTATCGGCTTGCAAACCACGCGAGAGTTATTAGTTTTAGAGCAACGCAATGTCGAAATGATGCGTCAAAATAAAGCCGGAATTGCCATTGCGATCGGGTTAGCTGTAGTTTTATTAGCAGCTTTTAATATAATCCCAATTCTAGTGAGTGCTTTGGCTGGTGTGGTATTAATGGTCTTAACGGGATGCTTGCGACCGGGAGAAATTTATGGAGCGGTACGCTGGGATATTATTTTTCTTTTAGCGGGATTAATTCCCCTTGGAATTGCCATGGAAAATTCGGGAACGAACCAATGGCTAGCCGATCGCATTGTCGCTTTGGGCGGAGAATTATCGGGATATTGGGTATTAATGTTCTTTTTTATTATCACGGCATTCCTGACAGAAATTTTATCTAATAATGCTTCTGTCGTGTTGATGCTTCCTCTCGCCGCCACTGTTGCAACTACATTAGGATTTAATCCCTTTGCTTTTATGTTTGTCGTTACTTTTGCTGCATCTAATAGTTATATGACCCCCATTGGCTATCAAACTAATACAATGGTTTACGGACCGGGAGAATACAAATTTTTTGACTTTACCCGAGTGGGTGCCCCCTTGACATTATTAATGGCATTTGTTATCCCTTTCTTGATTATTTGGATTTACGGGTTGTGATTTTTGATAGGCTATTGGTTATTAATTATTTGACTCCGTTCGCGTAGCATGTTCGGAGGACGTAACAACAAATAACCAATAACAAATTGAGAAGTGTTGACGATTGACCGAAAAAATTGTTTACTGTTTATTGTTAATCGAATTATTGAAAACAATGGAACATAAAGGCGTAACGGTTTGGTTTACGGGGTTGAGCGGAGCCGGTAAAACGACGATATCCAAACAAGTCGCGGAAGAATTGCGATCGCTCGGCTATAAATTGGAAGTTCTTGATGGCGATATAGTACGTACGAACTTAACAAAAGGGTTGGGTTTCAGCAAAGAAGACCGAGATGAGAATATTCGCCGCATTGGTTTTGTCTCCCATCTCCTCACTCGCAATGGCGTAATTGTTATTGTTTCGGCAATTTCTCCCTATCGCAACATTCGCCAAGAAGTTCGCGATCGCGTGGGTAATTTTATTGAAATTTATGTGAATGCACCGTTAGCAGTTTGCGAAGAGAGAGATGTAAAAGGTCTCTACAAACGGGCGAGAGCTGGAGAAATCAAACAATTTACAGGTATTGACGATCCTTATGAACCTCCTTTAAATCCAGAAATTGAATGTCGCACGGATAAAGAGGAGTTAGCAGAAAGCGTGAAAAAAGTTTTAGATGGGCTGAAGAAATTGGATTACTTAGCTTAATGTTAAGAGGAGATCGCTCTCAAAATCTCTATTTTGTCAAAATCGTTTTGCGCGAATACGAGAAACTTTGCGTATTGGCCTGAAATCTTCATAGGGTAATAATTTTCGGTCTGTTCCTTTCATAATAGAGAGGAACAGACCTTTCTTTGTTGAATTGGTTAGAGTAAATCATTCTCATTGAAGAGGTCTAATACCCAATCTGTTGTTCGGATGCAGTATGCCTATTCTTTTTATAGAGAGATTTGATAGAGCGATCGAACTCCTCTACAGAATTCTTCGCGATCGCATTAAAATGGTTTGTTATAACCAAATTGGTACGATCGCAAATTGGGAGTGCGCCCCGTGAAATTTCCTTGGTATTTGCTCGGTTTCTGGACTGCGGTATCGATTGTTTTACCTGTCGAAGCAATACAAGTCTTCTCTGAAGATGCCGATCGCTTCCTCTTCGCTCAAGCGATTGACAATCTCGAAGAACAGTTGCAAATGCCTTCGATTCACTTGCGTCCTGGAAATACCCAAGAGGGGAGCGATCGCAATGAAGGAGATTTGCTCTTGCGGTTGGGGGGACAATCCTACGAAAAAGGCGATCGAGAAAAAGCAATTTCCCAATGGTTTCAAGCTGTAAATTATTATGAGAGCGTGGAAGATATTGATGCTCTCGGCACGACTTACGATTTTTTGGGCGTGACATTGGCAGAAGTCAGACGCTATGCAGAAGCCGAAAATGTATTGCGCCGTCGTTTATCTATCGCCCGCGACTTACAAGATATTCGCGGACAAATTCGCGGTTTAAATAATTTAGGACATATTCTTTTAACCAATACTAATCCTGTGGGAGCAACGGCAAGTTTTCGAGAAGCTCTCGAACTTTCTCGCTCCATCGGTTCTCAAGAAGGAGAAGGATTGAGTTTGAGTGGTTTGGGTCTGGCATTAGCATATCAAGGAGAATATGAAGCCGCCGTTAAATATTACAAACGCGCTCATTTATTGCGTCGTCGCTTTGGTAATTATGCCGGACAAGCCAATACTTTAAATAACTTGGGAGATGCCTATGCGGGCATGGGAAAACACGATCTTGCCGTTGCCGAATATCGTTTGGCACGTTGGTTATCCCGCGAAGGCAGGGATATAGAAAACTTATTCCGCTCCCTGCGAGGTTTAGCGATTTCTTACGGTCAAATTGATGAATGGAGCGCGGCATTTCAATCTTTAGATTGGTGGGTTTATTTGGCGAGAAATGAAGAAAACTTAGTGCAACAATTAGCAAGTTTATCAATGTATGCCCGTTATAACGATGCCCTCGGACGTTGGGATAAAGCGATCGCTTTTTATGAAAACGCGATCGCCGTCGCCCAAGAACTCAATGACGAAAGCGCTTTGGGGCAGTTGCAAAACGAACTCTCCCAAGTGATTCATAATTATCCTTTTGGCAGAGGGCGACCGTCCAATTAAAATAGAAAAAATAGTGCATGAGTACGATTCGAGAGAGGGGGTTCGAGTGGCGGAATTACCAGACTGGGAGAGATTGAAAAAATCTTTAGCTATCGAAGCAGAGCGGGGGTTTGGCGACTTGCAGGGCAAACAATACCGCTTTAGCGAGTTTATGGCGCTGAATTTCCACAAACCCCTACCGATTACCGTGGGGACTCCCGCGCAACGCCGTCGATGGAAGAAAATGGCGGCAGAATTTGCCATTTATTCCCAGTGCGATCGCGATGGGAGAGAAACCCTAGTAACCCTTGCCTTGCGTTTTCTCAAAGACCTCCAGAAAAGCGTAGAGTCCGTGCCGCTCCGTTCAGACTCAAAACTTCAAAAAACTCAATCCCTGCGGGTTAAAGAGCCACAAAATAGTCTTAGCAACACGGTTTTAACCCTCGATACCCTCCTCAAAACTATCCCGGAAATCAAACAGCGCGGCAGTGCTTCGGCTTTAATGCGTTTGAACCTATATACCGTTCGCGATGTTCTCTTTTATTATCCAAGAGATCATATCGATTATGCCCATCAAGCTAATATTAACGAGTTAGTTTCAGGAGAAACCGTAACGGTAATCGGCACGATTAAAAGCTGCACGTGTTTTACCAGTCCGAAGAATAAAAAATTAACTATTTTAGATATTAAATTGCGCGATCGTACCGGGACGATCAAACTCAATCGCTTCTTTTTCGGGCCGAGATTTAGCAATCGAGGATGGCAAGAAAAACAAAAAAGAGGTTATCCCATAGGCGCGATCGCGGCTGCTTCGGGACTGGTGAAAAAGAATAAATATGGAGTCACTTTAGATAACCCAGAAATCGAAATTCTCGACAGCCCCGGATCCCAAATTGAATCTCCCAATATCGGTCGAGTTTTGCCTGTTTATCCCCTCACGGACGGCGTTTCTGCGGATGTTGTCAGACGGGCGATTTTAGCGGCGCTTCCCGCTTGCGACGGCCTTGAGGATCCCCTTCCCGATACAATTAAACAACAATACGGTTTATTCGATTTAAAAGAAGCGATCGCTAATATTCATTTTCCTCGAGATGCGGAAGCATTGGCTCACTCTCGCCGCCGTTTGGTGTTCGATGAATTCTTTTATTTGCAACTGGGTTTTCTACAACGCCGCCAACAACAAAAGCAAACTCAAAGTAGTGCCATTCTTTCTCCGACAGGAGAACTTCTAGATCGTTTTCAAGCCATGTTACCGTTTGAATTAACCAACGCTCAAAAGCGAGTTATCGGTGATATTTTAAAAGATTTAAATTCCGCTACGCCTATGAATCGTTTAGTACAAGGAGATGTAGGGTCGGGGAAAACAATTGTTGCCGTATTTTCTATTTTAGCTGCCATTCAATCCGGCTATCAAGCTGCATTAATGGCACCAACGGAAGTATTAGCGGAACAGCATTATCGCAAGTTAGTCAATTGGTTTAATTTACTGCATTTACCCGTAGATTTACTCACGGGTTCGACAAAAATTCGCAAGCGCAGAGAAATTCACGGTCATTTATTTACTGGAGAATTGCCTTTATTGGTCGGAACTCATGCGTTAATTGAAGATCCGGTGCAGTTTCGCCGCTTGGGTTTAGTGGTAATCGACGAACAGCATCGCTTTGGAGTTCATCAACGAGCAAAATTGCTGGCAAAAGGAGAATCTCCCCATGTTTTAACCATGACGGCGACTCCTATTCCTCGTACTTTATCTTTAACTTTACATGGGGATCTCGATGTATCTCAAATCGATGAGTTGCCTCCCGGAAGACAACCTATTCAAACAACAGCCTTAGTAGGAAAGCAACGCCAACAAGCCTACGATTTAATTCGCAGAGAGGTCGTACAAGGAAGACAGGCTTATATTATTTTAGCATTGGTAGAAGAATCAGAAAAGTTGGACGCTCGGGCTGCCATTCAAGAAAGCGAACATTTACAAGAAAAGATTTTCCCTGAATTTAATATTGGATTGTTGCATGGTCGCTTGAGTTCCGCAGAAAAAGATGCTGTTTTAAATCAATTTCGCGATAACGAAGTGCAAATTATTGTCTCTACTACCGTAATCGAGGTTGGAGTAGACGTTCCTAATGCAACAGTGATTTTAATCGAAAATTCAGAACGTTTTGGACTCTCTCAATTACATCAATTAAGAGGGCGCGTTGGTCGAGGTTATCATCAGTCTTATTGCTTATTAATGAGTAGTTCAAAAAGTCCAGATTCGCGCCAGCGTTTGAGCGTTCTCGAACAATCTCAAGATGGATTCTTTATCTCAGAAATGGATTTGCGCTTCCGAGGACCGGGAGAAGTTTTGGGAACGAAACAATCGGGTTTAGCAGATTTTGCTTTAGCCAGTTTGGTAGAAGATCAAGAAGTCTTAGTATTGGCAAGAAATGCAGCAGAAAAAATTATTATTATCGATGAAAGTTTGGGGGAGATGTTTTCATTAAAACGAGAATTAGAAGCACGTTATAAAAAGATGATGGGTGGTACAATTTTAAACTAAGATGTGGGAACTCTATAATTAAGCTAGTATTTTAAGCACGAGCATCCTTAAACTAAAAATCCGAATGAAACTTTTGTACCCAAAGATATTAAAAAGATTAACTCGCTTGCTTTATCAGCAAACTATCCTACTCTTATTTATTTTACTGGCGATCGGTTCTTTGGTGACAATCTGGAATATCAATCGTTTTTCTAATAATATCATTGAATATCAAGCATCGCAAAATGCAGATCTGTATATTCGTGCTTTTAATGAATCCCGTGCCCTTTATCTTTCTGAAGTTGTCGATCGCGTGCGAGAAATCCCCGATATTGAAATAACGCATCAATACGATCTAAAAACAGGTGCAATTCCCGTTCCCGCAACCTTTTTAATCGAATTAGGCGAGCGAATCCAAAAGCAAAATAATGGTTTATATATGCGCCTTTACAGTCCTTATCCTTTTCATCAGCGACAGAAAACAGGAGGAATGAATAATGAATTTGAAGAAAGAGCTTGGGATTATTTAACGCAATATCCAAATGACGAATATAAAACGATTGAGACATTTAGGGGTCGTCGTTCATTGCGCTATGCAAAAGCCGATATAATGAAACCAAGTTGCGTCAATTGTCATAATAATCATCCAGATAGTCCGAAAAGAGATTGGCGAGTCGGAGATGTTAGAGGTATTATAGAAATTACTCAGTCTTTGGATACAGTAACTGAGTTGGTTAATATGGAATTGCAAGGAATGTCTTTCTTTTTAACCTCTATTTTTCTCCTCGTTCTTTTAGGTTTATTTTTAGTTGTTAATCGATTGCGACAGAACTCAAAGGAGTTAGAACTTAAAGTGATCGAACGCACTCGAGATTTAGCAGGAGAACGAGAAAAATCAGAAAAACTATTGCGAAATATTTTACCCAAAAAAATTGTTGAAAACCTTAAAGATAGTCAAGATTCTCTTGCAGAACATTTTTCACCCGTCACCATTCTTTTTGCCGATATTGTTGGCTTTACCGCCCTCTCTACTCAACTTCATCCTTTAGAATTAGTTGACCGACTCAATCAAATTTTTTCAACATTCGATCGCTTGGCAGAAAGGTATGGTTTAGAGAAAATCAAAACCATTGGCGACGCTTATATGGTAGTGGGAGGATTGCCTGTTTTGCGAACGGATCATGCAGCAGCGATCGCCAATATTGCCTTGGAAATGCAAAATGAAATCAGACAGTTTAGCACGAATAATGGTCATTTATTAAAAATTCGCATTGGCATTAATACGGGAGCTGTGGTCGCGGGGGTGATTGGCAAACAAAAATTTGCTTACGATCTGTGGGGAGATGCAGTTAATGTTGCCTCGAGAATGGAATCTACCGGAGAACCGGATCGAATTCAAGTGACGGAAGAAACTTACAATTTGCTCAAGGAGCACTACGAGCTCGAACGTCGGGGTGAAATTGAAGTTAAAGGAAAAGGCAAGATGGTGACTTATTGGTTGTTAGGGAAAAAATACACAAGATAGAGACAAAAATATCCCAACTCTCTCAACATGCGATCCAATGTCGAAAGAACGATTGATAAGATTAGCGATCGCGAGAGAATAATAAAATTATCAATTTTTATGAACTTTTCTCTATTGTAGAATGCTCTCAAATTTGCCAAGCTAGAATCTACAGTTCAGCACGGTAGGTCGATCGCCATGTACGTTGAAGAATTATATGAAGTTCTCAAACAAACTAATATTGGGAAAAACCTCTCTTTAGAGGAAGTTACTCAACTCCGAGAAGTTGGGAATCTAGTGAATTTTAAAGCCAATGATACCTTGATGCGCCAAGGAGACGAGAGCAACTCTATTTTAGTGCTGTTACATGGAGAGGCAGAAATTCTCAAAGAATCCGAGAATACTTCTCCCAAACATATTCGCGATGTCGGACGCGGGGATGTTTTAGGAGAATTGGGGGTTATTATGCAAACCCCTCGCAGTTGTACCATTCGTGCAAAAACGGCAACCATGGCCTTTGCGATCGCTCGTTCGGCTTTTGAAAAATTGATGGCTGATGGGAGCAGTATTGGCAATAAATTATCCGTTCATATCGCTCGAGTCATTGGCAACCGCATGCAGTTACTCACCAATGAAGTCTTTAATCTCTTGCAACAAAATGATTCCTTGTTAGATTCCATTGAAAAACTACGTAATTCTTCTTCTCAACAAGAACTCGAACAATTGCGTTTGACTTTACTCGAACGAGCGGAAAAATTAAGACACAATAATTTGAAAGTTAAAAAACAACTCTTCAATCTCAACTCAGAAATCAAACAAGCAACTATTGCCCGGAAAGGCGCGCAATTTATGGTATTAATGGCCGTTGGTGGATTTATGGCGTTAATTGGTGCTTATTTATTGGGAGTATATTATCGAACCACGCCCGAGTTATCGGATAATCTATCTCATCCTACTGTTATTCCTTACGCGAACGATCCTGAAACTTGCGAGAAAAGAAGCGGTAGTTACTGGATTGAAGGTCAATGTTGGGATTACGAACACAGTCGGGAGTTTTAAACAGTCACCACCTCACCAGTTAGAGAGGAGAAAACTCAGTCATTCTTTTTACTAATTTTACGGAAATTTCTGCGAGTTTGACGTATAAAGAAGGACAACCCACCCCAGCCAACGGAATTCCTGTGCTAGAGTGGGCTTAATGCACCCTCCCCGTCAGCACGATCTAAAACCTATGGTATTTTCTAAACGCGGGCTTGTCCTTGGCGCAACAGCAGTCGTTTTAACTACAGTAGCGGTAACAGGAGCGGGAATCCACCTGTCCAAGAGTGAAGCCTTTTTCAGCGAAAGCCCGAAGGAATTGGTCGATGAAGTTTGGCAAATTATCAATCGCCAATACGTCGATGCCACCTTTAATCAAGTGGATTGGCGATCGATTCGCACGGAATATCTCGATCGCTCTTACTCGGATCCCGAACAAGCCTACGAAGCCATTCGGGAGATGTTGGGGAAACTTGAAGACCCCTACACTCGCTTCATGGATCCCAAAGAGTTTCAAAATATGCAGATCGATACCTCTGGAGAACTGACCGGGGTAGGGATTCAAATTGCCAAGGATGAAGAAAGCGATCGCCTGATCGTGGTCTCTCCCATTGAAGAAAGTCCGGCGTTTGAAGCGGGGATTTTGGCGAAAGATATTATTACTAAAATTGACGGTCTCGATACTTTGGGAATGGAGGTGAATGAAGCCGTTCAACTCATTCGCGGGGAACGCGGCACTCAAGTTACTCTCACGATTCAGCGGGGTATTGAAGAAATCGACTATCCGATTACGCGGGATAAAATTGAAATTCATCCGGTGCGATCGCGGGTAGAAGAGAGCGGTTTAGGGCCGGTGGGTTATATTCGCCTCAATCAGTTTAATGCCAATGCTTCGCGAGATATGCGGAAGGCTATCCAAGAAATGGAACGGGAGCGGGTTGTCGGGTACGTTCTGGATTTGCGTTCCAATCCGGGAGGGTTGTTAAATGCCAGTATCGATATTGCCAGAATGTGGCTGGAAGAAGGTACGATTGTTTCTACGGTCGATCGCCAAGGAGAACAAGACCGCAAGCAAGCTCAAAATCGCGCTCTAACCGATAAGCCTCTGGTGGTCATGGTCGATGGCGGTTCTGCCAGTGCCAGCGAAATTCTTTCGGGTGCCCTGCAAGATAACAAGCGAGCGGTCTTGGTGGGAACGAAAACGTTTGGTAAGGGTTTAGTCCAATCAGTACGCCCTTTAAGTGATGGATCTGGGTTGGCGGTGACGATCGCTAAATATCTCACGCCAAGCGGTCGCGATATTAATAAAGAAGGCATTACCCCCGATGTCATTCACGAGATGTCGGAGGAGGAACGCAAGCAATTGCAAGGCAATATTACCAATCTGGGGACGTTGCAAGATCCTCAGTTTAGTAAAGCGATCGAGGTTTTAGGACGGACCATTGCCGATGGAGGAGCGTTTCCCGTAGAAGCGATCGCGCAATAAAAAGTTATTGTTTGAAAACTGCGATCGGGCGGGCTTTTTGTCCGTCTATTCTTTTTGTAATTACTATTGTGAGGCAATTCAGCCATTACGGGTCTGAATTCTCGGTAGAATCTGATGAAAAGACAAATCGTTCTGTAAAACTGGCTTCTCTGTCGGTAATTTTAATGCGAAAGGGACGCTCTGGAGAAATGGGAAAGCTGAGGTGGATTTCGCGATCGCTCTCTCCGGCTTCTGTTTCTAGAATTATATTTTCATTTTCATCTAAAATTTCCAGTTTTAGTCCGGGTTGTAATGGTTCTTCTTCAGGTGAGTAAATTTGCAGCCAAATCTCAATCTCACCATTATCTTTTCTTTTTAAAGCAATTAAGAGTTCGAGAGAATTATTTTCATCGAGTTGAATTTCTTTTTGTTTGGCGATCGCAGCTTTAGGATGCTCGGGAGCGAGTTGACCCAATGTTAGGGCAATTTGCCAGTTTAACGCGATTTGTCGATCGCTAAGTTGCGTGTCTCGCTCGCTGTTGGAGAGGCGATCGGCTAATGTGGCAATAAACGCGGGTTCGGCTTCTTCCCCTGCTAACTCTAATTCGTCAACCAGAGCGATCGCTGCTCCGAATTGAATTTCAGATTGTATCTCTTCTATTTTCAATAAATCTTGAAGCATATCGAGGCGATCGCTGCGATATGCTGGCATTAGCGTGCCAAGTTCGTTGTAAAATATTTCGCGATCGGCGATCGGGGGAAATACTTCTTTCAATGCTGAAAAAGTTCCCAATAAAATAGATTCGCTATTCCAAATTGATTCAAGTGCATTATCAATTGGCTTGGTGATATTTCGCTGAAACAATTGATTTAGACGGAGTAAATATATGTTATCTTCTACAACTACTGAATTAGGAATTAAACCTCCATCTATTTCAGTCGCTCTAAGTAACTTAGCAAGATCTCCCGACTCAAATAAAGTTCGTAGTTTATCAATTTCGTTAGTCTCTCCTTCAACTACAAATAGTGTTAAAGAGGGTTCGTTATTTTGAGTCATTGCTCTTCATTCTCCTCCTGAATATTTACAAGTCTTTTAATCTTAACGTTAATTCCTGCTTCTTTTAAAACTCGATTGATTTCCTCTGGCGATCTATCTCCTTCAATCAAAAACATAAACCTATTGAAATTATTGTTCTCTGTTTTGTTTTCTTTTAAATTAAGATTTTGTTTTGTTGCTTCCCTGTTACAACAAAGTTTTTTAAAAAAATCAATTACTTCAGGCCAACGAGGCTTATAGCTTCCATCTAGAATATCCATTCGTTGCTTAACCCAAAAATGAACTCTCTTTGACATATCTGCCTTCAGAATATTGGCTTTCCTATGATATTCAGCATTCTCAATTTCTTTGATATTTTCTGGCATTTTAGATCGAGCCAATCTATAAGCAATTATTTTGATGTCATAGCCGCATAAACACAAACATAGATATCGCCTATCTTTAGGAGATAAACTTATTTTGTTTTTTCTAGCAGAAGCCAATTCTTTTAATACACAAGAGATATCCAATTTTGATTGTTTTTCAGCTTCTTGACATTCCGAACAAAGTTCTTCATTAGTAGCTGACAATACCCGATCGCTCATATTCATTATTCTCTATTTAGCATGAAAATGCACAATAAAAATCCGTAACAGTGGCATTTTTGATTAACTCAAAAAAGTTGGGTCGAAAGTTGGCAAGAAAAATAGAAAAGTTGGTCTTGCTAGTTGGCATAGACTGTTCCGTATTCTTGAGACATGAAATACAGAGAGCTTTGCAAGCAATCTTGAATTTCAGTTAGTAGATACGGAACAAAAAACATGAGTAATTTTCAACGATTGGTTTTAACGTTTAGTGCTTGTTCGTTAACGATTCAACTGTGTCGGCTGGTTGTTGCCGTGCAGTCTATGCCGAATCCGATCGCACCCATCGAGCATTGCGATTGCCAAACACTCTAACTCTAGTAAGGCGGGTTATCAGGCAACTAGAAATCTGACTGGCCATCTCCTTCTACCGCCACGATAACTCGCTTTCCAAAAAATTCCATCTTAAACTCGCCTCACAGGAGAACTCAAAATGAAAGCTATCTCTATTATAATCTCAAGTTGTTTCGTTCTCGCCATTTTGCCTCATTGTTATTTGGCAATGGCTGAAGGTCAAGTGTGCGACGATAACGGTCCCATCATCTGCAAAGTCGAGACTGTGGAAAGTTAAAGCGGATCGCACCGATCCTCGCACTCGAGCCATTCTCTCGCTCGAGTGCGCCAGCGAATCTCATCGAATTCGTCCAATAGCGCCCGACGATCGCACTGTTCCCAATAAGTCCGTGCCAGAATATTCTCCCCGCGATCGCTCCAAACTTCCCCCAAAACGCAATAAGCCTTTGCGGGTTGTTCCTTAAGACTGAGAGCTTCTTCAAGGAGAGCGATCGCCTCATTGCTTTGTCCCTGTCCCAAACGCGCTCTTGCTAAATAGACCAACAAATTGTAGCGAGCCGGATCGTCCTCTTTTTGCAGTAAATCCAATCCTTGCTGGGCAAAAAAAGCCGCGCCATCGTAATCTTGTTTTTGCCAGATTGCCAACTCCGCTAACTTACGATAGGCAACGGGTTGACCCCGCCGAGCGGCATCTCGGTACAATTTCTCGGCGGCGGTAAAATCCCCAACTTTCTCCCGCAGATATCCCAACATGAGAATCGTCGCGCGATTTTTGCCATTAAAACGAAGCGCCCATTCCCAAGCATCCCCAGCCGCATCTAACTCCCCTGCTTGATAGCGATCCCAACCCCAACGGTGAAACTGACGGGCGATCTCGGGAAAGCCCCAATACCAACCGACCAAACCCGATAGTAAAAGGGCAGCGATCGCGCTCCTTCGCCAAGGCGGCAATTTGAACGGTTTTCGCAGCACAAAAGATCCCGTCCGAGGGTGTTGGACGACGACAGGCATCCAACTCGCACAAGGATATTGCCCCTCTAGCGCTTCCAATCGCTCCCGAGCGGTTCGCAAAATGACATGAAACGGCTTATCCAAAGAAAACGCACTCAAAAAATACTTTAAAAAGGCTTGAGCGACAGCATCGGGAATGAGTTCCCGCATCACAATCGTGGTGGGGATGGCGAGATCGCTGAGGGTTTTCGCCAATCCCAAACCATCGCAGGAGTTAAAAATCGCCAGTTTCAACCCCCGAGCGATCGCGGTTTTCAAACCGTTTCGGAGTTCCTCAACCGTCAAACTCTCCTTCTGATTCAAATACAATTTGCCGATCTCGTCTTTCGTTTCGCTATGTCCGGCAAAAAAGAGAATATCCCACTTCCTCTCCCATAACTCATCGGTGACGCGATCGCGTTTTGGCTGAACCAAAAACTCTACCGACATTCCCGGTAAATTAGTCAATAATTCGCGATCGCTTTGCACGTCAATATCGCGATCGTGTCCCAAAATTGCCAACACTCGCAAAGGAGAATGCCAAGTCAATTGGGGAGAGCGCCAAGCTAAATTTCCCGATTGCGGTTCGATCATCGTTGGCGAACAAAAAAAGATTTCCCCGCGGGGGCAATGTTCGACTAAATCCCAGTAGTGCCACGGAAGTTTTTTAAGAGAGAGGGAGTCGCTTCGCAGGAGAAAGCGAATATCGTCTTGAAAATTGAGCACCTCTCGCAACCGCCGATCGGGAACTCGGAACGCATCTGCTTGCAACCAACTTTGAAAGGAGACAACGAGCGATCGCGCCGATTCGCCACAAGCGGCGATCGCTCGCCTAAATCCTGCGGGTGTTAAGGGACGGTGGTAGGGAGCGCCCAAGTTTCGGTATTGCGACCAATGCTCTTGAAGTTGTTGCGATAAGGCAGGATTGGCGGGTAATGTGCCAACTTCTTCAAAATAGGGCAGTTTTCCTTCAACACGAACAGTGACGGTGACGCTAAATCCCGTTGTTTCTAAGTCTCCGATCGGCGTTAACTCAACCACAATCATTGATTGGCATTGCTCGTTAAAGAGAGCGAGGAGTACGATTCGATTTTACTCCCGATCGCGAAAAAATTCTAGTTCCCAAGGAGTTCGAGGAAATTGGGGAAATGAGCGATCGCTACAGGATGATTAGCATCGCCCACAAGAATGTCAATTGATTGAGGTTAAAAAATGGACTTAAAGAGGAAATCGGTGCTATATTGAACAGCTAATGTTAAAAAAACATTAGCAATTGCATTAGTTGGCTATAGCAATTAAAATCAGAAGGCATCGAAGAACTTACAGCACATTGATTGAGGTAAAACAATGGATTTGAATGGATTTAAACAGCAAATTGATGCTCTCTCTTTAGAAGAAAAAGTAGAAGTTTGCAAATACTTAACCGAGGAAATCAAAAAGGAATCGGGGACTAACTATGGGAGTGGCGTTGGATTAATTGCAAATTGTGAAGACGTTAACATAGTGAATTGCCTTTCTGCTAGTGACCTTGCAGATATTTTCGAGGCACTTGCTCAGAAAACTCGCAAAGAAAAACCTTTCGCAGAGTAGCGTCGCATTGATTGAGGTAAAACAATGGATTTGAATGGATTTAAACAGCAAATTGATGCTCTCTCTTTAGAAGAAAAAGTAGAAGTTTGCAAATACTTAACCGAGGAAATCA
>JAGHZQ010000110.1 GCA_017746715.1 Cyanobacteria bacterium SBLK
CAGGGTAAGAGCATCTAAATCACGCTTGACAAAAGGATTTGAGAATGGTGGTCATATAATCATTATTCATAGCAGCCCGTTTTTGCTTTTGTCGCAAACTGCGTTTGAGAGTAGTTTCCTGACGCAAAGCATTGAGAGCCAAACGTCGGAGTAAAGCAAAATTACGAGGACTATGACCGGAACGAATACGACAAGAATCTTCGTGAAAAATAACATCTAAAACCCAATGAACTTGATTTTCAATTTCCCAATGCTGACGAATAATTTTACCTAAAATGGCAGCATCCGCAGGGAGAGAAGAAAGATAAAATTGAACTTCATGTGTAGTCTTATTCCAAAGATGACGGGTTCTTTCAACGACAACAATAGTTTGTAAACCACACCATTTTTCTTGTTGATAAAGTCCTGAAAATTTCTCAATAGGAATTGCCCAAACTCGTCGTTTTTCAAGGCGATGATGCCCTTTTTCAATCCGAAAGTCTTGGCTGATTTCTTTATCGGTAATATCGGCATTACTCAAAGAGGTAAACTGCTCTTGGACTTGCTTATAAAGAGTGGGATGATTCTCTTTTAATGTCAAGACATAATCAGCCTGATTTTCTTGAATTTTTTGAACAATCTTGGTTTGAGTTCCCATAGCATCGATGGTAATAATTGCACCTCGAATATCTAATAATTGCAATAAAACTGGAATCGCTGTAATTTCATTGGACTTATCCTTCACTTTCACTTGCCCTAAAATCAATTTTTGTTGACTTGCCCAAGCGGTTACTAAATTTAGAGATTTGATTCCTTTTTCTCTATCGTAAGAACCCCGGAGATTTTTGCCATCAATAGGAATCACTTCTCCTTCTAGAGAACCCATCAATTGTTGAATCCATTTCTGAAAAACTCGTTCTAATTCTTCTGGTTTAATTCGTTCAAAGACTCGTCTGAATGTATCATCTGACGGAATCCCATTCGGCAGTTCTAAAAATTCTTTCAGCCAAGAATATTTACTAATCCCATAATTTTCGATATCTTCCCAACCTTCTGCTCCCGCGATCGCTGCCAAAATCGCAATTGTTAAAATATCTTTGAGAAGATGTTTTTTTGTCCTGTTGATTCTTGGATCTTCCACTTCTTCAACATAGCTTAATAACTTTTCTTGGCTATTTTCAAAAGATTCTATTGGTACAGATTGCTTTTTAGGTTGAGCCGATTTTATTGGAGTTTGAAAACCCTTCGCCATGATGATTTTTGACATTCAATTTCACTTTGTCTAATATTTTATCTGATTTTTTGATTTTTTCTCCCCCCACTTTATTCTCATTTTTTCTGTTATCTTTGCTACCAATTTTAGATGAGCTCACCCTGCTTCCTTTTGAATGTCTGATTTAGATTTTCCTTGCTTCCGCAATTCATATACAACTGCACGAAAAAATTCTTCAAATCCGTATTCGGTTAATCCTTGAGATATCAATCCTAAAATTCCAAGTACAGCAATTCCTCCCAACATACCAAAGGGACCACCAAGCAGAGCTAGACCTGCTGTAATTGCTGCTGCACCAGCCCAACCTGTAATAGCCATAGCAGCTACAAGAATTAGACCTGGTACTCCTAACGCTGCGATTTTATCTACAATTCGATCCACTTTTTAGACACTCCTTGCATTAATATAGCAAGTCTATTTGAGTTGTAAACAAACAATCCAACAATGGCAAGGGTTTCAGCCTACGCTGACTTCACATCTCAATTGGTTTTGCTATAGTTAGCCTCTTGTTACAAGATTAGCAGATAATCCTGCAAAGCCGTCCCTCACTTAGGTAGAAATTCAAACAAATAAAATGCTAAAAAACTACTTCCTAAAGGAACTGTAAGATTGTCAATTCCTAGCTTAGAAAATGCTTCTAGAATAGTCGCTGCGATCGCAACCCCAAAACTCACCCAAAAAACCTTAAAAACCACTCCATAAACGCTCGTTAAAACGATCGCTGCCACCAAAAAACTCACCCCAAACATTGTTAAAGAACCTTCCCAACTTTTCTGCATTCCCCAAACTCGATAGATATGCTTGCCAAAACGCTGTCCGATCGCCGCCGCCAAACCATCTCCCCACGCCATAATCAGAACCCCTAAAACGGCATAATAAGGATAGTGCAAAGGGAAAAAATAACCCGTTAATATACCAATACTCACCGCATAAAAAAACGTTCCCCAACTTTTTCGCCCGACGCTATTTAGACTGGGGAGAATGGGCAGAAAATAGGATATAATAGCAATAATACTGGCGAAGCCTGCCGCGATCGCGATCGTCCAAGCCGGAATTGCCAGCCACCAAGCCAATAACATCACCTGCCCCGAACCAATGTGAACGATTTTGCGAGTGAGTTCGGCATTTGTGTTTTTAAATCGATTTAATCCCTCGGAAATTAACAAGAGAAATCCTAAATATAAAGCAACAATACCCAGAGAAATTCCCAAGGATACCCATTGAGAAGAAATTGATAATAAAGCCAATAACAATGTAATGAATCCCAATTGATTTATTTTCAATTCCTAGCTTACCCCAAATGAAAACCTTATTAATCTGGCTGATTAAAGGGTATAAACTCCTGATTTCACCCCTATTGCCCCCGAGTTGCCGCTTTTATCCCTCCTGCTCTCAATATGCCCTCGAAGCGATCGCCCGCTTTGGCGCATTCCAAGGGGGAAGAATGGCACTCTGTCGCATTGTACGCTGCAATCCCTTTCACCCCGGCGGAGTCGATCCGGTTCCCACCCTTGAAGAAATGCAGCAACGCAAGGGAAAAATGCGATCGCGGCGATCGATAAAGGATAATGGGGACTTATCCCAATGGAAAACCAAGAAACGCGATCGATGAAACCCTATCAAAAAATACCCATTCAAGAATGTAACGAACCCCTCGTCCCCATTCCCACAGATTGCTTTACCTTAGAATCGCCCCATCCCTACGTTAAATTAGGGGCGGATTATGGCAGCAAATCCCCCTATTATCTGCGTCAAAGAGTTCTCGATGCCCTCATGACAGCCCAAGCAAACTTACAGCAAAACTATCCGGGATGGAACATTTGTATTTTTGATGCTTATCGCCCGATCGTCGTACAACAATTTATGGTGAACCATACTTTTCAATCCCTCATCACAGAACGAAAATTAAACTTACAAAATCTATCTCCTCAAGAAAGAGAACGACTTTGGCAAGAAGTCCATCAATTTTGGGCAGTGCCCAGCGACAACCCCGCAACCCCTCCCCCTCACAGTACCGGAGCCGCGATCGATATCACCCTAACCGACGCCAAAGGAGAAGCGATCGATATGGGCTCTCCCATTGATGAAATTTCCGAGCGCTCGTACCCCCACCATTACGAAAAATCCCCAACCCCCAGCGAACAAATTTATCATCAAAACCGAAAAATTTTACATCAAACCATGACCTCCCAAGGCTTTTTTCGCCATCCGAAAGAATGGTGGCATTTTTCCCTCGGGGATCAACTTTGGGCATTGCAGTATAATCAAAAATATCCCAACAACCCGGTAATGGCTAAATACGGACGTTGGGAAGGGTAGTTTTTGAGCATTGCTATCATTGCGCCCCAATTTTGTAGGAAAATAAGTACAAATACCGTTAAGACCCTAAGTTGCCATGCTTGCCCCCAAACGAATTTACGTCCTGCTGATTAATGCTGGCACCGATCGCGAAGGAATTCATTCGCTACAAATGGGCGATCGTCAAACTGTTCTGATGTTCGAGTCGGAAGACGATGCCACCCGTTACGCCCTCATGTTAGAGGCACAAGATTTTCCCACGCCAACCGTAGAAGCATTTCCGGCTGAAGAAATCGAAGAGTTTTGCCGCGATGCGGGTTACGATTGGGAACTGGTGACCGAAGGAAATACAGAAAAACGCCATTGGTTGATGCCTCCAGAAGCAACGGTAGAGGAAACAACTTGGAGTATTGAAGATGAACCGTCTCCGCTTCCTCCCTCACCGGAAGCCGAAGAACGAGAAATGTCCGATGACGAACTTGAAGCCAAACGCCGTCAACTGGATAAACTCTTTGGCAATTAATCAGTAGAGACGCAGCCTGCTCCGTCCCTACATTAGTCCCTACCCCACCCATTATTAATGTTAGAATCTCGCGGACATCTGCTAACCGAGCAGATCAACCCTAACTCGCAAAACTTGGATTGCTTGACCAGCTTGGAGTTGGTCGATTTGTTCAACCAAGAAGACCAAAAAAACTTAGAGGCGATCGCTGGAGCGAGAACCGAACTCGCCCGAGCGATCGACCTCACTGCCGCATCCTTGCAGGAAGGAGGGCATTTATTTTACGTGGGAGCAGGGACGAGTGGGCGTTTGGGGGTGCTGGATGCGGCGGAATGTCCCCCGACCTTCTGCACCCCGCCCGAACTGGTACAGGGCATTCTCGCGGGGGGTGAAGCGGCTTTGGTGAAGAGTTCGGAGGCTCTTGAAGATCGCGGGGAAGATGGGTCCAAGGAAATCGCCCGTTTGGAAATTACCGCAAAAGATGTGGTTTTGGGAATCACTGCTGGGGGAACGACTCCTTTCGTCCATGGAGCGATCGCAGAAGCCAAAAAACGCGGTGCAACAACCATTTTTCTCGCCTGCGTTCCTGCCTCGCAAGTCCCAATTGACGTAGATGTCGATCTGCGCTTGTTAGTAGGTCCGGAAGTCTTGGCAGGCTCGACGCGATTGAAAGCTGGAACCGTCACGAAAATGGCCTTGAATATTCTTTCTACATCGGTAATGGTCAAACTGGGGAAAACCTATGGCAATCGGATGATTGACGTTTCCGTAACCAATCAGAAATTGCGCGATCGCGCCCTCCGCATTCTTTGCGATCTCACAGATATCGATCGCGAAGCAGCGGCCAAACTCTTAGATCGTAGCGGCAAAAAAGTAAAACTCGCTCTCTTGATGCACTGGGGTGGAGTCGATGCAACAGAAGGGACGCAATTATTAGAAAAATATCGAGGGAATCTCAGAACGGCGTTAGAATCAATAAACAGCCAATAACCAATAACCAAAAATATGTCCACAGAATTTGTGCCAACTTTTGCGATCGTTCTTATTGCCCTCGGCTTTCTCATTTGGGGATATAATCGAGCTAAACCTTTTGGGAAATTAGGGATTTTGGCTTGGTTGCAATCTGTTGTTTTGGTTGCCCCTTGGTTATTGTTTTTTGGATTGGTCGCACTGGGAATTTATGTCAATATTATTGGCATTATTTTTCTTTTTGTGGCTTCTTCGGGGGCGTACATTTATTTGGGAAATCGCTTGCGATCGGAAGGACAGGATGCCGTTTTACGCGATCGTGCAGCCCAGCGAATTCGAGAACGAGAAGAAAAGAGCGCATCGGGAACAGAATCTTCTTTGGTAGTTGAGAGCAAGGATAACGTTGAAACCAGCAAGGAAACAACACAGAATGAAACTGAAGAAGTTTTTCCCATTCCTGCGGAAGATTTACAGAAGATTAAGGGAATCTTTGCTCTCGATACGTTCTTTTCTACACAAACAATTTCTTATCAAGAAGGTGCAATTTTTAAAGGAAATTTGCGGGGCGAACCGGATGCAGTCTATAGCAGTCTATCTAAGAAGTTAAACCATTTATTGGGTGACAAATATCGTCTCTTCTTAGTGGAGAGTCCGGAAGGCAAACCCGTTGTCATTATTCTTCCCCGCACCAACGATCCCAAACCTGCCACTCTCCCCCAGAAAAATTTATCGTTAGTTTTATTGGTTGCAACCATTGCAACCAGTCTAGAAGCAGCAGCATTGTTATTGGGATTTGATTGGTTTCAACAACTCGGACGTTATGGCGAGGCTTTACCCATTGCTTTCGGATTGTGGTTGATTTTAGCCGCTCATGAATTCGGTCATTGGTTTTACGCCAAACGCCATGATATTCGCCTGAGTTTGCCTTATTTACTTCCCAGTTGGCAGATCGGTTCTTTTGGTAGCATTACTCGCTTTGAATCGCTCATTCCCCATCGTGCGGCACTTTTTGATGTGGCTTTAGCAGGCCCTGCGATCGGGGGTTTGGTTTCGTTTATTTTGTTGATTTTCGGTTTTATTCTTTCCCATCCGGGGAGCTTATTTCAACTACCGGTGGAGTTTTTACAAGGTTCGATTCTGGTGGGAACTTTAGCAAAAGCTATCTTGGGTTCTAGTTTAGAAGCAACACTGGTTGACGTTCATCCATTAGTGATTATTGGTTGGTTGGGATTGGCGATTAATGCTTTAAATTTAATGCCGGCGGGACAGTTGGATGGCGGACGCATCGTACAGGCAATTTACGGGCGAAAAACCGCCCGCAGAACCACGATCGCGACATTAATTATTTTGGGTTTGGTGGCGATTTTCAACGCCGGAAATCCCATTCCTCTATACTGGGGTATTTTGATTTTATTCTTGCAGCGCGATCTCGAGCGTCCTAGTTTAAATGAATTATCTGAGCCGGATGATGCCCGGGCGGCTTTGGGTTTATTGGCTTTATTTTTAATGCTGGCGACCCTCATTCCTTTAAGTCCGGGTTTAGCAGGAACTTTGGGAATTGGCGGCTGATTGGGAGAGCATCGGGAGATAGAGGAGCATCGGAAGCGTGGAGAGATGAGGGAGAGGGAAAACTGGAGTGTTGGGAATAATCTCTAGCGCTCGCATTTCTCGATTTTCAACCCTATTTGCTGGCTCAAACTTGCAATCTCTCAACTCCCCTTGGATTCACTTTCTTGATTTTGGGAAACGCGATCGCTCGATCGGCAAGTATTGTTCCTCTCGAGCGATCGCAGTCTCGCTCTTATTCCGAATAAAATCCCCCCATTTGGCAAGGGGGGATTATCCTAAATATTGAATTCATACTGGTACAAGGAGAAAATCTCCTCATTCCCTCTCCACGGAAATGAGTTCAGCCAACAACTGCTTGTTACTCGCAATAAGCATCTTTACAAAGGGTACTTACATCGACATGAGGCCACAGAATTAAATCACCGTTTATATCTTTGATAAAATCTAGATCGGTGGTTTGAGAATATTGCAATTGCAAATCGTCCCGATCGTCAATATTCTCAATCCAGAAAGTCGCTTTAAACGCGGGAACTTGGAAAGCATCTTCAGCATCGTTAGGCCGATCCAATGAAGGTATATTGGCAATTGCACCGCCTAAGTTATCTGTTGAGACCGTAAGGACTGTAGCACTATTGCCTCTGGCGAGCTCCTTGCCAAGCGCCCTATTGGGATTCCGCAGATTCAAGAAACGTTTTAAGGCAGAATTGAGGCGGCGATAAGGCGTATTGTAAAATATTTCACCCGCCCCTAGTTCGCCGACAGGAAATGCACCCGTTGGCGTGATTGCAGATAAACTATCGACAGATTCGGCTTGTCCCGTTGCCAAGACACTATTCCCGCGAGGAAGAGAGAAGGTTCGCACTATTTTGTTTTCTCCTTCTCCTAAGAGCAGCCACATTCCAGTCTCACCATGAACTTGCTGGAAATCTTCACGATTGACCAAATCGGGAGGACATTCTGGAGGCCTATTGCCGGGGTTCCAATCATTGGGAGAGAAAACCTTTTGGTCGTATGCCAGTCCAACGTTCACAAGTATTTCGGGGAGGAGTCGATTCTCGACGCTGACAGGTTGGGTGATATCTAAAATCTCGCAATAAGGTTCGGCATGGACGCAAAAACCACTTGGGCCGGTTGTACTTTCGCAATTGGTATGGGTAGATGACCCTTGGATGGGGATCGCAATAATATTCCAACCCCGACCGTACCACATCCCTTGCAGATCGGTGAGGAGACCCAAATCTAAGCTCGGTTCCGGACTTGTTTCATGTCGGGCGATCGCCGCATCGGCAACATTACTGGTTAGATTGCTTGCATCGGCTGCACGAGCACTTCCGAAGCTCCCTACCGGAATCCATAATAGGGCAACCCAGAACAAGAAAATGCAAAATTTGGTAAATTTTTGAACCATGATTGACTAAATTTCCACTATTAAAGTGAATGAAATTTTACATGAGAAGGTTTCTAGTTATTGAAAAATAAGTGCTTTACTTTTCCCCGAGTATGGCTGTAGTTTAAACAAACTTTAATGCTTTATCGGTGCAAGATGCACTCTCACTCTCAACTAGAAAAAGTGTTATACCCAACTTCAAATATTGCCTACAAGATATTGTTAGGTATATTGAGACTGTTTAAGAGAAAACACCTTGTAAGAGCATAATCCATTTTTCCTCTTAAGTAAAGTAATGAGTCCGCATTTTTTGGAGACTCATTATTAACCTCTATCCGTTTTCTTAAACGCTGAGTACGGTTACAAAAATAGTACACTCATCTATACCGATCAAAACCTTCGCACCGGGAGATTTTGTCCGACTGGTACAGAAAGCGCGGGAGAATGGTTATGCTGTCGCTCACCCAACCTACGATATTGAAGTCGATCTTTCGGATTTGATATTAATTAATGCTGATGCCCTTCATGATTCATTTCCTCGCCCTCTGAATGACCGCCATGCCCTTCATGTCCCTCATGTCCCTCATGATTATGATTGAGGGGAATTCTCACATTTCCCATACCCATCGTTCCCACGCTCACGATTCCCATTGATTGGATGCCAGCCGAAAGCACCCCCATTCCCACCAGTCCAGCCGAAAGAACCCCCATCGACACCGCACCCAAAGACAAAATGCCCATCGGAACAACGCCAATCGAAACAATGCCCATCGGAACGACACCAATCGAAATATAACCGAGGGGCGCAATCCCGATCGCGATCAATTTTGTTGGTTTGCCGTGGTCGTGGTCGTGCATGAGAAATCCATCCAAAAATCAAAGGATCGGCTTGAGAAACCGCATATTATCATCAATGGGTCGCGATCGCCTTGTCAAAAGACATTCCGTAAAACTTCCTCACCCCATCTCGCAAAAATGAAGTTTCATTGCAATAGCTTGACAATCCCCAAAAATTCTTATTTTTTTCGAGAAAAGTTTGCCGTAGAATGTATCTCGGAGAATCCCTCAATCATTGCTTTGAAATACAACGTCATTCAAGAAACGGCTTCCCTATTGACCCGCGATCGCGTTCGTCTCGATGCGGATATTTACCGTCCCGAGGCCAGAGGGGAATTTCCCGTCTTATTAATGCGCCAACCCTACGGGCGAGCGATCGCATCTACCGTCGTCTATGCCCATCCCAAATGGTACGCCTCCCGAGGTTATATTGTTGTCATTCAAGATGTACGGGGTCGCGGCACATCTGGAGGCAAATTCGATCTTTTTGTCAATGAAGTAGAAGATGGGTTTGAGAGCGTCGAGTGGGCTTCGAGACTTCCTCAAAGTACCGGGGAAGTGGGAATGTATGGATTTTCCTACCAAGGCATGACGCAACTTTATGCGGCCCAAAGCCAACCCTCTGCTTTAAAAGTGCTTTGTCCGGGGATGCTAGGTTACAATGTTTATGCGGATTGGGCCTACGAAAACGGCGCATTTTGCCTGCAAGCTAACTTAGGTTGGTCGGTTCAATTAGCCGCAGAAACCGCCCGCTTGCAAGGAGATTTTAAAGCCTATCAAATCCTCTACACGGCGGCCCGCGATTTACCCTTTGATAACCCTTCCCCTCCCTTTCGAGAATGCTTGCGAAAATATGCCCCCAGCTCCTTCTTTTATGACTGGTTATCCCACCCCCAACCCGGAGAATATTGGCAGCAATTTCAACCAGATTTAAGGAAGGTCGATCTACCCATGCTACATATTGGCGGCTGGTTTGATTTTTATCTGCGAGGCACATTGCGCTTATATCGAGAAATGGCGCAACAATGCCAAAACCCGCAATATTTAATCGTTGGCGTTTGGGGGCATTTACCATGGGGGAGAAAAGTTGGGGCGATCGATTACGGTTTCGAGGCAAACAGTCCCGTTGACGAATTACAAATTCGCTGGTTCGATCGCTTTTTAAAAGGAAAAGATACAGAAATACAAGAAGATCCCGTGCATTTATTTGTCATGGGGCGCGATCGCTGGCAGAATTTCCCAACTTTTCCGATGGTAGAAAACACGGCCTATTATTTAGCCAGTAATGGCTTGGCAAATATTCGCGAGGATGCGGGGAAATTAACGCTAAATTGTTGTAGCGACGAACAACAAGAAGATATTCTCGTTCACGATCCTTGGCGACCCGTTCCCAGTTTAGGCGGTCATGCCGCTTTTCCCTCTGGTGCCTTCGAACGCTCTCAAATTGACTGTCGCAGCGATGTTTTAACCTATACTACCGCCCCCCTAACTTCAGAGATTTGCATCCTCGGACAAATGATTGTCGAGTTGTATTGTCAAGCAGATGCCCCCAGTTTCGATCTTTGTGCCATTGCCTCAGAAGTTCGTAAAAATGGCAGCGTTTATAATTTTGCCCAAGGATATATTCGCCTGAATTCTAGGCAAAATCCCGTACAAATTCCCCTGCAAGAAACTTGTATCGCGATCGCCCGAGGAAATTGCTTGCGTTTGAGCATTAGTGCTGCTTGTTTTCCCGCTTATCCGATTAATTTGGGGACGACTTTATTCGATCCGGAAACGAATTGGAACAATGCCAAAATTATCACGATTGGTTTTCGTTCCGGGACGCAGTTTCCTTCTCGGATTGTGATTCCCATTAATCCCAATTAGCGATCGCCAATCCTTGGTTTTTCTTAAAGACTCCCCAGGTAAGATTCGAACTTACGACCAATCGGTTAACAGCCGACCGCTCTACCACTGAGCTACTGAGGAATGTTGTGCGTTTATCGCAACGGTTTCCTATTATAAACACCTCTAACTGAATTTGGCAAGGTCTGCAAGAAATTTTTTTTAATTGCGAATTCTTGCTGAGGATTTTCCCCTCATTGCCGGCGATCGGGCTATGGTTAAGATCAGTGCCGCCACCATTGCCATCCCATGCTTGCCCATCACCGCAAATTTGTCTGTCTGTCTCTCTCCCGTGTCGATCTGCCCCTGCAATCAACCATTGAAACAGCTGCAACCCTCTATCGCAAAGATGCCGAAAGATTCCACGTTTTGTTGAAAAAACCAACTTTTCCGGATCGCATCTCTGGGAATGCCATTTTGACCCCCAAGAATAGCGACGGTCTCTTATGGTTGGAACTATCTGCCCATCGCGTTATTATGACTATGCAGGGACAAGGCAAGCTGGGCTATCGTCACTTTTGGGAAAAAGATCGCTACGGCACGAGTCGCTATTGGTTGCACGGAGATACCGTCGATCGCAATGGCTCTTTACAATTAAAAAATTTTACCCATCGCTTGCATTTATCCAGTCGGGGGTTGCCCCATCGCCTGCATCTCGAATACCAGCTTTATTCTGGCGATCTACAACTGGGGGAATATATTTTGGATTTGGAGATCCAACTTTAATTGGGGAGGTGCGATCGGACGGGAAAATGAGAAAATATAATAATTATTAAAGACAGACCGAACCGAGAAAATATTAACAATCCGAACAAAGTCCATGGGTAACGAACAAATTACACTGCTATCCCGCAGAGAACTAGAAGGAATGAGACGGGCGGGACGCGCGGCTGCCGAACTTCTCGACCATCTCGGCAAGATGGTCGAACCGGGAATTAGCACGCTACAACTGAATGAAGAAGCAGAACGGTGGACGAAGAAACGAGGGCTGAAAAACGCCCCTCTGGGCTACGGTAGCCCACCTTTTCCCAAATCGATATGCACTAGCGTCAATGAGGTGATTTGTCACGGCATTCCCAATGCCAAACAAATTCTACGGGATGGAGATATTGTTAATATTGATGTCACTCCTATTGTCGAAGGCTATCACGGGGATACTTCCCGCACCTTTTTTGTGGGAACGCCTTCCCCTACGGCAAAAAAATTGGTAGAGGTAACGGAAGAATGCCTGTATCGCGGCATTGCGGCAGTGAAACCGGGGGGACGCGTTGGCGATATCGGTGCCGCTATTCAAGACTATGCAGAAGCCCAAGGGTTTTCCGTAGTGCGGGATTTCGTCGGCCACGGAGTCAATCGCATTTTCCACGCCCCGCCGCAAATTCCCCATTACGGCACCCAAGGCAAGGGAAAGCGCCTGCGATCGGGTATGGTGTTTACTATCGAACCGATGATTAATGAGGGAACGTGGCGGCACGATCTCCTTGCCGATGGCTGGACGGCATTAACCAAGGATCGCAAACTTTCCGCTCAATTCGAGCATACCATTGCTGTCACTGGTGATGGGGTGGAAATTTTAACGAAGCGGGAATAAAGGATTGTAAAATGTGCGATCGCGGTACGAAGAAAAATCGCGATCGTGCTTTCATTAGAGTGAATTAAACCAATAAAGAAGAAATTCGCCAACGACTAGAACGTTTGAACTTGTCCATCTCGAAAATCTCCTTTAAGACAGAAAAATTAGGACGAAGTGAGAAATGGGAAGAGTCGCGATCGCCAGCCCATTCAACCCCCTGCATTTTGTTTTTTTGCGGGTATATGTTAAGTTAAAAGAAAATTAATTGAAATTTATTCTCATTAAAATCATTAAAAGAATTTTGGAGTTTAGGTTAAATTGTCCGCATCTTCCTCTTTATTAAAAACCCGGAAATTTCTGCAAGGCGTTGTTCGCAACGTCTTTCCTTTAGGAAATTTTGGCTGGACGCTGTTGGTTGCCGCGATCGCCATTCCCATTTGTACCCCCATTCTCGTCGTTCTCAGCAGTGTTTTTGCGAATTCGGGTGAAATTTGGAGTCATTTGGCTTCAACAGTATTGCCAGATTATCTCAAGAATTCTTTTATTTTAATGGTTGGGGTGGGGTTTGGCACCTTTGCGATGGGGACGGGGACGGCGTGGCTGAGTACCATGTGCCGCTTTCCCGGGAGTCGTTGGCTGGAATGGCTGCTTTTGCTTCCCCTCGCAATGCCGGCTTATTTATTGGCTTATGTTTATACCGAATTTTTAGACTATTACGGCATCTTTCAGACGACTTTACGCAATATTTTTGGCTGGAGCAATGCGGGAGATTACTGGTTTCCCGACGTTCGTTCCATGGGAGGCGCGATCGCCATGCTGGTACTCGTCCTCTATCCCTATGTTTATCTACTGGCACGAGTAGCATTTTTAGAGCAGTGTACTTGCACCCTCGAAGCCAGTCGATCGCTGGGGTGCAATCCGTGGCGCAGTTTTGTGAGAGTTGCCCTTCCCCTCGCCCGTCCTTCCATTATTGCCGGGTTGGCATTGGTATTGATGGAAACCTTAAATGATTTCGGGACAGTAGAGTTTTTTGGCATTTCCACGTTTACCACGGGAATTTATCGCACTTGGTTGGGGATGGGAGAACATACAGCGGCAGCACAACTGGCGGCAGTTTTGCTCACTTTTGTATTGATTTTAATTGCTTTAGAGCGGCGATCGCGCCGTCAAGCCAGATATTACCAAACTTCCAACCATGCCAAACCCTTTCAACCCTATATTCTCGGGCAATGGCGAGCGGGTGCGGCTTTAATGGCGTGTGGCATTCCCGTGATTTTAGGGTTTTTGCTGCCGATGGTAGTATTGCTGGAAATGACCTTAAATCATCCAGATAGCACCCTCGGTCGCAATTTTTGGGACTTGGCATCCCATAGCTTGATTTTGGCGGTTTTAACGGCAGTTTTGGGGGTCGTTATCGCTCTCGTGATGGCTTATGGGAAGCGGTTGCAGAAGAATTTCGCCATGTCTTTTTCCGTCCGTATCGCTGCAATGGGGTATGCGGTACCGGGATCCGTGATTGCAGTGGGGGTTCTCATTCCCATCGGACGATTTGATAATGCGATCGATGGGTGGATGCGATCGCAGTTTGGCATCTCCACGGGACTATTATTAAGCGGGACGATCGCGGCGTTGATTTTTGCTTACTTGGTGCGCTTTTTGGCGGTTTCTTTCAATACTGTAGAGTCCAGTTTGGGGAAAATTCAACCCAGTTTAGACGATGCGGCGAGAAGTTTGGGTCATTCTCCTGCGAGTACCTTGATTAAAGTTCACGCACCTTTGATGTCGGGAGGTCTTTTAACGGCGGCGATGTTGGTGTTTGTCGATGTCATGAAGGAACTTCCTGCAACGTTGGTGATTCGTCCTTTTAACTTCGATACCCTGGCGATCCGAGTTTATCAGTATGCCTCAGACGAGCGTTTGGTAGAAGCCGCCGCACCCGCACTGGCGATCGTTTTGGTGGGGATCGTCCCGGTGATTTTCCTCAGTTTGAAAATTGCGCGATCGCGCCACTGTTGATATAGTTTTCCTAGGCCATTTAAGTTTAGACATATTAATTTTATTTCTTTAACTAAGGAAATTTTGTCCATGAGATTCCAATTGAGGCAAGCGATCGGTAATGCTTTGTTGCCCCTCTTATTTATTTTGTTTATGCTTCTGATATTACCAAGGACGAATGTGACTTCTTTCGATCCAGATGAAGGCCTTAACTTAATGAAAGCGGTTCTCTATTCCGAAGGTTTTTCTCTTTATCGAGAGACTTGGAGCGATCAGCCTCCCATCTTTACAATTGTTTTATCAACTTGGCTAGATATATTTGGACGTTCCGTCTATGCTGCCCGTGTTTTAGTTTTGTTGTTTTCAGCAGTTTTATTGTGGTCTTTTTATCAAATTATCAAATATTTTCGAGGATATAGCGCCGCTATTTCTGGTAGTCTTATTCTTATTTTTCTCTCCAATCTTTATCTAAAACTCAGTATTTCTGTAATGATTGGCTTACCCAGTCTTGCTCTTGCCTTCGTTTCAATGTATATACTGATATGGTACTCTAAGAGCAACAAAAATGCTAGAAAGGTTTGCTTATTTAGCTCTGCCCTAATTATGTCAATATCTTTTCAAATAAAGTTAACATCAGTGCTTTTAGTGCCTTCAATAATTACTTGGATAATCTATTGTAGAGCTAACTCTATAAAATTGAAGAAAGAAGTTTTTATTTCTATATTATCCGATCTTTTCATATGGTTTTTCTCCTTGGTGTCTACTTATTTTATCTTGGGTTTTTCTCTAAAGTCACTCAACTACGAACAGCTTTGGCAGAGTCATAAAGTAGATAGCAATACAATAATCAATCTCGATGTACTCTGGAAAGTCTTCAACGATCATCGTGTACTAACTGCTCTAATGATTGTTGGCTTGATAACAATTTTAATAGAGAAATACTGGGAAGCGATTATCCCTCTGATATGGTTCGTGATAGCAATTATATTTCTAACAAAGCATTCTCCTATTTGGTTTCATCACTATATTTTTATTTTTATACCTATGGCTTGGATAGCCTCATACTCTATGGCTGGGATAGTTGCCTTTTATCAAAGGAAGAATTGGAAAAGACATTTTCAAAATTTACATATAAAAGTTATTTTTCTCCCTGTTATATCTATTTTGCTCTTATTTTATGGAGTATTCAAAATCCCATCCTTAATTCCAAAGATAGATGAAAATAAGCAACAAGTTATTGCGATTGAGATTCTCAAGCAGCATAAAAAATCCAATCAATGGGTTTTTGTGGATGAGCCTATAATTGCTTTTAATGCCAACTTGCTAGTCCCTCCCGAACTTGCCGTCATGTCAGCGAAGCGTTTTGCATCGGGCCAAATCGATTTTCACGATATTCCGCTAATTTTAGCGCGATATCAGCCCGATCAGATTCTCCTATCGCGATTTGTAGGCAAAGCACTAAATAATGATTCATTCAAAAGTTACCTGAAAGAAAATTATTCAAAAAATATATTGCCTATAGAAGGAAAGAACAAGATTGGTTTTAAACATTACTTATCCAAAAATTAATCTGTTTGCAATGACCAATAAAGAACAAGCAAGATGCTTGTTCCACCACTCTTCTCCTATTTTTGTACCCAGAAGGGACAAATCAGCCGATAATGAGAAAGAGTTTAAATCTTTCATCGCCCAATGATTTGCCCAGACTTTTCCCAATTCTGCGAACTTGCCAAACAGGGGAATTTTGTCCCCGTCTACCAAGAATGGGTGGCCGACCTCGAAACCCCCGTTTCCGCATGGTATAAAGTCTGTGCGGGACAACCCTACAATATTTTGCTCGAATCCGTAGAAGGCGGGGAAAATTTGGGACGCTATAGCTGGTTGGGAGGCGATCCGGCATGGATTTTAGAAACGAGAGGCGATCGCACCACCCAAACTCAGCGAGATGGAAGCGTTAAAACCTTAACTGGCAATCCCTTCAACATTTTGGCAGAATGCCTCGCCTCCTATCAACCCGTTCATTTACCCCAACTTCCCCCCGGTATTAGCGGTTTATTTGGCTTTTGGGGTTACGAACTCATTCACTGGATCGAACCTACCGTTCCCATTTATCCCTTGCAAGAAGGAGACCTTCCCGATGGGATCTGGCTGCACTTCGATAGTTTAATCGCTTTCGATCAAGTCAAGCGGAAAATTTGGGCGATCGCCTATGCCGATATTCGCGACCCGAAAACCGACCTCAAACAGGCCTATCAAGATGCCTGCGATCGCGTGACCTCCCTCGTTCTCAAACTGAAACTTCCCCTTCCCGTAGAAGCGACTCAATTAGAATGGCACGATCGCGGCAAAAATACCGAGCCTTTTTACGAAAGCAATACCAGCAAAGAACAATATTGCGCCAGTGTCGAAAAGGCAAAGGAGTACATTCGAGCCGGGGATATCTTTCAAGTGGTCATTTCCCAAAAGTTATCGGCTTCCTATCGAGGAACTCCCTTCAGTCTCTATCGTTCTCTGCGCCTGATCAATCCCTCTCCTTATATGGCCTACTTTAATTTTGGGGATTGGCAAATTATCGGTTCGAGTCCGGAAGTCATGGTCAAAGCTGAAAAACTCCCCGATGGGAAAAATCTCGCGACTGTCAGACCGATCGCGGGAACGCGAAAACGAGGAAAAACCTTCATTGAAGATAAGGCCTTAGAAGAAGAGCTCCTCAAAGACCCCAAAGAACGAGCCGAACACGTCATGCTAGTAGATTTGGGGCGTAATGATATCGGACGGGTCTGCGTTAGCGGTAGCGTGACCGTAGACGAACTGATGATCGTCGAACGCTATTCTCACGTCATGCACATTGTCAGCAATGTGATCGGTGAATTGCAAGACGATAAAACGGTTTGGGACTTACTACAGGCGACATTTCCCGCCGGAACTGTAAGCGGTGCCCCGAAAATTCGCGCCATGGAAATCGTCAACGAACTCGAACCGGAACGACGGGGGGTTTATTCTGGAGTTTACGGCTACTACGACTTTACCGGACAACTCAATAGCGCGATCGCCATTCGCACCATGGTCGTTCGTCCCCAAGGGAGCGATCGCCACCTCGTTTCCGTCCAAGCCGGTGCGGGTTTAGTTGCCGACTCCATCCCAGAAAACGAGTACGAAGAAACCTTGAACAAAGCGAGAGGATTACTCGAAGCCATTCGCTCTCTAACGTAGAGCAAATCTCATTCTTAATTCTTAATTCTTAATTCTTCCTATAGCTCCGTCATGATCACTGCACGATAAGGAACGACACCAGATTCTTTGCTCTGCAGGCATCGGGCAACACCGCGAGACAAATCGAGGGTGCGAGGGAAAATATAGGGTCCGCGATCGTTAATGCGGATAATCATGGTTTCTTGGTTCTCTAGATTCGTCACCTTTAAATAGGTGTTGAAGGGTAAATTAGGATGAGCGGCGGTAAAGGCTTCTTGGTCGTAGGTTTCCCCATTTGCCGTGAGACGACCGTGAAAATAAGGACCGTACCAAGAAGCCAGTCCGCGAAATTCTCGGGCGGTTTCCGTAACGCGGTACATCTGCTGCTGTGCCTCTACCAACCTCAAAGGTTTGACCTTTAATGCCGTGCGAATGGCATTGACCCAGTTAATGAGAACCAATTCAACATTTTCGTCATCCGCGATCGCAAAAGAATCATCGATGATAAAGAGCAAGCGATCGCCCATCATGGCGGCGGGATAGTCGCCTAAAATAGTAGGTCGTACGAGCTCGGGATCGAAATCGCGATCGGCAAGAACCCCTTGTAAGCGAGAAGCGATTAAACGTACTTGTTCCGGGTTATCTAAGACGACCGCAACTTTGCCATTGATAAGAATGTGATATTCTTCCGCTTCGAGGTCGGGCTCTTCTTGAGTTTGAAGGTTTGGGGAATACCAAACATTCACCAAATGAGAAGGCGATCGGGGTGCTTGACGCTTGGGAGAAAGCGGGGGATCGATTTCCACAACAGCAAGAGCCGCCTCTTTCGTTGGTTCCGAATCGGGCCAGTCAAAAATACTTTCGACGACTTTTGCCAATCGTCCTCGCAAATGCAAGCCAGAAAACTGAGACTCGGGGCGCTCGACATTGGGTGCTTCGGGTAGCTGCGACCATTGGTCGGTTCTATTGGTTGAAGTGGGACAAAAGGCGCGCTTTGAGGAATCCTCCCAAGCGATCTTCTTGCTTGCCAATCGCCAAGGAACAATCTTTATCTTCGATCGCTCCACGCGATCGCCAGAGCCATATTCTAGGGAGCGCCCCAATACTGCTCCCGATGCTAAAGATGTGTTTGCCGAGGCAATCTCAGTCGCGGGATTGCCTGTCTCGTCAATAAATGCGAAAGCGCGATTTCCTCTGCCAGCAAACGACAAATCGGGCATGGAAACTAGAACAATCCCCAAAAAGGAGGCGACCCAAGAAGTTTTGAGAGAGAACATGAGCGGTGACTCCAGGTTAAGCACTCGGATTCCGAAAGCGACTCTTAGTATACAAAAATTTCGGGATCGATGTTGAAATAATTTGGGAGCGCGACCCCTCATCCTCCAAATGCCTCTAGATTATAAGCAGATTTACCCAGCAGGATGATAAATTGTAGTCACGAAAATCATTAGTTTTGATAATTTACAAACAATGTCTGCGGGAATTTTTTACATTGTGGATGTCTTTGCCATCGATCGCTATACGGGGAATCCCTTGGCTGTCTTCGTCAATGCAGGAGGAACGACGGCTCTTGATATGCAGGCTTTGGCCCAAGAGATGAATTATTCGGAAACGACATTTATTACCGGAGAGAGGCAAAGCGATCGCGGCTATCCCGTGCGAATTTTCACTCCCAGTAAAGAATTGCCTTTTGCCGGACATCCCACCCTCGGGACGGCATACATTTTACAGAAATATGTCGATAGAGAACGGCGATCGCCAATTTATCTCAATCTCAAAGTCGGACAAATTCCCGTTACGGTAGAAAAAGGAAAAGATGGCGAAGAAATATTCTGGATGAAGCAAAATGCACCAACGTTTCAACAAGAATTATCGCCCCAGAGTCTTGCTGAAGTTCTCTCGTTGCTCCCAGAAGAGATCGATGGCAATTTTCCCATACAAGAAGTTTCTACGGGATTGCCTTTTATTATCGTTCCCTTGAAAAAACATCAATCTCTCAAGCAAATTCAAGTACGAAAAGAGAAATATCTTGTCTTAATTGAGAAAACAGAAGCAAAAGCAATTTTAGTATTTTGTCCGGAAACTAACTTGCCCGAAAATCAATTAAGCGTTCGCGTTTTTTGCGAAGCACTAGGCATTCCAGAAGATCCAGCAACGGGCAGTGCAAATGGTTGTTTGGCTGGATATCTGGCAAAGTACGATTATTTCGGCGATCGCCCTATCAATATTTGTGTCGAGCAAGGTCACGAAATCAATCGCCCATCTTTACTCTTTTTAAAAGCCACAAAAATCGAGAAAACAATAGAAATTTTTGTGGGAGGTAAAGTCATTGAAATTGCCAAAGGAGAATTAATATAGCAATTTTTTGAATTTTGAATTGATTGTGACGCTTTCGAGATTGTCAGGGCAACTTCTCCAACTGCGTTCTCGTCTTGAAAAAAAGAATGGCAAACGAGAAAATTTTCCGGATCGATCCTGAATTGTTGCGGAAGTCATGAATGTTTGTCGAAAGAACCATTCTCAATCGCTGCCGTTTTCGGTTGCAACTTTTTTTCATTCCTAATCATTAATATATCCCATGAAAGCAAATTGGTTTTTCTTGGGCGCGATCGCGGCGGGTACAATGTTAAATTGTGCCTCGGCTGCGGATGCGGCCCAACTCGTTTCGTGGCAATTTGATGCCCGAGAAAACCGCTTAATTTTTAATACGGATACGAGGGTTCAACCCAGTGCAAAATTAATTAGCAATCCCGATCGCTTGGTTATCGATCTGCCTGGGACGCGGTTGGGACGGGGAACGATGAATCGCGAGATCGGCGGTGCGATCGCCAGCATTCGGGCGGGTCAGTTTCAATCTCGCACGACGCGATTGGTGGTTGAGTTTGCGGAAGGATACACCATCGATCCCCAACAGGTGAAGTTCGTGGCGAGAACTCCCAATCAATGGATCGCCCAACTTCCCAATCCCATTGCCAGATCGCTTCAATCCGTTCGAGAAATCCCCCCCAGCAATCCCGATTTTCAGATTACTCGCAATGGTTTATTTTTACGCTTAAACGGTCAAACGCCCAAAGTTAGCGTCGATCGCAGTCGCGATCGCAGACAAATTTACATCCATCTCGACGGGGCCAAGATGGCTTCTCCCCAACGCCAACCCGTCAATCGCTACGGCGTGAGAGATATGGCAATCGAACAAGTTACGTCGAACATCGTTCGACTCACTTTAAATGTTTCTCCCGATAGTCCCAACTGGACGGCTGGAGTGAGTTCTTTGGGTTTGGCGATCGTTCCCGAAGCGGGACAAGCCCTACAGGAGGACAGTCCCGCCCCGGAAAATAGCTATCCCGTCGCCAGCGAGCCTCTCCCGCGTCCCGAAGTTAATGTTCCCCGTTCGGTTAACATTCCCGTTCCCAAACCCCCTCCTACCGTTCGCCCTCCTGTAACTCCTTCCCCCGCACCCATGAGGAGAACGCCGAATTCTCGGGTTTTAGTCACCATCGATCCCGGACATGGGGGACGCGATCCCGGCGCGATCGGGGTGGGAGGCTTGCAAGAGAAAGATGTGATTTTGCCAATTTCTCGAGAAGTGGCACAAATTTTAGAAAAACACGGAGTTGCTGTCATGCTAACCCGCAGAGACGATCGCTTTATTTCCCTGTCGGGACGGGCAGAAATGGCCAATCGGGCAGGATCGGATATTTTTGTGAGTATTCATGCCAATTCCGCTGGACGCTCTCGAACTCAAGTGAATGGCGCGGAAACGTTTTATTATGCGACTGGTCGTCGCTTGGCACAAAATATCCAAAATCGCATGATCCGAGATACGGGCATGAAAAATCGCGGGGTGAAACAGGCACGATTTTACGTTCTTCGTAATACTGCCATGCCTGCGGCTTTAGTAGAAGTGGGTTTTGTGACGGGACGTTCCGATGCGGCAAAATTATCGAGTCCGAACTTTCGCAGCCAAATGGCACAGGCGATCGCAAATGGAATTCTCGATTATATCGGACGCTAGAAATCAATTCAAAATTATCAATTCAAAATTCAAATTTTGATCCTCAGAAGAAAATATGGAAACAAAATTTACCTGTTCAGATTGTACAGAATTGACTGCTCTCCCCCCTCCGCGTTGCTAAAGGGGGAGATTCTTAAGCAATCCAGAAACGGATTCTTAAAAGTGTAGTCAAGTCACTTCTAGACACTCGATTAAGATTAAATCCTAATTTCGTGCTTAGAGGTAATGTTAGACTTACTTCGACTATGAAAAGACCAACCAGGAACAGGAGCATTGAGATCGTCACTCAATCCCACATCAAAATTGCCATTAAAGATTGCCAGAATGGGATCGTCTTCCCGCACCACATCTTCATGAGTATTATCAAAACTCACCTCCGTGCGCTCCGTCTCCGTCACCTCCGGTCGATCGCCACCCCCCTGAACCGAATAGAACCAACCCTTCCGACGAACCCCCCGCATTGTATAATTTTTACGTTGTGGTGAATCTTCAAAACAATGGATGCACGAGAATTTTTAGAACGCTATGCCGCAGGAGAAAGAGATTTTACGGGGATAGATTTGAGCGAAGCCGATCTGCAAAATGCAGATTTAAGGGGAGTTCAACTGAGAGAAGCTAATCTAAATAAAGCAAACCTAAAAAGTGCCAATTTAGCTGAGTGCGATCTGAGGGAAGCTCAGTTAGAGGGAGCGATTTTAGCGAGAGCAAACCTAGAAAATACGAATTTATCAGAAACACAATTGCAAGGAACGATATTGGAAGAAGCCAATTTGAGAAAGGTAAATTTTCAGAGAGCGACTTTAGGAGAAACTAATTTCCGGAGAGCAAATTTAGAAGGAGCAACTTTCCGAGAAGCAACTTTTCGTTTAAGCAATTCTGTGTATACTACTTTCGAGCGAGCTAATGTAAAAGGAGTGAATTTTAGTTCTTGTAAAATGTATTCTGTGTCTTTTTTTAAGGCGAATTTGAACGATACTGATTTTAGCAAATCTTTTTTACTTCAAGTGAGATTTTTAGATAGAACTGTCAAGTTAAGTGGTGTGACTTTGTTTTCCAATGTCTTAAAAAATATCAATCTACAACAAGCGATATTATCAGAAGTCGATTGGTGGGATGTTTGTTTAGAAAATGTCAATTTACAGAAATCTATATTAAGGCGGGTAGAATTTCGGAGTAATGAAATAACCAATATTGATTTAAGTCAATCTACTTTAAGTAGGGTTGAATTTGAAAATAGTTTAATAAAACATATAAAGCTAAACAAAGCTCAGTTGACTGAGGTATTCTTCTTTAAGGATACTAGTTTAACGAATGTGAATTTAAGCCAAGCTAAACTCACTGATATTGATTTGAATCGTGACCAGTTTCAGGATGTCAATTTAGAAGAAGTTTGGTGCTGTAATGCAGAGATGCCGGATGGAAACGTTATCAGAGAAATGCGAAAAATAGAAGTTAAGGAACTTTTGCAACTACCTACTGGAAATCTTAGCTGTTTGGATTTGAGTGGAATCGATCTCAGTGGAGTCGATCTCAGTGGAGTTGATTTGAGATATTCAAATTTGAGTGGTGCCAATTTGAGTAATGCTAACTTAGATTCTGCAAATCTAACAGACTCAATGTTAGCAAAAGCCAACTTAAGTAGGGCTAGTTTAATTGAGACCTCCTTGAGCGGGGCAGATCTAACCGAAGCTGATTTGACCGAAGTTAAACTCGATTTATACACGAAGCTCTATCATGCTAATTTGACTAGAGCGAATCTTAGGGGAGTGATAGGATTAGAAGGAACACTATGTAATCGTGCTATTTTGCACGATACAGTAATGCCCGATGGAAGTTTGCTTACTGGTCAGCTTTATTCTGTAGATGATGCTTAAAGTAATGGTTGTGGCTCAGGAGTACTATAAAAAACATATGATTGAGGATCTCCATCTTTCTCGAGTTTATATTGAGGAAGCTCCTCAATTTCTCGTTCGAGTGTGTTTTGAGTATTTTCAGGAAGTTTTGAGAACATATCCCAGTAATTTTTAAACGACTTGAAGTTGTCATCTGAATTATTTTGCAACAAATGCTCTAATTGATCTGCACTAATTTGCCAAGTACTGGGAGATCGCCACTGTTCAAGACTGGTTATGTCATCAAACTGACCTTTTAAATTTAACCACTCACTAATTGTTCGATGTGCAAATTTCATGTTTGGATCTTCAAATGGGTGTTGAACGCCCTCGCTCCAGTTAGTAGATTTGGGTGGTTCAGGGATATTCGGAGTTAGAAACGTATAGATTGTTGCATTTTGCGCTTTAACATCTCCAACCAGCATATTCGGAGAATCTATAGCAAGCATTGTTTTCCAAGTAAACCGAGGAATATAAATTTGGGTTGTATCTTTTGTTGGATCGGGATTTGTAAATGTCAATTCTGTGGGATGTGTCTTTTCTGATTCATGTGAAAACATATTGCTTCTTGGGTCATCGGTTTTTAGCCTGTTACCTAGTCCACCCGCAACAATATAGAGTTCTTTATCTTGATCCTTCACTAAGTTTCTGCTCATATTTTCAACATTGAACCACGCTGATGAGAGTGTTGGAGGCTGGAACTCAATCTGGTCAGATGCTATAATCAGACGATTATTATCAATAGATTGTGGAATGATATTTGTGCCAAGGAAAGTTATTAGGGCATCTTTTGAATTTCTATTTCGATCGCCATTAGGAGTGAGATGGCCTCGATCGTGACCTTTAGATATACGCTTTTCTTTCTTTGTTTTCTCATCTAGCACGGGGTTTCCGTCCTTATCTTTAAGCACCTTAGTATAATTGTCACCATTAACATGAGGCCAGTCTTGAGGAAGTGTTTTATCAGAAAGAAACTGAGCACCATCGGGACGACCCTTTCCAATCCAAGTTTTGTTAAGTTCCCAACTTACCCAGTTAGGGATTCCAGTTTTTGCATTGTATGAAACAACATATTGAGGTTTTTCAAGAAGAAGATTGGTGTGAAAGTCTTCTGCCTTTTGATCTCCATAGAGTTTCTCAGTATATTTGGCCTTAGTTGGATTGCCGAATTTTAGGTTTTTGCTTTGAATGGCAACATTGTCGAGGAGGAGTGGGGTAGGTTGTTTGCCTCCAGTCGCCTGCGTTTCAAAGATAAAAGACACAGTTTTTCCTTTATACTTATCTGCTAAAGGAAGATGGAATGTTTCAAACCCATGATTGCCATTATCTCCACGATTAATTGCATATCCTAACCGATAAAGATCATTTTTTCGCTCTTCTGCGTTTGTTGTGTTATTACGTGCTGGACTCAATTGAATTTTGCCCAATTCTTCTGTAACTGTTTTGGGTGGAGTGATAACTCCGCCTTTAAAACTTGCTTTCGTTGTATATTCAATAGATACTTTTAGCTCTCCAGCAGGGTTCTTTTCTTCGGAAAAAAGATCGAATCGTAAAACCCCTTCATTATATTTTTTAGAATTGGTTTTTACTGGTTCGGTATCTGATTGTAAGAATAAAGCCTTGTCTTGTTTCTCAAAGTCTTTTTCCGAGATATCCAATCCTAATTTTTTTCGGTAGTTTTCGAGTGGCTCGTATGTATTCATTCCTAGCAAGATATCTTGTCTTAATGATTCAAATTCAAAATTTTCTTCTTGAATATTATCGGGATTACTAGAAGCAGACTGAACTCCATTAGGAGGTGTAGGTGAGGTAGCGTTGGACTTGCTTCGACTATGAAAAGACCAACCAGGAACAGGAGCATTCGGATCGTCACTCAATCCTACATCAAAATTGCCATTAAAGATTGCTGGAATGGGATCGTCTCCCCGCACCACATCCTCATGAGTATTGTCATAACTCACCTCCGTGCGCTCCGTCTCCGCCAACAAAGGCCGATCGCCACCCCCCTGAACCGAATAGAACCAACCCGTCCCGATTCCTTCGGAAGACCCTCCCGCATTGTACCAATACATCTCATCCGGTATCGCCCCCGATAATAAATCCTCCACCGACTCTTCACCCAATTGGTCGTACACTCGTCCCTCTTCTAGAGGCTTCTGACCCGGTAAATCCCAAGACTCCCGAGATACCTTTTCCTCATCCAAATCCATCGTTCCGAAATACCAATCCAATATCCGCATATGGGGTCCTCCAATGCCAAATATCTCCTCCTCAAATCCCGGCAAGCCATTGAAAGACATATTCACATCCGCCTCATCAATTTCCCGACCATTGGGGGTGAGTCCTCCTCCTACGGTCTGATAGTAATTGTCTGCAAAGGTCACATTCTCCCACACCCGCACTTCCGGTTCGTAGAAATCCCGATAATCCAAAAGAGGCAACCGCAAACTCTCCTGACGGAAATCGTGGGGATCGAGAGTGGTCATCTGTAAATCTCGCTGACCCGACTCCTGCTTTCCTCCTGCTTCGGGGAAATCCGTCCCCAAACGCTGAATAATTTCGCTATTGACCACGGTGCCGCGACTGTGACCGACGAAATGCAAGGGGGAATCGAAGATGGCTCCATGCTTGCGAATCAAATCTCCCTCATCATCGTATAAGCGCACCACCTCCCCATCATTATTCCGCTCTCCCACATCCCCACCGAGTAACTGGTCGAGACTCACTAAAGAGGCATAGAACGCATCCGCCGCCGCTTCCGAGAAGCCCGTATCCGCAACTTTTGATTCCCCTCCCGTCGCCCATTCCGGTAGAATCACCAAGGGTTTATCTTGGTTGATAAAGTTCTGAGTAATGTAATCGTGCAAATCTTCTAAATAGTTCTCATCGGTGGGTTTGAGCTTGCGAGTCCCACCATTATCGCGAATGGAGACGAAATCCCCTTCTGCGGTCGTGGGCACCCAATACCCCGTCTCTTTGTGATAGCGCAGGACTAATCCTCGCTCGTCCTCTCCTTTGCCACTCGAATCAGCGACTGCATTCGCCATCTGACGAAACTCTTTGCTAATTCCCGTCTCGTTGTAGAGGAAGGAGAAGCCGTGAGTGAGAACCGTAACGCTGCTAAAGGGAGATTCCCAGCCTACAGGGGTCGATAAACGAGTGTTGAAGTCTCCTGTAAAGGTTTCCACCTCTCCTTGAGAATTAACTGCCCGGATGCCCCAATAATATTCCTGTCCATTGGTCAATGCTGATTCTTCGGGTAGGGTCAAACGACTGTCGCTGTTTGCCGTTGCGCCTTCGGGCAAAGATAGCTCGCTCTCTCCATCGTAACCCACCCATGTTTGCGTTTGCGGCTCCCAACTTGCTGTCAGGATGCGACCCGGATTAAAGTCGTCGTAACCTTTCCACCGTTTTGTTAATAATGCCCGCTTCTCATCTTCGCTCAAGTCGGGTAAGAAAGACGGATCGCTTAAATCCGAAAGTTGCTCCCAAGGGAAGAGTCCTTCTCCTTCTGGGAAGGTGCTGACGAAGACATCGAGACTTTGCAGGTTTTTCCATCGCTCTCCCATCTCTTCAAATTTCCAGGTTAAGGAGGGATGGGTGCTGTCGGTATTCTCCACTTCTCCACTCAACACGGGTCGTTTTGATGCCATGGCGACGCTTATCGGCCCGCTTCCGCCTTGGGAGATGGGGGCTTTATTGGAGCCTTCGGGGACTCCATAGGTGCCATCTTCTAAGCGTTTGAGGTCGGCGGCGATGCTGATGTTGGGGTTGATGTCGTCTATCGGACGGCTTTCTAAGAGGTCTTCTGGATAAGAATTCACCGTGGCGATCGCTTCTTCGACATCAAAGACAAAGGTACTTTCGGCTCCGGGATAGGTGGCGTAGAGGAATTTCCCGTCACTGGAGAGAGACAGATCGCTGGCGGCTCCGTCGGGGATGGGTCGAGTGGCTCCGATGAGTTTTGGGTTGTCGCTGAGGGCATCTTTGATAATACCGATATTGCTACCGGCTCCGGGTGCATCGATGCTGGGGAATCCTTTCCCTTTCAACCGTTCGTTGCGTCCGGCGACGAAGGCATAATGAGTTTGGGTACCTTCGTGGTAGATAACTTCCGATGCGACGACTTCATTCACATCAAAATAGTCGGTGGCATAACCCAGTCCCATCGCACTATAGTTCGTTTCGGCAGCAAAGGCGAGGGGATTGTTGTTGGTTATGCTCAGGACTCCATAGCCTTTGAAGTCTTGCTTGCTGGTGGTGAAGGTCATTTTCTCGGCATCGGGGGTGGAGGCGATACTCTCTAAACCCCTTTCTGTTTCTATTGCTCCGATTTGCTGATGCCAGAGACGAGCATTATTATTGAAACTGACGGGACGATCTTCTATGTCTGCGTTGAAGACGAGGATTTTACCTTTCCCGTCTTGACTGTTGCGGGGTTCGGGGACTGTGGCAAAGAGTCGCTTGCCGTCGTTACTTAAGGCGAGGTCTTTAATTCCTTTGAGAGAGTCTCCTACAAAGATGGTGTCAATTAACTGATTGTATTGTCCGGAGGTGGGATTGATATCGAGAATGTAAATCGACCCTTTCTCGGAATCGGCGATGTAGGCGTATTGGTCGTGGGGAGCAATGGCGATCGCTCCAGGAGTCGCTCCGGGGGGCAAATCGATGACTTCCAATTGCTTGAAGTCGTTGACCCCAATGACTGCAATGCTTCCCGCCGTTTCTAAGGTGACATAAGCTCGCGACCCATTCCCCGTCACGGCGATCGCTTTGGGATTGCTTTGCACTCCTTCGTTTCCTACGGGGATATTGGCCAAGAGTAAATCGTGACTGCCGCCACTGGCAACGAGGCGATCCGGGTCGAGGGCGTTGATAACGCTCACTGCATCGCTGTGGAATTGAGGAATCAGGGCGTATTCAAAGCTCGTTTCCGTGGGAATGGCGATCGCCTCGGTCTTGGCTTTCGCATCTAGATTTAAGTAGGGATTGCGAATCGTCCGCTCTAAGGATATCTTCGATTCGCTGAAGGGAACGCCATCGGCGATCGTGGCAATGCGGGCTTTTTTGTTCTCTCCATCCAGTTCGCTCAATCCCGTTAAAATCTCTCCTTCATAGACTTTGCCGCCAAAGTAATACTGGGTGGAAAGTTCGCTTAACGAACCGTCAAAATTGGCAATTTCGAGGTAAACTACTCGTCCGTAGTTGGGATCGAACTGAAGCTCGACTTTTTCCACGAGGGGGGTGGGATCGTCAAAGTCCGGCAAGTCTGGCGTTTCTAGAGTGACGCTGGGAATTTCTCCCTCGTCGAGTTGCTGCAAGTTGAGACTCACGTCCGCTTCAGTTTTGTAGGGCAGTCCAAGGGTGGGAATTGCCAGTAAATCGATGGAGGTTTCGATTTCGGTCGAGTGAGAGGCATCTCCTTGCAGGAGAGCCATCATTGCTCCCTTATAAAGTTTCAATCCTCCGTCAATGAGTTCGTTGTCAATCAAATCCTCGGGGCTTCGAGATAGCAGTGCTGAAGCTACACCGTGACTGAAGGCGACAAAACCCAGCACTCCCCCCGCAACCACATAATTCACATTCAGTCGCGGTTCGTAAACTTTATACTCCACCTTGGGCACCGCGATCGCGTATTCTCCAGTTTGCTTGACTCCCTGCCACGGCGGCGATGAGGTGCGGATATTCCCGTCTTCTCCAATTGTCCCAGAATCTTCCAACATCCAGATCGGACTCAATACTCCATTTTCGTCGGGTAATTCCACTTTCCGCAGGAAGAAGACTTCCGTTCCCGGCTCGAATTGTCCTTCGGAAGCGGGAATGGCTATTTGTGCTGGCACGGCGAGAGGATCGTCTCCCACATCTAAGGTAAAGCTGCCGGCCAATTCAAACTGTTCCGGTAGGGGTAGAGAAATCTCGTTATCGGCAATCTGCTCGATATTGACTGTAATCTCTTCTGAGAGAGATTCGGGAGCAATGGTTACTAAAGCACCCTCTGCCGATCGCACCGCACCGCCATCGCTTCCCACCTGCACGGGTCCGGTTTCAGGAACGTCCACCCGAATCGGAATCACCTCTTCAGTGCCGCCATGAATCACCGTTACGGTGGCCAACCCTTCCGCCAATGCAGTCGCGATTCCGTCATCACTCACCTGTAAGATATCGGGATTGCTAACAAAATAGCGCGTCGGCGTATCTCCCGAACCTAGTTTTAAGTCTGGAGAATCGGCAATCTCTTCAATGCCCACCAATAAAGGACGCTGAGTTCCCGCCACTAAGGTGACGGCTTCGGGATACACTTCCAACCCATACGCCTCTGCCAAGAGGGTATCTACCTCAGCCTCGCTCTCCGCGTCGGGGGCCTCTCCTACCCGGATCGCCGTCACTGCTGTAATGCCATCTCGCGTTGCCTTCAATACCGTTGCTCCCTCTCCATCTCCCGTTACCCATCCCGTCTCCGATAGGTCGGCGATCGCCGGATCTTCGGAAATATAGGTCAAATAAGAATCCGGCAGCACGACATCTTCTTGGTCGGCAAAGTCTCCGATAACCACTAATTCCGTACTTTCTCCATTATCGAGTTGGGGATTGCGCTCGACAAAATCGAGATTTAATAAGGGGGCATCGCTAATACGAACCGTTACCGTTAACTGATTGCTGCCTTCTCCATCTTTGGCCGATACATCGAAATATCCGTATTCTGCATCGGTTGATGTGGGGTAGAAATAAGCCGTTTTTCCATCTTCTCCGAGGGCGATCGTGCCATTGAGGGGATTGCTCAACTCAAATTCAATTGGATCGCCGTCCGCATCGATAATAAAATCCGTCAGGTCGATGGGAACTTGCAAATCCCGATGAGTGAGGAAAGATTCGGGGGGATCGATAAAGGGCGGACGATTGAGTTCTCCCGTTTCCGTCTGTTGATAGAGGACTTGTCCCGAATCCTCATCGATGACCTTATCCAGTTGATGAGCGGGTTCTCCGTCTTTATATACAAAAGTGCTGGTCTTTTGCTCTCCATCGATAGCGCTGATGAGATCGCCGTCCTCATTGCTATAAACAATGGGATCGTCTTCCGGCAAGCTCACTCCTGTAATGCGTCCTTGGGGATCTCGCTGGAAGAGGATTTTTTCTCCCGTAGAGCTAAAGACTCCATCCTCTTGGAAAGTAATCTGCTCCCCATTGAGACCCGTTGCCGAAATCAACGCTCCTGTTTTGCCGTTGAGGTTGTAAGCGACTCCATCTGCCGTTGTCAGGGTATAGCGACCGCCAAAGTAACCACTGGCTGGATTGTAAGGCTGACCCGCACCGTGGGAGTAATATTTATTGCCGACGCGCTGTAAGGGAATATTATCTTGGACGGTCAGTTGACTGGTGTTACCGGGGTCGGGAATGAATTGTGGATAGTAGAATCCCACATCGTAGCTATTGTTCCCCAAAGCCGAACCGAGATAGCCGTTAATAAACTTATTCACCGAATGACCGCGAGGACGGAAGGTGAAACTTTCCCGCTTGCCATCGGGTAGGGTCACGTGAACCCGCGTCCCTTGCTGGAAGGGAACCTGAAGTCCCAAGAGTTCTGCTTGAGGGTCGGGAGGCAGACTGGTTCGCAAATCCGTATCGACCAAGTTCAAGCGCCAGCCATAGCCCAAATTCCCTTCGACATGAGATGCAAGGGTATCGTAAGTCCGTTCTAAATTAACGGGAACGCCAGAGAAGGGTTGCAACAGATCTGTAAAGGATAAAGCAAAGTTACCGCGTTTTTCTGTTGTGCCAATTTCGATAATTTCTTCGGTAAAGGCGGTTTTGCCGGCTTCATTTTTGGCTCGCAGGCGCAAAACGTAACTATCATTCAAGAACAATTCCGGATCTAGCGTTCCCAAAGTTCCGCTTGCATTAGTATCGCCGCGAGCGATTTCGCGGAATTCGCCCCCCGATACGGGAGCAATTTCCAAAACGTACTCTCGCAACCCTTCGCTTTCTACCATCCCTTGAATCTCGATCGCGGCATCGATAACGCCATCGAGGTTATCTCCCGACAAGCTGACGTTGGGCGCTTCTGCATCGGGATCGACGATTTGAATGTAGAGTTCCTCCCGGTCTTCATTCTTCGCCCCGTCAATGGCGATCGCTTCGGCAAAAATTGCCCCCGATGCCCCGACGGTAACGGTCGCGATACCATTGCCATCGAGAAGGACGGGTTCGCCATCAATGAGCAATTGCAATCCTTCGACTTTGATATCGTCCGTTGCTACCGCCCGAATGGCGATCGTACTGTTGGGATCGGCTTGATATTCGAGATTTTCTCCATTTTGTACTACATAGACATTATTCAGAGGTTGCAAAACGACCTTCGGATCTTCGCTATCGTTTCCAACAGTGACAGTGTAGGTGTATCGAGAGGTTGCTCCAGCTTCATCTGCAACGGCTACCGTGACGGTATGAGATTTCCCGATCTCTGCATCCTCGGGAGTCCAATCGATGCGTCCTTTCTCATCGATCGCCATGCCATTCGGTGCCGTATCCAACTGATAGGTAAGTTTGCCCCCTTCGGGATCTGTTGCCCTGACATCGTAACGATAAGTCACGTCTGCGATCGCCGTATCGGGAGCATTCTCGATAATATTGGGGGGTTGATTGTCATAAACCCGCAAACTAAAGCCTTGAGCCGCTCCCAGTTGCCCATCATCAACTCCGATGACGAGATTGTATTCTCCAACAACAGGATTGTCCCAAGTCAAAATATTGCCATTGAGGTAAATATCTGAGGGCAAGGAATCCGCGTTGATGAGTTGATAGGCAAGAGCGTCTCCGTCGGGATCGCTGGCTTTAATTTCGTAAGTATAAGTTCGTTTTGTATCCGCAGTATAAGCAGAAAGCGGCGGCGGGAGAATTTCTGGAGCATGATTGAGCGCCTCGGCTTCGACTTCAATTGCATACGCCTGAGCGCTACCTCCTCCCGAGGCATCCAACGCCAAGATTTCGACTTGATAACTGCCCTCGGTTTCGGGAGTCCATTGAATCTCTCCCGTGTTTTCATCGATCGCCATGCCTTCGGGGGCAAGATTGAGACGATAGGTAATGGCATCCCCATCTGCATCCGTGGCGATCGCTTGATAAATATAGGGTTGTTGGAGACTGCCTTGGGTTAAAGGCGTTGAAATAATTGTCGGCGGTGTATTCGTCCCATTGACAGCCAAGATAAATTCTTGCTCCGAAGCCGCACCATTAGCATCCGTTACCCGCAGGATGATGTTATGTTCTCCTACCTGTACGTCTGACGGCTGCCAGCTCATGACCCCCGTTTCCGGGTCGATCGCCATGCCCGAAGGAGATTCCTCGATACTCCAGATTAAATAGTCTCCATCGGGATCGAATCCTTCGGGTTGATATTGGTAGATTTTTTCGAGGTTGGTCAGGGTTTCGGGAATGGAGACGATCGCTGGGGGATTATTGACCGCGCGATCGAAGACATCGATCTCCCAAGATTGAATGATGCTCTTTTCGCCATCGCTGACTTTAATGGCAACGGGATGCGTGCCAAATTGAGCGGCAGTGGGAGTCCAAGCAATGCGTCCTTGCTCGTCCATTTCCATCCCATCCGGGCGTTTCGCGGGGTCTTCCCAAGAATAGGTGAGAATATCGCCATCGGGATCGCTGGCTTCGATCTTATAGAAATAGGGACTTCCCAAACGAATTCCCGATCGCGGTTGGGATTCCAGAATCGGAGCATTATTTTCCCGAGGCTCGATGGCAATGGGTTTCAGGGTTTGAGTGGATTTTCCCCCCCGTCCGTCAGAGACTTTTATCGTCATTTCCGTCTCGCCGACTTCATTGGGAATCCAACGCAACCATTCTGAGGTGGCATCGGGCTGTCCTGTTTCGGGGTTGATAAATGTGGCATTATTTCCCGAAACTACGGTATAAGTGAGGTCGTCCCCATCCGCATCTAAGGCCGTAGCTTGATAATAGAAGGGTTTGCCCACCTGTGGCTCTGCATCTTCGGGAAAATTGGCAGTAAAGACCGGAATTCGATTGGGGGCGGTTAATTCCACCGATAGGGTTTGTAGTGCCTGTCCGCCGAGACCATCTTTAGCGAGGAGTAAAATATTGTCAAACTTCACGGTTTCCGGTGCAAAGTCGCCGCGACCCGAAGCCTCCAAGCGCTGTCGCAATTGATACAATTCGTCGTAGTATTTCTCAATTTGGGCTTCGGTGGGACTCCAAATTACGATTCCGGTGTCCGGGTCTACTGCCATACCTTCAGGCTCGAGAGCCAGTTCGTAGGTGACAACATCGGCATTGGGATCGATGGCATTGGCCCGATATATCAGTTGTTCTCCTGCTTTTAAAGTGGCTTCGGGGGCAATCGTCATGAAGATGGGATCTTGATTGGGAGAATTCCTATCTTCATCATGGAGGCCAAACAGTTGCGTGATTCCTTCTGCTTCATCGAGAATAATTTGATAAGCTCCCGAAGCGGGTAGAGTAGACACGAAACCATCGGGAACGATCGTCCGCAGAACGCGCTCTTTATTATCATCGGGGATTAAATTATCAAAGTTATAATAATAGCGACTTCCTTCAGAGAGAAGAGTCCCTTCATCTTTGCGCGTGACTTGCCAAGGTTCTCCTTCATCAAGGATTCCGTTATTATTTTCATCGAGATAAACCGTGACGCCTTCCATGAGGGGTTCGATGGCATAATCTTCATCCCAACCTCCCATAATCCTGACGAGTTCTTCGACATCCAGTAATTGCGGTGCTTCCGGGTCGATCGCTCGTAGGGTTTCGACGGTAGAATACGGTCCGATGGCAAAAGCACTAATATTAACTCCATTGGATTCTAGGTCAGCAACGGCAGTAGCGGCGGCTTCCGGGTCGAAATCTTCGTCGTAACCGTCGGACATGAAGATGACATTCGGATCGCTGGTGGCGCTCAATGCTCCTACTAATTCGCTAATATCATCCAAGGCTTTATTCAGTTCGGTGCTGCCCCGGGGAATGTAATTCTCGACGTAGCCATCAAGGTATTCCTGAATATCGGGGATGAGGTTATTATCTCGGTCGGCGAGGGGGGTTGTATAGTATTGCAGTCCGGGGGTATCCGCATCCCAGTCGTGAATAACGCTAGTGTTGTTGTGAGGAATCAGACCGATATTGACACTGTCTCCTAAACCTTGAGCGATGAGAGAGTTTACTAGAGCGCGCGTTGCGGCGATTTGCGCGTCGAGGACGGTTTCTACTCCATCGGGTCCTGCAAAGGGAGCGGCGGTGCTTCCCGACGTATCGAAGGCGACGATGAGAGCGGGATTATCGCCTTGAATGAGTTGGGTATCTCGCAAGCCATTGCCATTCAAGTCTTCAAAGACCGCTCCGCGAATCGAACCCAATTCGTCGTACGGGTTTACGCTAAAGCTCTGGCGATCGCTGCCTCCGCGTCCGTCATCTACTTCTACGGTAAAGTCTACGCGCTCTCCTGCAACGACATCATCGGTGGGAAACCAGAGCAGTTCCCCGCTATCGCGATCGATAACTGCACCTAATGGCGCTTCAACTAATCGATAAGTCAGATTGTCATTGTCGGAGTCAAAAGAAATGACTTGATAGCGATAAGTATCTTGAGTGAGAGAAAAGCGCTCTTCTGGAAGACTGACAATTGCAGGCGGTGAATTATTGGGATCGGGCCAGAGGCGAATTTGGTAATCTTGTTCGGCTCGCCCTCCCCGACCGTCATCGGTTTCGAGCTTGACGGAAATCAGTCCTTGGGATTCGCGATCGCTGCTACTTTGGTCTCCCGTACCGGGGGTGACAACGGTTGTTACTTCATCTTTTTCGTGAGTAAAAAGCTGGAATTCATATTCGACGGGAACGGTTGACGTTTCGCTATCAAAAACAAGAACGTAATCTCCCGTATAGGGAAGTTCTGTTTCAAAATCCGTATTGATTGATTGGTTGATAATATCTCCTCCGTAGGAACGGCCGTGAATAAAGCGATCGTTCCCGGCGTAGTACAATATCCATTTACCCGGTGCATTCGATAGTGCGTTATAGAAAAGAGTTTGCCCTTCTTCGGCACTAAATTGATAAGCCCGTTTTTCTCCCACTGGAAGCGTGCCGCTAACGGGTAAATTCAAGTCAATTTCGTCTGCTCCAGATAAATCGAGGAGTTGGAAGCGATAGGGATTCGTTCCTGTTGTTTCTCCCGTGACGACCAAGTGGTACAAGCCATCTTCTGTCAAAGTATAAGGGCGATCGACATCGACGTTCGTTCGCTGAGAGAAAACAGCATCCCCATTGGGTTTATAAAGGGTCGCGCTAACGTTATTTCCTTCTATCCCATTCAAGAGCAAGCGCAATCCTTCCACGCCTTCAAAGGTATACACCTTACTTTCTCGTCCGTTGAGGCTTCCGGAAACCTGACTTTCCATTTCGAGGTAATTTGCGCCTCGGACGCTTTCGGGGAGTTCGATCGATTCAAAGGAATAGCTTCCCGATCCGCTAAGTTCTAGCTTATATTCTCCTGTTTGTTCGAGAATACTGGATATCCGCCCATTGTGGGGTATGACGTTAAAAACAGTTGTCGTGCCATCGGGATTAATGAGTTTGGCGGTTGACCAATACCAAGAACTATCAAAGTTAAAGAAGATTTGCGTCCCGGCTTTGGCCTTTAACGTATAACTGTCGGGTTCGGCATCTCCAAAAAAGCCGCTGATGGCACGATTAATATCATTGGTAAAAGTTGCGGTTTCCGGTTCTCCTACGGTGGCAGCAAACGCATAATCGACCGGAGAATCTTCTTCGCGAACCACGGCTAAAGTGTAGAGTCCGCGCGCCGGAAGAACGGCGGTAAAGTTCTCGCCTTCCCCGCGAGCGATTTCCTTGCTATCGGGATCGTAAACAATCCATTGGGTTGCACCTGCGGCAATAGATTCTAAAGTAAAATCGATCGCTTCTCCACGCTTGCCTTCAAAACGATAGAGATCGACCTTGTTATCGGCATTGAGTTGTCCTTGCATGGATGTCTCGAATTCGAGGGAAGGAACGCGATCGCGATCGCTGAGGATAAACTCATACTGTCCCGTTATTTCGTCTCCCGTCCCTTCAACAACGAGGCGGTACTCTCCCGGTTCTTGTAAGGTTAGCGCCAAACCATCGCCGAGATCGGCAATTTTGCGGCTGGGGGAGTGCAATGCTGCCTTAATGTTGTCTCCCAAACCGCTAAAGAAGAGTTTTTGACCGAGACTGCCCGTAAACGTATAAGTATCTTTCTCGCTAAAGTCTTGGATTTCTCCGGCAATCTTCGCGCCGAGTTGCAACGATTGTTCGGCCCATTCTGGCGCAATGATTTCTAGGTTGTAACCTTTACTGTCCGTTCCGTGAGGATTTTCGACTATTAAAGTATACTCACCCGTTTGAGGCAATGCTACCAATTTGTGGGTGTTATCAGTTGATACTAAAACTTCGTCATTGGGTCCTACAACCTTATAAGTATAGTCATAATTATAATTCTCATAGGGATCTTTAAAGTAAAGGGGCTGGCCTTCAATGCCGCTAAAGCGATAAACGTGAGTAGCGAGAGGGGCTAAACTATCGGCGACTAAAGATTTCCCATCGGATTCTTGTGGAACGAGGGGAGCATCTGTTATATCCAGCAAGCGGAATTGGTAATCTCCCGTATCGTCATGAGAACCATCGATTTTGAGGGTATACGTTCCCTTTTCATCGAGAATGAGAGGATGATTGTAATCGTTCCAGACCGATTGAGTATTATAGTGAACTTTTTGGAAAAGTGCAGCTCCACTAGGGGCGTACAGGGTTGCGTTGATGCTGCTATTACTCTGTGCCGACAAACTATCAAACCACAGTTTTTGACCCGGATTGCCTTCAAAAGTATAGATATCTTCCTCTCCCGGTTCGGCGATCGCGCCGCTTGCAGTTGCACCGACTTGGTAGGATTGCGTCGAGATTTCTGGAGTAACGAGACGCAAATTATAGTCTTGTCCCTCTGCCGGGAATATAATCGCGTATTCTCCACTACTCGGAAGTTCTAGCGGTTTCGAGAAGTCGCTTCCATTACGAGGATGCAGTTCGTTCAAAATAGAAAAAATAGATCTGCCTTCAGGAGTATAGATATCGTACTCATAACTGCCGCTCTGATGGTCTAAATATAAAAGTTCTCCTTCCTCGCCACTAAAGCGATAGATATCGGTTTCTCGCTCCTGATTGCCAATAAGTTCGATAGTATCTGTAGTTTCATGCCAAAGTTGTAGAGGGGCATCCCCTTCATCGACTAAGTCCAGTAGGCGGAATCGATAATCCCCTACTGCATCTCCCTTTCCATCAACTTTAAGGGTATAAAGTCCTCGTTCGTCAAGGATATGGGTTGTGGCGCGATCGCTCTCAACATCTTGATCTTGCCAAATCTCTTCCCCGCTTGGAGCGTATAGAGTGGTATTGATATCATCCGTCCAACCCAATAAGCTATCAAATCGCAACTGCTGTCCGGGTTCTGCCCAGAATGTATAGAAATGTTCTTCTCCTGCCTCGCCAATCGTATTGTTGAGGGTATCGCCTACCGAATAAGCATGCTGTTGAAATTCTGGGGTGACTAATTTGAGATGGTAATCGCTGCCCTCTCGGAAAACAACAGTATATTCACCGCTACTGGGGAGTTCTAAGGGTAGGGTGGGATCGGCTGAGAGATCGTAGTAAGGATTGAGAGCGAGTCCGTCGGGGGTATAGATGCGATATTTTGCACCGCTCTGATAGTCTGGATAAATTAGCTGTCCTTGAGTTCCATTAAAGCGATAAGCGCGAATTTCGTTGCCACTCTCGCCAAGATTTCCCATTAGTTCGATATTGGTATTGGCATCCCAAGATACGATGGGAGCGTTGCCAAAATCGAGCAAGCGGAATTGATAATCTCCTGTTGTATCGTTAGAACCATCTACCTCTAATCGATAAGTTCCCGTTTCTTGAAGGATCGTATTGGTGGTTTTAAAATCTGAGTGGGGATCGCGATCGCCGGAAAGATCGTGAGCCGCCCAAACAAGCGCTCCTGAAGGACTATAAAGGTTTATTTTTATCGTTTTAGACTCGTTCATCAAGCTATCGAACCACAAGCGACTATTGCTCGTGCCTTCAAACTCATAAACATTGCGCTGTCCGGGTTCGGAAATCACTCCCGTAACATTCAACGCACATTCTCCCAAACTATTATTTTCAAACTCCAAAGCAACAGGAGGCAACTCGGGGGGCGTGATGACCCGGAATTTATAATTTTTATTGCTATCTCCGTTCCCTCGCAGCGCTAAAATATATTCGCCATCCACCGGTAAAACTTTCTCAAAATCCGAACCTAAGTTAGGAAAATAAGTGAAAGGAGAGAGGACTTCTCCCCCAGGGGTATAAAGATGCCACTGATTGCTACCTCCTCCATCCTGACTATCAAAGTAAAGACGCTGACCTTTTGTTCCCGTAAATTTATAGAAATGGAGTTCGCGCCCATTCTCCCCCAAATTCCCTTCAATATCCGTATCGAGTGGTAGCGATCGCGCTCCCATACTATCGACCAATTGGAAATTTGCGGTAATGGATTGAGGTTGTCGCGATTCTAAGACTAAATAATATTCTCCATCTGCCTCTAGGGTAGGAATATCGACAGTTTGCAGGTGGTTGGGTACATCATTTTTCAGATCGTGGTTGTTAACGTGTGCCGATGGAGAAATGAGATAACCGCTAGAATTCAAGATTTTGATATTAACGATTTCACTCGCTGCATTCAACCCATCAAGCATGATTTGTTGACCGACTCGTCCGGAAAAGCGGAAAATTTTGGTTTCTCGAGGTGCAAAAGTGATATTCTCTTGCTTTGTATTGAGTGGGAGAACTTCTGTATTTTTCAGATCGATGAGTTGAAAACTATAGTTTCCGGGAGTGTCTCTCATTTCGAGAGTGTAATTGCCGGATTGTTCGAGCAAAATGGGAGCGAGATCGAATGCCGCGCTACTATAGATAGCTTGCGTACCGTCGGGATTGTAGATTCGCACATTAGTATGATTGCTATCAGTTCCGCGACTGTTAAAATAAAGAAGCGTCCCTGCTGATGCAGATATTGGATAAATCTGAGGCTCCTTATTTTGTGGGATAGTTCCTTGATAGAGAATACCCGTGCCACTTTGAGAAACAGGTGTGGGGAAAATGCGATCGACTTGCGCGGTATAACTAATCGGATTGTCCGTAGAATTTTTGAGTGCTAAAGTATACGTTCCTTCAGTTGGCAATATAAGTTTTGAATTATTGGCATTAACAACCTTTTTGTTTTCTGAAATACTCATCGGTGCGTACAATACCCATTCTAGTCCTGTAATATTTTTCAAACTCGTTAAATCTAATGTTTGTCCTGCACTGCCATTAAACTGATAAAGTTTCGTTTCTCGGGGGAGGTGATTGTTAATTTCAAAAAGCGTATCGAAAGGTAACGTCGGACTGCTTTGCGTATCATGAAGAACAAAACTGTAGTCTCCAGTTGCATCTGATTGCCCGTCTAGAGTCAGCGTGTAAGTTCCCGATTCAATTAAGGTCAAAGGACTACTATCGCCGATTGTATTCCTTTGAAAGAAAATTTCCTTGCCACTAGGGCTATGAATTTTGACATCAGTTTTAGAATCGCCAATACGAGGATCGAAATAAAGGGTTTGTCCGATCGCACCATTAAATTCATAAACATCTCGTTCTCCCAACTCGCTCAAGCTGCTCTCAACCAAAGTATTGAGAGATAAAGAATTAGCCGGAGATGTCGTGGAAATCATCTGAAATTGGTAGGGACGGGAATCCAAGGAGGAAAAACGTTTGTCATCACTTCCATGTAACCTCAGCGTGTAAATTCCATCGCTCGGCAGAACATACTCAAAGTCAGACACTAAACTGGAATTAATCAAACTCTCGTTACCGGGACTGTAGAGCATCCAATTAGTCCAATGGGTGTTTTCTTGAGAATCGAAATAAATACGTTCTCCAGCACTTCCTGCAAACTGATAGAATTGATCCGATCTCCCAGGAGATAACGTTCCTTGCTCAACTGTCTCTATGTCCAACAGAGGAGAATTGGTGACATCGACTAAGCGGAAACTATAATCTCCTGTAGCAGCATTACTCCCATCAATTAGGACTTGATACTCTCCATCTTCAGTTAGAACGCTATTCCATTCTTTCAGCCACAAATTGCTTATAATGCGAGTTCCACTCGGGCTGATTAAATTGACTTGTAAATTAGGATCGCTATCGAAATAGTCAAAATAAAGCCTCTGACCTGAAGTTCCCACAAACATATAAACATCTCGCTCTCCTTTTTCTGAAATTGTCTGAGAGACTGTACTGGTTGCTGCGGTATCTGGTGTTGTATAAAGGGAAAGAGGTTGACTTTTGGTATCGGGAGTAATGACTTCAAAAGCATAATCCAAGGGAGCGCTACTATTGCCCTTGATGGCTAAGGTATAGGTTTCGCTATTATCGAGAACGATCTCAATATCGGTGTTTAAGGCGCGCTCGTAACCACTCGCGATATTCCCACCGGAGTCGTAGAGAACCCAATGTCCCCCACCATTAGTTAAAGCATCAAAATAAAGATGTTGACCTTCGATACCTTCAAATTGATAAAAATGTATTTGTTGACCGACATTGAGAGTTCCATTAATCTGGGTATCTAAAGTTAAAGAATCGGCTAATTCCAAATCCAAAAGGTTGAACTCATAACTTCCCAAATCTTCGATCTGAGAAGTATTTAATTTAACTCGATAAGTTCCGTCCTCTTTTAAAACGATCGGTAACAAATCTGTGTCGTTAGATGAAAAAGATTGTTTCGAGAGAACGCTTTCTCCACTAGGGGCAAAAATTTCAATTGTGGGATTTCCTATTGTATGAGAGAGATAATCAAAGTAAATCTGCTGTCCTGCCGTACCTTCAAAAGTATAAAAATCTTCTTCTCCTTTTTCGAGAATTTCTCCTATAGTTGTTCGGGGATTGTGATTATCTCCCAACCCTTCTAAAGGTTTAACAATTTCATCGGGAGTAATAATCTCAAAAGAATAACTCGCCGAATCGATCAACTCTCCAGTCCCTCGAACTGCCAGTATATATTCTCCATCCCGTGGCAAATAGGTTTCTTGGTCGGTAAAGCTAGGAGACCAGTGTTGTTGATGTTGCGGATCGTAAAGAACCCAATCGAGAGAGCCATTTTTTTCTAAAGAATCAAAATAGAGTTTTTGACCTTGAGAACCCGTAAAGCGATAGAGACGATCTTCCGAACCCGGATTGATAAAGCCAGAAATGACTTCATCAAAAGGAACCGTGGGAATCAGACTCGGATCGATAACTTTGAAACCATAGCGACCGATATCATCGCTATTATCTTCTGTATTGAGCACAATCCGATAATTCCCCGTTTCGGATAAATTGAGAAGTTGATTATTCTCCAAATTAGTATCGAGAAGTTGTTTGCCACTGGGACTATAAACCTTAAACTTCCAGTTATCTGCTGCTCCCTCAAAGAGCAAGGGATCGAAATAAATTTGTTGTCCGGCAGTGCCGCTAAAAGTATACTCATCCTGCTCTCCTGGCAACCCGAGCTGACCGAAAACGGTATCGCCTAACGTGACAATCGGCTGAGGCATCCAAGTTACCTCACCGGTTTGAGGATTAATCACCATCCCCTCTGGACCGAGGAGGACGCGATAAGAAAGAGAATCTCCATCAGGGTCGATCGCCGTGGCATCATACTCGTAAAGTTGATTAATCCAAGCATCCACCACCGGAGTCGAAACAAACAGAGGCGGACGATTGGGAACGTTATCAACAATGGATAGAGTAAAGGTTTGCAAATCCTCGCCCCCGCGTCCGTCGCTCGCCCGCACCACCACCGTTTGAGTCCCCACATCCTCCACCGTCGTCTGCCATTGAATCAACCCATTTTCATCAATGCTCATCCCCTCCGGAGCCACCAATAGTTCATAAACCACCTCGTCCCCATCCAAATCCATCGCCTCC
>JAGHZQ010000111.1 GCA_017746715.1 Cyanobacteria bacterium SBLK
CGCCTACGAGACCGGCCCGGTGTCGCGGCATGCGTTGGGGTAGCAGTGGCGGTAGGTGGTGCGGGACGTGGGCCGTTACGTGTGGGGTTCGGTGTGGCGGTAGGTGTGGCGGGAGGTGTGGCGGTAGGTGTGGCGTTCGGTGTGGGAATCTTACGTCCTGAAAATTGGATTCTCTGTACGCCTGTGAATTGGTTCGCCCTCCAAAATAGAAGTTGGTTATTTCCTCGTATTAGTATTTTACCTTTACCTTTTCTCAAAAAAACGTTAAAAAAGAGCTTGCGTTTAAATTGGGAAGAAGGTTTGCATAATATTAACGAGTTATTAAAGTACAGTTTACAGTTTATTCTTGTTATTCAATGTCTTAATGAAGAACTATCTCAAATTCCAGAAGAAGAACTAATCTATCGGATTGCACAAATTGCTGCTGAACCTTGGGACTGGAATATCCTCAAATTTTGTTTTGTATCCTTGAATGATGCCTTACAGAAAGAATTCTGGGACAATTTGTGGATTTTGCCCAAAAGTTGGCGAAAAGTAGCAACGAGGAATCTAAATACCAATCTCTGTTTTGACGTACCTTATAGCTCAATTGCTATAGGATTCTGGTTACTCCACAACAAAACACCAGATGTTGCCTCAGAAGCCTTTAAAGTCGTCCGTAACATCCTCTACGGCGAGGAAATGTACGTGCTCGCCGAAACTCTCCACCGCTTTACCCAATCTGAAACCCCCGCACAAATCGCTCAAACTCAACTCCTCGACTTTCCCCGAGAAAACCTTCTTCGTCCTAACACTTGGCAGGCACTCGACGCTCTCCGTCGCGTCATCGAAGATACCCAACTCGTTCAAAAAAGCACCTCTCATACTACCCGTTCCCTCGCTCTCAATCGCAGCCAAGGAGAACTCAAACAAATCCTCGACACTCCTGAAAATCTCCCCGAAGCAGAAAGAGAACTCATTCTCGACATTGCGCGATCTTGGTTGGATGCCCTCCTCAACATCGCCAGCGAAATCGGCAATATTGAAATTAACCAACCCGTCACCATCCCTTACATCATCGGCGATCCCGTAGAAGGCAAAAACTTTATCGGACGAGAGGACATTATGCGAGAACTCGAATCTTACTGGATTCACGCCGCTAAACCTCACTCTGTCGTCCTCTACGGACACCGACGCATGGGCAAAACCTCCATTTTGCGAAATGTCGCCACCTGTTGCGGTGCAAATCTCCGAGTTGTATATGTGAACCTGCAAATCCTCGGTCACGTCACCCAAGGCATCGGAGAAGTCCTTATGAGTATCACCGACGAACTCGCGATCGCCTTCAACCTGCAACCCCCCGCAGATAACGATCTCCTCACCCTTCCCAAACGCACCTTCGAACGCTACCTCAAAACCATCATCCCCCACCTCGACAACCAAAACCTAATTATTGCTCTCGACGAATTCGAGATCGTCGAAGAACTCATCGAAAAAGGACAAATTCCCCCCGACTTCATGGGATTTTTGCGAGGGATGGTACAACTTAGCCCGAAAATCGCCTTTGCCTTCGCCGGACTCCATACCCTGCAAGAAATGACCGCCGACTACTTCCAACCCTTCTACGCCAGCGTCATTCCCCTGCACGTTAGCTTCCTCAACCCCGCCGCCACACGCCAAATTCTCGCTAACCCCGATCGCGATTTCCCCCTCGACTATACGGGAGAAGCACTCGATCGCATTCACCAACTCACCCACGGACAGCCCTACCTCGTACAGTGGATGGGATTTAGCCTCGTCCGCCGCTATAATGCCCTCGTCTTCGAAGAAAATCGCAAACTCGACCCCCGATTTACCGTTGCAGATGTGGAAGCAGTCATCGAAAATCCCGAATTTTTCCAACAGGGACGCTACTATTTTGATGGGATTTGGAATCAAGCAAAACAAGACGCACCGGGACAGCAGGAAATCCTCCAACAACTTGCCCTCCACCCGGAAGGATTGCCCCGAGAAACCCTCGAGAATGCCCTACAATTCGATGAGAAAATGTTTGTGAATGCCATTGAAGACCTCAAGCGTCACGATGTCGTAGGCGAGACCGAAAACGGTTATAAAATTATTGTCGAATTGTTCCGAATTTGGATGGTGAAACATCGGCGATCGCGATCGTTGGAGTGAGAAAATAAATGGTAAGATTATAAATTCTGCGATACATAGCGCGATCGCATTTTATACTCAAATAATAATAGTTTCCGGCAGGTCATTTTGAGATGAACTCCATTACAACAACACCCCTCTCAGAGTTTCTCTCTCGCGCCAATATCGAAACCTCCCCCGCTTGGGAATTCATCAACGGACGCGAACTGCAAAAACCCATGCCGACCCTGTTTCATTCGCGACTGCAACGCAATTTAACTCACTATATCAACTCCTATAGCAATACCCTTGAAGCCATCCAAGAATTGCGCTGTCTCGTTCCACCTTATTCCCCCGTTCCCGATATTGCCGTTGTTGCTATATCGCGCCTTTCCGCAGAAGATGGTCCCTTTAATGGTACACCCGATTGGTTAATTGAAATTCGTTCCCCCGACCAAAGCACCCTAGACTTACAAAATAAAATTCTCCATTGTCTCGGCAACGGTACGCAACTGGCTTGGTTAATCGATATTCAACATCGACAAGTTTGGGTTTGGCAAGGAGACAATTTACCCAATATTTACTCGGAAACCAATATTCTCCCGGTTTTTGGAGACGTTCCTCCTCTGACCGTCAATGCAGTGATGGCAATGACAAATCGCCAATAATCGCCCTCATTTTCCCCCCGACAATCGCGCCACCATTTCCGCCCGAGAAGACACTTCCAGTTTGCGAAACATCCGCTTGAGCGCCTGTTTGACGGAATTTTCCGTAATCCATAAATTTGCACCGATCGCCTTATTCGTCAATCCCCGCGCCACCAATTGGGCAATTTGCGCCTCTCGAGGAGTAATGCGATCGCAATCCAAGGCCAATCCCTGCCCTCTCATTTCTACCAGTCGAGTGGAAACGTGCAGGCAAAGCGCACTTAAGTCCGCCAAATTGACGGCATCGAAAGCCGGATCGTCCCGATGGCGAGTAAAAGCCAATCCCCCTGCAAGTTGACCGCAATCGATAATCGGTCCTGCCATGACGTGACCGTGATCCGGACGGTGGCAAATCCTGCGCCAAACTCCGGGGGGCAAAACCAGCTCGTCATGGACGGCAGCGTGATTTTGTACCAAATAACGCAAAACGGGATTGTGCTCCAGCGAGAGCGCCAATTTCACCGTCTTGGGAGTATTTTCGTCAACGATCGGAAACTGGTCTACAGAATAGAGCATCCAACGCCTCGCCGCAAAATACTCCCCTACTCGTACCATCACCGATTGTTTGAGTTCTGTCTCATTGGACGATCGCGCGATCGCCCGAAACAATTCCTGTAAAGAAGATTTAGCCACACTCTTCATCTATCCACTCTCCAGCACTCACCCCCTCAATTATACGCACCCGATAAAAGTCATAATTTTGAATTAATAATTTTGAATTTTGAATTAATAAAAGAGTACCCGATCGGGGTCTAGGCGCAGAAGAGCGATCGCCATTAACTTAGTTTCAGTATCGTTGCGATACCTAAAAGCTCACCTCATTTTTTGGCCGACCATGCCAACTTCTTCCCATCCCACCGATGCGATCGCCAATCCTGCAACTGAGGAAACCCAAACGCGATCGCAACTGCCTATTCTCGGTTTTTACATCCTTGCAGTGTTGTTTAACCTCTGTTTGACCGCGCAATTACTAACCGTTGGACTGGCTCAATTTTATAACCCCACTTGGTGGCAAATTCACATTTTGTCGGTCAGGGGATATAGCGGTATCGCCCTTATTTTACTCGTTTGGGTTTATTGGCTCGATGTCCCGAAACGGGTGCGAATTTTAACCGCGACTTTGCCGATTTTATTGGCACTGCAATTTCTCACCATTCACCTGCAAACTCCCGTGCCTTTAGCGATCGCCCATCCCCTCATCGGATTTTCTTTATTTTCTGTTTCGACCACCCTCGTTCATCGCATCTGGCGCATTCTCGCTAACAAAAACGAATCTAACTAATTGAGGAGAAAAATTATGACGGGTTACGCTCATCCTGAAGTTCTCATCGATACTCAATGGCTCGCCGATCGCCTCCACGATCCCGATATTCGCGTGGTAGAAATCGATATGAGTCTGGAAATCCATCAAGATAATCATATCGTTGGGGCGGTTTTTTGGAATTATCTCACCGATTTGTTTCTGCCGAATTTTCGTCTCAATCTCGATCCGAAAGCGATCGCCGCTTTGCTCTCAAAATCTGGCATTACCCCCCAAACTACCGTTGTCGCTTATGGCAGCTATCCCGGAACGAGTGCTTGGGTCTTTTGGCTGTTAAACTTATTCGGACATCAAAATGTACGGGTGCTCGATGGCGGGCATCAAAAATGGATCGCAGAAGGTCGCCCGGTAACGGCAGAATTGGCCACTTTCCCCGCTACCCGGTACGAAGCAAAACCCATTGATGAGAATCTGCGAGTGTTGCACGACGAAGTGCGAAAAGCCATCGGACAAAGCGATCGCGCTATTCTCGACGTTCGCACCCTGCTCGAATATCGCGGAGAACTCTTCTTCAGCGAACCCCCCCAAGGAGAAGAACGTGCCGGACATATCCCGCGATCGCTACATCTCGAACATCTCCTCGCCCTAAATGAAGACGGTACGTTCAAATCCTTTGAGGAATTACAGGCACTTTACCGCAGCCAAGGAATTACCCCCGATAAAGAAATATTCCCCTACTGTGCCGTAGGCGGGCGATCGGGATTCGTTTGGTTTGTTTTAAAATATTTATTGGGCTATCCTCGCGTTCGCAACTATGAAGGTTCGTGGAACGAGTGGAGTCGTCTGCCCGATGCACTCATTGAAATTGATGGAGGGACGGCGAGAAAACGACATATACCGAAAAACTAACCCGATTGCCGCCGTCCGTTGCGGAACATCTACGCTCGCGAGTAGAAGCGGAGAGTTTGTATCGATCGCTCCAAAAAAGCGAACTCGACAAAATCCAGACCGCACTTTCTCAACTTCGCATGCTCTCTGAGGAAGGGAATTCGGTCTGGTTCTGAGGATATATCCTGCATCGTGCCATATTACAGCCAAATGTAACTCACGCAACGATCTGAAAATATGCCATCCTAGAGCCGTTCGTCTATTTGTCGATCGCTTTTCCATGGAAACCGCGCAAACCAAAAACTTACAGAGAATCGTCATCGTTGCTTCCAGTTTGGGCATTCTAACGATCGCCGGATTCGTCGCGATCGCCTCTGTCGTCCCCCTCTCCCGTCGCTTGCGTCAAGCAGAAGAGAAAAACTTAATCTTTGCCGCCAGCACCCGCAAATTGGTCGTCGAAGAATATCTCTCTAAAGCTCGAGAAGTTGCCGCCCAAATCACCAGCCGAACCCGTGCCAGACGCTTGCTCGAGTCCTTTAACCAGGGAGAAATCTCCCTCGAGGAGTTTGCCTCTGCTACCCAAAGAATTCTCACTGATGCCCTGCAACAATCCGAAGAAGTCGTCGGTATTACTCGCTTGGATCGCGATCGCCAAGCGAGAGCTAATGTCGGGTTGCCCATTCCTCCCGAAGTTTTCGTCATTCCTCCCGAAGATGCGCGCGTTCCCCTTGCCGAAGATTTAGCGGACATAGAAGGGACAACTTACCTCGCGATCGGCGCTCCCATTCTCAATTCCCAAAAAGAGCGAGTGGGGACGGATATCGTTCTCTATAGTATCGATCGTTTACAAGATATCGTTTTCGACTATACGGGTTTGGGAGAAACGGGGGAAATGGTCTTGGCCGACAATCGCCGCAATCTCGTTTTTCCCTTGCGAGACGGGAGGAGAGCTCCCTCGGAAACCCTAAAACAAGCTCTAGAAAGCTCCATTTCCGGCCAAACCGGACTCTTAAACCTGCCCTCGGGGGAACGAACCATTTCCTACAATGCCCTTGAGAATAGTTCTTGGGGGTTAGCCGTACAAATGAATCGAGCGGAATTATATCAACCTCTCAATCGGCAATTGCGACAAATTAGCGGCATTATTTTAGGATTGACAGTCTTGGGTTCTGGAGGGATTGTTCTCCTCCTGCAACCGATCGCTCGTCGTACCATCGGACAAGCGGAGTTCCTCGAAGGACAAATGCGCGATCGCGAGGAGTTGCTCCTTGCTAAAAATGCCCAACTGCAACAGGAAGAACAAACACGCCAACTGGTTGAAGATATCTTGCATCAGATGGACGAACTGCAAGAAACCTCCAGACAGGTTGCGGAATTTTCCAGTGCGGCCACCCAAGTTTCCCGACAGGGTTTTGCATGGATGCAAGAAGGATTGGCAGCGATCGCGCAAACTCAAACTCAAATCGAACAGTTGCAAAAGATCGTGGAAACCCTTTCCGTTCAAATCGAACGTCTCAACGAAAATACCCGACAAATTGGCAGCATTACGGATTTGGTCAACGAATTGGGGGCACAAACCAATATGCTAGCTCTCAATGCAACCATCGAAGCCGTACGGGCGGGAGAACAAGGGAAAGGCTTTTCCGTCGTTGCAATGGAAATTCGCAAATTAGCCGATCGCTCTCGAGAGTCCGTCGAACAAATTAACCGCCAATTGGGCACGATTCAAGCCTCGATTCAATCCATGTCGGGAATCGCCCGAGGGGGAAACAAACAAGCCGTTCTCAGCCAGAATGCCACCCAACAAGCAGTACGAATTTTCCAAAAAATGCAGCAGGCGATCGATGAAGTACAGAAAAATTCTCTCCATATTTCTCGGGCGACGGACGAACAGGCGATCGCGATTTCTCGAGTGGTTCGGGCTATGCCAGAGATCGAACAAACGAGATAATGACTTGTCCATGGGGCGATCGCCTCCATTCGCTTCTAAGCGCGATCGTGTTTCTTGAGAAAAGATACCCCCGCCCCCAATCCCAGTAAAATTAATCCTAATGTCATGCCGGGTTCGGGAACGGATTCGGGGATGGGAGTGGGTTCGGGAACGGATTCGGGGATGGGAGTGGGTTCGGGTTCGGGAACGGATTCGGGGATGGGAACGGATTCGGGAACGGATTCGGTACTTTGAATTTCTCGTTTGATTTTCGCTTTAACGGCCGTTTCAAAATCGCTAAAGTTAGCCGCAGCTTGCAAGAATGCGCCTTCGCCGCCGATCGCGTAGGCTTGGAAATAAGCATCGAGTTCCGGGACATCCGTTAAAATGGGCAATCCATTGATGGTAATGTCTTGGGAAACCGCCGCATCTCTAGCTGATGCCACTAAATTGTAACAATTGGGACTGGTATCGTCATTGTCATAAACATACCCCCAGATACTCAGGGGAGCGCAATAACCGGAACCGGAAATATCGGCATTTTGGCGACCGTCTCCCGATACGTCAATCACCATGCGATCGCCTTGGAAATTGTTGGTTAAGAGCAAATTCGTGGCGGAATTGATAGCGGCGGCAATATTGGTATTATTGGCAAAGGGACGATCCTCAGCCAGAATGGCATCGGCAAAAGCGTTAGCGCTGGCTGCATTGGTGATATGATACCAGCCGATCGCGGCGGCGGTCTGGCTCGACCAATATTGCATGGTCACGGCGATCCCGCGATCCATATCTTCGATAATGTCGATCAGTTCGCGATCGCGAAACGCATTGGCGTATCCCTGACGTTGCAGGTTAAACTCGCTATCATCAACGCTTCCCGATACGTCAACCGAGAGCACCAATTCTGTATTGACGAAGGTAAAAGCAAAAGAAGAGGTAGCGACAAAAGCATTGGCGACAACTGCGGCGGCGGCGGCTCCAAAATAGGTGAAGAAGCGATTCATGATAGAGTAATCCTTGATAGGGTTAGGAGATCGGCATCGATCCTACTGCGATCTTGTACTGCGATCTTGTCAAAGGGAGTCGGGAAATGACTGTGCCAAATCTGGCAACTTTTTTGCGGAAATTGTCCCGTTTCTGCTATTGTAGCGACTGATTTCAGCAAAGTAAATTGCCACGATCTTCTCGGAAATCGGATCGAATTGTTTGTGGATGCGATCGCGTCATTTTGGTTTGAGGAAAGAATGCGATTGTAAAACTTGGTTTGATTTCATCCTAAATTTAGTAGGGGTATGGTTGAGCTAACAGTCAGCCTTCTTGATTAGCTATGCTTTTTAAACAATCTATATTTAGCTATGATGAAACTGAGATCGCCGAATTGTTAGGAAATGCGACGGCGATCGCCTAGATCCCTTATTTTTTGTGGAACGGACAGGATACCCGTATCTCATTTAAAGTATATCATTGATTTTGCTATAGTATTGTCTGACTGTTGAATGGTTGATTGAAAATGCCAATTTACGTGTTTTGGGGTGAAGATGATTTTGCCATGAGTCAAGCGATCGCCGGGTTGCGTCAAAAGGTTCTCGATCCCAATTGGATTCAGTTTAATTTTGAACGCATTGTCGGCGATCGCCCGGAAGCAATGGTGGAAGGACTCAATCAAGCCATGACTCCGCCGTTTGGCATGGGAGGGCGCTTGATTTGGATTGAAGAAGCGATCGTCACTCAATCGTGTTCAGAAAAGTTACTGGAAGAACTCCAGCGCACCCTCCCTAAAGTTCCTCAAAGTTCTACGTTATTATTAACCACCCGCAAAAAACTCGACAAGCGCGGGAAATCTGTCAAACTCTTGCAAAAACACGCCGAAATTCGAGAATTTTCCTTTATTCCCCCGTGGAAAACGGAAGAAATTATTAAAAACGTCCGTCAATTCGCCCGAGAAAAAGAAGTGAAATTAACCCCTCGAGGAATCGAACTTTTAGCAGAATCTGTAGGCAACAATACCCGACAATTGTGGAATGAATTAGATAAACTCCGCTTGTATGGGGAGAAAACGAAAAAACCTTTAGATGAAACGGTTATTGCCCGATTAGTCGCCGTTAATACCCAAAACAGCTTGCAATTGGCAAAAGCCATTCGAGAAGGAAACGAATCAAAAGCTTTGGGATTGGTGGCAGATTTAATTCATCGCAATGAACCGGCTTTGCGAATTGTCGCTACTTTAGTGGGGCAATTTCGCACTTGGCTAATGGTAAAACTCATGATAGAAAGCGGGGAAAAAGATGAAAGAGCGATCGCATCGGCGGCAGATATTGGCAATCCCAAGCGCATTTATTTCATTCGCAAGGAAATCCAATCCGTGAGTTCTCAACAATTATTAAAAACTTTACCAATTTTACTCGAATTAGAGGTGAATTTAAAACGAGGAGCAGACCCGATCGCGATATTGCAAAGCAAAGCGATCGAACTCTGTCGCGCCTGTAAATCTCATTCAAAGTGACGAAAATTTTACAAGACTTTGAGCAACAATTTTGCCGATACGAACGGGAACAGCATTACCAATCCAACGACCGAGTTTATAAAAACTCGGGTTTTTGTTGTAGCGCTAAATAAGAGCCAATGGCGATCGCTTCAAAACGGGATCTAGGGGTCATTACTTAAGTGTTGTGAAAAGTTGGCGAGTTCGGGTTACAGTAAAAATCAATTTTGGGAGAGGTCGGGGAAAAAACACGATCGCGATTACCCCTAACCCAACAATTTTCCTAGGAAGAATTGCCTTGAAAATAAACAAGAACTTGCGAAAATTCTAGAGATAAATACTTATCCTCTGACAATTGCAACATCCTTCAATTCTCTTTTCCTAAAGGAAAACCGGATTTGACAATCGTTATTTTCCGATCTCTAATAAATTAGACCTTTGACATAACATTCTTTGGGAAGATTTCCCCAGAAAGGAAGAATTTGTCTTTCATCCTTTCCCAAGCGGTCAGATAAGATGGGAAGAGAGGAAAATACATCCTTCATTTTTCATCGTTCATCTTTCATCCTTCATCCGTCAACCCCCATGACTCTCAGCCTCCGACAGTGGCTAAGCGATCGCCAAATCCCCCTCGAACAACTCCAATCTTCGGGAGTTAGCGTTGCTGCGGTGGCATTTCGGATCGCCCGAGATATGGAAGTCAAGAGCTTGACTCCCTTTTCCCTTTGTTCGCTGGCGGATGTCTTGGAACTTCCCTTAGTGGGCAGCTTGCAAACAATGCACCCTCTCGTCCGCCTGACGGTCGAATTATTGCACCTGTTGCAGGAAAAAAAGCCACTCAAACGTTCGGAAGGGACGTGGCTGGCGTTTCAAGTTGCCTATCTCAATGCCCTCGAAGTCCTGCTCGAACAGGAATCCCGCGCCAATCGACCCTGGTTGCAACGAGCAAAAATCGCCTTGGGCGAAAAAATTGATTCTCCCTTGAGCGATCCCGCGCTGCAAGGGTTGCTCAAAACCCTCCGCCCGGGAAAATTGAGCGAATCTCAAGCAGAGCAAGCCCTTTCCACCCTCGCAGAATCATTTTTAGTCAAGCAAATGAATCGGGTTTGCGGGGCGTGGTTGCTGGCCAATGGCGCCGGCGATCGCGAGGTTTCTTTCTTGGTACACCGTTTAACGCGCAGTTTGTCGGGGCATCTCCTCACGGTCATTGCCGAAAATGCGACTGATTTATCCCAACTTCACGCTTTTGTCGGATTGGGTCGCCCCCGCAAGATCGATCGCGCGGAAAACGGGCGCGGAAATATGGCAGAAAAACCTCAAAAAATCGATCCCCAACGAGAATATTATCGCGCGCAACTCTCGACTGGTCTCAACGAACCCCTCTTGGGCGAACTCTTTTCCCTGCCGGATCTTTACATTCCCCTGCAAGGTATTGTCGTTCGCGAGGGCGCATCCGCCCGAGAAGAAACGACGATTAATTTAGAAACTTGGGCGGATGCTCAACTTGGCGATCGCGAAACCATTGCCGTTATTGAAGGAGAAACCGGAAGCGGCAAAACCAGCTTTTGTCGGATGTGGGCGGCACGTTTGGCCAAAGAAGTTTATCCGAATTGGCTGCCCGTTATCATACCCCTACAGGTGGCGCGTTTGGGCTCTACCCTTTGGGAAACCCTCGATAGTGCCTTTCCCCTCGGGCGCTTTCAACAATGGGATGGTTGGCTCTCCCCGGATGCCCCCCCTTGCCTGTTGATTTTGGATGGCTTGGATAAACTGCCGCGATCGCCTCGTCGCATTTGGCAAGTACGCGCCTTTCTCGAACAACTCCTCACGTTTCACTTGCGAGTTTTACATGGCACGGAACCCATTCGCCATAAAATTGTTCTCGCGACGACCTCAACGGTTTTAGATGACACCATTCGCAGCGATCGCCTCGGAAATCTCTTCCCCTTACAGAGTCACTTGCAACGCATTCGCATTGCACCTTTCGAGCGAGATGCCCTCAAGCAATGGTTCAAACAATGGTCGAAATTGCAATCTCAAGCCATTTCCTACCGTTATTTTCGCTGTTTGAAAGAAAAAGGTTTATTTCACCGCCGACAAGAAGTATTGGAGAATGCCAAACTGGTTCATTCCCCTCTGACTTTATTTTTACTTGGCTTACTCCATCGGGACGAGCAATTATTGCCGGAACTTTTCGAGAAAAAACCCTCTCGCGCTCGTTTTGAAATGTACGAGCGACTGTTTCGCTTATCAGTCACCAGCGATGCTCTGAGCCTGCCGAAGAGTCATCCGTCACCAGTTCCCCGTCACCAGTTCCCCGTTACCCGTCACCAGTTATCCGTTCCGATCCACCTTCATTCCTTAGAAGAATTAGCTTTGTCTCTCTTGCAAACGGGAAACCGCGCCCTCTCGATCGTTGAGGAAAATAAGGACGGGCAGAGAGAAGAAAACAATAGCGATGCGGCTGCACTGAGCCTTCATCCCTTGTTTTTTAATTTTGATAGGTCTTTGTCTGCCATTACGTTTTCTCATGACAGTTTGGGGGATTATTTAATCGCTTCGGCACTCGCCAAATTATTGCGAGTCCTGACCCAGAAACAGCGCGATCGCTATGGGGAAGAGACAGCAATTTTGGATTCTCCTCGAGCCATTGCCGAGCATTTGTATACTTGGTTGGGGTATGGGGTACTCTCGCGCTCAATTGAAACGTTAATCGTAGAATGCTTGTTTCGCGATCGCAAAAAGCAACAGCGAGATTTTTATTTTGCCCTTTTATTCGATCGCCTTTACCTCTTTTATCAGTCTTTTTGTCAGGGGCGCTGGTTGGATGAAGGTCTCCCCCAACAAACCCGAGAGCGCTTGCAAGGGCTGGGAAATCCTCTCAATGTCAATCAAATTGATGCGGCGGTAGGATTGAATGTTTTTCTCCTCTTGCAAGCGATCGCCCGTCGTATTAACCTACCCTTCCACCCTTGCGGTAAACCCGACTATCCCGAAACCTTTGAAGCCGATCGCCTCTGGCGGGCGATCGTTCGCATTGAAGCTCTTTCTCCCAATTACTTCTGGATGCGAGGGAATTTGCAAGGCGGACAATTGGTTGGCGCCTATTTGAGCGGTGCGGTATTGTGCGAAGTAGATTTATCCGAGACGGATCTTACTCTTGCGGATCTCAGTCGCGCCAACTTAACCCGAGCCAATCTCAAGGAAGCCAATCTTGCTCGCGCAACCCTCGCCGATGCCAATCTCGCTGATTGTAATTTAAGTCAAGTCAATTTAGAAGAAGCGGATCTTACGGGTGCGAACTTGAAGGGGGCAAATTTAGAAGGAGCCAACCTGCATAAAGCCTGTTTGTCCGGTGTTGAGTTAGACGATCTGCAAATCCGACAAGCCAAAGAAAATAACGCCTTTTTCTCCCGAGAGGAATTTCACGATTACAGTCAAACCCTCACCTCCGAGCTTTTGGCTCACGAAATGGGATATCCCGATTCCAATCCCGGATTGCAGATCGAAATCGCAGAAGGGCAACCCCTCCTCCCGAGCGAATGGAACGAACCGAGAGCGGCAGATATTGCCGTGAGTCCCAATGCTCCTACCCTCGCCGATCCCAAACCCGACGTTCCTTATGTGGGGAATGAAGACGACACCCTTGCAGCACCAGAAAATTCCCTGATGAATATCGGCAGCGAAGACGATACCGTAATTGCTGGGGATTATCCCGCAACAGCCAGCAGTAATGACGATACCGTCCAAGAGCCAGAAGCGCCAATTGCTGACTTGTCCATACTGGAGGAGTTATTGGATAGCGGCAATGATGATGAAACGATCGCGCTTTAGTTAGCCATTTATGGATTGACTATTGGATTTGACTCGAATAAAGGAGGGTAAACCTGAATTTAAAAATGGAATGCAAAACGCATTCTAGAGTTTTATGTTCCATGATGTTATTTTAAAATCTTTGTAAGATCCTACTTTTTTAGTTTCTTTTAATACATAATCGATCGTTAAAAAAACAACTCTCCGTAATTGCTTATTCTACATTGGTGGTAGAGTCGGGAGGTTTGGGATCGGCTTTCGCTCTTAAAAAGGTGCTGCGGGATTTTTCTGGGGGAGATCCGGAATTTGCGGAAGTGGGCGATCGCCGTCTAACAACTTTACCCAGGGTGCTGGGATCGACTGCCCCGATACGGATGCGAATTTTCGGGCCGGTTTCCCCGAGGCGAACGATAGTACCGTCATAAACGGCAATGCTTTCTCGTTCTTTGGTCAGAACGTTACTGTCAACATAGGTTCCATTCGCACCAAAATTAACGATTTCCCAAGACTCTCCCTCGTCGCGAGAGTAGTCCTGTTCTGCGATCGCGTCAATTTGTTGTAATTTGGCATGGCGGCGAGAAACTACCGCACTATACAAAACAACATCGTTCTGACTCCCGCGCCCGAGGGTAATTTCTGTTTCGGATTCAAACACCCAACTTTGAACCGGGGCAGATTTGCTAGGATGCAACAAGGTTATGACGATCACCGAAGTTCCCCAGAAAGATAACTGAACAATGGGCGGCTAAGATGATAAACACCCTTTTAAAGACTAGCATCGAAGCAACCTTTCCGGGTGCGAGTTCTCTCCCATTCAACACCTTCCCCATATTTCATCGGTTTCTCCAAAATGAATATGAGGATAGCGTTCTTGAATGTGACGTTGGAAAATTGCTAATGCCTCTTCGTAGTTTTGATATTTTAGAACGAGAGCCAGATTAAAATACATTTCTACTGTGGGATTCGGTTGCAGTTGCTCGAAAAGATCGACGAGGGCGTTGAGGCGATTTTGACTGGCTAACAGGGCAACAAGACGATTGTAAGCAGTTTTTCTCAGAACGTGACAGTGCGGATGGCTGGGATATATCTCTGGAAAAATGCGAATGGCTTGCAGATAAATTTGCAATGCGCGATCGCTTTGTTGGGTTCGCTCTAATAATTCTCCCAAGGTGAGATAGAGGGTGGCGTTACTCTCGTTCTCAGAAAAATTGTCATTCCGAGATGCCGAGGCAATCAGTTCTTCGTAAATGGCGATCGCTTCTATCTGGCGATCGGCTCGGGCGAGATTGTGTGCCAGTCTTTCTTTCAGCCGGATATTGGCGGGATTTTCGCGAATCATCTCCCGGTAAATGGCGATCGCTTCTTCTGGCTCTCCTCGCTCTTCTAGGAGAGACAACCATGCAAATTGGATGGATTCGTTGTTGGGAAAGCGCCTCGCGACTGCCCGATAGAGAGCGAGGACCTCCGTTGTCGCGCGATATCCGAACTCATCTTTTGCCCCCCGAGCCAGAGCGATCGCTTCTTCTGAGGTAAGGGGACGATTTAAGCGCGTTTCGAGGATATTTAACGCCTCTGCTAATTTTTTTTGCACTTCCAATCCGCGAACAAAATCTCGATAACCCCAAACATCGGCAGGATCGGCTTGAATTCTGTCTGCACCGGCATTAATATTTTGTTCGGATTCCTCGAGTCGTTCCCTAACTTTTTCTAAGGTATTGCTCGCGAGTCTGTTAATCTCGTCTTGGGTCGAATTTTCCAGTATTGTCTCCCAAATGGCGATCGCCTCGAGTAAGCGTCCTTGGGCTTGAAGATTGTGTCCAAATTGCAAGCGAACGTAATAATACATGTAGTCGTTGGGAAAAGTCGAACGCGGCTCTTGCAAGATTTGACGATAAATTGCTTCTCCCTCGATATATTGTCGGAGATCGTCTAGTTTTGAGGCGCGATCGTAGAGGATTTGCCATTGGGGGATATTTTGAGGAATTTCAGCCTCGGCGATGATCCTCGGTACTGTCTCCGAAGCAATACTGGCAGTCGTCAATAAAGCGATCGGAATCATCAGTACGACTGAGAAGAATTTTGAAAAGTTCGATTTTACACTGTAAGAAAACATCAAAAAGGCAAGATTTATGATTGTTCTCGTTCCGTGTTAAATCTCTTTAATAATTCTTCGCGAGAAAGTTGCAAGAGTAGAGGGGTAAATTCTTCGGAAGAAATGGATGCAATCTCTTCAACAATTGCTGCAAGTTTTTCATCCACTTCACCAAAACGAACTTTAAGAAGATTATTAATTAGATTAAGTGTGGCTTTTTTTTCACCTTGTTGAAGACCTTGTTGAAGACCTTGTTGAAGACCTTGTTGAAGACCTTGTTGAAGACCTTCTTTTTGAGCTTCTTGGCGTAGCTCGGCCATTGCTTCTTCGTACATTTGTGTCAAAGTCACGATTAACTCCTTATCGTCGCGATCTAAATCTTGTTCTTGGTTCTGTCGTTTGGCTAATAGAGAAATGAGTTCTCTTACCAATTTTATGACATTCTCTCGCAAATGGTTCTCGCGAGGTAATGCTTCGAGTTCTCGAACGGCTTTTTGTTGTACCCGTCCCTTTCCTAACAGGCGCAACCAAAGTGTTTCCCGATTTTGCGGCAGTTGGTGAATGACAATAATTGCTGTTTTAAAACCCGTCCCCAAGAAATAAATTCCACGCTCCCAGTTCGGATTAGATGGAAGTGGATGAAAGCGCTGCAATAGGTTAGTGGAAGCCGTGGGGGTGAAAATCCGCAGTTGAGGGAGGTTTTCCTCATTGAGAGGGATTTTATCTCGTTTAGCTTCTCGTTCTAGATCGGCACAAACTGCAAACAATTTCAGGATGCAGGCGCGAATATCGCTTCCCGTGACCGGGTTGCGGAAAGGTTCGAGTAAGGTTGAAGTTACCGTCAGTTGCCCCAATAAACCTAAATTTTTTCGCGCTTCTGTAGTGGTAGAAGAGGGTGTAAAGAAAAGATCGATTTGACGGGGTTCTGAATGAATTTCTTTACTGGTCTCCACTTTCCCGAGAGGAGAAAGAAGTTCGCTAAGGTATTGTTTGGCAAATTGGTCATGGATAAATCGCGTCACGAGATGAGAATTTTCAAGAGAACACGAGTATTATATCAAGAAAGAGCGATCGCGCGATCGGACAATTCCTTTCCTGCGATCGCTCTCTTTGCAATCTCCTTATTTCTCCGCTTCGATTTCTGCCTGTAATTTTGCCAGTTCTTCGGGGCTCATCTCGTCCAACCGCTTTTGCAAGACTTTATCTTCATAATCCTTGCGTTGTTGGTGATAGGTCATATTGTGGGAGAAAGCGCGGAATAGATAGGTAGAAACCCAACCCAACAATCCTCCCACGAGAAGCACCTGACTCCAAATCCCCGCCGAAAAATTATTGAGTCCGGCAACCCGTAAAATAATATAGGCGACACCGCCGACGAGGAAAATCCCAAAGGTAATCGCGATCGCGTCAATTCTTCGCATAATCTCTAAATCCTACCCGTTAAATCGCGCGACGCTTGGGGCGGAAATTCAAGATCGGACTCAACAGCAACAACCCCGGAAAGAAGAAAAACACGCCAAAATACATCAATAAGCGCTCCATCGAACCTGCCGTATACCACCGTTGATTCAGGTAGAAGTACATAAACCCCGGTAAAACCACGAGGTACAGTCCGCTTAAGGATAGATATAAAAGGGCAACAAAAAGAGTAGTTTCCATAAATTTTGTTAAGGTATTGACGATCTAACCGAACGAAACGGCTTTGATACTCTGGAGTTATCTTACAACTTTTTAGCTGGATTTGCGATCGCTTTCCAACTGTCAATTGTCAATTGTCAACTATCAACTCTTTATTTCCTCTCAATGCCCGCAGAAATTACTCAATTTGCCGACTTCAGTCAAATTCGTTACGCGCAATGTTGGGAAGATGCCGATATTCTCCTCAGAGCACTTGACATTAATACTGAGAGTTGCTGTTTGTCTATTGCTTCGGCGGGTGATAATACCCTTGCCTTGTTGTCCAAATCTCCTCAAAAAGTTATTGCCATTGACTTCAATCCCGCACAAATTGCCTGTTTGGAGTTGCGGGTTGCTGCTTATCAAACACTCGCTCATCCGCAACTGTTAAAGTTGATCGGTTCGATCCCTGCAATGCCGGAAGAGCGATCGCAACTATACGTCCTCTGTCGTCCCTTGCTCGCCCCTCAAACTCGCCAGTTCTGGGATCGGCGCGATCGCGATATCTGTCGGGGCATTGGCGGGATTGGAAAATTCGAGCGCTATTTAGCCTTATTTCGCCGCTATATTTTACCGCTTATTCATAACAGCGATCGCATTGCTCAACTCTTCTACTATCGCTCTCCCCGAGAGCGGGAAGCATTTTATTACCAACAGTGGAATAATTGGCGCTGGCGCTTTTTCTTTCATCTCTTTTTCTCTCGTTTTCTCTCGGGACGATTGGGGCGAGATCGCAGTTTCTATCGTTACGTGAAAGGCGATATTTCTCAATCTTTATTAACAAGAACTCAAAGGGCGATCGTTGAGGGCGATCCGCGCTCGAATCCCTATTTACAATGGATGGTAACTGGAGAACATCCTTTGGCTTTACCTTATGCTTTGCGTCCCGAAAACTTTGAGGCAATTCGCGACAATTTACATCGCTTAGAATGGCATTGCATGGCAGTTGAAGATCTTCTCATGCAATCGCCAGAAAACTGTATTAACCGTTACAACTTAAGCAATATTTTTGAATATATGTCTCGGGCAAATTACGAGAATTTACTCGATCGCATTATTGCTTGCAGCCCTTCAGGAAGTCGTTTAGCGTATTGGAATTTGTTTGTCAAGCGCAGAGACAGCGATCGCCTTTCGCAAAGATTGCGTCCTCTCTCTTGTTTGGCCGATAAACTCTATTTGGAGGATAAAGCCTTTTTTTATCAGGACTTCGTGATTGAAGAAACTGTCTAAAAGATGATATGGTTTTCAACAGATTCCCACGCTCCTATCATCCATTGCCGATTGCTCATTTCTGATTGCCCATTATCCCTGACCTACAATGAATGAAAATCCTCTCGAGATTCTCATGCCGCCTCCCGAAGTTTTGTTAAGTTTTCTGACGTTTCCTGTCATTGTTGGAATTGTTACCGCAGAAACCGTTATACGAGAAATACAAGAATCTACTGCTGCAAGCGAAGAAATCTTTCGCGGCGATCGCTTGCCAATTTTGCCCTTTCCCGATCCCAATAAGATATCCCAAAAGACCCTCGATCCTCAATAATGAAAAAAAAATAATGAATAAAACCTAACGCTTCAAAGCCTCAGAGACACTAAGAACAAATAATCACCAACCACCAACTACCAACTAACAAGAGAAAATTATGAGTTCGCTTCTCCAATCATCCCAGTCAACCGTTCGCGTTCCTTCCACTTCAATGTTGTTGTTACGACACCGCTTGAAGTTAGTTGAAGATTTGTGGGAATCGGTATTGCGTTCCGAATGCGGTCAAGAGTTAGTAAGTTTATTGGGACATTTACGATCGCTCTGTTCTCCAGAAGGACAAACCACCGATCTCGAGCAATCTGCCGCCCTCGAACTCATCGAAAAACTAGACTTAAATGAAGCCATCCGCGCCGCCCGCGCTTTTGCATTGTATTTTCAACTCATCAATATTGTCGAACAACATTACGAACAGCGAGAGCGTCAATTATCTCGCAGTGCGACTTATAAAGCCCAAAGCGAAGCCTTATCGGATTCGCAACAAAATACCGTGGGAAATGGCGTTGAAAATGGCGTTGAAAATGGCGTTCCTATGGGGGCAAAACAATTAGAAAAAACGTGGCAAAAGGAAAGCGAAAGCCCTCAACCGCGAAGGGGAACATTTTACTGGTTATTTCCCTATCTTTACCAGCAAAATATGCCCCCCAGAAAAATTCAGAACTTGCTGGACAATCTCGATATTCGCCTCGTCTTTACCGCTCACCCAACGGAGATCGTGCGCCACACGATCCGCCGAAAACAGAGACGCATCGCCAACATTTTACACCAATTGGATCGGGCGGAAGAAGCCTATCGCGGTGTGGGTTTGACCACTTCTTGGGAAGCAGAAAGCGCAACGGAACAACTTCACGAAGAAATTCGACTTTGGTGGCGCACTGACGAACTTCATCAATTCAAGCCCATGGTTTTAGATGAGGTCGATTATACCCTGCACTATTTCCAAGAAGTTTTGTTTGAGACAGTTCCCGAACTTGCCGTGCGCCTCAAACAAGCGCTAAAAAGTGCTTTTCCTAACTTACGTCCCCCTCACAATCGCTTTTGTTACTTTGGTTCTTGGGTGGGATCCGATCGCGATGGCAATCCTTCGGTGACTCCGGAAGTAACTTGGAAAACGGCTTGCTATCAACGGGATATCGTCCTCGCAAAATACATTCATTCCGTAGATGCACTGACCAATTTATTGAGTTTATCTTTACATTGGAGCAACGTACTACCAGAATTGTTGGATTCTTTGGAACGCGATCGCGCTCATCTCGGAGAAGTTTACGATCGCCTTGCCATTCGCTACCGTCAAGAACCCTATCGCCTGAAATTAGCTTACATTCAACAGCGATTGGAAAACACGAAAGAGCGAAATTCTCTGCTTTCTAGTGGGGATCCGAGGCAACAACAAATCCTCGAAAAGATCGACCCTCAAACGATTTATCAATCCGGGGAAGAATTTCTCACTGAATTAAAGCTGATTCAGCGCAATTTAGACGAGACGGGTTTAAATTGTCGGGACTTGGATAAACTGGTTTGTCAGGTGGAAATTTACGGCTTTCATTTAGCACAATTGGACGTGCGCCAAGACTCGTCTCGCCACTCCGATGCTCTCACGGAAATTGCCCAATACATTCAAGCCTTACCCCAACCTTACGACGATCTAGAAGAAAGCGATCGCCGCAATTGGTTGATTACCGAACTTCCCACCCGTCGTCCCCTCATTCCAGCCGAAGCACCTTTTGAAGATAAAACCGCCGAAACTATCGAAACGTTTCGCACGATTCAGCGCTTGCAAAAAGAATTTGGCGCGGAGATTTGCAACACCTACATCATTAGCATGAGCAATGATGTCAGCGATATTTTAGAGGTGCTTTTACTGGCACAAGAAGCAGGACTCTACGACCCGGTGACGGGAATTTGCGGCGTTAAAATCGTACCGTTATTTGAAACCGTAGACGATTTAAAACGAGCGCCGGAAGTGATGCGATCGCTATTCGAGTTAGAGTTATATCGGGCGGCATTAGCGGGGGGTTACGAAGCCTTAAAAACCCTCGACGATACCCCGGCGGTGGATGCACCCCACTCTCACCTGCCTCATTCTCAGCCCTTACAAGAAATTATGTTGGGCTATTCCGATAGCAACAAAGATTCGGGTTTTCTCAGTAGTAATTGGGAGATTCACAAGGCACAAAAAGCCCTGCAAAAATTAGCCAAAGAATACGGCATTGCTCTGCGTTTGTTCCACGGTCGCGGCGGTTCCGTGGGACGGGGTGGCGGTCCCGCTTACGAGGCTATTTTAGCACAACCCAATGCCACGATTAACGGGCGTATTAAGATTACCGAACAGGGGGAAGTTTTGGCTTCTAAGTATTCTTTGCCGGACTTGGCATTGTATCACTTGGAAACGGCTTCTACGGCAGTCATTCAAGCGAGTTTGTTGGGTAGCGGGTTTGACGATATCGAACCATGGAACGAAATTATGGAAGATTTGGCCGTGCGATCGCGCCGCGCCTATCGCTCTTTAATTTACGAACAACCGGATTTTATCGAGTTCTTTTTATCCGTCACTCCCATTCCCGAAATCAGTCAATTACAGATTAGTTCTCGGCCGGCGCGACGGAAGAAAGGGAAGAAAGATTTAAGCAGTTTGCGGGCGATTCCTTGGGTATTTAGCTGGACGCAAAGCCGCTTTTTGCTCCCTTCTTGGTATGGAGTGGGAACGGCGCTAGAGAGTTTTATCCAAGAAGAACCCGAGGAAAATCTCAAATTATTGCGCTATTTTCACGTTAAATGGCCGTTCTTTAAAATGGTGACTTCTAAGGTGGAAATGACTTTATCCAAGGCAGATTTACGCATGGCGCGACATTACGTTCGCGAATTGTCCCCCCGAGAAGATTTAGAGCGATTTGAAGCAGTTTTGACGCAAATTGAAGCGGAATTTCATCGCACGCGAGAGATGATTTTAAACATTACGGGTCATCAAACTTTACTCGATAGCGATGAAGATTTGCAGCGATCGGTTCAGTTGCGAAATGGTAATATCGTGCCTCTGGGTTTCTTACAAGTTGCATTATTGAAGCGCTTGCGCCAGTATAGCAATGCGACAACTGCGGGACTGATTCACTACCGTTACAGTAAGGAGGAATTGTTACGGGGTGCATTATTAACCATTAACGGTATTGCTGCGGGAATGCGGAATACAGGCTGATCTGTTTCAGTTATCCGTTAGGGATATTGAATGCGATCGGGTGGGTTTTTACTCGCCCGATTTTCGCATATAATCAGTGTAGAAAGGAGAAGAAGAGATGGATATCGCTAAACGTCAGCGTCTAGAAAAAGCAGGTTGGCAGGTTGGAGATACTGAAGATTTTTTGCAACTCTCCCCAGAAGAAATTGCATTTATCGATCTAAAATTAACTTTGAGTCAGCGTTTGAAAGAATTGCGATTGCAGCGCAATCTATCTCCAGAAAAACTCGCACAAAAATTGCAATCTTCTGAAGCTAATATTGCTCGAATTGAAGCGGGAGATCCTTCGATTTCTCTCGATCTCATTGTTCGTACTATGCTATCTCTCGGTGCAACGACAAAAGATATTTTTGTGGCGGCGATCGACGAGAAATAAGGAAAAATTTTAGGTTTGGAGGATGCCAACGAGAATTTTTCCTAAGATTCCCAGATCGTCGGGAATTTTAAATAGGGTAATATCCTGTAAAATTTGTTGTTGTTGGCGGTCTAATTTAGCAAAACGCCAAACGTCTCCCATTGTTATAATACCATATAAAGTGGCACTTTCTTCGACTTGAGACAGGGCGATGAGTTCTACTGCTAATTGAGTAAATCCTCGGGTGAGATCGTCGTTTTGGGCTTCAATGACTAACAGTTTGCTTTTTGACAATAATAGATAGTCGAGATTGCCTTTGAGCCAGTTATTCACATTTAAAGCATATTCGATTCTTAACTGACAGCTACAATAACAGACAATTTCTAATAAAATAGGAGCCACGAGGGTTTCTCGTCGCGCTGTCTCGTTACTTAAATTAACAAAAGAGAGAAAAGTTTTCAGTTTTTGTTTGAGGGGTTGGAGGGGTTCGATTTCACGATCGCTTTGAGGGAGAGTCAGTTCTGTTTTTAGCAGGGTGTAACTGAATTCTGCTAAGATTTCGTCGGTTTCGTAAGGCAGTTCAAAGTAGGATCGAAAGGTGTAGGATCGATCTTCTTGTAAGATTTTGCGGTTGAGCATGGCGATCGCTTTTTTCGAGTTAGGGTAATTGTAGCGCGATCGCTTACAATGAGAGAAGGTTGGTTATGCAAAGCAAAGTTTAACGCAAGCCGACAAAACTAAGAATCCCGTACTCTTGAGTTTCTTTAATATTAAAAATATGAGTGAAGAATTGATTGCTAAAATTTATAATACGTTTAATCCTTATCCTCTTACACTAACAGAAGAGGATAAAGCGTTGTATGTCAAATGTGGTGAAGTTCGAGGAGATGAAAATATTATCAATCAATTAGGGCGGAGAATTGTAAATTCGGATACAAATACCTATCAACTCTATGTAGGACATCGAGGAGCAGGCAAAACAACAGAATTGTATCGCTTGAGAAATTATCTTGAAAAAAATGGCTGTTTTGTTGTTTATTTTGAAGCAGATCTAGATGTCGATATTAACGATGTTCAATACACCGATATTTTGTTAGCTTGTACTCGTTATATTTTAGAAGAACTCAAAGATTATTCTAAACCAGATAATCTGTTGGGATGGTTGAGAAATCGTTGGAATTCTCTCAAAGATTTAGCATTATCAGAAATCAATATTGAGAAATTAAGTTTGGATTTACAAATCCCTTTATTCGGGAAACTGACAACAACATTGAAAGGTGTTCCTAGTAGTCGAAAGATAATCAGACAACAAGTTGACATTCACATGTCTTCTCTAATTGATTCTCTTAATCAATTTATTCAAGAAGGAAAGAAAAACTTACCAGATGGAAAAACAAAAATAGTTGTCATTGCTGATAATTTAGATCGAATTCCTCCAACAACTCTTCATGGGAAAGATGGTGTGACAAACCACGATGAAATTTTTATAGACCGTAGCACGCTTTTGCAACAAATAGATTGTCATATTGTTTATACCATTCCAATTTCTCTAGTGCATTCGAGTCGAGCCAATCAAATTGCAGATGTTTACTTTTTCGAGCCGGAAATTTTGCCGATGATTAAAGTTCGAGAGCGTAATGGAGATCGATACGATCCCGGTGTAAATAAATTGAAGGAAATGATTACCAAACGAGTTTATAAGTTCGATCTAGCTGTAGATTTGAATTTAGAGAGAGATATTTTTGAAAATTCGGATATTTTGCTGAGATTATGCGAATCAACTGGAGGTCAAGTTCGAGAGTTAATCCGTTTTGTCCAAACAACGCTGAATTGGATAGATGAGTTACCAATTTCAACAAAATCAGTGCAAAGAATTCTCTCTCAATCACGCAATACTTATCGAAATAGCGTGGATCATAAAGATTGGGAAAAATTAGTAAAAGTCTCTCAAACCAAGAAAATTGTCAATGAACAAGATTATCGTGATTTACTCTTTATTCGTTGTATTTTGGAGTATGCAGAATTAACACTAGATGGAGAGATTGAAAAATGGTATGATGTCCATCCTTTATTACAGGAAACAGAAGAGTTTCAACAAGCATTAGAAAAATTCAAGAATAATGTTAGTACAATCTAAAAAAATCAGTGCTTCTTTGCTCAAAAAATCAAAGGTAATTTTCACAGGCAAGGAAGAAGAAACTTATCAAGCACTAAGACGAGGAATTCAGCGAAAACAAGGGTTTGGTTTGTTTTTTATTTGTTGTCTTCCTGCAAATGTGAAGCAAATTATAGAACGAATTCGAGCGGATATTCCCAAACAGAATGTTGAACTCTTGGCTTTAGAAAATGAGATTGAGCATTTGTACGATTTTGTTAAAGAAAATTTGGATTATGAGAATATTGATATTCTTGTTATTACAGGAATTGAAAAAGGATTACTTAAATATATTAAACCAGGAATTGGTGGTGAGGGAAACTATTACAACATGGATACCGTACCGCAAATTTTAGGGCATTTGAATCTCTATCGCGAAACTTTTAGGAGTGATTTTAAGATGAAATTTGCTTTTATTTTACCACTCTTTGCTTATAAATATTTTATCCGCCGCGCCCCTGATTTTTTTGATTTGCATTCTGGTATTTTTGAATTTGATGAATTTCCTGTTTCAGGGAGTGAGATAGAATTGGATTGGAGTTCGATTCCTGTCAATCCTCCCGATCCTGCGCCACAGGTTCAAGCTGCACTGGAGGAGACGCAAGAAAAGGAAATTCAAGAAAAAGAGGAGGAGAAAGAAGTTCAACTGAAAGAGGATAAGGATTTTATGAAGTCTCGTTTCGGGAAGGATTTTAGTGGTGTGCGAGTGCATACGGATTCGAATGCCGTGCAGATGAACAAACAGATTGGTGCATCAGCATTTACTCACGGCAAGGATATTTTCTATCATGCGGGAAAGTATAATCCGGAATCGAGTTCTGGGAAGGAGTTGCTAGCTCATGAATTAACCCATACAATTCAAAGTTCTTCTTACAATGTAGAATGGAATAAGCGAGGAGATGCGTTGTCTGATTTAGGAAGATACGAAGAAGCGATCGCTTCCTATGACAAAGCACTTGAAATTAATTCTCATGATGATAAAGTATGGAATAATCGAGGGGTTGCTTTAGATGAGTTAGGAAGATATGAAGAAGCGATCGCCTCCTATGACAAGGCCTTAGAAATTCGTCTCAATGATGATAAAGCATGGAATAACCGAGGGATTACTTTGAGTAATTTAGGAAGATTTGAAGAAGCGATCGCCTCCTATGACAAAGCCTTAGAAATTAATCCCAATGATGATAAAGTATGGAATAACCGAGGGTTTGCTTTGAGTAATTTAGGAAGATTTGAAAAAGCACTTATTTCTTATAGTCAAGCAATAGGAATTAAACCCAATTATAAAATGTATTTGGAAAACTGCGATCGCATTCTCCAAATCCTCAAAGAAAAAGCCGGAGAATTCTCAGACGAAGAGGAATAAATGCGATCGCATTTTCTAAGCCTTAAAATTATCATACTTTTGCCTTATCCAAAAGCTCATTTGCAGGAACGCCGCGATGAACTTCTTTCCATTGAGAAGCGATGGGATCGTACTCGCAATAACAGACTACAATCCGCATATCCGTATCAAAACTCGCAAAACGTTCAATGCGCTTGACTACCCAATCTCCTTCTCTTGCATGAGTAATTGAATCATCTTCAGGATCGCATTGATAAGCACGAGTGCGATCGCCAATTTGAGGGATTACCGGATTTTCTTCCGCACTCCAATTTTCCTCTAAAATATTAGTCAGACTATCGCGAGGCATTAATCTCCGTTCTTCCCAACCCACCGCACTCATATCGTCTGTTTTATAAATAATCCAAGTTTCAGTCGCCATAACGAGTATCCTCAAAACTGGTTTGTTCTCCCTCAAAGACACAATCGACTTTGAGAATTTTGCCTTTCGTTGGTTTAATTTCAATGAGTTTCCAGCCGTACTTTTTCTCCATTTCCCGACATTTTCCGGGATCGGTTGCGGCATGGACATTTTTCTTTTTATCAGACATTGAAATAATTTTAGTTTAGCGTATTTTATAATCCATCTTTCTCAAAAGCAAGCGATCGCTTTCGAGAAAACGCCATATAATTGAAAATAAGCAACACCAAACAAAAAACCATGAGTCAAGAAACCATCACCTTTCCAATCGATCTCGATCGCTGAGAAAAACTCGCGACAATATGGTGCGGGTTTCACGAATTACCGGTTGATGTTTTTGCTTATGTGAGAAGATTTATCTAATTGAAAAAATAGAGAATGAGAGATAAAGATGAGCGATCGCAAAGCATGGCTCGAGCCAGATTGCAATCCATTGATGAAGATTATAAATGGGGTGGTACTGCGATCGCTATGACAAATCGCTATGACAAATCGCTATGACAAATCGCAATAACAAATTACGATAACGATCGCTAGACTATTTCAAAACCGTCATCCCAGCATTCGAGGAAGAAAGAGAATCGAGAGCAACCTCTTCCGTTGCCCGAGCGGCAGAAAATTCAAGCAAAGCAATGACAGCAAGCAATGACCACAATAAAGGCGTAATGTATTTCACGATCGGATCCCCCACAATAAAATTAGCTTCTCGTTCTCTATTAGAGACTTCAAACTAATCGAAACGGATTCCTATATTTTGCTGAATTTTCTTAGCGGTTGAAAGCGATCGCGATCGCTTTGCCCCAAATTATACTGAAAGGGGTTCCCGATATACTGAGAGGGATTCCCGAGGTCGCGATCGATGAAACCCCAACAATCTTTCATGAATATTCTGGGTATCCTCGTCCTTGCATGGGGAGTAACGGGGTGTAATATTGGCGAAAATCTGACCTTTTTTCTGCCTGCTGACTATCGCGGTCCGATTTGTCTCGATCTCGGTTTCTTTAAAGGATCGCTAAAAGTGCGCGTTACCCACGGAGATTTAGAGTATCGCTTTCGGACGGGCGATCGCAAGCGTCTATTGCATCATGCTGTAGAATTCCTTCCCGATGCCTCGCAAAATGCCCTCGAGATTAATATACGCGGCGAACTCGATTCGGGTCAACTCAATCCCAATGCGTACTATGCTCCTTGCATCCACTATGCCGAATCCAACTGGCAGATTTACGCTCCCGATGATTTTTTCAGAAGTCGCCTTCTGTGGATCAGAGCGATCGCCGCGATCGTCGGTATTGGCAGTTTAAGCGGCTTAATTTCTCAAATCAAGCATCTCCTCAATATTCTCTCTGCTGAAGACTACAAACTGACAGATTTATTAAAAGATGTACAGCAAAATCGCAAAAATATCTACGTTAAAGTAAGCGGAAAAGTTTACGCGGAAAATCCCATAAATTCTCCTTGGAAGAACGTTCCTTGCGTCTATTTTTCCAAAAGAGTGACGCAGACTTATCAACCGAGTGGAAAAAAGCCGAAAGAAACCAAAACCCTAGAACATCAATCGAAACGCATTCCTTTCCAACTCCAAGATGATTCGGCGAGTATTGAAGTTTTATCGAATGGTGCAATAATCAGGGCTGACAGTGTTTATCGAGAAACAAAACCCGCATCCCCCGGAGAAATTGAAACAACAGAAGCCGTGCTTTCCATTAACAGTCAGATTTTAGTGGTGGGAATGGCAAAATACCAACGCGATCGCCCCATCCTGACAAAACCTGATTTTACCCTCAAGCAAAAAGAATTCAAAATTTACCAAGAAGATGCGATCGAACTTGAAAAAGGCATTCGTTCTGCCATTCGCATTGCATTTATTTTTTTGGTGCTATCATCGACATTTGGGCTACCTTTTCTCATCCCGGATATACCAGATCCGGCGATCGTTATTTACGAGTTAACCAAGGATTTTTGACTGCTCTCCCCCCTCCGCGTTGCTAAAGGGGGGAGATTCTTAAGCAATCCAGAAACGGATTCTTAAAAGTGTAGTCAAGTCACTTCTAGACACTCGATTAAGATTAAATCCTAATTTCGTGCTTACTTTTC
>JAGHZQ010000112.1 GCA_017746715.1 Cyanobacteria bacterium SBLK
GGATGGGGGACTGGTAGAAGATATTTTTGACGATGCTCCCGATGAGAAAGAAAGCGAAGACATTGATGTGGATGGGGGACTGGTAGAAGATATTTTTGACGATGCTCCCGATGAGAAAGAAAGCGAAGACATTGATGTGGATGGGGAACTGGTAGAAGATATTTTTGACGATGCTCCCGATGCAGCAGAAGAGGAAGAATTAAATATTTTTGCCGAAGCATCAGCCCCAACAACAGATGAAATGGAAGCGGAATTAGAATTTGGCGAAGAAGATATTTTTGCAGAATCTTTAGATGCAGCTGAGGTTGAAGATACTTCCGATAGTATCTTCGATACAAATGCTTTTGAGGAGGAAGAACCGAGTTTGGCGGAAGATGTTTTTGCGGATGTCTCGGATGATGAATTGGACTTGGGGGATGCTTTTGGCAGCAGCGATAATATTAATGTTCCCAAAACAGATAATGCGAAAAAAACTGATGATGAATTAGACTTTGAAAGTGAAGATGAGGATGAGCTTTTTAGCAGCATTGATGAAGATCTCGATTGGGAAGCATCGGGAGATGACGAATTAGCCCTCGACGATTCATTGGAATCTAACGACTCTGGAGAGGAAAACGATGAGGAGGCTGTTTTAGCCGATATTTGGCAAGATATTGATGAGTTTAGTTAATCTAAAAAGAATTGGTTGATAATGTTCCATTGATGATTGTTCATTGAAAAGCTGGACTTTATTACACGATCGCATTCATAAAACCCTGCGAAAAAGAAGACTGGCAGCTAAGGGCGATCGCCTTCTCGTTGCCGTATCCGGGGGACAGGATTCCCTTTGCCTGCTAAAATTACTGTTAGATTTGCAACCGAAGTGGCAGTGGCAATTGGCTGTTGCTCACTGCGATCACGATTGGGCAACGGATGCGGGAATTGCCGATCGCGTGACTGAAATTGCCCGCAGTTGGGATCTGCCTTTGCATCTAAAACGGGCGCAAGGACTGCCGGAAACCGAAGCTGCCGCACGAGAATGGCGCTATCGATCGCTTGCGGAAATTGCCGCAGAACAAGATTTTTCCTGCATTGCCGTCGGACATACTCAAAGCGATCGCGCCGAAACCCTCCTCTACAATCTCATTCGCGGTGCGGGTGCCGATGGGTTGCAAGCGTTAACCTGGCACCGTTGTCTGACTCCCAATATTCGTCTCATTCGCCCTTTATTGGAGGTGACGCGATCGCAAACCGGGGAATTTTGCCAAGAATTTCAGCTTCCGGTTTGGGAGGATATCGTTAACGACGATCTCCGTTATGCCCGCAATCGCCTCCGTGCCGAAATTATTCCTTACTTAAAAGAATATTTAAATCCAAGAGTCGAACGGAATCTCGCCCAAACTTCGGAACTTTTACGAGCAGAAGTGGAGTATCTAGAAGCAGAAGCGGCGAAATATTTAGAACGAGCGCTTGTAGTTGCCGAAAATCCCGCTCTCGATCGCCAAATTTTGCGTTCCTTGCCCCTCGCTTTACAACGAAGAAGTTTAAGGCAATTTTTACGCTCCTCGCTTCCTTCCTCCCCGGTTTTCGAGCAAATAGAGGCTGCCATTTATTTACTTTCTGCTCCCAACAAGAGTAAAACTTCAACTTTTCCGGGGGGGGTGTATTTGGAAGTGAGGGGCGATCTCTTAATCCTTCGGCGATCGCCATCGGTTCGGTAAACCTTTCTCGAACGCACGAGCGTCATGCTACAAATGTGTTACACTGAAAGCGTGCGAAGGTCATTGGGAAAAGCGGAGGGACTGTCATGTTGTTGTTAATGGGCTGGCGAATCATTCAGACTTGGGCTGGAATTGCGATCGCCCCGGAAACCCGATCCAGAGAGATCGCGCGGGTCGTCGAAAACCTGCGTCAAATCCAGCAACACCACTTTTTAGAGCGGCGATCGCTATTGTAATCTTGAATGGGGGGAGTCGCCTTGCTCCCCCGAAGCGATCGAAGTGGGATATAATGTAAAGCGCTTCAAAATAAATATTGATTCTTCGGTAAACCCAAAAATCCCCTTGGAGAGGTGGCAGAGTGGTTGAATGCGACGGTCTCGAAAACCGTTAAGGTGCAAGCCTTCGAGGGTTCGAATCCCTCCCTCTCCGTGTCATAGACCTTAAATTACTTAAAGCGATTTAAACCGTTTTAAGTGGTTTTAAGTCGAAATTTAAGCACGGGCTAGGCAACAAAATGGCGGGGTTTGAGAACAACCCTAAAAAGGCGTATGGAAGGAATACGTGCAAAATCGGACATCCTGTAAAGTTTTGTAAAAATTGCGGTGTTTTCAGGGATGCAGCCATGTATATACTAGGCAAGAGCAGATTTTGGATAGACAAATGGATCGATACTCAGGAACGAGAAAGAAATCGCCAAGACGATTGCACGCTAAAGATGGCACGTTTACTCCAGATTACACGGGAGAAACAAAACGACTGAGAAGTATGAGATTAACAGATACAGCATGGGAACTTTATCTTCTTTATCTAAGAAGTATCCTTCTGTTTGAAGTTGCCGCAATAGCTCCGTTAGATCGACAACGTTCTGAAAAATGACAGCATTCGCGATAAGATCGTTATACTTAATCCGTTTTTCCATTTCTTCTCGTTCATTAGAGTTGATAATACTATCACCGCCAAAGAAAAACCATTTGGAAAATCTATGATAAGCCTCAACTTTATTGGTGGCAGCCGTAATTTGTCGCCGTAATTGACCGTTTTTGCACGTATTCCTTCCATACGCCATTTTTGCTTAACGAGAACATTTGTTATATTGGACGAGATGCGATCGGTTGAAAATGTTATGCCCGCTAAAGATGTTTATCATCAACCCGTCAAAAATGCACTGATTCGAGATGGCTGGACAATAACCGACGATCCTTATTTTTCCAATACGAAGATGCCGAACTCTACGCCGATCTCGCAGCCGAAAAACCGATCGCAGCCCAACGTCAAGGAGAACAAATTGTTATAGAAATCAAAAGTTTTATCGGGAAATCTCTCATGTACGATTTCCATAATGCCGTCGGGCAATACATTGTCTATCGCGATTTAATCGAACTGACCGAACCCGATTATACACTTTACCTTGCCATTAACGACTTAACGCACGATCGCTTCTTCCAACGCGCTTCCATTCAAGCTATTGTCAATCGAAATCATTTAAAAATCGTTGTTGTTGATATCGAACGGGAGACTATCAAACAATGGGTAAACTAACGCATTACCGCAATACAATTGTTAAACTGCTCCAAGAGTATTACGACTTAACACCCCGTCGCGATCGAGAAGATTTGGCTAGAGACTATTTAACCTGAGTTCGGGTTAAGAAGCAGAGAGTAAAGCCCACTCCAACTGCAATGCAGGTTTTTTGGGTTGGTGGCAATACGCAATTAAACCGCAAATAATATTAACAAAGCAGTTGGTGGGACTGCGATGACGAGAA
>JAGHZQ010000113.1 GCA_017746715.1 Cyanobacteria bacterium SBLK
ATCGCCCTCAGATGTTCCTCAAGTTTTTGTTGTTTTTCTGGTGTCATCTCGGTTAGAGCTAATTTAGATTTTCCTACCTCTACCTCTTTTTCGTTTTTTTGGCAAGTAGTTCTTTTGTTCAGCAGGTTTGACCTGCTCCCACCATAACGAATGAACCAAGAAATTTGCTTTATATCAGGAATAACATAACCATCTAGAATTCCAAAAAGTCCATAAAGTAATAGACAAAGAATCAGCGATATTCTGACAAAAAGCAGTGAGTTTTTATGATAATCTTTTTTAAAATAATTTTCAATTGTTTTGTCATCATCAGGAAATATGTGTAATAATTCATCTAGAACTTTCTTTGTATCACCTATTTTATCATTTAAGCAGATAAGTTTTTTGTTGATATATTCTAGCCAATATTCAATAGGAAAATATAAAATTTCATATAAAAATAAGTATAATTCTTTATGAATCTCATTTCCCGATAATTTTTCTGATAAAATCCGATCTCGGCCAATATTAAATTCTGCTTTTATTTCCTCTGGAAAATAAAATAATATTAAATAGGTAGATATTTTAAAGAATCTTATTTTAATTACATTTAGAATAGGAAAGAGTAACAATATTGAACTAAAGAAACTCCCAATCTTTTTATATTGTTTATAAAAAAGAAAAAAGTAACGTGAATCCTTTTTCCAAACAAGGAAATTTAGACACTATAGATAAATATTCTTGCTTTAAATACTCAAATATTTCTTTCAGATCTTCCCACCAATATTCAATAAGAGTTGAGAAATAAAATCCAGAGTACAAAGCATTATATAGAAATAAGAATAATTCGATCTCAATCTTATTCTCTGGAATTTTTTTCAGAAATAATTGTTCTCGCCTTGTCTCAAAATCTGATTTTATCTCCTCGGGAGAATAACAATACATTAGAAAAATCAATAATTTAAAAAATGATTTCCAAGTATTTTTTCCTGTTTTCATTTTTATCTCCTCGTGTTCATATTTATAATTGGTGGAATAAGTCTTCTGTCCTAATATTTTTGACTAGGCAATATTTGTGAAATTTTCTTTTCTTTTTGATTGGGATCAGTCGATGATTTTGGCCACGAACAAAGTCGCGCTCGGTACTTTTGAGTCTCTTGAAGAGCCTCTTTTCCTATTAAACTTATCTTAAAATATTTGCGTCTTGCTCCACCGTCTGTTTCATCACCCCATTCTGCATCAACGAGCTTTTTTGTTTTCATTCTGCGAAGAGTTGTATAAAGAGTTCCAGATCGGAGTATTCGCTGCCCTTGACCAGCATCATTGATAGCATCCACAATCTGAAGACCGTAGAGTCTGTCATTGCTATTTAATAGTGTAAGCAAATCCTCTTCTAATGCAGACAATACAAGCGTCTTACCATGCTTGTCTTTGTTTGTGAGTTTTTTTGTTCTCATTATTTTCAGTTTTTTAGTAGTTTATCATTACAAACTCTCAAATGCTCCGCGAACTAAATCGAGTGAGCATTCATTATCCATGCCATAGAGTATAGCTCAAAACCGACAATGTACACAATAGTCTAATATATTTTTTTTGGAAAATATTATTCAAAATTTATATATTGCATTGATTTGTTATATTATACAAATTAAATCCAAATGAAGCACTTGAGGAGTAGTCCAAAACCCTGTTTCGCTAAAACCTGCAACATTGGATCAAAAAAATAGCCTGACCCCTAAGAGAATCAAGCTACCTCATTTTTTTCTTACCTCTATGGTATCTCAAATACGAGCTACCTATTTGGCTTTGATTTCTATGGATTTGGCTTGAACTCGGAAACCTTACAAGGAGAATCATGTCTCAAACCCCTTCCAATACTTGTACATCAACCACTCACGCCATTCTCGACACTGTTCGAGATATTGCCATCGATAATAAAGAAGCAGGAATGGCTATCGGATTAGCAATCGCGCTCACGCTTATCTGTTACGGATTGTCACAATCTGCGGCTGTTGTCATTCGTGCATGGCGTAAAAGCTAACATTTGACCAACAAACCCGATCTCTAAGTCAAGATCGGGTTTATTCAATTAATGCGATCGCCATACCAATCGTTTAGCCAACAGGTTGCAATGCTTGTAAAGACTCGCTGGAACTCACTTTAACTTTTCCGTCGTCGTCTACATCCACCGTCACCCGATCGCCTGCCTTAATTTGCTTGGCCAAAATCGCCTCTGCCAAACTATCCTCGAGGAAGCGCATGATTGCCCGACGTAAAGGACGCGCCCCATAACTGGGATTGTACCCCGCCCCGACCACCAAATCCATAAAACCGTCCGTCACTTCTAAAGTAATATTTTGCTGGTCTTGTAGGCGATCGCGCACTTCTTTTAACAAAATATTGGCAATTTCTTTGACTTCTGGTTTGGTTAACTGACGGAATACGATAATCTCGTCAATGCGGTTAATAAATTCAGGACGGAAATACTGCTTCAGATCGTCCATCACTTTAGAGCGAATGCGCTGATATTTTGCCTCTTTCGCATCGTCCATCGACTCGAAACCCATGCCGCTCCCTCCTTTCTCGATCGCCTTGGAGCCGAGGTTGGAGGTCATGATAATCAGAGTATTTTTAAAGTCTACCTTGCGCCCGCGAGCATCCGTGATATGCCCGTCGTCCAGTATTTGCAGGAGTAAATTGAAGATGTCCGGATGCGCCTTTTCAATTTCGTCAAACAGGACGATGGAATAGGGTTTGCGGCGAACTGCTTCGGTGAGTTGTCCCCCTTCATCGTAGCCGATAAAACCAGGCGCCGCGCCGATGAGTTTGGAAGTTGTATGGGACTCCATAAATTCCGACATATCCACCCGGATGAGATGGTCTTCCGAACCAAACAGGAATTTAGCCAACGCCTTGGATAATTCCGTTTTACCAACCCCTGTAGGACCTGAGAAAATAAAACTGGCAATGGGGCGATCTCGACCTGCCATTCCCGTGCGCGATCGCCTTACCGCCCGAGCGACGGCGGAAACCGCTTCTTCTTGACCGACAACCCGTTCGTGTAATTGCGCTTCGAGGTGCAACAGCATTTCCGACTCGGTTTCTGCCAACTTAATCACGGGAACTCCCGTCCAAGTCGAGACAATTTGGGCGATTTCTTCCTCATCGACAATGGTCGGTACGGGTTCTGCCTCGGGGTTAAATTTCTGCTGGCGGGAATGACGCACTCGCACTCGAGAACCCGCCTCATCAATCACGTCGATCGCCTTGTCGGGAAGGAAGCGATCGTTAATGTAGCGATCGGCTAAATTGGCCGCCGCCGTCAATGCTTTATCGGTAATGGTGACGCGGTGGTGCTTTTCGTAGTTCGAGCGCAGTCCCCGCAAAATCTCCACGGTTTCCTCCACCGAAGGCTCTCCCACGAGAACTTTTTGAAAGCGCCGTTCTAAAGCCGCATCCCGTTCGATATGCTTGCGATATTCATCTAATGTCGTCGTCCCCAAACACTGCAACTCTCCTCGCGCTAAAGCGGGTTTGAGCATGCTGGCAGCATCCACGCCACCGCCGATCGCTCCCGTGCCGATTAAATTGTGAATTTCGTCGATCGCTAAAATAATATTTCCCGCCTTCTTCACTTCTTCAACGATGGTTTTCAAGCGCTCTTCAAATTCTCCTCGGAAGCGAGTTCCTGCCATCAACGCCGCCATATCGAGGGCAATGACTTCTTTCCCCCGAACCAATGTCGGTACGTCATCGCGGACGATGCGCTGGGCCAAACCTTCCGCGATCGCCGTTTTCCCGACTCCCGGTTCTCCCACCAAAACGGGATTATTTTTCGTGCGGCGACCGAGAATTTGCAAGACCCGTTCGACTTCATTATTGCGTCCTACCATTGGATCTAACTTTTCTTCTCGTGCCAGTGCGGTTAAATTGGTACTGAAATCGCCTAAATGGGTTGGGATTTCTCGAGGCCCGCCAAAAACTCCCGTTTCCGAGTTAAGACCTGCCCCTGCCGCTGCCGTTTCTCCCATGCGACGAACGAGTTCCGTGCGGAGTTCTTCGCGATCGATGCCGAGTTGTTCTAAAACTTTAATGGCAACGCTTTCTCGTTCTTTTGCCAAGGCCAGTAACAGGTGTTCCGTGCCAATATAGGTATGCCCCATTTGTCGTGCTTCGTCAAAAGCATGCTCGAAGACTTTTTTCGCTTTAGGGGTAAAGGGTAAATTGGGAGGAACGTAACCCGGACCGCGACCGATGTAGCGTTCGACGGCGGTGCGGGCGGCTTTGAGGGTGACGCCCATATCCCTCAGCACCCTAGCGGCAAGGGCTGTTCCTTCGCCCACTAAACCTAAAAGCAATTGCTCCGTACCGACGAGGTTGTGACCCGTGCGGCGAGCCTCCTCTTGTGCCAGCATAACAGCTTTAATAGCGGTATCTGCAAAATGTTCAAACATAGGATTTTCGGGATTTAAGTTAAGAAATGACGACTATTTTTTTACTTGCTGGTTTTACTTTAACGATTCCGGAAGATCGAGAAAAGTCGAGTCATCCGTAAGCCAATGGTAGGGTTGAGAAAGGGGAGAACGGGAATATCCGCAATAAATATTTTTAATGGATATTTTTTTGACACTGTGGTTGTGGTGTCTAATCGCGCTGAATTTGGGTGTAATAATCGGTTGGCAGGTTGGTAAACGGGGATTTTTAGCCCATCATGCCTTACAAGATCGGCAAGGACTCATTTATTGCTTATTCGGAACGGCGATCGCTATTTTTATTGTACTCGCACTCTCCATCGACTTTAACAAAATTACGAGAATTCCCGTAATTGCCATTGTTTATGTCGCGGAATTTGCAGAAGAGGCGATTTTGGGATGGGGGGGTTTTGTTTGGGGATTGTTTGTTGCTTGGGAATATTTTGGCCGCAGTTCTCGGAGGTACTGAGGGCAAACGGCGATCGCGTTTGGACTGACGTTTGGACTTCATTATGTGCTGCTAATTGCCAATTTACTTGTACAATCCCGCATGTGGAAGAGTTGTTCGATCGCCTTGCCGGACTTCACGTAGGACGAACTCATCGGTATGGGAAAAAAGAGCGATCGCGATCGTCACCGTTTCCTCCTCGAAAATCCCCTCTACGGACGAGAATCGTTTAAAGATTCAAGTTTAGCAAGCCATTGATTAAAATGAGGACATCGATTGCGAATCACTGACAGTCCAATTTTTTCTGCTAATTTAGGACCGTCAGATGCTTTAGCCCTTTTGTAAGCTGGAAAATACTTGATGATACGTTTACTCGGCGCTGTATTAGCTCCATCATTAATCAACTCGGGAGTTTCATATTCATTCGCAATCTTTTGGAGAGCAGAAATTTCCCGATCGCAGTTACTATAAAAAGAATTAAAGCTGGTTGGATCGCAAAAGAGATAGGCTTCATATTCATGCAATTGAATATAAGGAATAAAGCGTCGGTCGCCAATATCTTCATAAAATTTTTGCTCTAAAAATTCGACTTGTTCTTGAGGATTAGAACACAGTTTTTTCGCCTCATCTAATCCCGGAAATTGAGGAGCAATAGCATACAAATCAATCATCGTTGTGAAAAATACATCCGAGCTTTTTTCCTGTTTGAGAAAACGCATGATATCATCCTTTATTGGTTCATATTTACGGTCTCCACCGCGATGTACGTACCCTTTTTTTCGAGCATGGGCAATCAAAATTAGCTTGTCAAGAAAAACTTGACAGTTGGCAAGATGAGGTGTTAGTAGAGTGCTGGCAAAAGTTTGTTCTGTTTGACCTTCAGCAAAAAGATAAAGACGTACCATTAATGAGGACCTCCACCAACAATATTTTTTTCCCAAATTTCTCCTAAACTGTATTCCTCCAACCATGTTTCTAATTTGAGCGAATCCAATCGTTCAAATGTTGATACTTTTTCCTTTCGATTAACTGCAATAATATCTTCTGGCTCAAAATTATCGACAAAAGAACTGGACTGGGTACTAATGAGAACTTGTGTAGAATAAGAGACTTTGCCAAATATTGCAGCAATTTCATTTAAAGCGTAAGGATGAAGACCGAGTTCTGGTTCATCAACAATAATCAATTTGGGAAGATCTTCTTCAGGTTGTAAAAGTAACGAGATTAAACAGATTGCTCGCAATGTTCCATCAGAAAATTGATGAGGTCCAAAGATGCGATCCGATCCCTTTTCTCGCCAATTCAAAATAACGCGATTATAGCCATTGGGTTCGAGGACAAAATCATCAAAAAATGGTGCGATTGCCTGAATTGCTTGGATAATACGATGATAGGCAAATCCTCCATCTGACTGTCGAAATTTGAGGAGCATGGCTGCTAAATTCGCTGCGTCCGGCATTAACCAGCGATCGTCTCCAATGTAACAAGATTGGCGTACTCCTGCTGTAGAAGAAGTATCGTGAAAATGGTAAACGCGACAGCGATCGAGTAAGTATTTTAATGTTTTAGCAGTTTCCAAACCGTTGTCTGCCGATTGATTAATTTTTGTTTCTTGGTGTCCGACTCCTAATGAATCAACTTTTGGAGAGGAATATCCTGTTTTTAAAAATTTTAATGTTTCTTCTGTGAAAATCAGAATATCATTGGCAGCGTGGGCTAAACGCATAATATATGTATCCAATCCATTTTCAACTTCAAAGGTTAATTCTCCCTCTATTTGTGTTGTTATTTTTGGACCAAAGTGCAAAAGAGATTGAGCGCTACCCGATATACCTATATGTTGTTGGAGTCGTCCGGGCATCATTTCATTGAGCATTTTAAAAAAGGAAATCAGATTACTTTTACCTGCTCCATTTGAACCAATTAAAATATTTAAAGGGCGCAACTCCAGATCCATCGATTCGATCGATTTAAAGCCTTTAATTTTTAGATGTTTTAATTTTTTCATACTGAATTATTAATATTTCTACTCAAGAAATATCTACACGTAGTGAGCCTTATGACTGGGCATAGCATAATTGATTACTTATTTTACACTATCTTAATGAGAATTGATTTCAAGGCAGCCATTTAGGATTAAAACCGATAAAGGGTAATTCCTCCAATTGAGGCGGTGCATCGGTTTCATCGAGGGAAGATGGTGGAATTAAAAGCCAGAGTTTACCAGAGGCGATCGCTTCCCCAGAATTCGTTTTGAGAACGTTTTCCTCTAATTCCGAATCCGTGAGAGTTTGATCGAAAATCAAACCCAAAGCATCGGGAGAAAGGCTCAAATTCGTATCTTGATATTGAGGTAAAGTCGTGAGGGGAACGACCTTTTTACTTTCGAGATCGATCGCTGCAATGTAAGGCTGTTCGACAAATTCCACATCTTCAATTAAATTGGTCAATACGCAGTAGAGGCGATTGCCCGAGGGGGCGAACTGACAGTTGAGAATTGAGCCTTTGGTATCGAAAATCTTTTCCTCTCGTCCCTGATTGTTCACCAAATAGAGCGATCGCGTGTAAAACAAATCGGGATTGTTGCGATTGAAATCGACCATTGCTGCCGAGATGCCATCGGGGGTAAAATCCAGAACCATGCCAAATTGGGCGAAAAAGCCGAGGGGTTCGGCATTGGGTTCGGGGGGGAGAAGAGCAACACCCTCTCCTTGGGTGCTAGCAATGGTTTGATTGTCCGGGGCAATGAGAAAAACGCCTCCGGGGGGATTGTTTAGGGGAACGGGAAGATTATCGTTGCGAATGACCCATAACCCTGCATCTTGGGGGTCTTCCCGCTTCACGCGCTGTGCTACCAGCATATTGCCATCAGCCGATAGATCGAAGCGCAGGATTTGATAGTCCTCGTTATCTAAGACGAGATCGATTTGCCCTGCCAGATCGCGATTGCTGTCCCGGCGATCTTCAGACAATCCAGTGGTGACGCGATAGAGTTTTTGCTCGAGCAGGCCATCTTGGGTAATTTGGCGATTGGCAGCACCGAAGAGAATATGTTTGCCGTCGGGATAGGGTTCAAATTCCGTAATCGCCAGATGGGGAGGAGTTAAAGGAATTTTTTCCTGTCGGGTAAAGTTGTAAAGAATGAGTCTGCCTCTCTCTTTTCCTTCCAAGCCGATATAGGCAAAAATGCGATCGGGGGTGCTGAATTCGGCTTGAAAGGGTTGCAAGCGCTTGCCCGGGCGATCGCTGCCTTGAAATTTTTCTGTTGCCCCTTGCAGTTCGACGCGATAAGTATTGCCGTAGGGTGCGGGAAAATCGAGAGTATACGCCATTCTTCGTCCCGCCCAACTAAATTTTCCCGGTAGGGGGTCTTCCACTTCCGGTTTTTCGGGCAGGGTAATTTTGAGGTTATTCACTACACTTTCTCGGGCCATGGGACGGCTGAATTTCATCACAAAAGCTCGATCGCGAACATCGACAACGCGATCGCCCCAGCTAAATTCTCGCACCTTGGGTCCTGTTTCGATCAAGCAGCGATCGCCCCAACACAACCAGCCTCCTAAAATTAACAAAGCTGCCGCGATCGCGAGGGTAATAATCGCAGTCAGGGCAACGCGATCGATGGCGTATAAATCGATAAATTGTTTTTTCATTGGTAATTTTGTAACTTCCCCCTTGGGTGGGGTTGGGGGTGGGTTGGTTATCGGTTATTGATTATTGGAAGCCAAGCAACAAACAACGAACTAAAATTCATAAGGGTTACTGGGAGGCTCAATTTGTTTAACATCTACTGTATTAATCACTAATCTACGTTCTCCATTGAGTTCTTCAGTTGCCATAATACCTTGGATTTCCAACCAACTATCTGGAGGGAATTGATCTCGAGTGGAGGGGAGTTTCACGGGGAGTCCAACGGGGTAAGCATCCACAGCACAACAGGTAATGACAAAACGGGAAATGAGCAAATAATTCTCGGGCAGGCCGTCTAAATGAACGACAAAGCCCGTGACATTGACAGGCAAATCCGTATAGGCATCGGGTTCGGGATAGGCGTTAAGGGTGCGAATCCAATCCATTAGAGAGCGTTCTTCGGGCTTGATGCGGGCGGCAAAGGATTGAACTTGGGTGCGGGTAAAGGGCAGGGATTCCGTAATGCCGCGCTGTAGGGCGGTATCGCTGGCTAACACTTTGGGAGTCACGAGGAGTCCCGCGATCGCGGCGATCGCCAGCAGTCCGGTGGCGACTCCTGGAGGAAAAATAGTAATGTGGCGAACTTCTGGTTCTTTTCTGCCTCCGTAGCGGAGTTGCCCGAGGAGTTGCCAAGTTCTAATCATGCTGAGGACAATGAGAACGATTCCGGAAACAAAAACTAAGGTGAAATAGTTGGGATGAATGAGCAATTGTAGTTGACCCGTAAGGCGATATTTCACCATGAGCAAGCCCCAATTCAGCAGGGCAAAAACATCGAGCCACGGTAATAATTGAGTATAAAAGGTTTTAAAGTTAAGGGGATTTTTTCCATTTTTTTGGAGACGCGGAGGTGTTGGCATTTTTGGGGTCCATCCAACAAGGAGCTTTTTTAAATTTTCTAGATATTTCATGGCGATGACTCATTACGGATTGCCGATTGCTCGAGTTCAGAAAAAATAACTGTAGGAGAGGGTTAAAACAAAAGTTAACTGGGCCGCGATCGCAAATAAATAAATAATAATGCGCGGTTTAAAAATTGAGAGCATCAAGCCGACTGCTTTGATGTCGATCATGGGACCGAATACTAAAAAAGAGAGGAGAGAACCCGTGGTAAATGCTGAGGCAAACGCTAATACGAAGAAGGCATCGACGGTGGAACAAATCGACACGACGGCGGCGAGGACCATCATGGCGATAATGGAGGTAATTGGGTCTTGCCCCCAATTTAAAATTAATTCTCGCGGGGCTAAGACTTGAATGCTGGCGGCGATCGCGCTTCCCACCACTAGCATTCCGCCTAATTCTCGGATTTCTTGAATGGCATTATCGAGGAAGAGGCGCACTTTATCGCGATCGAAGGTTTTTGCTTTCTCTTTGTTTAACTTAGTGTTTAACTTAGTCGTTAATTTTGCCTTTTCCATGAGGACGGGCATTCCCGAGTCATCCAATAAGAATGTTCCCGATTGCAGGAGAGGCGGTGCGTTTTTGTCTTGGCGATCGCTGCGAGTAGAAGCCTTGCGACTATTAATCGCCCGCTTGGCCAATTCGGGCTGCATGAGGGGGGTGGGGTCTGTCTGAAAGCTGAAAATCCAGCCGATCAGCGTCGCGATAAAAAGAGAGAAGATCACCCGCCAAAGTACAATTTCCGGTTGATCCCGGAAGGCGACCCAAGTTGACCAAATGACGATGGGGTTAATGGTCGGGGCGGCCAGCAAAAAGCCGATCGCCACGGCGGTGGGCGCGCCTTGAGTCAGCAAACGCCGCGCAACAGGGACGTTACCGCATTCGCAGACTGGGAATAAAAAGCCGACGCAACTGCCGACAAATGACCCGAGAAGGGGGTTTTTCGGCATTTTAGCGACCAATTGCCGTTCGTCCACAAAAAACAGCAAGGCACTGGAAAGCAAGACCCCCAATAACAGAAAGGGTATGGCTTCCACAAGCAAGCTGAGAAAGAGCGTAAAGGCGTTATACAGTTGGCTCATCGACAGGGTTTGGGTGTGAGGATGCCCGCGATCGGGGCGTGAGGAAAAAGTTTCCTCCCCGACCAAAGGGTTTGGGGGGGATTAGGCGTGTTCTTTATTTTACAGACGCAGGCGCAATTTGAAGCGTTTGCGGATAAATTAACAAGAGTGTTTTGCAGGAAATTGTCATTCTTTTCCTCAATAAAATTGCGGGGATCGAAGTTGAAGAGAGTAATATTTTTCAATTTAATGGCTGATTGTCACCCGCGATCGCTTTTCCCTCGAGAAAGTTGTTATCTTAGCAAAGAGAAAGACAAATTGGATCTCATAGGGTGTCTTTAGCGACAGCGTAACGTGCTGTAATCCTTCTCAAGAAACATGATTGAAAGTCTAACACCAGAACAAGAAGCACTCATTCCCGTTTATTGCGAGAAGTGGCGCAAGATTGCTTTTTCGACAGATGCGATCGATGTGATAAGATAAAATAAGGATAAGAATCTAGAAATCATATTGACTGAAGATGAAAAAAAAGATTGGGCGATCTCAGTTGCATTTCAAGCACTCAGAACTAGAAAATTTCGAGAGGAATATGTTAATGAATGGAAAAATCGTCTAGATGAGGGTTTTATTGAAGAATATTTTTCAAACGGATTACAAAAGCTAAAAGATATATTAGAAAATCAATATTCGATAAAAATAAAGCAATGGTAAACTATAAAATTCGTTTTGGCTGGGATGGCTTGTAGAATATTGAAATTGTACCATTGTTCTCACTCATTTTACTTGCTTTTGCATTACGTCTATGAGAATAGAACCCGCACCAAAACAATTGTAAGGCGTTGGTAAATGATAAGTTTTTCCTGTTTCTAGAGGGGCGAGAGCGTTTTCTGCATTTAATTCATCGGTCAGCATTCGTATAAGTTTTAGTTTTTCGACTTTAGAAAGCTGTTGGACTGCTGGAAGTATTTCGATGAGCGTCATGATTTCGCATTTGCGCTTAAACTTCCTACATCCTAACGCATTTGCACTCATAAAAATATTGCAGTGATTCCCCAAAGTTAACTCATGAAGATTCCTTTGAGATCGCTTCAATGGCCGATTCTAAAGCGATCGCTGCATGAGTCCAATGGGTTCCCCCCTGACAAAACACTAAATAGGGTTCCCGTAAAGGTCCATCTGCGGAAAACTCTGAGGTACTGCCATCGATAAACGTTCCCCCAGCCATGACTAAATCGCTTTCATAGCCCGGCATTGCTGCCGGAACGGGGTCCAGATAAGAACCGATGGGAGAGACTCCTTGCAGCGCCTTACAGAAAGCAATCAGTTTATCGGGAGAATCCAACTGGATTGCTTGAATAATATCCCGACGCGGCACGAAAGGTTTGGGATTAACGGGATAGCCCAATTTGTCAAAAACCAACGCAATTAAATGACTGCTTTTGACTGCTTCTCCCACCATTTGAGGGGCTAAAAATAACCCTTGAAATAAGAGGCGATTTTGATTGAAAGTCGCTCCTCCTTCACTGCCGATTCCCGGTACCGTTAAGCGACAGGCGGCTAATTCCACTAACTCTTCCCGTCCTGCAATATATCCCCCTCCCGTGGCGATCGTTCCCCCCGGATTTTTAATCAGAGAACCGGCGATTAAATCTGCCCCTACTGCCGTCGGTTCCCGATCTTCAATAAACTCGCCATAACAATTATCCACCAAACAAATTGTTTCGGAATTTTGCTCTTTTACCAAACCAATAATGCGTCCGATCTCGGCGATCGCTAAACTTTGTCGCCAAGAATAACCGCACGATCGCTGAATGAAAACTAACTTGGTATTATGCCAAATTGCCGCCCTCAAAGCCTCCCAATCAATCCCTCCTTCTCGGGTGAGTTCTAACTGGCGATAGCTGATGCCAAAATCCATTAAAGAACCTTGACCCTTCCCTCGCAGTCCGATAACTTCTTCTAGGGTATCGTAGGGTTGTCCTGCCACTGAAAGCATTTCATCTCCCGGACGCAACACTCCAAATAAAGCCGAGGCGATGGCATGGGTACCCGACACGAATTGTACCCGTACCGCCGCCGCTTCTGCCCCCATCACCTCGGCAAAAACGCGATCGAGGGTTTCCCTTCCCAAATCCCCGTGACCGTAACCGCTTACCCCAGCAAAATGATGAACTCCTACCCGGTGATGGCGAAAAGCCGTCAAAACCTTGTTAAGATTTTGCTTTACGCCCGCATCAATTTCCCAAAATATAGGGATGAGTTCTTTTTCGGCTTCTCGGAGAACTTTTAAATCTGCCATTATGAATTACCATTTTTGAATTCAAAATTCAAAGTTCAAAGTTCAAAAATTTTGACTCTAACTTAATTAGGATAATTGTTTAATTAAGAATTAAAGCCTCTGGTTTTAGGCAGAGGTTATAATTTTGAATTGATAATTTTGAATTTTGAATTGATTTGACTCAAATTACCAATGCCAGACTTGTTCGGCACGATCGCACAATTCGGCGACTTTTCCGAGGGGAATGAGTTGGATGCCCTCGATAAATTTGTCTTGGGGAAGACCGCGATCGCGCACGTCTTCTTCAACCGCATAAATCGGAATTCCTTTCGCAATCATTGCGGATATATCCTTATCCAATTCTGGTGGATTGGTTTGTTGCCAATCTCCAAAGTTTAATCCGGATGCGTCTTGATTGTTCAGGAGATAATTCACGGAATTACCTCGCAATAATACTGTAATTTCTGCACCGGAATTCTGAAAGATGTGATTCAACCAAAGAATGGTATCATCTTGCTCTTCAATAGTGCCGCGATAGGCCGATTCTACAATACTTAAAACTTTCATTAATTCCTCCTTTATCGCGTCGGAATGACAATCGTGCCATCGCTATTTTTGACCGCTTCAATAAAATCCTTGGGAGCGCCCCGACGCGGTCCCTCGATCCAATTTCCCGCCCCGCGTTCGTCTACGCACAGGCCGCAATTGACCCAATCTAAGGTCACGCCTTTGTCTTTGGCCAGTTTAAAAAGTGCCGCAACCCAATCTTTTGTTAATGGGTGATTTTCTTCTTCGAGGCTCGTTCCTTTGATCCCGTTAGCATGAGGTTTCTGATCTTGCATGGTGAGATTGACTGCCCCTTCATAGGCGAAAACCATCACATTATTGCCTTGATTTAACGCACTTTGAATGATGCGTAATGCCGTCGTTGAATTCGCCGATTCGTAAGGAGAATCCATAATTGCTAGTGCTAGTGTTTTGACCGTCATTGTTTTGCCTTAATTGAAATGTTCAATTCCTAGTGCCAAATTGTTTTGGTATCGCCTTGCAAACTCAATTGCACGAGGCGATCCATATCGGCAGTATTGACACCTTCTGCCAATTCGTCGATCGCTCGTTCTTTGAGGGAAAAATCATCGGCTAAAATCGTAATGCCCAGTTTTTGCAACTCGGCAAAACTCGCAGAATAGCGATCGCCTTTTCTCGCGGGAATCACGCCATTTTGCACTAAAAATACTGTTACGCCGTTGCCCCGAGACTGCATATCTTTAGCAATCTGCTGCATATTTTGCCAATCCCCGGAATCATAAGGATCTCGGGATTCTAAAATTAGATAATGAGCCATTCTTACTCGTCCTCGTGAGATCTGCGAGGGTTTCCCTGCCAATCCCAAACTAGAAAAAACAAACGTTGCTCCATCATCTCCCAGTCGATGACCCGCCAATTTACGGAGAAAATTCCGCAAAACCCCGATAGGATTTGCCGATAACAGGGGCGATCGCAGAATATCGCTTTAAGGAAACTTTTCGATTGTTGCTCTCAACCGGTGCGATCGCAGCCTGTTTTCGCCCCAAAAACTGTAGTACACAAACTTTTTTGGCAATTTGACTTGACCCGAGGGACAATTGCGGAAACAATCAGAAACAGTACCCTTTTCGTTTCCATAGCACCTTTAATGATTTATTTCACTGTTTGAAATATAAATTTACATTAGAATTGAGTTGAGGACTCTGGCTTGGGAATCGCAGAGGTCTGCTTTTCGTTTTGTCGAATTTTTAGGTTATTGCATGAGCGTTGCAACATCAAAGAACTTGCCTTGGGATTGGACGGTGATTATCTATATGGGATCCCTTCATCTTTTGGCGTTGTTGGCTTTTCTTCCGGGGAATTTTAGCTGGAAGGCCGTGGGGCTTGCGGTTGTACTGCATTGGATTACGGGAGGTTTGGGTATTACGTTGGGATTTCATCGTCTTTTGACCCATCGCAGCTTTGAGACTCCAAAGTGGTTGGAGTATTTTTTTGCGTTTTGCGGTACCTTGGCTTGTCAGGGGGGTGTAATTGAATGGGTGGGGTTACACCGCATTCACCACAAGCATTCCGATAAGGTTGGCGATCCCCACGATTCTAATGTCGGATTTTGGTGGAGTCACATGGATTGGATGCTGCACCACATACCCGCCGATGAAGATATTCCTCGCTACACAAAGGATCTCGATGACCCAGTTTACCGATTTTTAGATAAGTTTTTCGTTCCCATTCAAGTCGTTCTCGGTTTGCTTCTCTATTGGTGGGGTGGTTGGTCTTTTGTAGTTTGGGGAATTTTTGCCCGTTTGGTGATTGTCTTCCACTGTACTTGGTTTGTCAACAGTGCCACCCACATGTTTGGCTATCGTACTTTTGATTCTGACGACGCTTCTCGCAATTGCTGGTGGGTGGCTTTAGTGACTTATGGTGAAGGCTGGCATAACAATCATCATGCCTACCAGTATTCTGCTCGTCACGGATTAAAATGGTGGGAAATCGATTTGACTTGGGCGACGATTCGCTTATTGCAAATTTTGGGTTTGGCCAAGAATGTCAAACTCGTCCCGACTGAAGCCCTTGCAAGTGGGGAAAGTTAGTCGATAAATCGATTCCCAGAACAAAAGTAGCGATCGCATTATCCATTTACGGGATAAAGCGATCGCTTTTGGTTGGGGATTTATTTTCCCAAGTAACGAGAGGCCATTTGCATGGCATCGGCAATATCCACATCCCCATCCCCATCGGCATCGAGAAAGGCATTAAGGACGGAGTTATTTTGGGGATCGCGAACATCGGTTCCCGATTGTAAAAATTGTAAGACCAAAGGGACTAAACTGGGTAACATGGCTTGAATCATCGCAGCCGATAAGCCGGTTTTCGCCTCCACTTCCCCGGCAATTTGTTGCACTTGCGGGTTAGAGAATAGTATTTGCACGACTTGCGAACTGGGACTCGTGCCGCTAAATTGATTGACGATCGCTTGCACGCTGTTTTCGCCTTCGTGGGTGCGTTTCTCTTGCAAGCTAGATCGCACGTGTTTCCCTACGATCGACATGGCAGATTGCAGGTTTTCCGGGTTGGCTTGATTGGCTTGACTCAGGCTTTGGACAGTGTTGAGAATTGCCCCGAGACCGTCGGAACTGCCGGAGCGATCGGGACTATCAAGCGCCCCGAGAATTGTGTTAAATAAACTCATTTTAGCGATCGACTATGGGTTATGTAGTGATTTTACGATAATTTGCGGCGTATTATTTTCGCTCAGAAAGAAGATCGCAAAAGACGGAAAGAATAATGCTATGATCGAGACCTAAACCAAAAATATTTTGAGCGAGTTCGAGAGGCATTCCATAATATGAAGTTTGAGTTCAAAAATCTTGGCTATTTAGAGCAAGGAACAATAGAACTTGCTGACTTAACCATAATTTGTGGAAAAAATAACACTGGAAAAACCTATATTAATTATGCGCTATATGGTTTTCTCGAAACATGGAGTTCAAATATTGAATTTGCTATAGAAAATGAGATTGATACTCTGTTTGAATATGGAACTGTAACAATAAATCTATCTGAATACAAGCAAATTTTTCTAGATTCTTTTGAACAAGTGTGCGAGTCCTATCGTGAATTTTTACCTAGAATTTTTAATGTAAAAGAAAATTATTTTCACAATAGTTCATTCAAAGTTAGCTTAGATGATTATATCCTTGATCGCTCCAGTTCTATGAAGATAGGATTTGCTGCATTTTCAAATCAAAAAGAGATACTCAGAATTATCAAAGATAAGAATAGTGAAGACGTTGAAATTACTCTGTTTATCGAAAATCAAAAACAAAACTTACCAAAAAACATTGTTAAAAGTATGCTTAATAAGGGTTTAGCACAAGCATTTGCTCATAATTATTTTACCGATCCCTTTATTATAACGTCCGAACGTACTGGTGTATCGCTATTTTACAAAGAACTTGATATTAACAAAAATATTATTATTGAAAAGCTACAAAGCAAACAAGATAACTTCAAACCTTCCGATTTTTTTGAAATGCTTAATGAGAGTTTATCTAGATATTCGTTACCCATCAAAAATGAAATAGACTTTGTTCGCAATCTGGATAATATCAAAAATGAAACAGGAGATTTAATCAAACAATATCCAGAGATTTTACCAATTGTTGAAGATATTATTGGAGGAAAATATAGTATAGATAATGATTCAATTTTTTTTGATTTTGATATAGAAAGCCAAGATACAAGTATTCCATTTCATGCGGCATCATCTACAGTTAAATCGTTGATTGGTTTAAACTTTTATCTGAAATACAAAGCGAAACCGGGAGATTTATTAATTATTGATGAACCCGAACTTAATCTTCATCCTGCTAATCAACGAAAACTCGCAAAATTATTTTCTCGGCTGATTAAGTGTGGTATTAAATTACTGATGACAACACATAGTGATTATTTGGTAAAAGAATTTAATAATTTGATTGTTTTAAATAATGATTTTGAAAGTAAAGAAGAATTAATGGAAAAATATAAATATACTGAAGATGATATTCTAGACAAAGAGCGGGTTAAAGTGTATATTGCCAAACAGCATACATTAAATCCTGCTAATATTACAGATGTTGGTATTGAAGTAGAAACGTTTGATGATGAAATCATCGCAATGAATAACTTTTTTGATGAAGCAACAATTGAGTTAGATGCTGCTTATGATTTTTGATAATTTGCGAGAAATAATTAATCCCCATCCAGATATCTTAATCGATATTCAAGTGTATCGAGGGGGTGATTGTGTCGTATTGGAAGAAAACGATCCCAGTGCAACTTTACGAAGAGTTGAACTGGTAGACTTTGAACGTGACAATACTTTTGCGTTTAAACTGGATGCTGAAGGTAAACCGATATCCAATTATTTACATCCCTCAACTTCAAAAATCAATAAAGCCTGTGATACTATTATTTTTACAAAAATTGAGGAACTATACTATATATTTTTATGCGAACTGAAATCGAAGAAACCCAATATACAAGATTGCATTATTAAATATAGAAATTCCGAGCTATTTGTTAGATATCTCGTTGGTATTCTTGAAAGATTTTATGATGTTAAGATAAAATTTCAGTATAGATTTATTTTATTTGATACCAAAAAAAGAACGACAAAGACTCCAACAAAAAGCCGAAAAATACAGCCAACCGTCTTTACTGACAGCGATCGCGGTACAAAAATCAATGTATACAATATTCATCATTTGGATAGTTTTCTGAATATCCGACATTTAAGTTTATAAATATGCAGGCTATCCAAACCAATACACAAAATAGACAATTCAGAAGGAAATAGAGCTAGGTTTTGAGTTAATTTTTGTTGAATTGTCTTGACATTTTTTCCTTATTTTTTATATCTTGCGCGATCGATTTTTGCTGTTTTGAGAGCAGCAGTAGAGCGATCCCATTTTTCTATAGTTGGTTTGTATAACCATCGATCTAATCGATCGTCAGAAATACAACCACGAAGAGCCGGATCTGGCCAAATATGCAGTTTTTCCAAACAGCCTAGCTCTTTGGCTGCTTTTTCAAGCTCATCCCATTGTCTAATAAATGTTGATTCCCATACTTTCTTATTCATTACAGAATGAGCAAAATCAACACCAGCTTTTATCATTCGTTTTCCATTTGTTCCCCGAGCATTGATAGGTTCCCAAAAAATGACTTCAGGATTAATTACCATGATTTTCTCTAAATTCGCCTTAAAATGATCCAATTTCATACTCGGAGGAGTCGGAGCAAGAGCAACAAACGTTCGACATCCAGCTTTAGAACCTTGTAATAACACTTCATAACGTTGTGAAGTTAAAGGAGCATTCCGTTCAATAGTACGACCCAATTTATCATCTATAAATGGCAAACTCATTCCAACTGTAACATTTTTGCTTTTTAAAATATCTAGATCGTTCAGCCATAGCAAACCTCTTGTAAGAATTCTAACTCTTTTATTGTATTTCAATAAAACTTTTACTGTTTTACGAGTGATAGCAGCAGTTTGAGCATTTTGGTATGGATCTGTTCCAGAACAGAGAAGCACGACACCTTTACCCTCTGGTGTTTCTCTCCAAGTTTTTTTACGTGCTAATTTTTGCTCTAATATTTCTGGAATTTCTTCACGAACTAAGAGATAATTACCCCAGTCCATTTGTGGATTTACGATTCCTTTCTGTTTAAGTTCTGTTTGTCTAGCACGAATTGCAGGAGTTGAGGGAACATAACAAAATGAACATCCATGCAGACATCCTGATGCAACATTAATCACATAATCACATAAACCCTTTTTGTTGAGCGCACTTTCTTGAAGGGGATTCACTATTTTTTCAGTATCTTTAATAATGTTCATGGTAGTTTTTATTTTGGAAAGAGTTTGCTATTGTAAAATAGATTTCCTTGATATTGTCTAGGAAGTTTGATAATATCACTCCTTTTAAACTTAGTACCATTAAATTCCTTCCCATCTCGAAAAATCTTGATTTCTTTGTTATTTTTAAGTTGATTAAAATAAGATTCATAATGCAATAAACTTGCTGGATTTAACTCCATTGTTCTCTTGACAATTTCACCATACGTTATTCCATCTGCATTATCACCAATAATGTCTGGTAATTGTTCGTGTAATTTATCAATACATAGCTCATTTTTATCTTTATTAATATTAAACTCTAAAATAAATTGATTTTCTTGATAATATTTTTGAGTTTCAAAAGCAAGGCCATATATTTTAAAATGATATTGAGAATCAACATTATTTTGCTTCCAAAAACTATCCGTCATAACTTCTAAAGCTCTAAGATTTTTTGAAAGGTGCATTAGATAATACAGCACTCTAGAGTCTGTTTTGGGAATCACTGCAAAGGTAAAAATATACTTTTCTTGTATATGTTTAGGAAATCCTCGATCTCTGAATAATCTCATTGCTTCATTTCGATAATAAGCCTGTTCTCCAAAAGTATCCATATTGTCTAAATTAACTGATTCATAATATCCTTCTGCTTCTAAGATTTTATTAAAAGTTTTTCTCTTATTTTTTTCATACTTTACAAATGCAAATCTTTTTAAGTAATCAATCATATAGGTGTAAAGAATCTCCGAACCGCTTAAATCATTTATTTTTCTGATGCTGTTCATTGATACATGACTCCAACCAAAAGGATCTAAAAGAAAAAATGAGCTTCCTTTTCGAGATTCTACAGAAATAATACATCGATTAATAACTTGCTCAAATTCACCAAGTATAAATTGACATTGTTCAATACATTGACCAAATTCTTCTCGATATTCATGTTGTTCTTCATCAACTAAATACCCCAAGCCTACTTGCGGAAAAGAGTAATTTTTTAAACATTCTATATGAGATTGTTTGTCATCAATAAAAATATATTTAATATCGAGAGGTTCGTCATATTGACGGCCTGCTTTTTTAAATCCTTTTCGTGCTGCTTCAATCAAGCGAATTGGAGAACCTTTCCATTTTTCTCTATTGTCTCGATCTTCATACATTCCTCCTCCACAAAATCCATCCACAAAGGTAAACTTTGTCACTCCTCTTCTACCCGTTCCGTGGAGGATGCGAATATAATTTGCGATATATTCTTCAAGAATGAGATGTTTTGCTTTAGTGTGTGGTTCTATATCGGGTAAATAGCTACCATCTGCAAGCCAAGTTATTTCATCTTTTTTAGACATATCTGAATTTACATTAAAACAATTATATTTTTTATTCTAAAGAACAATTATATTAGACTGGGGTTTTATTTTACAATTCTTAAGATTTGTCATCTACTAAAATTGATTACCTATGATATTTGCTACTCTAAATTATGCAGAAGAAAATAGGCGATTCAGAAGGAAATAGAACATTCTTTTGAGTTAAGTTTTGTTGAATTTTCTTGACATTTTTACCTTCTTTACTTTTTTTTGAATTATGCACGGGCAGAGATGCCCGTTCCACGGTGGAATTTTGTTTTGCAATACTGAGATGTACCCGATTGAAATTCAATCCAGATTTAGGATTTCAATGGGTTCGATCGCGTCTGCGGGTTCAAACTCAAAAACGCGAGAATAGAAGTAAAATTCTCCATCTAAAGCACGTTTGATATTTTCAGCACGACGAAAACCGTGTTGTTCTCCCTCAAAAGGAACGTAAGCAACGGGTAAACCTTTTTTCTGAATCGCTTCCACCATCATTTCTGCTTGGTTGGGAGGAACGATTTTATCTTCTAATCCTTGGAAGAAAATGACGGGACAGGAGAGGCGATCGGTAAAATGAATGGGAGAACGTTCCTCATAAATCTGTTTTTCTTCGGGATATTTGCCGATTAAACCATCGAGATAGCGAGATTCAAACTTATGGGTATCTTTGGCTAAAACTTCTAAATCGCTGACCCCATAATAACTCGCCCCTGCTTTAAAAACGTTTTTAAACGTTAACGCTGCAAGGGTTGTATATCCTCCTGCACTTCCCCCAGCGATCGCTAATTTTTCCCCATCCACTCGTCCTTGTTCTGCTAAATATTTTGCTGCATTCGTACAGTCATCTACATCAACAATCCCCCATTTTTTATTTAAACGCTGGCGATATTCTCGTCCGTATCCCGTACTTCCCCCATAGTTGACATCGACAAATGCAAAACCGCGACTTGTCCAATATTGAATCCTTAAATTAAAGGTTGCAGAAGTCGCTGCGGTGGGTCCACCGTGACTTTTTACGAGTAAAGGGGGGTGCGTTCCTTCTGGGGCGATATAATCTTTATTTTGGGGGGGATAGAACCACGCATAAGCTGTTTTTCCTTCTTCCGTGGGAAAGGCGATCGCTTCGGGAAGAGAAAGATAACTCGGGTCGCATTTGAGGGTACTAGATTTTTTTAAAGTTGTATAATCGAGGGTGTTTAAATCCAGTTTAACCAGTTGAGTGGATGCTGTGGGAGAACCCGCAATAAAATAAGCATATTCTCCCTTTATTGTCAAGGAATAAATGCTGGTAAACGGAACGTCGAGGGTGTTTAATTCTTGGCTTTCCGTATTCAGTTTGGCTAAATATTTACGACCATTTTGAGAATAAGTACAGAGAATGCGATTTTCAGATAAAAAAGTATAGGGTTTTTCGCCAAAAACCCAATGCGGATAACCAAACTCTGCCTCTTTTTCGCAAATGCACTCAATTTTTCCCTCAACAAAACGATATAAATTCCACCAATTATTGCGATCGCTGGCAAAATATAAAATCCCATCCGGACTCCATTCCGGGGCGCAAATCGACTCCTCCTCTCCTCCTGCAATACATTGTATATTATCTAAACTGCCATTTTCTCTTATAGTTGCAATCCATAATTTTGTACCATCCCAAGGCATATTTGGATGATTCCAATCGATCCATGCGAGTTGAGAACCATCGGAACTCAAACGAGGAGAGGTATAAAAATCGCTTCCCGATACGAGTTCGCAGACTTGTCCCGTTTTTAAATCCACTGTTGAGAGGGTGTTTTTTGCTTCTCCCTCTCCTGTATGGTCTTCGCAGACGCAAATGAGGCGATCTCGCTGAGAATCTACAATAGAATTGGCATAGCGTTTTTTACTATCGGGTGTTAGCGGTTGTGGTTTCGCTCCCGGTACTTGCTTGTAAATGCGTTGGTCGGCAAAATTAGAAAAATAGATCGTTCCTGCTGCAATTAAAAACGCTCCCCCACCGTACTCGTGTACCCGAGTGCGAACGTTAAACGATTGTGGTGTAATATCGATCGCTTCCCCATTGTCATCCTGTTTGACAATAACATTGCGTCCCCCTTCCGACGGTCGCCCTTCCAACCAATACATCGTTTCTCCATCAAGGGCAACAGCACCCAAACCAATCGTTCCCGAAACAATCAGATCGGCAGTAATGGGGGATTTCCACGCACCAAAAGGGGCAATTTGGGGATGACTCATCGCGATCGCTACAATAGTAAATTAGTCTTCTATTTTATCCCATTGAATGAGTTAAGCGAACATTATGGAATTTGGGGAAGCAGAATTACTACAGATTGCCGATCGCGTGCTTTGCGATCGCACTGGGGAACATCTTACCGATATCGAAGCGATCGTCTTGCAAGGATCCTGGCAGCATAAAAAGTACGAAGATATTGCCAGCGAGGCGAATTTTAACCCCGATTATATTCGCGGTACTATCGGGCAAGAATTATGGCGCAAACTCTCGGATGCTTTGGGAGAAAAGGTCGAAAAGCGCAATTTTCGCAAGGCACTAGAACGACATTGGCAAGAGTGGCAAAATTCGAGTTCTACAGTTCTTACTCCTGTCCAAGAAACGATAGAAAATGTTACAAACCCTCGAGAATTAGAGCGATCTCAAATCGAACAACCCTTTTATCAAGCGCTTTCTCGAGGGGGGTGTTTGGTTCGAATTAAGGCACCTTGGCAAATGGGAAAAACGGCTTTGATGGCAAAAGGACTTAATTATCGTAGAAGTCGGGGCGATCGCGTGGTTCGATTGAGTTTTCGCCTTGCAGAAGCCTTGGATTTTGCCAGTTTGGAGAGCTTTTTACTCTGGTTTTGTACCAGCGTAACGGAAATTTTAGCAAAAGAAAATAAAATTGAAACCCATTGGCAAAGCAAGCTCGGAAATAATAAAGTGAAGTGCATGACTTATTTTGAAAAATACTTGCTTTCCGAGGAAACTCCTTTAGTGATTGCCTTAGATGATGTCGATCGCATTTTTCCCTATGCCAAGATTGCCGGGGAATTTTTGGGGATTCTCAGAACCTTGCACGAACAGGCAAAAACAAGGAAAATTTGGCAAAAATTGGGATTGCTCATCGTACATACGGAATTATACGAACAGTTGGAAATCAATCAATCGCCGTTTAATGTAGGGACGCAAATTACAATTCCCGAGTTTACCCCACAGGAAGTTTTTAATTTAGCGCAATTGCACGGTTTGGATTGGCAGGAAGACAGTGTTAAAATCCTCATGGAATTAGTCGGAGGACATCCTTATCTCGTACAGCAATCATTCGCCTATTTGGCCCATGGAGAAAGGGATTTGAAAACATTGCAAGAAAATGCGATCGCGGAGTCGGGAATTTACAGTAGTCATTTACGTCGCTATCGCCGTTATTTACAACAACTTCCCCAAGAGATTTTCGCCGTATTTGAAAAAATTTATCGTGCGGACACTCCCATTCAATTGCAATCTTATCAGGAGAAAGAACAAGCACAAAAATTATATAATTTAGGACTGGTTCAGTTCAGCGATCGCGCTGCTTTTCCTCGCTATCCATTATATCGAGATTATTTTCATCAATTGCTATAACAAGTTTATTGAAGACAGGAAAACGAATAATTTCAAGGAACGCACCGCAAGTCTAAAAAATTGGTTCAGTTCAGCGATCGCGCTGCTTTTCCTCGCTATCCATTATATCGAGATTATTTTAGCTGAAAGCCGAGAAATCTCGCGCCAAATCAGGGATTATAGCGCGAGATGAAGACTATTCTCTTGCTGAGAGACGATAGCGCCAATTTTCGCTATTCATCGAACCCACCCAAATTTTATAAACCCCTGCTTTCCAATCTGTATCGCGGATGGCGGCATCTTCACCAGATGCACCATTATCCCCACAGCGAAACTCTTTGGCAAGATCGGGACCTTGAATCACGAGGGTGGTATCTTGACCACCGCTATGAATGCTCAAAGTTAATTCTGCCATATCTTCTGCCAGTTCCATCATGTGATCCGGCTGTCTGGAACCGAATCCCATACAAGCATTCCCGCGATAATCGCGAGAAGACAAATTGTTAGCTAAATCGAAACTTCCTCCCGTATTGCCCGTTACCGTTGCATCGGCGCGAGCGAACCCTCGGGCGAGATTCAAGGGATCGAAATTGGCATTTTGCGCTACTACGGGAATCGCCGTTAAAGCAGCCATAATGGGAACGAGAAAATAATAAGGTTTGATGCGGAACATGAGAACTTCCCCTCTAACATTCTTTAAGATCGAACCCGATTGTGGAAATCTTTCTCTTGATGTTGGGGCACTCGGGGGAGACGCTTCTAATACCGAACTGCCCGCGATCGCCATTTTTGTTCGATCTATAATAATTCTATTTTAATTTATTCTCCGAACGTCAATAAATACAGGGGACAATTGCTGCTTTGACACAGGGGAAACGATCGCGGCTTTCGTTAATTTTTATAACATTCTCCTCTGGTTAAAAATCAGTTTCTATGTTAAAAAGGGCAAAATAACAATTGAGTCCCCATGCTTGCGATCGCTTTGCTCGGTTTTATCTTCATTCTCAATTGGACTTTGGAGTTTGTGGGGATCAAATATCCTCTCGAATTCGTGTATTTGCTTGCTTTTGCAGGCAAGTGGTGCACCATCATTGCGATCGCCTTAATCGTGGGTTGGTGTTTTGGTGATTGAATGATATCCGGCATCAACGATCGGTCACCAGCCACCAGCGATGCGACCCCGGCGAATCGAATTCGCCAAGGGAACGCGCATCGAAACCAGTCACCAGTTACCAATTATTAATTATTATCATTAACGATGAGTGTATCTTCTCAATATTTAGATGTTTTTTCTCCTCGCGTGCGTCCTTTACTCGAGAAAGTGTATCCGCAAGAAAATATCGAACAACTCATTGAGAAATTATTTACATCGATCGCCCCTTATTGTTCCCAATCTGTCGAGGAAAATCTCAATAAGTGGAGCGAAAATACGGTAATGCTGATTACCTATGGCGATACTATTATTAATAATTCGGAAAAACCCCTCATTACCTTAAATCGCTTCTTGAAGGAGTATTTGAGAGAGGCGATCGCGGGGGTTCATATTTTGCCCTTTTATCCTTATAGTTCCGATGATGGTTTTTCTGTTATTGATTATCTTGCGGTTAATTCCGAATTGGGAACATGGGAAGATATTTCGCCAATCTCGGAAAACTTCGAGTTAATGTTCGATCTCGTTCTCAATCATATTTCTAGTGAAAGTGAATGGTTTCAACAATTTAAACAAGGAAAAGAACCCGGATGCAACTATTTTATCACTGCCGATCCAAAAACCGATATTTCTCAAGTCGTGCGCCCTCGCACCAATCCTCTCCTCATGAAAGTGGAAACGCCTGCTGGAGAAAAACACGTTTGGGCAACTTTTAGTCACGATCAAATCGATTTAAATTTTGCCAATCCAGAGGTTTTATTAGAGTTCATTAAAATCATTTTATTTTATGTCAAAGCCGGGGCAAAATATATTCGCTTAGATGCAGTTGCTTACCTATGGAAACAGTTAGACACGACCTGTATTCATCTTTTCCAAACTCACGCTTTAATTCGGGTTTTGCGAGAAATTTTGCAAATGGTGAATCCTAATGTGGCTTTACTGACAGAGACTAATGTGCCAAACCGGGAGAATTTAAGCTATTTTGGTAACCGTAATGAAGCGCATATGATTTACAATTTCAGCCTTCCTCCTTTAGTACTTCACGCTCTTTTACAAGGAAAATCGGACTATTTAAAAACGTGGATGATGAGCATGCCTCCTGCACCTTTAGGATGCGCTTATTTTAATTTTCTTTCCTCTCATGATGGGATTGGTTTGCGTCCGGCAGAAGGGTTACTTTCCGATGATGAATTTCAAGGGGTTGTCGATACGATTAAGAAGTTTGGTGGCGAAATTGGCTATCGGACTAAACCCGATGGAAGTCAAGGACCTTATGAAGCAAATATTACCTATTTTGATGCGTTGAAAGGGACGATCGCAGGGGAAGATGAATGGCAAATTCAGCGTTTTATCTGCGCTCATACGATTATGATGTCCTTAGAAGGAATTCCGGCGTTTTATATTCACAGCTTGCTCGCGACACCAAATGATTATGAAGAGATGAAACGCACGGGAAGGCGGAGATCGATCAATCGCCATCGCTGGGATGAAGCAAAATTAAAACAATTACTTGACGACGGGAATTCCAGTCACGCGATCGTCTTGCGAGAATTGTCCCGACTGATTCAAATTCGCCGCAAACAGAACGCTTTTCATCCCAATGCAACCCAATATACTTTACATCCGCTTAATAAGGCTTTATTCGTATTTTGGCGGCAAAGTATGGCACGGGATCAAAGTATTTTTTCCATTCATAATTTAAGCGATCGCCCGCAAATTCTCGAGCTTTCAACCCTGAATTTAGTCTTAATCGATCCTTGGCGCGATCTCATTAGCGGCAAAACAATTAATGATATCGGTGAAGAATTTATTTTAGAACCCTATCAATCTGCATGGATTACCAATAAATTTTAAGGTTTGCCATAGGGAATAAACCAATAATTAAATCGTTCTTATTATCGTCGATCCGCCAGAGATTGAAAATCCCTTTAAACCCGACAAAGGGTATCGATTTCTCTTAATTCCTTCAGCATTTTTAATCTCTTAAAGTTTTCTTTGGCTAAAAGCGCCCAATGACGAGCCTTAACTAAATTCTCTCGTTTTTGTTCTAAAAGGGCATAATAGCGTTGACAAAATGCGATCGATCTCTTGTCGCAATTCTGTTCGGCGCTGGTTAATACTAACTGTAACAATCGTTCGGCTTCCTCGAAATTTCCTTCCTCAATTTCAATAATAGCTAGCCGACTATAAGTGTATATTATCATCAGTTGCCAATTAAGTTGGCGGGCTTGTTGTAAGCATTGTTGGTAAAGTTCTCGTGCTTTTGACAATTCTCCTATTTCTGTATTGATTTGTCCTTGATAATACCAAAGATAAATTTGGAATTTCAAACGTTCTCTTTCTCCGAAAGTAGTATTATTAAGCATGAATTTCGCATCTGAGATAGATTTTCTCGCTTGGGAAATATCACCTAGATTGAGATAAAGTAAAGTGAGGTGGACTGTGGCATTGAAACAGGCTTCAAACTCTAAACCATCGGGAATGGCTAGGGCTTCTTGACACAAGGCGATCGCTTCTTCTTGTTGAGCAGGACGATCGACGAGAGCGAAGGTGTGAACTTTATCGAGGAGAATGCGAGCGATAGTCGGGCGATCGTCCGCTCTCGTTGCCACTTCCAGCAGGCAGTCCAACCAAGCCAAACGCTCGTCCCAATAGCCCCCAAAGCGCGTAAATCCCCCTAAATACAGCCAAAATTCTTTAAATAAGTCGTATTGTTCGCTCCCCAAACACCATTCGATTGCTTCCGAGAGATTGACCCATTCTCGTTC
>JAGHZQ010000114.1 GCA_017746715.1 Cyanobacteria bacterium SBLK
GGCTCATGCCCCGCACGTCGGCATAACTGAGATCGGTCAGGGCCATGCTGGGCATTAAACTGAGGCTGTAGCGTTCCACGAGGAATTGTTCTCCATCGTGAAGGGCGGCAACGGGAAGCGATCGCAGTCCCGAATCGAGGAGAAAAGTGAGGTGATGGATCTCCAAGTTTTCTAAATCCTCGGCGATGGGTGCGATGAGCCAATCATAGAGTTTTTGGGAGGGGCGGAGGAAGGAGGTGGGACGGCGGGTATTGATGGTGGCGTTGCGGAAGCGATCGCTCGTTCTGATTGCTAATTCCCGATTGACGGGGACGGGGCGGATGACGGGATCGCCCCCTGGAGGAACGAGCATGAGGAAAAGGCGATCGTTCTTCGATTCTTTGGTGTTGCTGGTGGAGTTGCCCAAAGGAGGGACGAAAATAGCATAAAGGAGAGCGGGTTTGACTCCTGTGGCGCGGTAAACTTCCTCGAGACTGGCTTGGGCGCGAGCGAGGTTGAGTTCGTCTTCGCTGCCGTCTCCATCGGCAGAAGAACTGCTGCTGTTTCCCGAACCTTTGTTAGCATCGTTACTAAAGTCCGTGCTGTCGCTACTGCTGGAGGAATTACCTTCTGAGGTTCTGCTTTCTGAGGTTTCCGTACTGTCGCTACTTGAAGGTGCAATGCTAGAACTGGCATGACTTGTAGATGAACTCCCTTCGCTTGTCGGGGTAGAGCTGGAACTGGTGTCGGCGATCGCGCTTCCTGTAGAGGTGAAACTGGGGCTATTCGCGCCGATCGCGCTTCCCGCCGTACTCGAACTATTGTTAGCGATCGCGCCTCCTCCTGAAGAAGGAAGTCCCGATGCTCCTCCCTCTGGATTATTTGCGTCGATCGCTCCGACAGTTTCTCCTGGGGGACTGCCACTGGCAAAATATTTTTCAAAACTATCAGAAAATATTTTGTCAAATAAGTCAAAGACTTGGGCTGGACTCGCTGAGATACTGTTTTCAGTCAAAGGACCAATGATGACGGTAGAAGAGGAATCACTCCGAACCAAATCGACAGCACTATCAAAAGTGATTGTAGAGGGTGTGGGCTGTGGGTTGTTGGTTTTACTCCCCTCTTGGGAGGGGTTGGGTTGTTGTTGGTTGCCTGCACTGAGCAAAGTCGAAGTGTTGGTTGTTGGGGTCGATGTAACAGCAGTTGACGGCACGGAAACCGGAACGGCTTCATAAGCCCCCATATCAACAATTCCATCAACAATGCGGGTCTCTCCTCGTTGATCGGTAGAAGTCGTAACGAGACTATTATCTCCAGCATCGATCGCGGGACTGTTGGCATCGAGGGCGTGTGTTTGGGTCGTGCCACCATTATTGGTAAGGGCGAGCAATTGGGGATCGACTCCCGTAATATTATTCGTATCGAGGGTAATTGTCGCCCCCGTAATATCTTGAATTAGACTATTTTGGATCGTGTCGAAGGTTCCTCCTAAATCGGGTCCTTCGCCACCGGGGTCGCTATTTTGAGCAATGATGCTATTTTCGATAGTGAAAGTATTGTTTGTACCATTGCGATAAATTCCACCGCCATTTCCCGTTCCATTGTTATCGGCATCGGCAACATTAAAGGCGATTGTACTGTTGCGAATGGTTGCGCCGCTCTGGGTTCGAATTCCGCCACCGCTATCATTCGCAAAATTACCGCTCACCGTGCTATTCACAAGAACGATATCTCCCGTATTGCTGTTAATCCCGCCACCGCGATCGCTAGAAGAATTCCCGCTCACCGTACTATTAGTGAGATTCGTATTGCCTGAAAGACCGCTTATACCACCACCGCGATCGCCAGCAGAATTCCCACTCACCGTGCTATCACTCAGGGTAATATCCCCCGTATTATTGGAAATGCCGCCACCATAGGAACTCGAGGAATTCCCGCTCACCGTACTATTCGTCACCGTGATATTTCCGCCCAGACTGCGAATGCCACCACCCGGACCGCCTGTCGAATTATCGGTGACGGTGCTATCGGCAATCGCGATATTGCCACCATTGGAAAAAACGCCACCCCCATTAAGAGCAGCACTATTATTCTCAATCGTGCCATTCGCGATCGTTATATTCCCGCTCCCACTAGAAACAGCTCCCCCGCTATTTGTCGCAGAGTTATTGTTAAAGGTACTATCGGAGATTGCGATCGCTCCATTATTACTCCGGATTCCTCCGCCGCGATTCCCCGCAGAATTATTGCTAAACGTGCTATTTTCTATGGTCGCCGTCCCCGTTCCGGTATGATAAAGCCCGCCACCTCGTCCGGTGGTACTCCCGTTTTGAAGGGTTAGATTTTTAATCGTGACATTATCGGCTGAGGTTCTAAATATGCGATCGCCTCCTCCGCCATCAATAACAATATTCTGACCGCTCCCATCAATGGTTAAATTATCCGTAGACCAATTAATCTCACTAATTAAATTAATCGTTCCGCCAGTACTAAAACGTATCTCGTCTCCCGCCGTTGGCGTACTGCCAAAACCGCCTCCCGAACCCGTCAGAGCATCTCGCAAGGTGAATGCTCCCGCATTTGAGAAGTCTGTCACCGTGCGGGTTGCCAATTTTCCTTGCCAATTGTTCAACCTCTCATCCAGAAAAGGAGTATCTGTGGCAATATTTCCCGTACTGTATTCTAAAGTCCAATTGCCCCCATAATTTGCACTTCCCGTCGCATCCAACGATGCGGCAACATCTGCACCCGTTGCCTCGGCGATTTGATTAACGAAACTTTCTCCTACCGTTCCTAAAGCCGTAAAGCAACTATACAGTAATATATCAGCACTTCGGCTTCGCTCAGCGCCCGGAGACAGGGACTCGCCCCAACTTTCCAATTGAGTGCGATATTCTTGCAAGTTTTCCGTTGTTATAAAATCTTTCCCCAACCACAATTCCCCAGAATGTCCCTCGGCAACAATTGTCACCGTCTCAACGGGGTTCTCGGCAAAATCCAAAACCTCAGTTATCTTCCCGATACCATCTTCCTCCCGCAGAATCAAACGAGAAACCGTCCCCGCTTTTCCCCCATAAAGTAATTCATGGGGATTATCTGCCCGCTCGTCAATGAAAGTATAGTCCCAAGACTCCCCAACCTCCCCAAAGCGCATGATTGTCGGACTCTGTTGCGTTGCGTCCCCCGTGCGAATCAAAGTCGAATCCGATTGAATGGGATTAACCGCTGCCAAATAGACATTTTCCCCCCGTACTTCTCCGATTGCGATTAAATCTCCTCTTTCCACTTCCGATAGAGTGGTATCCGTTGGGGAAGCCGCTAATAACGCGGGAATATCTAGGGCAGTAAAGGGAAGAATCTCCCCATGGCTATCTCTTTTGGGAGCCACCTCCAAACTCAGCAGACTGCCTTCTTGCTGAATGCGGATTAAGCTACTTCCGGGAACTGCGGCAAGGGTTATCGTCCCTTCGATCGCCTCGATACTCCCCGCATTTGCTACCGTCCCGCCCATTAAAGTCAAACTCTGCCCCGGATTTACGCTTAAATTCCCTTGATTGAGAATGGCGGCGGGTTGGGTATTATCAAAGGCTAATTGAAAAGGAATGCCCTGTAATTCGCTATAGTTATTCGCCCCAAACGCATTAAACCATCGGTCATTACCAAAACCAATCCCCGTCGCCGTCGTCACCGTAAAATCCCCCGGTACGTTTAAACTCGCATTTTCCCCAAAAACCATCCCCGCCGGATTCATCAGATAAAGGTTAGAATTTCCCCCCGTCACTTGAATCAATCCCTCAATTATTGAGGGATTTCCTCCCACCACGCGACCTAATATATTTTGGATGTTTTGTTGAGAGACAAAATTCGCAATTTCTTCCGCAGAAATGCCAAATTCTTGAAAGCTATGAAATAAGTTATTTCCTGAAGTTGTTCCTCCAGTAATATCGAAGCGATCGCCCTGCAAAGAAATTGCCGTTCCCGTCCCGTCATTGGCCCCGGAAATCGTTCCCGCTTTCGCTGAAGGCATGGCGATCGCCGTACATAATAGGGTAAGAAGAAACAAATACCCACGGATAGAAAAACGAAACCGATGGTAGTCAATCATGAACCTAGGGAAATTTACGGGTAACTTCACCTCCTTATACTAACCAGAAATTAGCTCGTGAATCACTGATAACACTTCGACAAGCTCAGCGCATCGCTGGTGACTGATAATTACCAAGGCGTACCGATTAAAGTAAACCCGCTCCAGAAATAAGGATGGCTGAGATCGCCTCCTCCGGTTAATGTTTGTTCTAGGGAGATCGCTCCCCTTGTGGTGACAATTTCCCCCTCTCCCAACTGGGTTTCTCCTCGCAGCATCGACAGTTGCGATCGCCGGAGTGCCTCTGCTTTAATGGGGGCTTCTTTGAGTTGTTCGTAAAACGTCGTCATCAAACCCAACGTTCCCGTATCGCTTACTTGCCACAATCCCCCTAATGCCGATTTTACCCCGGCCATCACTGCCAACCCCGCAAAACCCAACTCTGCCTGTGCATCTCCCAACGCCGTCTCGCAAGCACTCAACACCAACAATTCTACGGGGGGATCGTGCAATCCCAATTCGCGAATTCGGCTCAGGGATAGTTTATCATTCCCCAAATAAATGAAAGAATCATCCGGACTGCCCGACTCAAACTTACCGTGAGTGGCGAGGTGAATCATGCGAAAAGAATTATCGTTGCGAGCTTCGAGCAATTGCTCGACGGTAAAATCATCATTGAGATAAGATTCTCCTTCCCATAGAGTTTGAGTGAGAATGTTGACCTCTGCGGCAGCGGCGGGTAATGGGTTTTGGTCTTCAAAAGTGTCTGCACCCATTGCCAAGAGACTCATCCCTCGCACGTCGGTATGGTTGAGGTCGGTTAAACTCAAACTGGGCATTAAACTGAGGCTGTAGCGTTCCACGAGAAATTGTTCCCCATCGTGAAGGGCGGCAACGGGAAGCGATCGCAGTTCTGAATCGAGGAGAAAAGTAATGTGTTGAATACCTAATGCGTCGATGTCCTTCACGATGGGTTCGATCAGCCAGTCGTAGAGTTGTTGGGCGGGTCGGAGAAAAGCAGTTGGACGACGAGTATTGATGGCTCCGTTGCGGAAGCGATCGGCGGTTTTCATCACTAATTCGCGGGTGACGGGCAGGGGACGGACGATCGCATCCCCTTGAGGAGGGACAAAAAGGAGAACAAAGCGATCGAGAGGAGATTCGGGGGCATTTTCGGCATTACCTAAGGGAGGAATAAATACACCATAGAGCAAGGACGGTTTGACACCAGTAGATTGGTAAACGGCATCAAGACTGGCTTGCGATTCAGCAAGAGTAACATTTGTTTCACTATTTTTCCCACCACTTTCAGAATTGTTGCTTGAAGAATCACTCTCATCGCTATCGGAAGAATTGTCATTACTATCTCCACCACTTCCACTCGCATTATTTTCGTCACTATTGCCGCCACTCGCATTATTTCCGTCATTATCTCTAAAAGTGTTGCTATTTCCATGGCTCCCACTGCTATTAGATGCCTCACTATTACCGGGAATGCTATGGATATTCCCACCACTACCACTAGCAATATACTGCTCGAAGGTTTGGTTAAACTTGCCATCAAAGGATTGTAGAGCTGCATTGGCATCAATGACAAACTCTTGGAGAATAACAGCATAGATGCCAGAGCGCAATCCTAAAATATCAAGGGATTGCACTCTCGACTGAGTTAGAGCTCCAGCATCAGTAAAAGGTTCCGGAAATAGTTCGAAAGCACCAATATCGGGCAGGACACCTCGGGAAAATCCCCGTTGATCGTTGAGCAAGCCCAAAAATGTTCCCATATTGATGACGGGACTGGTGGAAAGCAGACCATGAGTTTGGGTCGATCCGCCATAGTCACCAAGGGGTAGGAGTTGGGGATTGACTCCAATGATGTTACCCGTCCCCAATGAAAGGTTAGAAGCACCTGAAGTATCTTCGATAAGATTTTCGATAAGATTGTAGTTAAAGGTACCGCCAGTAAAATCACCGCTGAGGTCGTTTCCCACTCCGTTAGTAACGTTTCCAGCAATAATGGTATTGGTTACATCCAATGAGCCTCGATTATAGATGCCGCCGCTAGTTTGTGATGCCGTGTTGTAAGCGATCGTTGAATTAGTGATTATCCCCCCATCTCGGGCAAAAATTCCACCACTGAAGTTACCAGAATTGCCAGAAACAGTACTATTGGTTAGCTTTATCGCATTCAATGAATCAATTCCACCATTAATAAAACCAGAGTTACCAGAAACGGTGCTATTGGCAAGCGTTATCGTATCAAATCCATTAATCCCACCAAAGAAACCACCAGAGTTATCGGAAACAGTGCTATTGGTTAGCGTTACCGCACCAAATGCACGAATCCCGCCAGTATCGAAATTACCAGAGTTACTAGAAACGGTGCTATTGGTTAGCGTTACCGCACCCAATGTATCAATCCCACCACTAATTTCACTCGAATTACTAGAAACGGTGCTATTGGTTAGCGTTACCGCACCCAATGAATAAATCCCACCTCCACTAAAACCGCTCGAGTTACTAGAAATAATGCTATTGGTTAGCGTTAATGTCCCCGTCCCAGTATGACGAATCGCACCACCATTTCCTGTTGTACTCCCATTCTGAATGGTTAGATTCTCAATCGTGGCATTAGCAGCCGTAATATTAAACACCTGCGACGCATTATTACCGCTAACGATTTGACTATTACCATCAAGAGTCAAACTCTCAGTCGCCCAAGTAATTTCCCCACTCGTCAGCGTTAGCGTCCCAATTACCCCAAAGGTGATGGTATCACCCGCCGTCGCATCGGTTTGAATGCGTTGCCTTAAGGTTCCCGAACCACTATCCGCTAAACTCGTCACTGTCAGTGTTGCTAATTTTCCCTCCCAATGGCTCAATGTCGGCTGGCTAAAAGGAATTTTCGCTTCAATCGCTCCCGTACTATACTCTAATGTCCAATCGCCTCCATAGTTCGCACTTCCCGTTGCATCCAGCGAAGCTGCTACATCTGCACCCGTCGCCTCAGCAATTTGATTGACAAAACTTTCCCCTACTTCCCCCAAAGCCGTAAAACAACTGTAAAGCAAAATATCCGCCGTTGGACTCAGAGACTCCCCCCAACTTTCCAGTTGCGTCCGATATTGCTGCACGTTTTGGGACGTGAGGAAATCTTTCCCCAACCACAACTCTCCTGAATGTCCCTCGGCGACAATGGTTAAAGTTTCGACAGGTTTCTCGGCAAAATTCAACACATCGGTTATCTTGCCAATTCCGTCTTCCTGCCGCAGAATCAAACGAGAAACCGTCCCCGCTTCTCCCCCATAGAGTAACGTATCAGGATTATCTGCCCGTTCGTCAATGAAAGTATAGTCCCAAGACTCTCCAACTTCCCCAAAGCGCATCACCGTCGGACTGTGTTGCGTTCCGTCCCCGGTGACGATTAAAGTCGGGTCTTGGGGTTGAATGGGATTCACCGCCGCGAGATTGACATTTTCCCCCCGCACTTCTCCCGTTACCACTAAATCCCCTGTCTCGACTCCTGCCAGAGTTGTATCTGTCGGAGAAGCGGTTAATAATGCTGGAATATCCAAAGCAGTAAACGGCAGAATCTCCCCATTGCTATCTCTTTGAGCTTCTACCTCCAAACTCAGCAAACTCCCTTCTTGCTGAATGCGGATTAAACTGCTCCCCGGAACCGCAGCAAGGGTTATCGTCCCATTGGCAGCATTGAGACTCCCTGCATTCATGACGGTTCCCCCCATCAGGGTTAAATTTCCCCCAACGTTTAAATCCCCTTGGTTGAGAATGGCGGCGGGTTGAGCATTATCAAAAGCAAATTGAAAGGGAATGCCTTGTAGCTCGCTATAGTTATTCTCCCCAAACGCATTAAACCATCGATCGCCCCCAAAACCGATCGCCGTGGCCGTCGTCGCCGTAAAATCTCCCGGTACATTTAAGCTCGCATTCTCCCCAAAAACCATCCCCGCCGGATTCATCAAATAAAGGTTAGAATTTCCTCCCGTCACTTGAATTAACCCATTAATAACCGAAGGATTGCCCCCCGTGACGCGACCGAGAATATTGTGAATATTTGGTGAAGAGAGAAAATTCACAATTTGTCCCGCATCAAGTCCAAACTCTTGAAAACTGTGAAATAAGTTATTTCCCGCTTCTGTTCCTCCTGTAATATCAAATTGGTTTCCCTGTTGTTTAATAAGGGTTTGGGTGCTGTCATGGGCAGAATAAGGGAGTCCTGCATTAGCTTCTGAGGGTACGATCGCCATGCTGCTCAAAGCAAGAACCGATAAAAAACGAGAGAGATGAATGCGCCGGTGAATATTCATTTTTCAAAAGATTTAAAGGAGCTTGATTTCATGATAATCAAAACATCCTCACAGATATTTTTTGAAAGTTAATTAATTTTTCATAGAAAGTTCATAGATCTATCCCATAAAATCCCTAAAAAGCGAAGGGAGATTTGTAATAAAACGCCTTTCCTTCGCTTGTAGTTTAAATGCGTCGGCGCGATCGCTTCTTTTCTGGGATGGGACTCGACCAATATCCTCGCAAAGTACCTAAAATTTTATTGAGGGCGCGGAGTTGATCGGCAGTTCCCATACAAATGAGCAAATCTCCAGAGTATAAAAGCGTTTCTCCAGTCGGTCCGCCGATGAGAGTGCCATCCTGACGGCGAATGGCTAACACTAAAGCGCCCGAATGCGATCGCAAGTTAGTCTCTTGTAGAGTCTTGCCAATGTGAGGGCAGTGTTCCTCATCCAAGAAAAACTCATCTAAATAGAGCGATCGGTTCGTACCGGTAATAATCCCATCGACAAAATCGATAGCGCTGGGACGCAATGCCGCCGCGGCCAAACGCCGCCCGCCGGTAATATAGGGAGAGACTACCGCATCGGCTCCGGCGCGTTCTAATTTTGTAATGGCTTCTTCGCTATTGGCGCGGGCAATGGCACGAATGCGAGGATTTAAAGTCTTAGCCGAGAGAATCGTATATAAGTTCTCAGCATCAGATTGTAATGCCGCCACCAAACAATCGGCGCGATCGATCCCGGCAGCTAAGAGGCAATCATCGTGAGTCGCATCTCCTTGGATGACGGTATAGCCCCTCAGTCGCGCATTGTCGAGGGCTTCGCTTTGAGAGTCGATGACAATAAAAGGAACGTGTTCTGCCTGAAATTCTAGGGCAATTTGACTGCCCGTTCGTCCGTAACCGCAGAGAATGTAATGATGTTTGAGCATTTCAATCGATCGCCGTCGCTGTCTTCGTCGCAATCCTTCTCGAAAATACCCCCCAATCATGGCTTCCGTAAAGCGGTTGGCGATGTAACCGATAACAAAAATACCCATGAAAATCAGGGCAACGGTAAAGATTCGCGAGCGATCGCTGAGGGGTCTGATTTCGCCAAAGCCAACGGTAGAGAGGGTAATCGTGGTCATATACGCAGCTTCCGCCCAAGACCAATTTTCGATAAGGGAATACCATAAGGTTCCCGCAATAAAAACGCCTCCCAACCCGGCAAAACCCCCAAGTAATTGTTGTTTGAGGCGCTGATATTTCCGTTCGAAATTGTACATATTGGCTGTGAGTTGTGGGAGTAATGCGAATTTTCGCTCGCAGCCCGAGATAACTTTATTTTAGATTTTTTCGAGCCAATGTCGAACGCCTTGGCGGGTGGGTTGTCCGGTGGGAGTAAATGCCCAAATCGCTCGCTTGTGTTGCGGTCCGTAGCTGATGTGAAGGGGACGTTTTTCTCCGTAAAAATATAAGGAATCAAAGGGCAATTTCTGCTCTAAAATCCAATCGATAATGGTATCGCTGCCAACATCTTCAATAAAGAAATCGCAGGCAGCACCGAGGCGATCGCAGTAATACTTTCCGTTGCGATTTTTTTCCATAGCCATATGTTGATCGAGGGAGGGGGTAACGCGCCCGTTTTTTTGGCCGGTCAGGGGATCTTTGCGAGCGAGATAGCGTTTTAAATCCGAAGAACAAAAGCCATAGGTGAGATGGAAGTTATCGCGACCGAAGCGATCGATAATAGGGTCGATAATTTGAGTATTGAGGTCTGCGATCGCGATCCGACTTTCCGGATTTTTGGGAAAAGGTGAGATTTTTTCGGCATATTTTTGATAGGTTTTCGTACAAGTACAAAATTCATACAATGTCAAGTATTGACCGAGGAGAAGTTCTCGTTCTTTTTCCATAATGGTTTGAGAATTGCGAGGGGAGCTCTCCCCTTCTTTTCCCCCTTTACCAAGAGGGGTTAGGGGGATAACAAACAACAATTAAGCCCCTTCCGTATCGTCAACCCGGAATCGTTCCACCGAAGCCAACAAATCCCGCGCAATTCCCACCAGATTTTGCAGGGAAGAAGCCACCTTTTGAGATTCTTGTGAGGTTTCTTGCGCCGTTAATTCCACCGACTGCATTACCTGCGCCACTGCGAGGGTGCTTTCCGTTTGTTCCACCGTATCCGCCGTAATCGATCGCACCAATGCGTCAATTCGGTTGGATACTTGAATGATATCCTCGAGCGATCGCTTTGCTTGTTCTGCCCGTTTCGTCCCGTCGATCACCTGCTGCGTTCCTTCCTCCATCGCTTGCATCACCAAGCTGGTCTCGCTTTGGATTTGTAAAACGATTTGTTCGATATCTTTTAACGCCTTCGCCGAACGATCCGCCAACTGTCGGACTTCATCCGCGACGATGGCGAAACCCCGTCCTGCTTCACCCGCCCGTGCTGCCTCAATCGAAGCATTCAACGCCAATAAGTTCGTGCGAGAAGCAATTTGCGAAATCACCGCCACGATCTTAGAAATCTCCTGCGAAGATTCTGCCAACCGCTTCACCTTCCGCGTCGTTTCCGCCACCGTTTCCCGAATCTGTAAAATCCCCGATACTGCGTGTTCCACCGAGTCCCCCCCTTTCACCGCCACTGCCGCCGCCGAACGGGCTACCTCTTCCGCCTCTCGCGCGTTTTCGGCAACCCGACGAATGGAGTCCGTCATCATCTGCACCGAATTCAACGTCACCGCCAACTCCTCCGCCTGTCGCAACGCGTCGCTTTGCAGGCCGCGGGCGAACTGTTCGTTATCGCTCGAACTTTTATTCACCTCTCGCGCCGCCGTTTTGACTTGTTGGACGATTTCCCGCAGGTTTTGAATGGTCAAGTTGAACGCGTCCGCAACCGCCCCCAATACGTCCGCCGTCACCTCCGCCCGTACCGTCAAATCACCTCGTGCCGCCCCTTCCACGTCATCGAGCAAGCGAATCACCTGCCGTTGTAAATCTTCCTTTTGCTGTTCTGTTTCTTCTGCCCGTCGCTGAGCCTCGCTGGTTGTCGTGAGGATCACTCTCGCCATCTCATTAAAACCCGATGCTAATTGTCCGAACTCATCCTCGGCATAAACCGTCGCCTTAGCATTAAAATCCCCTTGGGATACCGCATCGAAGCGAGATTGTAAATCTTGGGTGGATTGTTGGACTTGATCTACCGTCATGCGTCCGAAAAACCAAATCGTTCCCCCCGCCGCCCCTCCGGCAACCAAACCCATAAACGCATTCCAAAGGCGCATGTAGGGCACGATCGCGGCTTTTTTGTCCGCTGGAGAGTTGATGAAACTTAAAAAAGAAATTAACCCCACCGCCAAAGTGGCCGCCGTTCCCGCTGCGATCGCCATAAACTGTTGCTTTTTCAGTAAGGGAAAATTGGTAAACCAAGCCAAGCGACCCTGTTCGATATCGACGTGGGTTTCCACGGCGCGATCGCTGCTAGTCTTCGTAAAATTGGCAGGGGGAGCAGTATCGGAGGGGGTGGATTTTAAACCAAAAATTCCCGTATCTCCCGCTTCGGCAGCGGCAACGCCTCCCATGGTGGCCTCTCCTAAAGCCGCGCTATTATCGGCGAAAGCCAAGCTGGGATCGTCATCGAACCCGGATTCGTCAAAACCAATTGCCGAGTCGGGCAGATCCGCAGGCATTCCCCCCGTATCAAAACTCGGCAGATCGTCATTGAAAACGTCAAACTCTTCTAAAAATCCCCCAGATTCGTCAAACCCGCCAATCTCATTGCCCAGATCGCCGTTTGCCTCGGGTACTTCTCCCCCCATCTCGCTACCAATATCGCCAAAATTGGTATCCTCTGCAAAAGCGGCATCTCCCATATCCGCAAAAGATTCATCCTCATAATCTCCTGCAAAATTATTCTCTTCGGGATAATTGTTATCGTCATAATCTCCTTGCTCGATATTGTTATCGAGACCGCCCTCAAACTCGTCAAAAGCAAAATTATTGGGGGCTGTGGCGGGACTGGCAAAAGAAATCGTTTCTAAATCGTCCTCCAACCCATAGGCTTCATCGTCGTAAGATTCTGTCACCTCTTCTTCTCGAGGCAATTCTGCTGCAAAATCATCATCGGCCAGGGAATTATCAAATTCTGCCGAACTCATCAACAAGGTTTCTTGATAATCGTCCTCATCCATCTGAAAATCGTTCTCGTTTTCCAAATCCGGACTAAAATCGCTGGTTTCGTCCAATAAATCATCTTGGGGATCGAAGGGATTATCTTGTCCGGACATTCCGGGGGGAATCACAAAAGTCGAGTCTCCCGTTTCGGGAATATCATCTAAATCCGGTGCGAAGTCATCGTCGTCAGTAAAGTTTTCCCCAAAAGTTTGCCCGTTCAAGGTTGAATCGATTAAAGCCGTCGCATCATCTTCGGGTTCCCAAGACGGATTTTCTTCCCCCAAGGCAAACGGATCGCGATAGGCCTCTTCGGAGGGCAGAGCTTCGGCTTCAAAATCCGACATGCCGTTATTTTCATCAAAAGGATTGGCATAAGTGCCGCCATCTAAAGAAGTTTCTTCGAGACTATCGCTGCTTTCAAAATCGTTATTGCCAAAATCAAAATCCGTTAGCGCGTCGGCATCGTCTAAATTTGGTAAGCTATCGTAGTTTGAGAGTCCTTCGAGTTGTTCGTAGCTTTCCCCAGCAGAATTTTCTATTGTATAATCGTCTTCTCCCAAGTCTCCGTCAGAATAATCGCCGCTCAAGCCTGCGTTGGCATCGGCAATGCCATTATCGGCATAGTTGACAAAATCGATATCGTCGGTGAGTCGCTTGACCCGTTCGTATTGCTCCCGGGCGACTTCGTACTCTTGGAGGCCGTAGCAATAGATATGCCCGCGCAAGAGTTGAATGGCCGGATCGTCGCGATAACTTTGGGAGAGGCGATCGATAATGCCTGCCGCTTGTTCGTAATTGCCTTGCAGATAAGCGCGTTCGGCTTCTCCATATTCTTGTGTATAATCCGTTTCCTGTGACATTTTTTGTTGGTTGTTGGTTGTTGGTTGTTGGTTAATTGATAATTGATAATTGATAATTGATAACTGATTTAGCTTGCCCAGCGCGCCGATCGCAAAATTTTTCCCTGATCGAGAAGCCGCAAAGTTTGCTTGGTTTTGGGATTGAGAAGCCATTCTCCCACGACAAAGGAGGCCATGCTGTCGGGAACGGTGCTGGAGGTTTGCACTTGTTCGCTGTCGAGCCAGTCCATGTCGCCGATGCGATCGATGGCCAAACCCAAGAGGGTATCTTGATCTTCTACAGCAATCACTGGAATGTCTTGACGTTGGGTATTCAAAGCCACCGGATCTCCGAGAAACTGTCCGAGATCTGCCACCCAGATGACCTGACCTCGCAAATTTAACGTTCCCAACAAAAGCGGAGAAGCATTGGGAATGGGGGTAATGCGATCGGGGGGCTGATTCATAACCTCGCGAATGCCCGTGGCCGGAAGAGCGAGTTCGATGCCCGAAGGGAGAAAAAACCGCAAGTGCAGTTCTCCTTCCGGCGTTTCTAGTTTCTCAATGTCGGGAGCAATATCTTCGCTATTCTTCCCTAAAAAATTGGTATTGCCAACCATGTTTCTGGCTTCCTTTCGCCATCGCAGCAGCACGGTATTTCGGACGGATTTGCGGATAGGCGCGTCGGCCTTTCCGTTTCTATTCTATCCCCGGAGCAATTGTTTGACCGTCCCGATCAACTCTTTGGGTTGAAACGGTTTGGCAATGTACGCATCTGCCCCTTGGCGCATTCCCCAATAGCGATCGAATTCTTCTCCTTTAGAAGAACACATGACGACGGGAACGTGTTTGGTTTTGGGATCGGCTTTCAGGCGACGACAGAGTTCGTAACCGTTCATTTGCGGCATGACGATATCCAAGACGACAATGTCGGGTTCGTACTGTTTTTTGTTGATTTGGTCGAGAGCTTCAACGCCATTGCTGGCAACCTCGACCGTCAAGCCGCTACTTTTGAGCAACTCCGAAATCATTTGTCGTTGAGCCAAGCTGTCTTCTACAACTAAAACTTTACTCATATTTCCTCGTTTCTCCTGATTCTTTAGCTTAATTCCTCATCTGGCTCTTCAAGTATCTCCTGTTTTTACCCGCCGCGATCGCAATATCGGGTCAAACTGAAGGAGATTTTTCCCTGGAGAATTTTGGGCTGTCCGTCTTTTCTCCCTCTCGAGGGAAAGGGAGGGGATCGAAACCGAGATATTTCTCGATCAGCATCAATAATTCTCCGGCGCCAAAGGGTTTGGTGAGATAATCCGTTGCTCCGACTAAACGCGCCCTGACGCGATCGATGAAACCATCTGCCGAGGTTAGCATGATAATGGGAGTTTGGCGAAAGCGCGTCGAACTTCTCAACATGGCACAAATTTCATAACCATCGAGATCGGGCATGGCAATATCGCACAAGATTAAGTCGGGTTTGATGCGAAAGAACTCCCCGATCGCTCCCAAGGGATTCGTCATGGCCGTCACTCGATAGCCGTGGGATTGAAGCATGAATTCCACGCTTTTCCCGATGGTCAAGTCGTCGTCGAGACAGGCGATGGAGGGGAAGTCATGCCGAGAATCTCGCAGGGGACGGGCGGCCTCTCGGGGAGGAGCGCGATCGAGCAATTGAATCCAGCCTTTTTGCACGTAGGGATAAATCGCCCGGGCAATAATGGCAATATCTCGATTGAGAAAGCGAGACAGTTGGCGCAAGGTGGTTTTGCCATCGCAAGAGCGATCTAAACTTTGATAGGCATTTTCCGGCAGGGCTGCTTGCAAGGCGACTTTTTCGACGATCGCGGGGCAGCGATCGGGAGATTGAATATGGGGATGCAATTGCTTCCACTGCTGCATTTGCTTGACGATTTTGGCGGCAAGCGGACCGATTTCTATGGTGGTGAGTTGGGGAGCGAGGGCCGTTCCTCCCTCAAAATTAAAAATGCCTTGGTGCAGGCCGAATAAATCGAACAGGGTTTCCGCGATCGTGCGATAGATAATATTTTTTCCTTGGGCGGGCGTGATAATGCGATTTTCCATTAACTGCCACAAACAGGCATATTCGGGAGTCGCGAATTTGTTCGGAGGACTGTTGAGGTCAGCGACGGACTCTTCGGCGCGATAATAGCGAAGGTAGTCTCGCAGGCGCGAAAAGCTACCGCTCGAGCGATCGGCGGCATAAGCAATCTTGCCATTGACAAAAAAGACAAACCAAAAAGGAGAATCCCCCAAGGTCGGTCGCGTTAAATAGCGTCTCGAACTCGGGGTGAGAGAGTTATCAAGATTTTCCCGCAGGGGAGAGCGATAAGTTTCCACAAACAATTCTCCCGTACGCTGACCGAGTTCGATCAACTGCAGGATGCTGCGAATGTCAATTTCATTGAGAGTTCCCTGCATGATGGGCAAAGACCGCTCTCGAGAGCGGGAGTTGGCGTTGGCAATTCAGTACCACTCAATGGGAAAATTAGATTAAGATGAGCAGTTAGATATTATTGTACGCTTCGACTTAGCGCCCAGTCTCTCAAAAAATAATTTTCTTGTTTTGTCGAGGGAATGGGGCGATCGCCTTCACTGGGTCGGGTTGCTCTTTTTGGGGCAGATCGCCCGAGAGCCAAAATTTATCGGGGAAACGCTCTTGGCAAGTGAGGACTTGGCTGGTTAAGCTGGATACTAAAGCTGGAGAAGCGAAGGGGTAAACTCGAACGGACGCTCGGCCGCTCTTTTGGAGGCTCTATTCAATGCAATTGCCGTTCCCCCTGTCGTAAAAGACTCCAATAACAGTAAAATTGAACGATTATTCTTAACTTAATTTAGTAACGCGGGATGCTGTATCTTGCAGAAGTCAAAAAGCAAAAAGGCGGGTTCATGGCGAAGGTCGTGACCGAACTCAAACTCCTTGCCTGTCAGCGCAACGAGCAAAATTGGAGTGCGGTACCCGGGGAAGAAACCATTCCAGCAGAGGAAGCCGGCGAATTCGAGCAGGGCGCTCTGATTTTGGTCAATATCGGGGGCAATCGACAAGTTCAAGGGGTGCCGGAAGCGGCAGGTCCGCAAATTGTCAGAGATTTGCAGCGATTGTCCAAACTTCAAGAGAAGATCAAAACCCAACAAGAAGAAATTGAAGGTTGGAAGCAATCCTTAACCTTACAGGCTCAAGAACTCAGCAAGCGAGAAATGGAACTCGATGCCGAGCTGGCTCAACTTGAAGAGTTGCGCGAACAAGGCGACGGACAAGAGGGCGAGGAATTCCAAGGGGCGCAAAGCGAGGATTTAGAACGGGCCAAAGCCGAGGCCGATCGCATTCGCGAGGAATTCGAGCGCAAAACTCAAGAGTTAGAACAGGCTTGGGAGCATTTGCGCGGAGAACAGCGCCGCTTGCAAGAAAGTCAAGAAGATTTATCCCAAGCTCCTCCGGCAACGGAAGTAGTCGGCTTGGCTCCAGAACAAGCAACTCGCATTCAAGAATTGTTGGATTATCTCGAAACCACTGTCCTGCCGACCGGCGAACTTCAGAGTTACGTTCAAAGCGCGATCGCGGTTTTAGAACGCCAGCAATTCAATACCAACAAACATTGGCAGCAGTTGGAAGAAGCGCGATCGCAGGCTCGAGACCAGCAGGCCGACATCGATCGCCAAATTCGCGAGTTAGAAGAACTGCAACAGCAGCACCAAGGGACAAAAGTAGCAGTGGACCAAGCCAAGCAAGAATTACACGCTCGCCAGCATCGTCTGGAACTCGCGGAAACCTCCATATCCCTTCTCAAACGAGATTGGGATGCAAAGGAGGAGATTTATCAATCCCTGCTGGGTTTGGCAGGGGAAGATGGGGGCGAAGCAGAAGATTCGGTCGTCGATGCGGCCGCCCTCGAAGCCATGCCCCTCGAAGAATTACAAGGGGTTGTCGAAGGATTGCAAAAGGAACTGGAAAAATTAGAGCGATTTGTTGCCGATCAAGAAGAAGAATTAGCCCTGCAACAAGAAGCAGTCGAAGAGTTGGAAGAAAAACTCAAGAATGCCACCGTTTATGAAAGTTCGGAGATCGAACAAGAATTAGAAGACGAACGGGAACAGAAAAAACTTCTCGATGAAACCCTAGTCGGTCAGCGACGGACTTTGGCAGAAAAGCGAACGATCCTCGCCCAAAATTCGCGCGTTCTGCGTCGCAGACAGGGAATTCCCGAAGATGATGCCGAAGGGGGCGCGATCGATTTAACCCCGGTTTTGACCAGTCTGGAAGCGCAACGCAGCGCGATCGAAACGGAGTGTCAAAAACAAGAAGGGGATTTGGCTGAAATTCAAGCGGCGATCGCGGAAGCGGAAGAAACGTTAAAAAACCATAGCGACGAATGCGAAAGCCAACACAATGCCCTGCAAGCCTTAGAAAATCGTCTGAAAGAAGGACAATCGAGCACTTCGTTATTGTGGGGACGGGTTAATCTCTATGAAGAAATCTTGCCGCCCATGGGCGAAGCCATTGAAGAAATGCAGCAAAAACTAACAGCCCTCTCTCAATTGGCAGAACAATTCCAACAAACTGGAGACTACCGAAAAGAGGCGCTCGGTAATTTAAAACAGTCTTTGGGAGAAGCGATCGGCAATTAGGGATTAGCCATTTACCAGTATTGAATTTTAAATTCAGTGGGACTTTTTAGCAATAACGTACCATGTCGTTAGATCGTTCCAAATGCCCCGATCGCTGTATCGACGTTCGAGTTCGACTCTAAATTCTGCCTCAACCTCTGCCAATCGTACTGGTGGCAAAAGGGTTGAGAAATCCATCGTCGGATCGGACAAAAGATTAGAAAGGTTATGCCAAGCAGATGCGGCCTTGTCTAAACCGATATAACTGCCATGTTGTTCCGTCGCGATCGCGATATCCGTAAATCCCGCATTCGCAAACAAATCCCGACACATTGCCAAGGTACCGAGGCGGTTGCTAAACTCGAGCTCTACCCCATAGCGAGCAAAGAGCGTTCGGAGCACAACATTGCCAACATAAGCCGTATCGGCGGGAGAATGAATGCCAATTAACCCGTCAGGCTCGAGCAAATCGTACCAAAGACGCAATGCGACCGCCTTATTTTCAATCCAAGGAAATGTATTGGCCGATAAAATGCGATCGAAGCGAAGGGAAGGAAAGGTCAAATTTTCCCCATCGCCATGGTAGAGGAGGATATTGGTCAATCCCAATGTTGCTATTTTTTGGTTGGCGATGGCCAGCATTTTTGCAGAGAGATCGACACCAATCGTTTGCCCTTCAGTCCCGATCGCCCTAGCTGCCGCGATCGCTAAATGCCCGGTTCCCGTACCGATATCTAAAATCCGTTGCCCGGCATGAATGTCGGCTTTGGCAAGAAGGGTCTGGCAAATTTGCTCGTGCCATTGACTCTCATCGTAAGTCGAACTTCTGCGATCGTAGAGATCGGCAATCCTTGTTTTGTATTCATTAAGATCGAGGAGTTCGCTCATGTCCATAGAGTTTAGCGATTGAAGTTGCAGAGATAGGCAATCGCCTTCTCATTTTACGCGGCAACGCAGTGCAAGCTAATTTTCTCCGCGTTCAGCACTTGAATTCGTCCCATTTTAATCGCATAGAAAATTCGTTCGATCATATCGCGATGCTCGGGCGCAATTGCAAACTCGCATCCCACCTGTTGCACGATATTGAATTCTTTTGCTGCCATCACCCCAGAAATCATGGTTACAGAATAAATTTCGTAGAAGGCTTCCATGATTTCAATTTTGCAGTCAAACATAACTTTTCTCAACTCCAAAACTTGATTGAGCTATTCTGTTTAGAACTCTAATCAAAGAATGTGAAAAACTCGTGAAGGCCGCCACCCAAACGCGAAATTGCTACATTCTTTAACATTTACCGCCGTTTTGCAATAAGATAGTTGCCCTCTCCCCATTCAAAGGACGGGCAAACAAAAAGCCTTGAACCTTAGTACACCCGATATTCTCGATGCATTGAAGTTCTTCTCGGGTTTCAATCCCTTCAACGATGGTATCGAGACCCAAACTCTCGGCTAAATAGAGAATGCCGCGAATCATTTCCCATTGCTCTCGCGTGACAAAAGCGCGATCGATTTTGAGAACATCAACGGAAAGTTGGTGCAAGCGAGCCAGAGAAGAGTATCCCGTGCCAAAATCATCCAGATAAATGGGAATATTAAGGGATTTAAGTTCCTGCAATGCCGCGATCGCCACAGGAGAATTTTCAATAAACATGCTCTCCGTAATTTCCACGCGCAACGTCCCGATAACGACGCCCGAGGCTTGATAAATTTGATGAATGCTTTGCACGCAATCGGGATGCAATAACTGCAACGCCGAGAGGTTAACGCTGCAGGTTAACGGAGAAGGTTGCGGAAAATCTTGCTGCCATTGGTGGAGTTGCCGGCAGGCTTCCTCGAGGACCCACAATCCCAAATCGTGGATCAACAGGGTTTCTTCCGCAATGGGAATAAATTGTGTCGGAGAAACAAAACCACGGGTGGGATGAAACCAACGCAATAGTGCTTCAAACCCGAGAATGCAATGGGAACGCAAACAAACAATCGGCTGAAAAAAAACCTGAAACTCTTTCCTTTCCCAAGCCGTTTGCAAATCAGCCTCCAAACGCAAGCGTTCTAGAGCCTCATTAGAGATTAGAGAAGTCGAAACCGCTTCATCTTGCTCGATCGCATTGGTCAGGCGCAACAATCGCTTGGTATTGTTAGCCGCAATTCTGAGAAGTTGCTGGCCTTCTCGAGTGTGGGGATCCACCTTCCCACTCAAAAGCAATCCTAACGCACCTTGAATCGATGTTAAAGGCGTGCGAAGTTCGTGGGAGATTTCATCAAGACTCGGCATTGCTCCGGTCTCCCATTCATCGATCGCCATATTGCCTGTAGTCTTTCCAGAGGTAAAGGGGTGTTTGGGTTTGGCATCCATGGCATTTCCGATTGCATTCGTTACGATTGGTGCGTTCAGTTCGATCTTCATTGAGATTCGCTCCCTCGATTCGAGGTGGTAAAAAAGAAAACTAAGTGTTCCAGTTTCACCTAACTCTAGAGAAAAATTGTGAAAAACTTGGGAAGACTAAAGATTTTTGGTAAAAAAGGCAAAGTAGAGGGTGCATAAGGCAATCCTCGATACTGGAGATGAGAGTTATGGCTTCATTTTTGTTGATGGGGGGGTTACTGCCTGCCCCGAGCCAAGCCGAAGGAAGCATTGCCGAAGTGAAGAGGGGAATTCCCGCTCCCATTGTTAAATTATAAAGATAGGGAACTTTAGGAATGAGTCATCAATTTCTTTGTTCCTCAATTTTCCGACTCAAAGAGCCCGCGCCTGCCCGCCCATCAAATTATTCCTCCAGCCCTCGTGAATTCTAATTTTTCAGTTGTTCGAAGTAATATCTTGGTTGTTGACGATACACCAGCCAATTTGCGCTTGCTAACGGAATTGTTAAGCCAGCAGGGATATGACGTGCGCCCTGCTCTGAATGGAACCTTAGCTTTAGCGGCCGCGCAAATGATGCCGCCGGACTTGATCCTACTCGATATTATGATGCCGGATATGGATGGCTATGAAGTTTGCGAACAACTGAAAGCCGACGAGCGCACCCGACACATTCCCGTCATCTTCATCAGTGCTTTGGACAATCCCAAAGATAAAGTTAGAGCCTTTCGAGTCGGAGGAATCGATTACATTCCCAAGCCCTTTCAAAAAGAAGAAATTCTCGCGCGGGTGGAAAATCAATTGCGTCTTCTGCGGGCGAATGCGGCTTTGCAAGAAAGCGAAGAACGCTTTCGGGCGATTTTTGCCAATGCGGGGATTGGTATTTGCATTTTGGGGGAAGATCGTCGCATTGTCGAAGCCAATCCCGCCTTCGAGAAATTTATCGGCTATCGCAGCGAACATTTGCGACAGTTGAACTTTGTGGATTTGACTCATCCCGAAGATGGAGAAGTCGATGGCGATCGCTTTGCCGCTTTGTGCGAGGGTAAGGGAAAATCCTATCAAATCGAAAAGCGCTACATTCGCTCCGATGGCGCGATCGTTTGGGGACGCTTGACGGCTTGTGCGGTCAAAAAAGAAGGTCGGGTGCAGTTTGTTTTTGGTTTAGTTGAAGATATTACCGAGCGTCAGGCTGCATTACGGGAACGCAAGCGAGCGGAAGATGCCCTCAAAGCCTCCGAAGCCGAAATGCGCGCGATTTTTGCGGCCATGACGGATGCGGTCATCGTCCGCGATCGCGCCGGACGGTGTCTGAAAGTGGCCCCCACCAAAATCGCCTGGGAAGGCGAACGACCCGATGCACTTCCGGACAGAGCCCTACGGGACGTTCTGCCCCGAAAAACTGCCGATCGCTTGCATCAAGCGATCGAACGCACCTTAGAGACCCGAGAGACCACGAATATCGAATATCGCATTCCCATCGGCAACGACGACGAAATGTGGCTCGACGGTCGTCTTTCCCCCCTCTCGGAAGATAGCGTGGTTTGGGTGGCGCGAGACATTAGCGATCGCATTCGCGCCAAACGGGAATTACAGCAACTCAATGATGAATTAGAACATCGCGTCGAAGAGCGCACGAAGCAGCTCCAACAAGCCAATGCGACCTTACAGGCCGAAATTAACGAACGCATTCGCGCTCAAACCAAACTCGTTCGCTCCGAAGAACGCTTTCGTCTAGCCATCGATAATATTCCCGATATCTTTGCCATTTACGATCGCCACCTGCGCTATCAATTTGCCAATACTCGCACCCTCGAGGTTTGGGACAAATCCCTCGAGGCCATCTCGGGCAAAACCGATCGCGAACTATTTCCCCAAAGCAGCGTAGATATTTATCTTCCCCTGCTCCAAGAAGCCGCCCGCCTCGGCCGCCCGCAAACCCGAGAGTGTACGTTTGCCGTTGCCAAGGGCAAAGAGCGAACTTTTATGATGAGCTACGTCCCTTTGTTGGATAAAGGGGGAGAAATTTACCAAATTTTGGGAATTGCCTACGATATTACCGAGCGCAAGCACTCCCTCGAAGCATTACAAGCTGCTAAGGAACAATTGCAAGCTGTTTTAGATGCCGTACCCGGTTTTGTTTCTTGGGTGGGGGCGAGGGACGATTCCCTTTGGTATTTGGGGGCAAACCGTCAGTTGGCACAAGCATTTCAACTGTCTCCCGAGGCCTTTATCGCTCAGCCTTTGGGATTTATTCGGCAGGGCAAGAATTTCGTTCGCTTTGTCGAAGAGTTTTTTGCGTCCTCAGAAACAACCATTTCTCAAACCCTCACCCTCGAATGGGAGCAGCGATCGCGAGAATATTTAATCGTGGCGCAAAAATACCAGCAGGAGCGAGCCGCCGTTTTTGTCAGCATCGACATTACGGCTCGCGTCGAAACCCAAAAGCAACTCCAACAGGCCTATCGGCGATCGCAATTATTTTCAGAACTCACTCTCAAAATTCGTCAATCTTTAGACTTGACCGAGATCTTGCAAACCGCCGTTCTCGAAGTCCAGCAATTACTCGATGCCGACCGCGTTTTAATTTGGCAGCAAACCTCGGAGTTGGCGGGAATTGTCAAACAAGAAGCGGTTTTACCGGAACTTCAGGGGGTTGGCGGTCTCGAACTCCCCCTGCCCGTGCCCGAGCGCCTCTCTCCACAAGATTTTCACCCCGGCAACTTTTGGACGATCGACGATCTTTTCACCCTGCCCGAGGCGATCGCCATGCCGGCAGCCCTCGGGTTTCGCGCTCAATTGGTAGTACCTATCTTCATCCAAGATGAAACTTGGGGCGCCCTCATCGTTCACCAATGTTACGCTCCCCACTATTGGCAGTCCGATGAAATCGAGATGCTCGGATCTCTCGCCGATCAAATTGGCATTGCCCTATCTCAGGCACAACTTCTCGATAATTTGGAAGAGATGGTGGTCGAGCGAACGGCAGAACTCCAAGCCACCAACGAACAACTGCAAACCGAAATCGCCGAACGCACGAAAGCAGAAAATGCCCTGCGAGAGAGCGAAAAACAATTGCGACGCACCATCGAGCATAGTGCTTATGGCATTGTCGTTTGCGATCGCGCCGGTACGATTCGTTTTTTCAACGGTGCCGCTCAAAAAATCTTCGGTCGCTCCCAAGAGCAACTTCTTGGATTTCATCTGGGAATGCCTCTCTCTGCTCAACAAAAATGCGAACTTTCCATTCTGCGGCAGGACGGTACGGTTTGCATTGCCGAAATGCGTGCGGGAGCGATCGTTTGGGAAGGGGATCCTTCGGCTTATTTAATTTCTCTTGTGGATATCACCGAGCGCAAAGCCGTCGAACAAATGAAAGATGAATTCATTTCCGTAGCCAGTCATGAATTACGGACTCCACTTACGTCCATTCGCGGATCCCTCGGACTTCTCGCTACGGGCCGCCTCGGAAAATTTGAGGAAAGAGGGCAACAAATGTTGGAAATTGCCATTAATAATACCGATCGCCTGACTCGCTTGCTCAATGACATTTTGGATTTAGAGCGGATCGAGTCGGGAAAAGTCAAGATTGTCAAGCAACATTGCGATGGGATTCTCTTAATGGTTCAAGCGGCCCAGGCCATGCAAGGAATGGCAGAAGAAGCCGAGATCGGCCTCTGCTTAAAATGCGAACGCCGCCCATTTTGGCTCAAAGATGCCGGACAAGAAGAAGACCCCTATCTCGAATCCCCCCCTAACGTGAGTATTTGGGCCGACCCGGATCAGATTTTGCAAACCTTAACCAATCTCATCAGTAATGCGATTAAGTTCTCTAATCCTCGCAGCATGGTTGGGATTGGGATTTTCATTCAAGCCGAACACGTTTTATTTGAGGTCAAAGATCGCGGTCGCGGCATTCCCCAAGACAAGCTCGAAAGTATTTTCGGTCGCTTTCAACAAGTCGATGCTTCGGATTCGCGGGAGAAGGGCGGTACGGGTTTGGGCTTGCCCATCTGTCGCGAGATCGTCCAGCGACACCAAGGCCGCATTTGGGTCGACAGTACCCCAGGGGAAGGCAGTTCTTTTTACTTTACCCTTCCTTTGCCCCAACAATTTTAAGCCGCCTTCACAATTCGACATTCACAATTTGCAATTTTTCGCAAATTAATTTTGTTAAGTTTTGTAACGAACCGGAAGTTCTTCACGGCTTTTTCACATTTAAGTTTTATTTTGTGCTCGAGTTTCCCCATAAAAAACTTTTTAATATCGAGAATGGCAATGATTATCGAGCCAATACTTCCCAATACCGCTAGCTGTTTTTCCACTCACCCTACCCCCAAAAGCAAGGGCATGAAAATACCGTGGCAGTCTGCAACCTTCCCCGCAACAACCCGCAAAAGACATCTCCTGCTCATTGATGGCGAAGAAGATCGCCGCTATGTTACCAGAGCGGGATTGGAACTCATGACCGATTGGCAAATTTGGGTGGCATCTTCTTATCAAGAAGGATTTAATTTTGCCAGAACCCAGTCTTTTCATGCTATTCTTATTAATTTAGACGCAAATCCCCTTGGAATTTTACAGCAGTTGTTGAGTCATCCCGCAACGCAGCATATCCCCATTATTCTGACTGTCGATCGCCTGCGCTGTGCGGATGCGGAATATTTCAGTCAATTAGGCGTAGCGGGGGCGATCGCTCAACCCTACGATTGCGTCAACTTAGGGGGGCAAATTGCCGATTTCTTAAACTGGCAGGGCGATCGCGATTGAGACCTCTGATGCACGAGTATCGCTCTCGTTCCCTTTCCTTGAAGCGAGGGGCTTTGATTTAACGGTAGGAGTATGTCAAAATGCCTTGAGTTGGATAAAATGCTCGCGATCGGTTGCCCAACTGAAAGAGCAACATCTAAAAGAGGTGGAATGAGATGACCAAGCGACGAATTTTGATTGTGGACGATGAAGCGGATATTCGAGCCGTCGCTCAGTTGAGTTTGGAAATCAATACCGAATGGGAAGTATTAACCGCTTCCTCAGGAGCAGAAGGATTGCAGGTTGCCCTAGATCAAAAACCCGATGCAATTCTCTTGGATGTTATGATGCCGGACTTAGACGGGCCGACAACATGGGAAAAACTGCAAGAAGAACCTGCAACCCAAGAAATTCCCGTAATTTTTTTGACGGCCAAGGTGCAAGCAGCCGAACAAAGGCGCTATGCTCAACTTGGCGTGAAAGCCGTGCTGACCAAACCTTTCGATCCGGTACAGCTTGGCAATCAGGTCATTGAGGCTTTGGGATGGGAGGGGTGAATCAATTCAAAATTCAAAATTCAAAATTCAAAATGAAATTTGGAAAAGATGGATTATCGAGCAGCAGGGGTGGATGTTGAAGCGGGTCGCGATTTTGTCAATCGCATTCGTCAAGAGGTAAAAAGTACTTATCGTCCCGAGGTCTTAGGTGCTCTGGGGGGTTTTGCCGGGTGTTTTCAATTGCCGGCGGGATACAAAGAACCCGTGCTGGTTTCCGGGACGGATGGGGTGGGAACAAAATTGAAAATTGCACAGGCGGTCGATCGCCACGATACGATCGGGATCGATTTAGTCGCTATGTGCGTTAACGATATTTTGACGACAGGGGCGAAGCCTTTATTTTTCTTGGATTATGTCGCGACGGGAAAATTAGAGCCGGAACAATTGGCAGAAGTGGTGAGGGGGATTGCTGCGGGTTGTCGCGAGAGCGATTGCGCGCTTTTGGGAGGGGAGACCGCCGAAATGCCCGGATTTTATCCCGTGGGAGCATACGATCTAGCTGGGTTTTGCGTGGGTATTGTGGAGAAGGAGCGCTTGCTGGATGGCGCTCGGGTGGAGGTTGGCGATCGTGTTATGGCTTTGCCCAGTCAGGGAATTCACAGTAATGGGTTTTCTTTAGTCCGAAAAATTATCGCGACGCAGGGGTTGAGCTGGGACGATCGCCTAAGTGTTTTTGCGGATCGGACTTTGGGGGAAGTTTTTCTAACCCCGACGCGGATTTACGTACAGCCCATTCTCGCGGCGCTGCGATCGGGTCTCGATATCCGAGGTATGGCTCACATTACCGGGGGAGGATTGCCGGAAAATTTGCCTCGCTGTCTCGGTGAGGGACAATCGATCGCCATCGATCGCCGCGCGTGGCAAGTTCCCCCAGTATTCCAATGGCTGGCAACCCGAGGGAACGTGCCGGAAAAAGCCATGTGGGAAACCTTTAATATGGGAATTGGTTTGGCGATCGTCGTGTCTTCCCAACAAGTGGAAGCAGCGCAAAAATGGTTTGGCGATCGCAACTTGGAAATTTATGCAATCGGCGAGGTCGTCTCCGGTGACGGTACGCTAATTATGGAGGCGTAAACTCAAAGCGATGGATTACAAAGATACCCTCAACGCACTGCAAGAATTAATCGAAATTGTTGCCGAGTTGAGATCGCCCGATGGCGGCTGTCCTTGGGATCTCGAACAAACGCCCCAATCCTTGATCCCCTACATCATTGAAGAAGCCTACGAGACGGTTGCGGCCATTCAAAGCGGGGAAACCGAGGCGATCGCGGAAGAATTGGGGGATCTCCTCTTGCAAGTCGTCCTACAAGCACAAATCGCGCAAGAATACAAGCAATTTTCTCTCATGGAGGTGGCGCGGGGAATTGGCGCAAAATTGATTCGCCGTCATCCTCATGTTTTTGGAGAAATTGAAGTGGAAGATGTTAGCGAAGTTCGCAAAAATTGGGAACAAATTAAAGCCGAGGAAAAAGGAGAAACTCCCGACCAAGCACAATTACTCAGTCGCAAACTCGATCGCTATGCCCGCACGCTTCCTCCTTTAACAGCGAGTATGAAAATGTCCAAAAAAGCCGCTGCAATGGGATTTGAATGGGATAAAATTGAAGATGTTTGGGGGAAATTTCAAGAAGAGTTAGGAGAATTTCAAGAAGCCTTAGCCGAAAAGAATAAAGAACATCAACAAGCAGAACTGGGAGATTTATTATTCACAATTATTAATATTGCGCGCTGGTACGATCTCGATCCATCCCAAGCCTTACAAGGTACAAATCAACGCTTTGTCAAGCGCCTAGAAAAAATGGAAACTTTTGCCGATCGTCCCCTGACGGAATACTCTTTAGAAGAACTCGAGGGCTTTTGGGAACGGGCAAAGAATGAAGAATGAGAAAACAATTATAAAAAAGTTCTTAATAAACCTTGTTGTCCGATTAGAATTTCTCGTAATAGTGAAACAATACCTACCCAAATAATGGGAGAGATATCGACCCCACCGATGGGAGGAACAATTTTACGGGTTGGAATGAGAAAAGGTTCCGTTGGAATGGCGATCGCCTTAAAGGGGAAACGCGTTAATTCCACTTGGGGATACCAAGTAAGCACGATCCGAAAAATAAACAAAAATATTGTTAAACCCAACAGAAGATTGAGACCAATTAAAACAAAATCGGCAATATTCATAAAATAAAAATAGAATTCAATACAGTTTCTCTTCTATCATATCAGAAATTAAGCATTAACAAAAAATTGAGGCGATCGATATGTCAATTTCTTACACGGGTGGATGCCAGTGCGGACAAATTCGTTATGAAATTCGTGCTATTCCCTTAACCCTTTATGCTTGCCATTGTACGGAATGTCAGAAGCAATCGTCGAGTGCATTTGGAATGTCGATGCCCGTCCCTCGGGATGCTGTTATTATCCTAAAAGGAAAACCCAAACAATGGAAACGAATCTCGCATAGCGGACGCGAAGTGAATTGTTTCTTTTGTGGCGAGTGCGGAACGAGACTATTCCACAATCCCGAGCGAAATCCCAAGATTTCCAACATCAAACCGGGAACTTTAGATGATACAAGTTGGCTCAAACCCGTCGGACATACTTGGACTAAGAGCGCTCAAAAATGGGTTATTCTCAATGATGGAATGTTAAACTACAAAAAACAGCCCCATAACTTCAACCCATTATTCGAGCAATTTAAAGCTGAAGAGCAGTCAAAAATTAACAAGCAATAACGACTAGATCGATGAAACAATTACTAACAAAGCAGTCAAGAATAATACATCGCTGGCTTGCTTCATGCTTTACGGTATTAATCTTTATCTGGATTGGCGAATCGATTTTTCTTCCTTCCTTTTTTAAGGAAGGCATGCCTGCAATCGTCAGCGATATCCCGATCCAAAACTCTACAATATCAACCACCCCACTTTCATTTGAACAAGCGAAAAAGGCTTTTATGGAGCAAAAACCTCAAGGCATTCAATCTTTTGATGAAGTGGACGAAATTGACTATTTTCCGGTACTAGATATTTACCGATTTAAAAATACAAAACGCTTTTTTGAATGGCATTTTAATGCTCGTGATGGAGAAATCATTAAATATGGGTTTGATAAAAATCAATTTATCGCAAAACAAGGTTATTTAGAATGGTTATCTCCTTGGCTCGGTCGTTTAATTAAAGGTACTTTGGCTATTCTCACTCGAATTTTGGGTCTCACGGGTTTTTGTTTGGTTCTCCTTCCATTTTTTACCAAAATTCATCGCAAGCTCAGCAGTTTGAAAATAACCAATAGTGCCAATGGGAATTAATCGAAAAACGAGCATCTTTTTGAGTTAGAAAAACTCTTTTAGATTCGAGCGATCGCAGATCGAATATCTACAACTAGCCCTTCAATTCGCGATCGCGTTATATTCCAAGAATACATAAAACGGACGCCATTCACGCCAATAAATGTATAAAAATGCCAGTTTTTCCCTCTTAAAGCATGGATAACGCGTTATCTTCTCCATAAGCCAAAGCACTACCTTGATTTGCTTTGAGAAAATAGTCCATTGCTTCGGGACAAATTCCCGAATAATTATCGCTGGCAAATTGTTCAAACATATTTAAAATGTTTTGGCCGTGCGAGCTTGAGGGTCGAAAACAAAACGGCGATCGTAAGTGGTGATCCCGTATAAATTAAAAGAAATGGTCGGACTGTCTCCCATTGCTTCGACGGAGTGAATGGCATCGGGTAAGAAACAAATGATATCTCCCGAAGAGAAAATTTGTTCGCTGGCTTTTTCAATACGATCCGGAAACTCGGACTCGGGCGAGCGCTGCCAAAAAGTATTTTTTTCCTCGCCATCCAATAACATGACCAGTCCCCAAGCAGCATGGTTGTGAATGGTCGAGACTCGCCCGGCTTCCCATGCCACCATTTGTACTGTAATCGGGTATCCGGGTTCGTCATAAAGCATGGAAACCGACCAGCCTTTTTGCGGATCGGGAAATGTATATTGCAATTGCAACCACGGCGAATCGTCCATTAAGCGCCGAACTCGCGGACAGAGGCGCTTTAAACGTTCGGCATTATCGTCAAAGCGATCCAAAATGCGATCGAGATCGGCGAGAAATTGATACAAGCGATAGGGTGCTGTCAGAATTTTCTCATCTTCTACGGCATTTAACTCTTGACAAACACCTTGGTCTGTGACTAGCCAATTCCGACCGTCCATTAGGTTTCCTTCTCATGTCAGTTGACAGTAATAGGATAATCCGGCGTGGGGTTGAGAGGACAACTGAAAATATATTTTCCCGGGCGCAGGGTAATTTCATAATCTTGCGTTTTGCCTTCCGTCAATCCTCCCCCACTGACTTTTGGGAGGGCTAATTTTTTTGCCCCTTCCCCGCGCAGATAAAACCCGAGTTCGTAAGGAACATCACGGTTGGTAACGCGAAAAATATACTTTCCGGCTTTTAATTCTAGAGGCTTAAATTGTTCTTGTCGCTTGGAAAGCGTTTCGCCGTTGATTTTCTTGCAGTCTTCACTGCTTGTCGTTTTATACTCGTAATCTTGGTTTTCAGTTTCCACAAACTGACAGCCCGTTTGCGTGAGAGAGATCGTTTGCACTTCCTCTGCTAAATTGCCCGTCTCCGATGCTGGCGTACAAGCAGCGATCGCCGTGCAACAAAAAGTTACTAAATATACCAAACTTTGCTTCCGCATGTTTCGCTGGGGTAGTGTCTGTTGGATTTGCATTTTTGCAGATTTCCGCAAAGCTATTATAAAATATTTTTTTTCTGATGGGTTTCATTAGATAAATTAATATTTTTTTCGATGCTTTTCAGGTTTTTCTCAGTTATCTAAGAATTTTATTTGCTATATTGTTGGCTACGCTAAGGTAAAGTCACTCCAGATTAATTTGGAGAGAAGCTATAGAAATCTTGGCTAAAAGCGCTCGATAAACACTCAATTAAAAAATTATTTCGAGGGGAATCAATCATGAAAGTTAAGTATCTAACAACAATGGCAGCCGTTAGTTTATTAAGTTTGGGATTGGCAGTCGGTTGTGCAAATCCTTGTGCTGCGAAAGAAAAAACAGAACAAGCCGATCCTTGTGCGGCAAAAGAAGATCCTTGTGCGGGTAAAGATCCTTGTGCGGCAAAAGAAGATCCTTGTGCGGGTAAAGATCCTTGTGCGGCAAAAGAAGATCCTTGTGCGGGTAAAGA
>JAGHZQ010000115.1 GCA_017746715.1 Cyanobacteria bacterium SBLK
ACAACAAACTCACCCCTTGAGTCGTTGTGGTCTGATGAAGAATATTGGTTTGTTGTTGAGAGGTCACGGCATTTTGGGCCGACAGACTCAGAGATTGGGAAATCGTTTGGTACAGATTGCTCAGGGAGAGAGCGGGAGACTCGGCTAACACCTTAACGTTAGTCTGAGTAACTGCATCGGTGATCGCAGAATTGACCGCTTGTGGCTCTGACATTGATAGTTTTCTCCTGGAAAAGAGGTTTTAAGAACAATAGTGTTCGGGCAATAGGTTCTCTCTATCGAGAAAGAGAACCTATTCCACGTGCATCTTGACTGGAAAATAGTCGAACTGAATTCCCAATCAAGACGATTTCAGCGTTGAAGTCCATTGAATTCTGTTGGATATGGACTCAACGACAAAACAAGCCCTTTAAAATGTGAAACTTGTTTTAGGCTGGTGGCTTGTTATTCTTGAAAGCCTGAAGTACAGCCAGTAAATTGGCGATGGAATCTGGGGTATCGGAACGATTAATTTTAGCTCCGGCAACACCCATACTGAGAGTATCGATGGAATACAACAAACTCACCCCTTGAGTCGTTGTGGTCTGATGAAGAATATTGGTTTGTTGTTGGGAGGTCACGGCATTTTGGGCCGACAGACTCAGAGATTGGGAAATCGTTTGGTACAGATTGCTCAGGGAGAGAGCAGGAGACTCGGCTAACACCTTAACGTTAGTCTGAGTAACTGCATCGGTGATCGCGGAATTGACCGCTTGCGGCTCTGACATTGATAGTTTTCTCCAAAAAAAGGATGATGACTTGTACGAGAATCTTTGCGCGTAGAGTTTAAGGGACAAACATAAAAGTGCTTGAGACTTTCAGGCTTGTTTTAAGTTTATTTATTCTCGAAAGCTTGAACCACAGCAAGTGTATTGGCAATGATATCTGGGACATCAGAACGGTTAATTTTACTTGCAGCAACACCCATACTGAGAGTATCGATGGAATACAACAAACTCACCCCTTGAGTCGTTGTGGTCTGATGAAGAATATTGGTTTGTTGTTGAGAGGTCACGGCATTTTGGGCCGACAGACTCAGAGACTGGGAAATCGTTTGGTATAAATTGCTCAGGGAGAGAGCAGGAGACTCGGCTAATACCTTAACGTTAGCCTGAGTAACTGCATCAGTAATTTGAGAATTGACCATTGCGTCAGACATAATATTTACCTCCTTTTAGACTGGGTATCAATAACGTGCTGTTGTCGTCATTGATTGTTGATGTCGTGCTTACTTGAATAGACGTTGTTGGCCCTGCAATTCTGAATTTTTTTTCGGCGCGTTAGTTGGTGTTTGGCTTAACTTTGGGTTTGGCGGGGAGATCGCAGCGTCACGGGCCAGCCGATCGCGATTGATAATTGTTCGCCATTCACTGATAATTGATAACTGAATAATTGTTCGTTGAATATATGCCTTTACCGAGACGCGCGAGCGGAATTTTGCTGCATCCCACCTCACTCCCCGGTGCCTTTGGCATTGGCGACTTGGGCAAAGAAGCCTATGGTTTTATAGATTTTTTAGTTGCCAGCGGCCAGCAGGTGTGGCAAATTTTACCCATCGGACCGACGGGATACGGAAACTCTCCGTACCTTTCCTATTCGGCACTGGCCGGAAATCCTCTTTTGATTAATCTAGAATGGCTCGAGTCCGAGGGACTGTTAAGCGCGGCGGATTTGGCCGATTTACCGGAATTCGATCGCGATCGCGTCGATTACGCTTGCGCGATTGCTTGCAAATTTCCCCTCCTGAGAAAAGCCAGTCAAAATTTCTCCGCCCTTGCCACCCCCGAACGGAAAGAATCTTTGGAAACCTTCTGCAAAGAACAGGCTGATTGGCTGGATGATTATGCCCTTTTTATGGCTATCAAAGCAGATCGTAACGGCGAAAGTTGGTATCAATGGGATGAAGAACTAGCCAAGCGCGATCCCGATGCCCTTGCGACCTGCCAGAAGAAATTAGAAAACGAAGTCTTTTTCCATAAATACGTGCAAGCAGAATTTTTTCGCCAATGGTCTACCCTGAAAAAATATGCCAATGATAACGGCATTAAAATTTTTGGAGATATTCCCATTTATGTTGCCCACGATAGCGTTGATGTTTGGGCCAATCCAGAAATATTTCGCTTGGACGAAGAAACGGGAGAAGCCGAATTAATGGCAGGGGTTCCACCGGATTATTTCAGCGAAACCGGACAGCTTTGGGGCAATCCCGTTTATAACTGGGAAATTCTCGAAAAAACCAACTTTAAATGGTGGGTTCGGCGCATTGAAGGGATGCTCAATTATGTCGATCTCATGCGTATCGATCATTTTCGCGGTTTTGAGGCGTATTGGGCGGTGTCCAAAGGAGAAACCGTCGCAACGAATGGGGAATGGTTAACCGCCCCGGGCGCGGAATTTTTCGCGATTCTCAAGGAAGATTTAGGGGAATTACCCATTGTTGCTGAAGATTTGGGGGTGATTACCCCCGAAGTGGAAGAATTGCGCGATCGCTTTGCCTTTCCGGGGATGAAACTCTTGCATTTTGCTTTTGATTCGGGTCCCGGTAACGGCTTTCTACCTTACAACTATCCTCATAACTGCGTCGTTTATGCGGGGACTCACGATAACAATACGACGGTTGGCTGGTTTGAAGCGCGATCGCCAGAAGAGAAGCAGCGCGTTTGGGACTACTTGGGGGGCGAATCCGCTGAGGGCATTCATTGGTCGATGATACGCTTGGTTTTAGCCTCTGTGGGCAAATTGGCAGTCTTAACCTTACAAGATCTTTTGGGGTTGGGAGAGGAAGGACGCATGAACTTGCCCGGTCGCGCTGAAGGGAATTGGGATTGGCGTTATACTCCAGAACAACTCACCCCCGAAATTCGCGATCGCCTTGCCAAACTCACCGAAGTTTATGGTCGCGCCCCAGAAGAACGAGGCGATCGAGAAGATTAGCACGAATGGGGGAGATTAAAGATACAATTTTCTCCCCTCCTCTTTTAATCTGCATTCCCATAAAACCTCTATCCCTTTCGCATCGGAAGAAACAAAGGGGAGATTCGGAGTGCAGGACGAGCTTATTTTTTGCTTTTTTCGTTTTTTCTTGCTTTCCTTTCAAGAGCGAGACTTGGGGGGAACAAATGTTGCCGTTTCTACGGCTCCTAGAGTTCCGAGGGGCTTGGCTTCTTGGTTGTTAATCGCAACGACAACTCCGCCAGCGTTTCCGGCAACTACTGTAATTTGCTCTTGTGCGTGCCAAGTTTTTTGTTCTCCCTTGGCAAGAGTGCCTTGATAGACAATTTCTCCATCGGCAACAACTTTTAACCAGCAATCATCTTGCAAGGTCATCGAAACAACGACCGGAGCGTTAGGCGTTGCACTTGGAGGGGTGGGATTATTCGGGGAAGCGGGATTGCTCGGAGGGCGATCGCTAACCGTGCGAGCGTCCGTACTGGGAGAAGGGAGCGAGGGAATGGATGCGGGTTTTGGCAATGGGGCTGGAGAGGAATTTGGAGAAGTAGAAGCAGGATTTTGAGGAGAACTTTGGAGGGGTTTTGTTACGGCTGTATTGTTGGCAGAATTGTTAGTGGCAGGATTTGCGGAATTATTCGTCGCGATCGTCGGAGGTTCTAAGTTATTGTCATCTCGAGTTGCGGGGGCGGGATTTTGTGCGAAGTTGTCTCCCGACCGCGAAGCCAAAAGGGAAAATCCGCTCATGGCACAGACTAACACCAAAGTATAAGCAAGATACCACGGAAACAAGCGAACCTTATAACGTCGCAGGGGTTTCCAAGATGTTTGAATTCCCTTGATTTTGGGATCGATGGGAAAAGCAGAAGCAAAATCTCTTCCTTCCAAACCGAGAGCATCGGCAAATTGCTGAATTAATGCACGAACGTAGATGGGTTCGGGTAAATCCCCTCCTTTTGCTTCCTCAATTGCAACGAGTACGCGAGCCTTAATGCGCGTTCTCTCCTCTAGCTCATCGATAGATAGAGACTGTTTTAGGCGGATTTCGCGGAGATAAGCGCCTAATTCTCTGAGTTTTTCCTCTTGATTTGGGGTCAGATGAATTTGCTTGTGCATTACGAGGGTCTCCGTGAGTCTACAGGCTTTTTGAGCGCGGATAAGAATTGAGAAGAAGAGGAAGGAAAACCAGAAGAAAGGATGCGGATTTCACTTTCCGAGAGAAGGCGATAGCAGCCGGGTTTTAGGAAGGGAAGATCGCGGGATTTTAGCGAGAGAGAACCAATCGCACTACGATGCAATCGCATAACAGGATAGCCTAATTGTTCGGCAATTCGACGAATTTGACGATTTTTTCCTTCTTTTAGCACAATCTCCAAACAAGTTCCATTTTCATTGCATTTTAAAATATCAACCCGAGCGGGTAAAGTCGTGCGACCCAAAAGGATGACCCCCTGTCGCCACTGTTGCAAGATGGATTGAGAGGGATGTCCTTTGACCCAGACTCGATAGGTTTTGGGCAAATGATAGCGCGGATGGGTCAAAGCTAGAGTAAAATCCCCATCATTGGTTAAGATAAGCGCCCCGGTCGAATTGATATCCAAACGTCCTACGGGATGAATTCCCTCGCCCTGTCGATATTGGGGGGGAAGCAAATCGAGGACGGTTTTTCGTTTTTGGGGATCCCTACAGGTACAAACAACTCCTTTCGGTTTATTCAGCAAAATATAAACTTTGTCTGGGGGTTGGGCGGCGATCGCCAAGCCATCAATCTCCAAGCGATCTCCCGCGAGGAGATCGGCTTTTTGACCCAAATATGCCAATTGACCGTTAACTCGCACGCGACCGGCTAATATTGCGGCCTCGGCCTGCCTGCGGGATGCAATCCCATATTGGGAGATGATTTTTTGCACCCTTTCCTGCATGAAAGTCTACTCCAATTCGGCGAGAAAACGGGATATCATCCAAAACAATGAAAAACACCCACCGAGAACGTCATTCAGTCTGACACATTCAGTCTGACAAATGCCATTCGTAATGCCGTTCGTTCGGTCAGAGCCAAAGTTTGGTAAAGTATGTACGAATATTAACAGGATTCTGGCTGGTATTGTAGGTCGCTTTTCCTAAATTGCCGAAAAAATTGCGAGAAATTTCTGTAGGTGGGAAGCACTCTTTCTCTCGCTACGATAAAATCATTTCTCAATTATGTCAATGTCGATTTCGAACGTACCTCGCGGACGGATTAGTAAGATACTTTCCCCAGCCCTGCGTTTCTGGCTGCGATCGCAGGTCGATCGCCTCGATCGTTTGGAACTCGATATTGCTGGGAAAAATCGACAAATCCTGACGGGTTTCATTCCCAAGGTCTCGCTGGTATTTGAGGGGGCGATTTATCAAGCCTTGCATTTTCGGCAGGGTTGGGCAATCGGGGAAAATATTCGCATTAATTTAGGGCAGGTTATTAAAGGAAAACCCCTACAAATTCTCGAACCCATTACCGTGACGGGAGCACTTTTACTCACGGAAGCCGATCTGAAAAATTCTTTAAATTCTCCGCTATTGGCAACGGCATTAAAAGATTTTCTGATGGGCTGGGTCGAGATCGCCGAAAGTTGCCATCTCGACCCTCGAAATCATCCTTGGGAAGATTGGGAAATCGACTGGCACGATTTAAAAATTGTACCGGGGGAAATGGCCCTTAACGGTACTTTAATTGCACCCGATCGTCACGGAACTTCCCTCAGCCTGCGATCGGGCTTGCAGATCGAGGCGGGCTCTCAACTCCATTTATCGCCTTTAACAATCGACAATACGTTTTTGTCGCAACCGCCTGCGACATTTTCTTTCGATTTGGGATCGGAGGTAGAAATCGAAACGTTAAGTTTGTCTGAAGGACAATTATTTATTAAAGGTACAATTGTTGTCAAACCAGTTACCAGCGATTGCTGAGCCTGCCGAAGTGTTACCAATTACCCAACAACCAACAACAAAATGGATAAAGATCGATACAAGCAAAAAATGCAGCGACGGAAGGAAGTACAAAAACAAAGACTTGCAGAACGATCGCGAGACAAAGGATTAATTATCGTCCATACGGGCAATGGCAAGGGGAAAACTACGGCCGCTTTGGGGATGGTACTGAGATCGCTCGGTCACGGTTATAAGGTGGCGATCGTTCAGTTTATTAAGGGAGCTTGGGAACCGGCAGAAAAGGAAATTTTGGGGCGTTTTTCCGAGCAATTGGTGTTTAAGGCGATGGGAGAGGGATTTACGTGGGAAACCCAAGATCGCGATCGCGACATTGAAAAAGCAAAAGAAGCATGGCAGGCTGCTTTAGAATACATTCGCGATCCTCATTATCGTCTCGTTCTTCTCGATGAAGTCAATATTGCTTTGAAATTGGGTTATCTCGAGATTGAAGCAATTATTGCCGGCTTGGCGGAAAAACCTGAAGATTCTCACGTTATCCTGACGGGACGGGGCGCACCAACAGAACTCATTGAAAAAGCCGATCTCGTCACGGAAATGACTTTGATTAAGCATCCTTTCCTGGAACAAAATATTAAAGCACAACCGGGAATTGAGTTTTGATAATTGGTATTCGATGGAGACGGGTTCGCAGATTTTACTGCTATTTCTTAGCAGGAGAATCCAAAAATGAGCGATCGCAATCTTGTTGAGGAGCAACCTGAAAGAAAACTGAAAAAATCGCGAATTTGTACTGAAAAGAGAATAAATATCTGGAGATGCGACTGCCATGCGCCTTGTCAATTAAAAGTAGTCCAATCAAAAAGATTCATCTATTGTTCGAGCGATCGCGATTTTCGTCGATATCCTCATTACCGGAGTAGAGGCGGTAAACTCCAGATTCCGAAAGGTTTTTCGGCTTTAACATTTGCGATCGTCGGATCGGGCATCGGTTAGAATTGTAACGGTTAAATGTTAACGATTGGCTGAAAACGCATGACGCAAGCAAAGAAAGCCCTGATCACGGGAATTACCGGTCAAGATGGATCTTATTTAAGCGAACTTTTACTGGATAAAGGTTATGAAGTTCACGGAATTATCCGGCGAACCTCGACATTTAACACGGATCGGATCGATCATATTTACGTCGATCCTCATAGCGAGGGGGCGAGATTTTTCCTGCACTATGGGGATTTGACGGATGGAACGACCTTGGGACGAGTTGTCGAAGAAGTCCAACCCAACGAAATCTATAATTTGGGCGCTCAATCTCACGTCCGAGTCAGCTTTGATTCCCCGGAATACACTGTGGATTCCGTGGCCATGGGCACTCTACGACTGCTCGAAGCAGTACGAGACTACCAACAGCGCACCGGCAATGAAGTCCGCTACTATCAAGCTGGGTCTTCGGAGATGTTCGGTAAAGTCCAAGAAGTCCCCCAAAAGGAAAACACCCCCTTTTATCCCCGCAGTCCCTATTCTTGTGCGAAAGTTTACGCCCACTGGCAAACGATTAATTATCGAGAATCCTATAGTCTCTTTGCTTGTAATGGAATTTTATTCAATCATGAAAGTCCTCGCCGCGGCGAAACTTTTGTGACTCGAAAAATTACTCGCGCCGTGGCGAGAATCTTTGCCGGACAGCAAAAAGATCTCTATTTGGGAAATTTAGACTCTAAGCGAGATTGGGGGTATGCCAAAGATTACGTGCGGGCAATGTGGCTGATGTTGCAGCAAGACGAACCCGATGACTACGTGATTGCCATGAATGAGACTCACTCCATTCACGAATTTCTCGATCTGGCCTTCAACTACGTCAATTTGAATTGGAAAGATTACGTCAAATTCGATCCTCGCTATTTGCGTCCGGCAGAAGTCGATTTGCTCATTGGCGATTGCGGTAAAGCCAAAGAAAAATTGGGTTGGAAACCCTCCGTTTCCTTTGAGGAATTGGTGTATTTAATGGTTGAGGCCGACTTAGCCGCCTTGGGACATTCTTCCCCCAATAAAACCGAGAAAATCGCCAAAAAATTGGTGGAAGATAATGCCTACATCCGTCAAAATAGGGGCAACACCGTCGATTAAATCGAAACCATTGACAAGAGGGAAAAAACACAATGTTAGATTTACGGGATAAGCGAATCGTCGTTACGGGCGGTGCGGGTTTTCTTGGCAAGCAAGTCATCGCCCAACTGCACCAAGCCGGAGCCAACCCGGAGAAAATCTTCGTGCCGCGATCGCGAGAATTCGATCTCCGCACTTTGGAGGCTTGTCATCGGGTCGTACAAAACCAAGATGTCATTATTCATTTAGCGGCTCATGTCGGCGGGATCGGTCTCAATCGAGAAAAACCCGCCGAATTGTTTTACGACAATCTCATGATGGGAGTTCAGTTAATTCACGAAGCCTACAAAGCGGGTGCAGAAAAAGTTGTTTGCGTGGGGACGATCTGCGCCTATCCCAAATTTACCCCCGTTCCCTTCAAAGAAAACGATATTTGGAACGGCTATCCCGAGGAAACCAATGCCCCCTATGGCATCGCCAAAAAAGCCCTTTTAGTTCAACTTGAATCTTATCGACAGCAATATGGTTTCAATGGGGTTTATCTGCTTCCCGTGAATCTCTACGGGCCTGAAGATAATTTCGATCCTCGCAGTTCTCACGTTATTCCTGCCTTAATCCGTAAGGTTCACGAAGCACAACAACGAGGAGATAAAACATTACCAGTTTGGGGAGACGGTTCCCCGACACGGGAGTTTTTGTACTCTACCGATGCAGCGCGAGGAATTGTCCTAGCGACCCAAAAGTACAGCGAATCCCAACCGGTGAATTTGGGAACAAATCGAGAAATATCCATTCGAGATCTAGTAGAACTCATTTGCCAGTTAATGGTATTCAACGGAGAAATTATTTGGGAAACAGATAAGCCTAACGGTCAGCCCAGACGGTGTTTGGATACGCAACGCGCCCAAGAAAAATTTGGCTTTGTTGCGGAAGTCAGCTTTGAAGAAGGCTTAAAAAATACCATCGAATGGTATCGAAAAAATGCTGAATAGTTGTTGGTTATTGGTTATTGGTTATTAGTTATTGGAAGCCAAACAACAAACAACAAAATGCTAATCATTTCTCGAATTCTTTTCGCGTTGTTTGCAGGGGTGTGCGCTACCGGATTTGCTTTTATCAATCCAATTCCCGTGCTAGCCCAGTATCCACCGCAAAATCAACAACTTAACGATCTCTTGCGTCAAGCTAGAGATTATATCGATGCAGGCGATTACGATCGCGCCATCGCGACCTACGAACGAGCCGCCTACTTCGATCGCCGCAATGCCAAAATTTACTCGGGTATCGGCTATCTTCGCACCCTGCAAGGACAATATATCGAAGCATCTCGTGCTTACCAACAGGCACTGGCCCTCGATAGAAATAATCCCGACTTTCAATATGCTTATGCCTACTGTTTGGCGCAGATGCGGGACAATCGCAATGCCATTCGCGCCTACCAACGGGCAATTCAAATGGACTCCCGCAATATCAAAAGCTATATTGGTTTGGGAGTCGTTCTCATGCGAGAAGGCTACCACGATCGCGCCTTGCAAATTTATGAGGGCATCGCCCGAGAAAATCCGGGGGATGGCAGCATTTACGGATTGATGTCCACGGCACTTTTAGAACTCGATCGCTCTCGAGAGGCGATCGAACGCCTGCAACGGGCCGTGCAACGCTATCCCAATAATGCTCAATTGTGGTTGCAGTTGGGAATTTTCCTTGCAGGCCTGACGGAAAATGAAGAGGGGGCAACGATCGCCCTGCAAAGGGCCGTTCGCTTGAATCCCGACGACCCCCGCGCTCAATTGCAAATTGGTTGGATTTACCAACAACAAGGACGAGAAGAATTGGCGAGGGATATGTTCAATAAAGCCTCGGTGACGGGTTACGATTCCTTTGAGATTCAAATGGAAATCGGGAATATTTTTCTCGAACAAGACTCGTATTTGACTGCAACCATTGCCTATCGTCGCGCCGTGCAACTCGCCCCCGATCGTCCCGAAGCCTATTACAAACTCGGTTTGGTTCTCAAAGCCAGAAACCGCAAAGCAGATGCGATCGCGGCATGGAATCGCGCTATGGCTTTATATCGCGATCGCGGCGATCGTGCGGGTATTGACAAAATTCAAGTCTTATTAGATGAAGAAGAAACAACTCGAGATCGGGTCTTTGAACCGTTTAATTAATTGTAGGGAACATATCGTGCGATCGGGTTTATTATTTTTGATTTTCTCTATACTTTGGAGTCTTCCCACTCGTGCAGCCAACCCCGACCACATCGCTCGCTTGTTAAATACAAAATCCTGTCCTCGTTGCGATCTCGAGAATGCCGAACTCTCTCGAGCGGAGTTAGCGGGAGCAAATTTGCAGGATGCTAATTTAGAAGGTGTCGATTTAAGCGGTGCCAACTTACAAGGTGCCAATTTACAACGAGCAAACTTAAAGGGAGCGCGATTAGTTTTGGCAGATTTCATGGGGGCAAATTTACGATTTGCTCAACTGACTCCTTTAGGTGAAGGTGAAGAAAGAAGGGTAGTCAATTTAGACAGTGCCAATTTACAAGGTGCGGATTTATCTTCCACGCGTTTGGAATTTGCCCAGTTAAATCGCGCTAATTTAAAGAATGCAAATTTAGCATTTGCACAAGTCTTTGCAACGGATTTAAGGCAAGCTAATTTCGATCGCAGTTTCTTAGGGGGTGCTAATTTTTCTAGTGCTAATTTAGAACGGGCAAGTTTAAAGCGAACGGATGCACGAGGAGCCAATTTTGTCAGTGCCAATCTCGATCGTGCGACTTTAACTTTAAGCGATTTGAGAAATAGTAACTTTCAAAGTGCTAATTTATATCGCGTAACAGCGAGGGCAACAAATTGGGCTGGAGCGAATTTAGTTGGTGCTCGATTGCGAGAAGGTAATTTTAAAGAAGCAGGTTTTGTTAAGGCCAATTTAACCTCTGCCAATTTGAGTCAAGGCATTTTTCAAAATGCGAGTTTTAATTGGGCAAATTTAGAACGAGTGAATTTAGAAGCGGCCAATTTAACGCGGGCAAAGTTAGCAATCGCCAACTTAACGAATGTCAATTTAATCGGTGCAATTTTACCCTCTGCCTATCTACACGGAACAAATTTAACCAATGGCAATTTGAGCGGTGCAGATTTATCTTATGCAACGTTGAGAACGGCACAATTAACCCAAACAATTTTTATTGGCAGTACTTTAGAAAAAGCCGATTTAAGTCGAGCAGAATTGATGGATGCTAATTTGAGTCATACCAATTTGCGAGAAGCAAAATTAATCGATGCCAATTTAGAACGTGCAAATCTCAAGGATGCCAATTTGCAACTTGCCGATCTGAGTGGGGCAATCCTTCTCGATGCCGATTTAACCCGTGCCGATCTCACTGATACAATTTTCAAAGGTGCAACCTGGGTTAATATGCAGTAAACGGTTATCCCTTCGGTAAAGCGTTCGACTGAGTGCGGTTCGGCTGAGCGCTCGCCGTCGAAGCCTCACGCCAAAGTCTCAGGACAAACAGCGATCGGTTATCGGTGAATAACTAATGACTAACAACCAATAATCAATAACCAATAATATGAACACCCCCGGTCATTACGTTTTGAATCTTGCTTTATTAGGAAAGGTTTTCAACCCTCAAGAAAAAGCAAAAGCAAAGATTGCGATTACGATTGGCTCGATGTTTCCAGATGTTCCAATTTTTGTCTTTTATCTCGTTACTAAATTTATTCAAAGATTACCCGAAAGTCAAATCTGGAACGAGGCCTATTACGATCCGTCTTGGCATAACTTTATTGCCTTATCTCATTCGATTCCCGTTACCGCGATCGCTGTGGCTCTCTGTCTTTATTTTCGCTGGAAAATAGCGGCACTTTTCTGTGGGAGCATGCTGCTTCATTGTCTTTTCGATCTTCCTTTACATAATGATGACGCACACCTGCATTTTTTCCCTTTCAGCGATTATCGTTTTATCAGTCCAATCTCCTATTGGGATCCCCAACATCATGCTACTTTTGTTGCTCTTGGAGAAGTCCTCTTAGTTTTAGCGGTAACTCCATTCGTCTTTAAAATGCTCGAAACGCGGATTGCAAAAATCATTTTGATTGGTATCAATGTTGTTTATATTGTAGGATATGCTCTATTTTATGCCGGTTTGTATCGTTTCTTTAGCTGAATAATTTAATCTGGAGGATACTATGCCTTTCAGTTCCTATAAAACAATTGACTCCGTTCTCAAAGAATTCCAAGTCACCTATACTCAAGCAAACTTTATTGTTGAACTGAGTTTAATATTTCTGAGTCTTTTATATTTTTAAACAATGTGAATTATTGGTTGATGCTGAAAACAGCGATCGCAATTAAGCATCGCGATCGCTGGGCTGAGAATTGGGAAAAGCGATCGTTAATCTTTTAAAAACCATTGATAGGCAACATAGCCAAGAGTACCGACGATCGCGAGGACGATTAAGGAAGTCAGCAAGCGCAAAACACCACTAATAACGGACAACACCAGACAGGCACCGAACAAAACAACCAGTATTTTTCCGGCTGGAGGTAAACGATCGAACGTTATTTTCAGGGTATCGGTGATGCGCTCGAAATCCAATACCTTCGAGGTTGAGCGATCTGGCTGAATTTTGGGTTCGGCAGTATTATGAGTTTGGGATGGGCTAGCGGCTTGATGTAGCTCTGTCTCTAGCTCTTGTAGTTTTTGTTCTAAATCTCGATTGCTGGGAGAGGTCATAGGAATCTCGGATTGGCAAATTTAGCGATCGCCAAAGGAACTTTTAGCGATTATACTGACTCTATTATCGAATAAAAATTTAAAGTTGGAGTAGCTCACCCCAAATTCAAACACCAAAATTTGGACAGTTCGCAAACAGTAACATCTTTCCGGGACACTGAGTGACTCGACGCAATAATAAGGATGAAGGCAAACTTAAGTCAGAATTCACCGAAAAAATTATGCTCTGGACACGATCGCTGGTTAAAATGCTGTCTTCTGCGGCTATTCTCGTTGGCATTCTCAATGTAGGGGGAATGCTCGCCGAAACCATTGCCATTAGACCTCAACCAAACTATAACAAAGTTTTAAGCGGCCGTTCTGGCGGGAATGTCGCCACAAATGATTGCGGGTTTATTGCCAATAGCCCCAATCATGTCATCACGCTGGCTGCGGATATCGATTCAATGGAAATTAAGGTTGAGGTGGAAGGTGGCGAACCGACTCTTTTAATTGACGGTCCCGACGGTCGTTTTTGCACCCGTGCGATTAATGGAGAAGCTGATATTACGGGATATTGGCCGGCTGGGGATTACAAGATTAACATCGGCAACAGCGATATTAGCAGTCAATATAGCTATACCCTGTCGATTCGTCAGTAACGAGTTTAGCATTTTTAACTTTCTTTTATTTTCTTGGCAATTTGTTCTAATTCTCGGGTAATTTCTTCATCCACAACCGATAACAAATTGTCAAGCGTTTTTAATAATTCTCCTTCTCCTTGTTTAAATTCTTGCGTTAAAGTTGCTTTCACGTATCGCTGTTCGACTTCTCGCAGTCCAAATAACGCCGAGATTGAGTTTAACTCTTGAATACTCACTCTGCGATCGGCAAAAACACAGCGCAGTAATTCCTTGAGATCGAAATTTTCCTCAGCCAGTTCTCGGGAATACTTTTCAACTTCAACCGATAGCGCTAAATCGAGAATTTTCCTCAGCTTGCTTTCGGCGGGAACTAAACAGAGGAGAGGAATTACTTTTTCAAATAAATACTCTTTTAAATCTTGTTGTTCGATCGCGTCTTTCACTGTTTGCCTGCCCCTCTCAGCAAGTGTTTGCAGTTCAAAATATAACATCGAGAGGGGACGATTGCCAAAGTTTTCAAGCAATAACTGGAATTTGCGAGGCACGCTCCAATTCAATTTTTTTAATCAGATTCAAAATAACCCGATAGTTTTTTCTATCTTTTTGACAGTAGAAACAGTTTGCACCTTGATGGAAATCCTGCAAAGCAGCTTGAATATTACCAATTTTTTGCCAGACTAACCCCCGATTGATATAAAATTCTGCTCGATCGCTATCCTTCTCTAACGCACGAGAAAAATCGCGAATTGCTGCTAGATACTGCTTGTGTTGCGTGCATAAATAGCCGCGATTAAAATAGAAATTGGGATTATTGCGATCGCAATCAATGGCAAGGGATAAATCAGTAATTGCTTGTTCTAAGTTCCCCATTTTTGCATGAGTCAAGCCGCGATCGCTATAGATCGTCCCTCGTTCATCGAGAGTCATGACAGTATTGGTCATTAGCGCTTTGTTATAATCGCTTAACGCGCGATCGTAATCTTGCAATTCAGAATAAGCCAAACCTCGATTGTAATAAGCTGCAAACGCATCGGGATCGAGTTCTACAACGCGGGTATAATTGGCGATTGCGCGATGATAATTCCCCAAGCGATAGTGTGCTAAACCTCGATGTAAGTATGCACTTGCATTCGAGCGATCGTAATCCAAGGCTAAAGTACAATTATCTTTTGCTTCCTGGTATTTTTTTTGATAAATTTGCAACAAACAACGATTGCTATAAGCAGTAGCTAAGTTGTCTCTTTTTTCAAGGGTTCGAGTCAGAGCAAGCCCAGACAAACGATCGTTCTCTTGTTCTATTGTTTCGATTCTTATAGAAAAAGAATTAGCCGAACTTGCTAAAACAGGAGGATTGTCAAGGATCGGCAAAGATAATAAAATTAGGATAAGAATGCAAAAAATATTGTAGATACTTTGCATTAACTTTGTCTCCAACGAGAATATCCTCTATTGTTGGGGTGTATTCTTAAAAGTTCAAAAGACCGTCGGTCAAACTAACCTTAAAAAAATCAATAAGTGTAAAATCAAATACATGTATTCAACAAAACAGGTCACGAATGAATCCAGAAGAACCCCTGCGTAGCGTCCATACCACAAACTTTCCCGATATCCTCAAACAATTGGGAATTTCTTTAGTTATTTCTACTTATCAAGCAGGGAAATTAATTCTCGTGCGGGCGGAAGGGAGTTCGCTGAATACTCACTTTCGTATCTTTAAAAAACCGATGGGATTGGCGGGAGATCGCGAAAAATTGGCGATCGGCAGCGAGGTGCAAATTTGGGAGTTCCGCAATGCCCCTGCCGTCGCCCAAAAACTCGAACCTCCCGGCACTCACGATGCTTGCTATCTCCCTCGTCGCACCCACATCACGGGAGATATCGACATTCATGAGATGGCATATATTAACGAGAAACTCTGGTTTGTCAATACGCGTTTTTCTTGTTTGTGTACGCTAGATGAAACAAACAGTTTTGTGCCGCGCTGGCGACCGCCTTTTGTGAGTGCCTATGCCCTCGAAGATCGCTGTCATTTGAATGGTTTGGCGGTTGTCAGCGATCGCCCCAAATACGTCACGGTATTGGGAGAAACCGATACTCGAGAAGGATGGCGGCACAATAAGGCATCGGGAGGAATTCTCATGGATGTAGAAACCAACGAGATTATCTGTCGGGGGTTATCGATGCCCCACTCGCCTCGTTGGTACGACGATCGACTTTGGGTGTTAGAGTCGGGGAAAGGCAATCTGTCAGTTGTGGATCCCAAAACGGGAAACGTTACCGCGATTGCGACGCTGCCGGGATTTACGCGAGGGATTGATTTTATCGGACGCTGGGCGTTTATCGGACTGTCTCAAGTGAGGGAAACGGCGGTGTTTAGCGGCATTCCCATCACGGAAAGCCTCAAAGAGCGTATTTGCGGCGTTTGGATGGTGAATATCGATACGGGGGAAATCGTTGCTTTCCTGCGCTTTGAAGATGCCGTACAGGAAATTTTTGCCGTCCAGATTCTACCGGGAATTCTTTTTCCCGATATTATCGACTGGGATGAAAAATTACTCGCGACTTCCTATATTTTACCCGACGAAGCCTTAAAAGAAGTCATCCATACTTCAATAAGCCCTGTTGAAATGCAAACGGCTGTAGAGGTCAATGGAAAAAACGATCGCCAAGAGAATAAATCGGAAGAGTATTTTCAATTGGGTTGCGATCGCTATAACCGAGGCAAATTCGATGAGGCCATTACTTATTTTCAGCAATGTCTCGAACTGAAACCCGATTACATTGCAGCACGGTATAATTTGGGCGTGATTTATCGAGAGAAAGAAAACTGGCAGCAGGCAGAATTTTATTTAAACCGAGTCATTGAAAAACAACCTGATAATGCCGAAGCCTATAATAATTTAGGAATCGTTTATCACAATCAAAAGCAACTCGATCGCGCGATTTTTAACTACGAAAAGGCGATTCAACTCAAAGTTGATTTTGCCACCGCTCATTTTAATTTAGGGATGACTTTATTGCAAGCAGGGAAGTTTGCAAGAGGTTGGCAAGAATGTGAGTGGCGCTGGCAAACCGATGAATTTACGCCTTTTACCTGTCCTCATCCTCAATGGGATGGTAGTGATATCAGCCATAAAACTATTCTCGTACATACCGAACAAGGCTCGGGAGATGCCATTCAATTTATTCGCTATATCCCCTTGCTAGCGCAATGCTGTAAGAACATTATTTTAGTTTGTATTGCCGATCTCGCTCCCTTATTTTCAACGGTGCAAGGAATCGATAAAATTCTTCCGCCAGGAGATATTTCTCTCTCGGATTTTCAAGTTTACGCACCCTTGATGAGCCTTCCTCATTTATTAAGAAAAAACGTTAAAAATATTCCCGATCGCATTCCTTATTTAGGACGAGAAGAGTGGAAATATCCAAAACAATTATTATTCAATTCTGCGAAAGATTCTAAACTTAAAGTCGGGATTGTTTGGGCGGGAAGTCCCACCCACAAAAACGATCGCAATCGCTCTTGTCAGTTAGAGGAATTTCTCCCCATATTGAACACTGAAGGGATCGCTTTTTACAGCTTGCAAAAAGGGGAGAAATCTCAAGATTTAGCAAAACTTCCCTCAGAGATTACTGTCTTCGATCTCTCCCCTCAATTAACGGATTACGAAGCAACGGCAAAACTCATTTTACAATTGGATTTAGTTATTAGTATCGATACGTCTGTTGCCCATTTAACAGGCGCTTTAGGGAAGCCGATCTGGACGGTTTTATGCTATGCTCCCGATTGGCGTTGGATGCTCGATCTCGCTGACAGTCCTTGGTATTCAACAATGCGTTTATTCCGTCAGTCCAAACCCAAAGATTGGACGGGAGTTTTTAAAAATGTAGGGCGATCGCTGTCCAAATTAGTTGCAGAAATTTGAGAGCGATGGCCAGTCATTTATACCCTCCCAATGGTAAAATTGAAAGTCTCTCAGTTCTAATTATCCAATCTGTTTATGCCCTCCGTTTCCGATCGCCTCCAAACCCTCAAAGCTAATTCTCAATGCGCCCTAATTCCCTTTATTACCGCAGGAGATCCGGACTTAGAAACTACCGCCAAAGCCTTGCGGGTTCTCGATCGCTCTGGTGCGGATATTATTGAATTGGGGGTTCCCTATTCCGATCCCCTTGCTGACGGTCCTACCATTCAGGCAGCAGCAACGCGGGCATTAAAACGCGGCGTTAAACTAGAAGACGTATTGGAAGTTGTCGAATCGATACGGAATGACATTACTGCCCCGATCGTTCTCTTCACTTATTACAACCCGATTTTATATCGCGGCATCGAACCATTTTTAAAACGCATTGCAGAGGTAGGAGTGAAGGGTTTAGTCGTACCAGATTTGCCCCTAGAAGAAGCAGAGGGACTCCTAACGAAGGGAAATGAGGTGGGGATTGAATTGACGTTATTGGTTGCCCCGACGAGTCCTCAAGAGCGGATCGAGGCGATCGCCCAACAATCCCAAGGCTTTGTTTATTTGGTGAGTGTTGCTGGAGTGACTGGGGCAAGAACAAAAGTATCAGCAAAAGTGAAGGACTTGTTATCTGTCCTCCACAAAGTAACGGATAAAGCGATCGGAGTCGGTTTTGGGATTTCTCAACCGGAACACGCCAGACAAATGAAAGAATGGGGGGCAGATGCAGTGATTGTGGGGAGTGCAGTGGTGAAACGCCTAGCACAAGGTACGCCAGAGGAAGGATTGCAAGCAATTGAAGTTTTTTGTCAGAGTCTCAAGGCAGCTATTTAAACAAGGCGATCGCCTTCCTCTCTTCTTTTTTCCAGGATAAAAGCACAATATCGAGAGAATTAACAAGGAATAAAGACAAGTCAAGAAACTATGGCCTAGAAACTATGGCCTAGAAACTATGGCCTAGAAACTATGGCCTAGAAAAAGCTGAAGAAATGATGAAGAAAAGAATGGAGGTAAGCGGACTCGAACCGCTGACATCCTGCTTGCAAAGCAGGCGCTCTACCAACTGAGCTATACCCCCATGTAGGCTGTTATTTCAAAGCACTTTTGTTATTATACACAATATTGACCATTCGCGTCAAAAAAAATCAAAAAATTTTTGGAGTCGCGATCGCTTGCTCTCTCAAAACTACCATGAGCCTTATCGTTGCTGCATTCTACAAATTCGTTTCCCTGCCGGATTATCGCAAAAAACAAACCGAGATTTTGCCTTTTTGCCAAGAACAGGGTATTAAAGGAACAATCTTACTGGCTGAAGAAGGAGTCAATGGTACGATCGCCGGATCTCGCGAGGCAGTTGAAACCGTTTTGGCATTTTTGCGATCGGACTTCCGTTTTGCTGACTTAGAACACAAAGAATCCCGAACGACAAAACAACCTTTTGAACGATTGAAAGTGAAACTCAAACGAGAAATCGTGACCTTTGGGGTTCCAGAAGCAAACCCGAGCGATCGCGTCGGAACCTATATCGATCCGCAGGAATGGAACGCCATCATTACCCATCCCGATGTTACCGTAATCGACACCCGCAACGATTACGAAGTCGATATCGGCACCTTCAAAGGAGCCAATAATCCTCAAACCCGCTCTTTTCGGGAATTTCCCGACTACGTTCGCACCCATCTCGATCCTGAAAAACAGCCCAAAGTTGCCATGTTTTGCACTGGAGGCATTCGCTGCGAAAAAGCAACCTCCTATCTCCTACAACAAGGATTTTCCAAGGTTTATCATCTCAAAGGGGGCATTCTCAAATATTTAGAAGAAATTCCCCCAGAGGAGAGTTTATGGGAAGGTGAATGTTTTGTTTTTGACGATCGCGTCGCTGTCGGACACGGATTAGAACAGGGACAATACGAAATGTGTCGCAGTTGCGGTCATCCCATTTCCGAAGCAGACAAAGAAAGCGATCGCTATCAAGAAGGGATTTCCTGTCCTTACTGTTTCGATTCCTTAACTGAAGAAAAGCGATCTCGCCAAGAAGAACGTCAGCGACAATGGGAAGAAAAGCACGGATAGGTTGGGAAAGTCCTTGCGATCGGCTTTTGTCCGAGAGAAAAAAAATCCCTAAATCACCTTCCGATGAATTAGGGATCGCCAATCAGGGTGCATCTACCATTACTCTCTTCTCTCTTTCCCGAAGCCATCGGGACATTTTACAAAAATTTTTGGCAGATTTTTTTATAACTCGCGAGAGAATTTTTCGAGGTACATTTCAAATTGGTGAATTTATAATTCAGATAATAAGAAAAAACTTCTCAGGAGAAAAAAATCTCGAAGCGGTTTCATCGCTGGCGATCGCTCCAATTTTCAATCATTATGATAATGCTACGATGATTTCTATAATAAACTTAACTGACTGCCTTGATTTTCTAAGCGATCGCTATCAAGATTAAAATCGATTTCCTCTCCATTTAATAACCGTTCTGCCGCATCGAGCATTTCCGAAGAGAGGTCTTTTAAATCTTCGCGATTGCCCAAATAAGTTTTTAATGCCTCAATCGGATCGAGCGTATTATTTGCACCTAATTCCGGCAAGCGAGGGCGAGCGAGTTGACTGACCAATTCGGGCGTAATGGTATGAGTATGAGCAATTTTCAATGCTTCTTGGATACTTTTCGTCTCGATTGCTTCAATTTGATCGGAACGTAATTTATAAATTAAACGAACGACCGCATCTTCAATCTCTTTTTTTGCGATGGTTTGCAATATTTTTTCCGTCGGATCTTCTACCTGAGAAACATCAATATTAATCGTACAAAATGGACGAGCAGGAACGGGACAAAACTTCCATTTTGCATCCCCCTTCTTAACGTCAATTAAAACATAACCTTTATCTTCCTTCTCCTCGCTAAAATCAACCCGTTCGATACTCCCCGGATAAATAACGGGAGGATTATTATCGGGATTAAGATTTTGATGTTTGTGAACGTGACCGAGGGCAACATAATCGAATTCTTCCCGCGTTAATAACGATATGGGTAAAGTAAATCCTTTCCCGACTGCTAAAAAACGTTCTGCCCCCAAATTTGCCCGATCGGCCATTAAATGCCCTAATAATACCGTCGGCAAATCCGGATCGAGTTTGCGAATTTCTCCTTCTAAAACCGGATTCAAGCGATCGATTAACATGGTATTGACTTCAGTCATCGATCGCCCTTCCGTTTCCGGACGGGTTAATAAAGTCGATCGCGTCAACCAAGGCAACGTAATCACCTGAATCTCGCCGTTTTTAGTTTGGATTCGATAAGTTTCGATGGTATCTCCCACGATAAATCCCGGAACTGCTAAAGTGCGATAAATCGATAAACTTGCTCCCCCCGTCCCTTGGGAATGCAAATCGTGATTTCCCACCAATAAAATCGTAGGAATATTGGCAGCTGCAAGGCGATGAAACTGCCGCGCAAAGGCTTGTTGTACGTAAGGAGGAGGAGTTGCATCGGGAAACGCATCGCCCCCGAAAAGGACCAAATCCGCTTCTTTAATGGCGCGATCGATACAGTCTCCGAGTGTTCTAACGAAATCTTCCAATCGCGTATTTAAACCCGTTTCTGGATTGATGCGACCGTGGGTAAAACTACTACCAATGTGGATATCAGAAAGATGTAAAATTTTAATCATAGTAGTTTTTGTTGTTGGTTATTCGTTGTTTGTTGTTTGTTGTTGAGCCATAATTGTTTCCTCTTGTATTTTAGACCAATTTGCGCTTAACTGTTAACTGTTGGTTATTGATGGATATCCTCGTGTTTTGGAATTTAGTTGCGATCGAATTGGAAAAAATAGTCAAGCGACCTCTATTTTTATTTTTGTTGGGATTGTTTGTAGGATTGCTTATCTTTATTTTCCTCGGGGGATTATTTGCCTTTGAGTTGACTGGCGATCCGAGAACGAAACTCTTTTTTCGAGAAACCCTTGCAGGGACGGCAGGAGGAGAACTTGCTCTCGGTTTGGCAATGAGTCTGGGGGGACTTTCTTTATTAATTTTAACAGCCGCGATCGCAACCTCCGAATATCAATGGCGCACCCTGCATTTATACTTGAGCCACGGAGTCAGCCGCACGAAACTTTTACAAGCAAAATTTGTTGCTCTCACCGCGATCGCATTATCATTTGTCTTGGTTTCTCTTGTCTTGGGTTTGGCGTTTGGCCTTCCCCTAACGATTCCGATGGAAGGAGAAATAAAAATTGCAGAATTTGGCTCTCTTTTCTTGCGAAGCACGCGCGTCTTTTTAGCAATATTGCCGTGCATTGCGATCGCTTTTCCCATTGCCATTTTAACCCGTTCCATTGCGATAACCAATACAGTAACCTTATTATATATTTTTATTATCGAACCCGTCCTCTCAACGGCTGGAAGAATTTCCGGCGAACCCCTTTCTCGACTAACACTTTATTTACCTTTCCAACTCGCTCAATTTCTAGTCAGAAGATCGCCGGATAATATTCCTGAAGATAGTATGGAAGAATTTATGCAAATATTTGTCGATCCTAATTTAGCAGCTTTTGGTCTTACAATTTGGCTTTGTATCTTGGCAATCGCGACATGGCTACTATTTCGACGACAAGATTTAACAAGTTAGTTATTGATTGCCTGCACTGAGCTTTGTCGAAGTGTTGGTGATTAGTGATTTGGACTCGCACAACGACTATTCTGACTTCTTTCCGTACGGGCAATGAATAACAAGCAACAACCCACCCCCAACTTCTCCCAAGAGGAGAGTGACAAACAACCAATATACCGTATCGGTTTAACAGGAGGAATTAGCACGGGAAAAACAACAGTTTCTCACTATCTCGATCGCGGACATCACCTTCCCATTCTCGATGCCGATATTTATGCTAGAGAGGCTGTCGATCGCAATTCTCCCATCCTTATAAAAATCGTAAAACGCTATGGCCCAGAGGTGTTACTTCCCGATAAGACGCTTCATCGTAAAACACTCGGCGATATTGTTTTTGCCCATCCCGATGAGAAAAAATGGTTAGAAGCACAAATCCATCCCTACGTTCGCGATCGCTTCGTGTCGGAATTAGGGACTCTCAACGCTACAATTGCTGTATTGGTCATTCCACTTTTGTTTGAAGCAGATATGACTAATTTTGTCAATAGTATCTGGGTTGTTTCTTGTTCCCCCGAACAACAACTGCAACGCTTATGCGATCGCGACAGACTGACCCCAGAACAAGCACAATCGCGCATTAATAGCCAAATTCCTCTCTCACAGAAAATTGCCGCAGCTAATAGCGTGTTAGATAATTCTTCTACGGTTGAAAATTTACTGCACCAAGTTGATTCTGCCTTAAAATCAATACCATATCCATTCAATAAATTTAATATAAACTATTGAGTGAAAATTTGCTAGAGGTCGAAGCAAATCACCAATCGCCAATCACTAATAACAATGAAAAAAATTTTTGCCTTTTCCCAAAAATCTCAGACAATTGCTCAAACGGCTATAGAAGAGCAGGGATTGGAGGTCAAACCGTCTCATTTTTCTAGTCCCAAAAATAATGATTTAGGTTTGTTTTTTTTATCGATTTCGATCTTTTTATTTCTTGGTTTTCTTTTATTTAAGCGTAAAAGTAAAGAAGTTAGATTGTCAATATTTGTAAGTTTTTTTCTAGGCTGTTTATTAGCTGTTTATACGTCAATTCAAATCTCAACTCAATCCTTAATTGGAAAACAGGAAGAAAAAGAAAATAATGAATTAGAACGAAAGCCGATCGCAAGTCAAGTCAATCCGACCCAATCGCGAAATCGCGAGGAAAATAAAATCGATAAAGTGAAAGAAACTAGTAAAGCGAACAATAAAAACTCTCAAGAAAATTCCTCGCAAGAAATAGAAGAAAAGTCTCAAAAAACAAGTTTAGAGGAAACAGGAAGAACAACAGAAAAAAAAGAAAAAGTTAAAGATAGCGATAATACAAAAGTAGAATCTGGAGTTAACTCCCAAAAGAATTTAGCAGAAAAAAAACAAAACAAAACAGACACTAAAAATTCTAATATTTCTCGTTCCTCAATATCTCCAAATCCAAATTTAACACAATTCCCAGAGCAACAAGAATCTGAAATTGCAACTTCAACTCAAAATAACGTTGCCAATACAACGGGAAGGGGCAATCTTGGGACAACTAATCCCATAAATTCCATTGCTTCCACACGATTCTCTCGCGATCGCAGTTTCTCGGCTAATGTGCAAACTTCATTATTTCGTCCCATCCTCAAACTTGGCGATCGTGGTTTTGATGTCACGCTTTTACAAACCGTACTCAAAGAATTAGGATATTATGCTTTGGACATTGATGGTGATTATGGTTACTCTACAGAACTCGCCGTCCAAAACTTCCAGCAACAAAATAATCTTCTTGCTGATGGTATTGTTGGGTTTAGTACCTGTAATATTCTCAAAGCAAAAAGTGAAAATACAGAAATACAATGTACTTCCTAATAAACCCTTATCGTTAAGAAAAAAAATAAAACTTCAACTTCGATCGATACCAACAACTAACACTTCGGCTGTGCTCAATGCAAGCTAATAACCAATTTAAAAATTTTCAGAAACAACCTGATTGCGTCCTCGTTCTTTTGCTTCGTATAATGCCAAATCTGCTACGCCGATTAATGCTTCTGGAGAAAATTCACTAGAAGGAATTGTCGTAACAACTCCCAAACTTAAGGTGATGTAACTTCCCAAGGGCGAACGAGCATGAGGAATTTTTAAATCTTCCACGGCTTGACGAATACTTTTAGCAACTTCTAATGCTGTTCGGGCATCAGTATGAGGTAAAATTGCAGCAAATTCTTCCCCACCATAGCGAGAAAGAGTGTATTCTCCCATCGATTCTTCTTGCTCTTTCAGTGTTTTATCAATTGCTTTTGCGACCCATTGCAAGCAACCATCTCCAGCTAAATGACCGTAACAGTCATTATAGCGCTTAAAATAATCGACATCGCACAAAATTAAAGAGAGAACTTCTTGAGTTGACATTAAATTCTGCCAAACTTTGGCAATTTCTGTATTAAAATAACGTCGATTGGTGACGTGAGTTAATCCATCAAGGAGAGCAAGGCGTTGCAATTCTTCATTGGCTTCTTGTAAAGCGCGTTCTGCGCGCACGCGATCGGTAATATCATTAGAGAGTGAAAGCAAGCATTCTTGACCGTGAATGGTAATAATTTCTGCTGATAGTAACGCCGTCCGCAATGCTCCCGATCTCGTGCGGAATTGAAACTCATAATTGCGAATGACCCCGTACATTGTTAAATGTTTAAATAACTGAGTTCGCAAATTGGGTTCGACCCATAAACCCAAATCCATCGCCGTATGTCCGATAACCTCTTCGCGAGAATATTCCGTGACTTGACAAAAGGCTTCATTGACATCGAGATGACGGCCATCATTGAGCCGAGTAATCGTAATTGCGTTGGGATTCGAACGGAATGCTTTGGCAAATTTTTCTTCCGAGAGACGTAATTCTTTTTCAATGCGCTGGCGTTCGCGAATTTCCTCCGCTAAGAGTGCATTGTGCATCATTAAGAGTTTTAAAGCATTGCGAATGCTCAGTTGATTCTCAATGCGAGCCAGAACTTCTGCATCGTGAAAAGGTTTGGTAATATAGTCGCGTCCTCCCACGGAAAAGGCTTTAACCTTATCCCAAACGCGATCGAGACTGCTGATAAAGATAACGGGAATTTCCTGCGTTTTATGATTGGTTTTGAGATGCTGACACAGATCGTAGCCATTCATATCCGGGAGATCGACATCGAGCAAAATCAAATCGAGTTCGGACTTCGTGACTTGTTCTACTGCCTGCCGGCCTTGTTGCACGATCTGCACGCGATATCCTCGTTGCGTCAGCAACAACGATAAGCGTTCTGCATCGTCGAGGTAATTATCGACAATTAAGATGCTTTGGGGCGATGCACTAAAATCGGGATTCATGGAAAATTAACCCAATTCGGGAGAAGAATTTACCAACCACATCAACTCTATTATCTCAGGCATGGTTATTTCAATCATAAAGTTAATGGGTTTGACATATTTTGAGGCGATCGCATTACGACGTTAAGAGGTCTTGAAGGTATTGTCACATTTTTCTCGAAAGACATCAATGGAAAGTGAGTCTTTTATAGATTTTGCCCGCAATTTAACAATAGAATAGACAAGAACTTTGTTTTTGCCGGCCTTGAGTTAATGAATAATTCTTGCAACGATCGCGATCGTATTTGACGGGGATCTCTGCATAATATTTTGTCTGTAGAGATCGGATGAAAAGGAGATCGCGATCGCTTTTTCTCTCGATTGTTGCTATTATCAAACACAACCATCCCGCTCTCAATTCCCATGCTCGAACTTCACGCCCATACGACTTATTCGTATGGTACTCTTGAACTAATTGAATTGGTCGAGGCTGCCTTTCAAGCAGGCGTTCGCGCCTTTGCCATTACCGACCACGATACTCTTAGCGGCTGGAAAGAAGCCTTTAGAGCAGCGAGAAATCTCGAGATGGAAATCGTGCCTGGAGTCGAATTAAGTACCGTCCATCGCGATCGCTCCCTGCATATTTTGGGATTTTATCCCGATGCCGGGCATGCTCGTTCCATGCCCGCATCAAAGGATTGAAGAGACCCGTCTCAATCAATTACAATTGCCCCTCCATTTATTGCCACCGCTCAAACAATTGATTGCCACCGACAAAATCCGCAAGCGATCGGCAGAGAACGTCGCGCTCTAACAAAATCGTCCGGAGAAAGCGAAGAAAGCCAGAAAAACGAAATTGAGAACGGGACAACCCGAACCATCAGTCGCTCGGTCAAATCGCAAAGTGTACTATTCACCTGTCGGACAAATTCTCAAGCGTCGTTACGAGATTCTTCAGCTCTTAAATTCTGGTTCCCTCGGCCAGACCTATCTCGCTCGCGACCTCGCCCAACCCGCCCGCCCTCGATGTGCGGTCAAGTATTATGTTTCCGATCGAGAATCCCCCAACCTCCTCAAAACCAGTCGGCGGATTTTCGTGACGGAAGCCGAAACCCTGAAAAAATTGGGGTATCACGCCCAAATTCCGCGCTTTCTCGATTGTTTCGAGGAAAATCAAGGGCTTTATCTCGTCCAAGAACTGATTATCGGTCATATTCTCAATACCGAACTCGCCCTGCTCGATCGCGAAAATCCTAGGGATCGCGAAGCCAAAACGATTTATTTCTTGCGGGATATTCTCGGGGTTCTGGATTTTATCCACGCTCAGGGAATCGTGCACTGCGACATTAAACCCAACAATATTCTCCGGCGCACCAAAGATGGTCGATTGGTTCTCATTGATTTTGGCGCAGCACGACCCGTTCGTCGCCAAATCGTTAGCACTGCCGGGGCAAGTCCCGCCGTCGCCGTCAGTCCCTCGGGCTATCTCGCCCCCGAGCAACTCATCGGACAGTCCCAACCCGCAAGCGATATCTATGCAGCAGGAATCGTTGCCATTCAGATGCTGACCGGGTTAGACCCTGCCAAATTACAACTCGATCTTACCCGTAACGAAATTCAATGGCAGCATCTCGGACATTATTCTTATCGTCCGGAATTGGCAGACTTGCTGGCCGGTATGACCCGCTATCGTATCGGCGATCGCTATATTAGCGCCCGAGAAGTCCTTGCGGATCTCCAGCCTTTACTCGCCAAAGCGAGAGATTCTGTCTTGCAAGCCAGCAGCCATTACCTCGATAACTCGGGATTGCGAACTCAAACCCGCGAAGAAACTGCAATTTCCCCCCATCCCGAACTCTCCTCCAAATTTATTCAAAAACCGACCTCCACCGAATGCGTCCCAGATACAGAAATCGATTGCGACGAAATCGAACTGCCCGAGGAAGAGCAAGAGCTTGCGGTTTCCCTTCCCTATAACGCGATCGCACCTCTTCCCTCGATGCCCCTGACTAAAATGTCCTCTCGTTCCCTCAATCCCTCCTTAATGGGAATGCTAGTGAGAATGGGCGTGCTGGCCGCCCTCGTCAATACCTTTGCCATTGCCCTCGGCCTCTACACCCTCGCCGACAGCCGCGCCACCGACCCCGGAGAAGTACGCTTTGCCAAAGCGCAACGGCAATTGCACCAAGGCAAGTTTGAAGATGCCATTGCCCTCGCTCGCACGATAGCCCCCGATAGCCCTGCCTACGAGGAATCTCAAAAAGCGATCGCCCAATGGCAGCAAGAATGGAATGCCGCTGCTTTGCATTTTGATGCCGCCCGAGAGGCACGGGAACGAGAAGATTGGCAAACTGCCATCAACGAAGCCGCTTTAGTTCCCGCCATCGAATACTGGCAGAAAAAACTCAAACCCCTGCGAGAGAACGTTCTGCCTAAAGCGGAAAACGAAGCGGAGGAGCGTCTCAAAGCTGCCTTCGAGCGAGCCGCCGAAAAAGATTTTACCGCCGCGATCGCCCACCTGAAAAAAATTTCTCCCCATACGAGTATCGGTGCAAAAGTCCAGCCCAAATTGACAGAGTACGGCCAAAAACAGCAAATTCGGGCCATGGCTCTCCTGCAACAAGCCTACGATCTGGCTGCCGATCGCCATTTTGCCGAAGCCATCAAATTTTTGAAGGTGATTCCCCCCAATACTCCCGCCGGCGCGATCGCCAAAGAAAAACAAATCGAATACACCCAAAAACAAAAAATTCGCCAGCAAATGGCCCGAACGAATTCTCAATCTTCTCCCCAACAAGTCAGTCGCATTTCCACTTCTTTCTCCTTCCCCTTCAACCCCGGCGATCGCTTGCAAGAAATTGCCGCACATTAGCGTTAAATCGGAAAAATTTTGCTTGAAAGTGCGATATCTTTGCGAGTTTGCGACTCATTGTTCGTTGAAATTGCCCATGAAACAAACGAGCGATCGTGGGTTATCCTAGAAGTATCGATCGAGCGCGCGGAACTCGAACGCGCTAATTGCCATCATATACAATACAAACAATTCAGTCTACAAACAATTGAGTCGAGCGCCTCTCAGTCGGAGAAAGATTAAAAATGGATTTTTATAACAAGATTCAGAATAAGGTTCAGTGCTTGGGCATTTTATCAGCCTTGTTGGGGACGAGCCTGCTCGTCGGGTCGAATACCAACCCGGCAACCGCCAGCCAAGCTGTCTCCCATACTATGGGAAGCGGAGTTCTCGTGAGCGTTGATTTTCCGCAAAGCGCCCCTTCTGGAGGCGGAACGTTAAGCCGAACCTACGGTGGGGGTTCGCGGACTCTCGCCACCTCCTGTCTTGAAGAAGGGCCGAATATCGAACCCCTCACGGCCTTGATTCCCGAAGATACTTTAGTCAAGACTGCCGATTCCGATCCAAGTCTATATGTTTATATCCCTAAAAAATTAACCTCTGACGAACTATCAGCCACTGTGGTGATTTTGTCTCCCTCTCAATCCGAAAACCTGCCCGAAGAAATTTATGTTGGCAAAACCATCATTCCCAACGATCTGAGCAAAGGGGGCAGAATTGTTGCTTACAAATTAGAAGGGGCAGCTTTAGAACCCGGAAAAACTTATACTTGGTCATTCTCCATTCACTGCGATCCTCAAAAATACGATCTCGATCGCTTTGTCCAAGGGGTTTTTCAACGGGTTGAAAGTTCCGCTCCCCTACCTGCAAATTTAGATGAAATGAGCCCGGCAATCTTGATCGATAAAGCCAATGAATATGCGGCTAATGCCATTTGGAATGAAACCCTGAATTTAACGGCTAAGGTGCGAAATTCTAATCCTAGCGAATGGATTGGATTGTTACAATCTATTAATTTACCGCAATTTGAATCGATTCCTTTCGTTTCCTGTCAAAATAATGGAGAATATTGCGTTCCCCAAGCTGAAGATCTGAGTTTGGAATTTTGATGGGCAAAACAAAAAAATCTTGGAAACAGAGGGTGTGGCAATGGCGAGGTGTTTGGGTAACAACACCAGTTATTACCGCGCTCGTTATTCTAGTGAGGACTTCCGGCCTCTTGCAGGGCTGGGAATGGGCGGCTTACGATCAATTTTTACGCTTGCGCCCCCAAGAACAACCCGACGATCGCATTGTCATTGTCGGCTTAACGGAAGAAGATTATCGCCGACTCGGAAGGCTCGTTTTTCCCGATGGCATTTACGCCCAATTACTCGAAAAACTCAAAGCGCAGAATCCAAGGGCGATCGGCTTGGATATTTATCGCCCTCGCCCCGTTGAACCCGGGCATGAAGATTTGGTCAGGGTTTTCGAGTCAACGCCCAATCTCATCGGCATTCAAAAAGTTTCCGGCGATAGCGAACGAGAAACGATAGATCCTCCCCCGGCTCTCCAAGCCAAAGGTTTGGTCGGAGCAAACGATACCCTCCTCGATGCAGACAATAAAGTCCGTCGGGGTTTGCTCACCGTGGCCAATGCTCGAACCCCCAACCAATGGGTTCCCAGTTTTGCCATGAATCTGGCCGCTCGTTATTTAGATGCAGAGGGCATTGGCATTGAAATTGCCGAAGGGACGGATAATTGGTGGCAGTTGGGAGATACCATCTTGCGGGATCTCGATGCCAATGAAGGGGGATATATTCGCACGGAGACGGGAGATTATCAAATTCTTTTGAATTACCGCAGCACTCCCGTTGCGTTCGACCAAGTTTCTCTCATCGACGTTCTCGACGAGAAGATTCCCGCAGATTGGGCAACCGATCGCATCGTTCTCATCGGAGCAGTGGCAGACAGTGCCAATGATGTTTTTTTTACCCCCTATAGCGCGGGACTGTTGGAACTGCCCAAAGCCATGCCCGGGGTGGAAATTCACGCCCATCTCACCAGTCAAATTATCAGTGCCGTTCTCGACGATCGCGCTTTAATGCGAAGCTGGCCCGAATATTTGGAATGGGGCTGGATTTTTCTCTGGTCGGGAATCGCGGCTTCCATTGCTTGGACGATCCGACATTTGGGGGCTAATCATGCCGAAGTCATCAAGCGCATGAGCGCGATCGTCATCGCGGTCGGGGTTTTGCTGGGAACGAGCTACGGTGCTTTAATTTTGGGATGGTGGATTCCCGTGGTGCCGCCTTTATTAGGGGTAACTGGGGCGACAGTGGCGATCGTGGCCTATATCGCGCGATCGGCGGGAGATATTCGCAAAACCTTCGGGCGTTATCTCACCGATGAAGTTGTTGCCAATCTCCTTGAAAATCCCGAAGGTTTGAAAATGGGAGGAGAACGCCGCAAAATTACAATCTTAACCTCCGATCTGCGAGGATTTACAGCAATTTCCGAACGCCTGCCTCCAGAGCAAGTCGTAAAAATTCTTAATTTTTATTTGGGGTATATGGCAGATGTAATTACTCGCTATCAAGGCACGATCGATGAATTTATGGGCGATGGCATTCTCGTACTCTTCGGCGCGCCTACAGTGAGAGAAGACGATCCCCGTCGCGCGATCGCCTGTGCCGTTGCCATGCAACAAGCCATGACCGAAGTCAACACTCAAATGAGAGCATGGGAGATGCCGGAACTGGAAATGGGCATCGGGATTAATACTGGGGAAGTTGTTGTTGGCAATATTGGTTCGGAAAAGCGGACGAAATATGGTGTTGTGGGTTCGCAAGTTAATCTCACTTATAGAATTGAATCCTATACGACAGGAGGACAGATTCTCGTTCCAGAAACTACCCTTAAAGAAGCAGGCGACGATATTCGTATTGGCGGACAAAAAGAAGTCTCCCCAAAAGGCGTAACTAAACCGATTACTATCTACGAAATTGAAGGAATTGGCGGCGAATACCAACTTTATCTCGAGCGAGAAGAAGAGATATTTTTCTCTTTAATTCAACCCCTTCTACTGCAATATAGGGTACTGGAGGGCAAGCATATCGGTGCGGATGCCACGAAAGGCAAATTACTTCGCTTATCTAATAAAGGCGGAGAAATTCAATTTGAAAGCAACAGCAGCGTTGAAAAACCCGCGCCACTACAAAATATTAAATTGAATTTTCTCAATCTTGAGGAATCCAATACTAATGAGACGAACGCAAATGGGGCAGGCAATGAGAGTGGCATCAGCGAAGATGTTTATGCCAAAGTCATGGAAAAAGAAAGCGCGACAGGCAATTTTTATGTTAAATTTACCGCAAAACCTCCTAAAATAAACCAAAAGCTGCAAGAAATCTATCAAACTTTGGAAGGATAAATCTGGAATTCGAAGGCACCGATTATATTCGTTCTCCTTCATCTTTCCGCCTTCATTCTGTCAAAGCCAACATTCATGGAAAGAGCGATGAAGTTATTATTTTTGGGTTCGGGTTCGGCATTCACGGTAGGGGCTAATAATTACCAGTCCAATATGCTTTTAATGGATGAGGGAGGGTACAAACTTTTAATCGATTGCGGTTCGGATATTCGCTTTTCTCTTCACGATCGCGGTTATTCCTACCAAGATATTACCGATATTTACATCAGCCATCTCCATGCGGATCACGTTGGGGGTATGGAGTTTATCGGTTTGACGACATTGTTCGATCCCCGATGTCCCAAACCCAATCTCTATGTTAGTAAGGATGTTGCATCTGAATTATGGGATCGCTGTTTGGCAGGAGGAATGCAATCGATTGGCAATGACTTAGCCGATCTCGATACATTTTTTAACGTTCATAAGATTCGCCGCAATAGTTATTTTGTTTGGAATGAGATTCAATTTTTTTTAGTGCGGGTTCTGCATATCGATAATGGTTACGCCGTGATGCCCAGTTATGGATTATTTTTTACTCTGGGCGGAAAAAAAGTTTTTCTCACCACAGATACGCAAATTTCCCTCGATACAACCCAAGAATATTATGAAAATGCTGATATTATTTTTCATGATTGCGAAACATCTCGATTTCCCAGTTCCGTACACGCCCACTATCAAGAATTGACGAAGTTACCGGAACGGTGGAAAAAGAAAATGTGGTTGTACGGCTATCAACCCGGGGTTCTTCCAGATGCGAAAGCGGCGGGTTTTTTGGGATTCGTACAACGGGGACAAAGTTTTGAATTCTACGATCGCATTCCCAATCCGGCAATCGGTTCTGCGATCGAACGAGAGGGTAAGTTATTCTAATGTCGTCCCAACTGCAACGGGTGACAATCTCCCCCCAGCAACGACAGGACAAAACGATTGCCCTCACCTACGAACAAAAGCACTATTTAGAGCGGGTTTTGCGTTTGAAAAAAGGAGATCGCTTTATTGCCATGGATGGTAAGGGGAAAGGCTGGCTGGCGAGTTTGAGGGAAGGAGAGGCGATCGCGATCGAACCTTTCTCTTTCGAGGAAGAATTAAAGGCAAACTTAACCCTGATTGTTGCTTTGCCAAAAGGGAACGGGTTTGACGATATCGTGCGCTGCTGTACCGAATTGGGGGTTAGCACTTTTGTGCCGACCATTAGCGATCGCGTGCTTCTCCGTCCGAGTCCCCAAAAGCTAATCCGATGGCGCAGGATCGCGACAGAAGCCGCAGAACAGTCAGAACGCGCCATCGTGCCTGTAATTCTCGAACCCCAGCCTTTCCGTTCATCTTTGCAAACCGTGCAAGCAAAGGAAAAATATATTTGCGTTGCCCGAGGAAAAAATCCGCTTTTACTATCTTGCTTGCAAAGATGCGAGGAGAAAGAGATTGCTTTACTCGCGGGTCCGGAGGGGGGATGGACGGCGCGAGAAGTGGAAGAAGCTAACGAATGCGGTTATACTTCTGTTTCCTTGGGAAGCAGCATTCTCAGGGCAATTACGGCAGCGATCGCATCGGTTTCTCTGGTGGCGGCGATCGCCAGATCGGGATCTCGTTATCGTGAAGGGAATGCGATCGCTAAATATGACGAGCAATCCCGGTTGAATGTGGAGAATGTGAGAGAATAAACCGTGTTGCTCAAAATTCAGGAGAATAGAAAATTGTCACTTTCCATGTATCAAGCCACAGTCCCTCCCATGATGCACTCCCTCAATAATCTGGTGGCAATTTTGGAAAAAGCAATGGCCCATGCGGAAGCCCAAAAAATCGACCCTACCGTATTGCTAAATAGCAGACTCTATCCCGATATGTTTCCCCTATCGCGACAAATTCAAATTGCTTCAGATATCGCGAGAAGAGGATCCGCAAGACTGGCAGGAATAGAACCTCCTGTATTTGAGGATAATGAAACAACTTTTACCGAACTCATCGATCGCTTAAAACAAAATATCGCCTATCTGCAAACATTAAACCCCGAACAAATCGATGGTTCGGAGGAAAACACGATCGTTCTCCCCGTCAGAGATGAAGAAATGACGTTTAAAGGTTTACCTTTTCTTCTGTATTTTATCCAGCCTAATTTTTATTTTCACGTTACCACTGCCTATGATATTCTCCGACATTGCGGCGTAGAATTAGGCAAGTTCGATTTTCTCGGAAAAACGGATTAGCGATCGATTCTATCCCCCCCAGCCCCCCTTTGTAAGGGGGGAGAATCTGGAAGTCCCCAAAGTTGGGGGATTTAGGGGGCTATAGATTGTCGATTATCGGAATAGCAAAACACACACACCGCGATCTCTGCCTGCCAAAAATTATGCAGGAACATTGAACGCCCCTTGTTGTCTCAACCAGATTTTTTGTTCTTGACTTAACCCCTTCGCATTGGTAAAAACCGCACCGAAAACATAACAATTGGCAAGATTTGCATCTTCCCAAATTGTATTTTCGAGATTGGCATATTGTAAATCGGCTTTCGTTAAATCCACCCGTATAAACCTCGTTCCTTGTAAATAAGCAGAGAACAAAGAAGCACGCGTTAAATTCACATCTTTTAAGACCGCATTTCCCAAATTGGTACGAACGAAGTTTCCATCCATTGCATTAACTTCGCGCCATTTAGAAGCGCGAAAATTAGCCGAGATCGCGCGAACTTTTGTCAAATCTGCTTGTTGCAAAACACTGCGACTCAGATTTGTTTTTTCTAAGTTCCCCCCCGAGATCGCCACGCGAACAAACATTGCGCCTTTCCAACAGCTACCCGGAATGCAAAAACGATCGAAATGGGTATCGGACAAACGAATCCCACCGAAATTTTCCTGTGTTAAGTTAGTATGGGAACCTTCCTTTTGCTTTAGCGGTTGAAACCGATAACCAATAACCGATAACCGTTGCCTGAAATTGGTTTCAATCGTCTCAATTTCTTTCGTTTGAGATACGTTTGTCGCACCTCGTACAGATAATTTCATGAGACCCCCCAAGTGAATTTCTGATGTTGTTACCTAAATCTAGTATCGAAGGTTAAAGAGAAAACGACACCGATCTACATCTATCTCTATGGCGATCGCGATTAACGCGCAACGCGATCGCGATCGGCAAGTGAGAGCGATCTGGATCGGTCTTTAACGAGATTTTGATTAAAACTCAGTAGGGACGCAGAATTCTGCGTCCCTACTGAAGCTATTATTCCGTTATTCCCGAAAAGCGATCGCCCTTAAAACATCAAATTCCCTCCCGAAGACTGCGAAAATTGAACTCAGAGGCGCGATCGTGACAGGTCGTGCAAGTATTGGCGGTTTGGATTTGTTGAAAATTGACCTTGGGATGCAGGGCGCGGAAATAGCGAGAATCGTCAATGCGAAAAGGCGGATCGTCCGAGTCCCCATAAGTGCGAGAAAATAACTGAATGTAGTTCCACATCAAAATAATTTCTGGGGAAATAATTTGCCGAGTTGTCGTGTTGTAGTGTTGCGGCAATTCCTGCAAGATCGATCGCCAGCTTTCCGTCGGCAAAATTTCCGTCGGTAGGGCAATATGACATTCTCCACAGCGATCGACATAGACATCGCGGGCAAATCCTACCCCTTCTGGAACGGGATCGACGGATTTTAAAAAGCTCATTTGTTCTGGAGATTGAGAATAAACGGGGCGATTCGTTCCCAACGCCACCGCTATCCCAAAGCCGATCGCCAAACTCCAGAAAACAATTAAACCCAGCAAAATCCAAGGAGATTTCTGCCTGCTTTTCTTTTGAGAGCGATCGCGTCGATTGCGTTTTCCGTGCATCATAAATCCAAAGACCGATTATTCAATAGAAATCGTCCGCAACAAGCGATCGACAATTGCCCGCGCCTGTTTGCCTCCCGAAGGAATGAGACGATGGGAGAGAACGTGGGGTGCTAAAAACTTAACATCATCGGGAATGGCATAATCCCGTTGTTGAATGAGAGCATAGGCTTGGGTCGCTCGCTGTAGGGCAACCGTTCCCCTCGGACTGACTCCCAAAGCAATTTCCTCATCCTCCCGCGAAGCTCTGACGAGGTTGAGCATATATTGTTGCAGAGCCGTTGTTACTTTAACTTGACTGGCGAGGCCTTGCAATTCCAAAACTTCTTCGAGACTGATACAGGGTTCGAGTTCGTCGATTCCCCCCAAGGTTTTCTCCTGCTGGCGCTGGAGCATTTGCAATTCTTCGGCTTCGCTGGGATAGCCCAAACTTAAGGATAGGGTGAAGCGATCCATCTGCGCTTCGGGTAGGGGAAACGTCCCTTGATATTCAATGGGGTTTTGAGTGGCGATGACGAAGAAAGGAATGGGGACTCGGCGAGAACGTCCGTCTACAGTCACTTGCTGCTCTTCCATCACCTCCAGTAAGGCCGATTGGGTGCGAGGGGTTGCTCGGTTGATTTCATCGGCAAGGAGAACGTTAGTAAAAGTGGGTCCTTCAAGGAATTCAAATTCTCGGGAACTGGGATTCCAAATATTCGTTCCCGTTACATCGCTGGGCAGTAGATCGGGGGTGCATTGAATGCGCTGAAATTTGCCGTTGACGGAACGGGCGAGGGATTTGGCGAGGAGGGTCTTTCCAACTCCCGGAACGTCTTCGAGGAGGGCGTGACCGCCGCTAATGAGGGCCACGAGGACGAGGCGAATGGCCTCATCTTTGCCGACGATGGTGCGGGCGAGATTGTCGGTGAGTTTGGAGATGCGCTGGGACATTTCAATGAACAATGAACAATGAACAATTAATAATGCCTCCGGTTTAGGTTAGAGGCTTGCGATTTTTATCGATCTTTTTGTCTTCAAAGAATTTTCTCGCAATTTCGCAGTCGATCGCGATCTGTTCTTTCAGGGCGTCGAGGGAAGCGAATTTTTGTTCGGGTCGAATAAATTTTTCTAAATAGACGGTGAGGGGGCAATCGTAGAGATTGCCACTCCAGTCTAGGAGGTGGACTTCAATAATGGGGGTTTTGCCGTCATCTACCGTGGGGCGACAGCCTAAATTCATTGCCCCTTGAAGGCGAGGTAAGCCCATTGTCTCAACGCTTACGGCATACACGCCATAGCGGGGCAAAAATTTATCGGCGGGAAGATCGAGATTGGCGGTGGGAAAGCCGATCGTTCGCCCGAGTTGTTGCCCGTGCATTACCGTTCCGCTCAAAATGTAAGGACGACCGAGAAGCTCTCGAGCCAGTTCGATTTCGCCATCGTGAAGGGCTTGGCGAATGCGAGAGGAACTGATTCGTTGTGCCGCCAGTTCTTCGAGGGAAACGATCGCCACTTCTCGATTGTAAGTTGCCGCGATTGCTTTTAAGGCTTCAGCGTTTCCCGCGCGATCTTTCCCGAAGCGAAAATCTGCCCCCACGCAAATTAATTGTGCTTGCAGGCGATCGAGGAGGATTTCTTTGACGAAGGCTTCGGGACCCAAACTCGCCAATTTTCGATTGAAGGGCAGTAACACCAATTGTTCGATCCCCAAGTGTTTTAAGGCTTTCGCTTTTTCTTCGAGGGGGGTGAGCAGTTTGCGACTTTGACCCGTAAAAAATTCTCTCGGATGGGGATTGAAGGTGACGACGGTCGGATAAATGCGGGAGGATTCGATCCACCCCTCTAGCTCCCCTCCTGGGAGGGGATGAGGGTGGGTTCCCATTGGCGCAAGGGCTAAATTTCCTTGCAAAATGGGACCGAGTACCTGTTGATGGCCTAAATGAATGCCATCGAAGTTCCCGAGGGCGATCGCCGTCGGCGTTAGTGCTGTTTCAGTCGATGATGTGACCCACACGCTTTACATTTTGAAACAATTTGCTCGATCCTACCTCAAATTGTCTCGGCGATCGCGAAATTCCCGAGAAGAGAAACGGAAAAAATGCGATCGTATAATTCTCTCGTTCCTTCTGAGGAAACTTCGCCAACAAATGCAGAAGCAAAACCATCACCAAGAAAGCTACTATTCCCATCATAAAACCCATTGAGTCCATACCGTCTCGTGTTGGAATTGCAACTGTTTTCGGGAAGATTGTTAGCGATGGCGTTACTTGGAGAAAAGAACAAAAAAGATGTTTTTGAGATGGAAATGGCGATCGCACTTTCACGACCAATCCTTCTAAAATCATTGGCTATTTTATCGGGAAGTGCCTAATCTTTACGAATCAATCGATCCGGCACTTCCCAATCGACTCAACCTAAAACCCAATTCACTAAAGTCCTGACGGGATATCCCGTTCCTCCCACATTATTAATACCGCCTTCCTTCTCTGCCCAAACAGGCCCGGCAATATCCAAATGCACCCAAGGGGTGGACTCCACAAACTGCTTTAAAAACAAAGCTGCCGTGATCGATCCCCCCGATCGCGGGCCTGTATTTTTCATATCGGCAATGGGAGACTTCATCCCTTCAAAATACTTTTCTTGTAAGGGCATTTGCCAAAACTGCTCTCCCGCCAATTCTGCCGCATCTTTGAGTTGCTGGGCAAGATTATCATCCGTACTCCACAAACCGCCAATCTCTTCTCCTAGGGCAACGATACAGGCTCCCGTTAAAGTGGCAAGATCGACGATCGCATCAACTTCCAATTTTTCAGCAAAAACCAAAGCATCTGCTAAAGTCAAGCGCCCTTCCGCATCGGTATTGTTCACCTCAATGGTTTTGCCGTTAGAAGCCGTGAGAATATCGCCGGGGTGCATGGCTTTACCGCTGACCATATTTTCCGTTGCCGCACTGATAAAATGTACCTCAACATCGGGTTTGAGTTGAGCGATCGCTTTGGCAGCCCCCAAGGTTGCACCGGCCCCCCCCATATCCATTTTCATTGTTTCGATGCCCTTGCCCACTTTTAAGTTCAGCCCGCCAGAATCAAACGTCAATCCTTTCCCAACAATCGCGATTTTGCGACGGGGCGTGCCTTCGGGTTTATAAATCAGGTGAATGAACTTCGGAGGTAAATCGGAAGCCTGCGCGACTCCGAGATAAGATCCCATTCCTAACTTTTCGCAATCTTCCTTTTCTAAAATTTCTAATTCCAACCCCCCATTAAAGGCAATATCCCGAGCGGTTTCGGCGAGAGTAACGGGAGTAACGGCGTTAGCTGGGGCATTGACCAACTCGCGAGCGAGAATGACCCCAGAGGCGATCGCTTCGGCCGTTTGAATGGCAGCCTCGCGATCGCCCAATCCTAGAAGTTCGACAGTTTCTAATACAGCCCCCTTATCTTCGGCTTCCGATTTAAATCGGTTATCGACGTGCAAGGCCAGCAATACCCCTTCTGCTAGGCCTTGGGTGGTTAAGGCTTCATTTTCGACGACAGGCAAGCCGATGCCGAGGGTTTTGACCTTCTCTTTTTTGGCAAGGCGGGCGATCGCCGCCCCACTGGTTCTAATCCCAGCTAACTTTAACTCTTCTTTTTTTCCTAAGCCGACTAAAATAACTTTACGAATCGGACTTTTAGAGCCGACGCGAGTTGTCGCAGAACTGTTCGCCTTACCCGTAAATTCCGTTTCGGCAATCAACTCTGCGATCGTTCCCTCCAGTTTTTCATTTAATGCAGCGAGATCGCCTGCGATTTCCACTGCATCTTCAAAAAAACCGATCGCCAGCGCATCGCCACTCCAATCCCATTGTGTCGTTTCTACAGCTTTAATTTCCATGCGTCGATATCAATGCTCGATTACCAAGCATCAATTTTAGCGCGGAAGTTACTCGGCCACGACTCCCCAGAAAATATTAACTATTGCAACAAATCGCAAGTTTTTGCAAAAGAATTCTTATAATTTTTAAGATTTTAGTCATTTTTTGTACGGGCAAGGAAATTTAAAATTATGAATTTGACACTTTTGGCAGTTGCTCCCACAACCATCGAATGGAACTTTAGCGTGGCATTGGTCATGATTTTTTGTAACCTTTTTGCAATTGCGATCGGTCGTTTTGCTATTCAAAAGTCCGGACGAGGTCCCGATCTTCCCATCGCCAAACCCGCATTATGGAAAGGCTTTGGCATTCCCGAACTTCTTGCCACTACCAGTTTCGGACATCTTCTCGGTGCGGGAATGATCTTAGGACTGAGCAATGCAGGCGTTCTTTAAAAAAGGAAGAAGGATAAAATTTTCCCATACTCCCTGACCTCCCCATCTCCCCCATCTCTCCCAAAGATCGGGGTGGGGGGCGCGGACATCTAGTAGAAATGGCTGAAAATACTGGATAATCGGACTGATGTGTATTTCTGAACGGTTGAGGAGTCAAAGAAATTGAGGGATGCAAGCCAATGGAGATATTGACAAATTGAATTGACAAATTGAATTGTCATTGTCTGGTCATGCCCATCCTTAACCTGTACAATAAACAGTAATTCTACGCCAAACAAAGGGCAGAGTATACTTTGAGTGTAAAGTTAAATTTTGCTACCTGACCCACTTCTATGAACTCCGGAACATCTGAAGAGTTACAAGTCAATCCGAATCTGGACTCGAATCATTCAACTTCTGCCATCGTGCTTACTCTGCTGCATCCGTTGCAAGCCGTGCCGGTTCAAAGCTGGACGTTTGAACCGAATTTAGTCATTCGGATCGGGCGATCGACAGATAATGAAGTTATTCTCTACAGTGCCGTGGTCTCTCGCCATCATGTCGAAGTTCGCCCGAGCGGTTCGTCGAGTTGGGAAGTGGTCAATTTAGGGGCAAATGGAACCTATATCGACGGCAAGCGCATTACTAAAATTGCCGTGACGGATGGGATGATCATTCGCTTGGCTAGTTCGGGACCTCAGATTCAAATTCGCATTGAAGAGGGTGACTTGGATGATAAACTCAGACGAGGTTCCAAGCGACCTTTACCAAAATTGCCCGGTGAAGATAAATCTAAAGATACATTGATCACTTAACTAGCTACCAGTTACCGGTTACTAGTTACCAGTTACCAGTTACCAACTATGAAATGATTTAGAACTGGTCGATCGCAATTTCGGTTTCTTGTTGAATTTGTTCTCGATCGAGGTCGATTCCTTTGCCTTCCGTACTCAACCAGAGCAGGTATTCGATATTTCCGGCGGGTCCGGTAATGGGAGAGGGGGTTAAACCCCGATCGCGCCAGCCCAATTTTCGGGCAGTTTCCAAAACTCGGAAAATTGCCTCGGCTCGATCTTTCGGGTTGCGGACGACCCCTTTTTTACCGACGCGATCTTTCCCCACTTCAAATTGCGGTTTGACCAATAAGATTGCTTCTTTGGGAAAATTAAGTAAATTCCAGAAGGGTTCTAAAATTTTGTTGAGGGAAATAAAAGAGACATCGACAACGCCCAAATTGGGACAAGGATGGTTATTGTAGAGTTCTTCTGGCTTAAGATAGCGAAGATTGGTTCGTTCTTTGAGAATAACGCGATCGCACTGGCGCAATTTCCAAGCGACTTGACCGTAACCCACATCCACGCCATAAACTAATTTTGCCCCAGCTTGCAATAAACAATCAGTAAACCCCCCTGTAGAAATGCCCCCATCGAGGCATATGCGACTCTCCACAGGGATTTTAAAGGTATTTAGGGCTTTTTCGAGCTTTTCGCCTCCTCGCGAGACATAGCGGGGTTTTGCTTTAATAGCAATTTTTGCTTCGGCATCCACTTCTGTCCCAGGCTTATCGATAAGGCGATCGCTAACCTTGACTTCTCCAGCCCGAATTAATCTTTGTGCTTGCTGTCTGGACTCGGCAAGATTGCGATCGACTAGTAACATATCTAATCTTTGTTTGACCATTTAATTATTTGTTGTTTGTTGTTTGTTGTTGGGCTTCTCTATCAAAAAAGAGACTAATTCGCAAAATCCTTCACATTCTGGCAAAGAGGTGATATAGGTCGGACAATGAGCTAGAATATCGCGATATTCGAGAACATTGGCAACACCGACGGAATGGGGAAAGCGATCGCTATTGAAGAGGGATTCGTCATTAGGACTGTCGCCGATGGTGACGAGTTGCGAGGGAGTGAGGTGGGAAAAATAGCGATCGAGGAGGACTTCTAAGCCCGTTGCTTTATCTTGGCTGAGGGGTTTAATGTGACATTGAACGGTACTGTAGGTGAAGCCCCATCCTTGTTCGTGGCAAAAATGGGCAATGGTTTCTAGGTCGCGATCGCTCAATCTCTCTACGCTAAACGTCCAATCTGTAAGGCGATAGCGATTATCTTCTGCTTCTTGGAGTTGAGGGAATTTTACTTGCAGTTGGTGAAACATCGCAGCAAGTTGCTGACGGTGTTCTGGAATACTGGGGAGGGGAGTCAGGATTTGAGGCGTATCGGAATCGTGAGGGTAGAAAACGCCACCATTTTCCGCGATCGCTCCCACTATGGGAAAATAATGCTTTACTCCATGCACCCATCCCGCCGATCGACCCGTCGTGACCAACACATCTATTTTAGCTTCTGCGAGGGATTCTAAGGCTTGAAATAAAGCGGGTGTGAACTTTTCATCCTTAGTGAGAGTTCCATCCATATCCGTCGCAATTAAACGAATCTCGCGAAAAAATTGGGCATTCGTTAAAGGAATTAGCATGAGGGAGCGATCGCCGAACAACTCCTCATTTTCTCATTGAATTACCGCGATCGCGCTCCTCGCTTCTCGATATTTCCGCTAACATCAACAATACAGCCATCAAATCATAGTGATGACCACAGTAACATCCCAAACAAGCGTTTCTTCTGATGTAAAACAACTCAGCGAACCTTTATTGCGATTGAGTGTCGAACAATATCATCAAATGATTGCTGCGGGAATTCTCGATAAGAACGATCGCATCGAATTATTAGAAGGATTGCTAATTTTAAAAATGGCAAAAAATCCCCCCCATCGTGCAGCAACAAAACTGGCAAGAACTTCTTTCGAGGCGATTGTACCCCAAGGATGGTATGTGGATACACAAGAACCCATTACTTTAGAAAATAGCGAACCCGAACCCGATATTGCGATCGTGCGAGGAGAAACGAGAGACTATCTCGATCGCCATCCCGGTAGTGGAGATGTTGCTTTAGTGATGGAAATTTCCGATTCGACTTTAGAACGCGACCGTACTTTAAAAAAGCGCTTGTATGCTCGTGCTGAAATTCCCGTTTATTGGGTGCTGAATTTACCAGAGAGACAGTTAGAAGTCTATACGCAACCCAATCCTTTAGGGGAAAACCCAACTTATCAACAACGTCAAGATTTCCAAGAGTCGGATCGAGTCGAAGTTGCGATCGCGGGAGAAGCGATCGACGCGATCGCGGTTAGAGATTTATTGCCTTAATATCAATATAAATCGAACACCCAAAAACTCATTAACTGGATTTTATATTATTTAAAATTTGTTGTAACGATGCTTTGAGAATGGGTCAATCGGATTGAATGGTTTCCCATATCACTGCTAAATCTACGCGGAAATATTCATGAATAACAGCATTTCTCATCCCTCGAATTTGATGCCAAGGTAAGGTTGAGTCTGCGGTCTCTAGATCGGCGATCGCACTTGCGACTGCTTCACCAATCACTGCTAAACTGTATAGTACAGCCCGTGATGCCTGACGATCTCGAGTAAATGTTTCGAAGTTTAAACCTGTAACAATTTCTTCTATAACTGCAATCTCGGATAATATATCTTGTATCCGTCATTCCAATTCCCTAGATGGCACGAATGGCCTCCTTGAGTACCGTTTCTCGCAAATGAGGGTGCAGAGAGTTAGGCGTTCCGAGATCGACTGAACAGCCTAACAATTCCTCTAAATAGGATTTTAACCCTAATAAGGTAAACAAACCCACTGGACGATTAAACTCTACTAAAAAGTCCACATCACTCTCTAAGGTAGCTTCACCTCGCGCCACGGAGCCAAACAAAAATAATGCTTTAACTGCAAAATCATCGAAGCGATCTTTATGGGTTTCTAGTAACTGTAAAACTTTCTCTTTATCCATAGGATTTCATCCTTGCTGGCGATCGCACGAGCAACTCTAAGTTCTAATGCCACTGCACCCGGTGTTATCTTTTCCGATACAGATAGTGTAATTCCTGATGTGGTTTGGATTAGTCAAGAACGTTTGTCAGAAATTGTAGATGATGCAGGACATCTGATTGATGCTCCCGATCTGGTTGTGGAAGTATTATCGAAAACTGCTGCCGATCGCAAGCGAGACTATGAGGTAAAACTTAAACTTTATTCGGCTCGAGGGACGCAAGAATATTGGATTTGCGATCGCGTTAAACAATCGGTACAAATCTATCGGCGAGAAAATGGCATTTTAAAATTAGCAGTAACATTATTTGTGAAAGATACTCTCACCAGTCCTTTATTACCGGAATTCAGTTGTTTGGTAGAACGATTTTTTACTTGAGGTTTTGGCAATGCGATCTCGCTATCTCATTTTTTAACAGGCGATCGCATGAGCATTTCTAAGTTCTAATATACTAGATAGAAGTGCGATCGCTAATGACAATTCCTCATCCTCTCACTGAAATTGATGCGATCGCACAGTTCAATAGTAGTATGATAGCAATTGCAAGAAGATCGTCTATAATTCTCTCATCTGTGTAGAAGTTACTGAATCGATGTCAATACAACGTCTCCTAAAGTTCTTAATAGAAAACAAAGAATGGCTATTCAGTGGGGTTGGTCTTACTATAATAGCTTTGTTATTGAAAGAAAGCCGTTCGTTAATTGTGAGGGTAAATTCTTCTAAGATTTTAGCGAAGTTAGGTAATTTTAAGGTTAGAACAAAGAGAAAAAAAATAATTGAGAATGGAGATATTAGAATAATTGGCTCTAGAGCTTGTGGAAAAACAACCTATCTTGCTGCTTTAACTGATTGGCACTATGCAGATATGGAAAAATCAATTCAGTTAATTGAACCGAAAAATGAAGAGTCAAGAGAACTGGTTAACTTGTCCAAAAATATTCTACAACAAGGTTTAGAATTGGAACCTACATATATGAAAAAACATTCCAGTTTGCCTATATATAACCTAATAATTCAGGTTTTACAAAGGCAATATATCTATTCAATGTCTCTAACTTTAAGAGACTATGCAGGTGAATTTTTTGAAGATCTTGCAAAGAGAAGTGTAGACTCAAAAATAAACCAATATCTAAACGAAATTGCCTTATCATCAAAACTTCTATTAATGTTTGAAGCAGAGTTTTCACCTAATGTTAGAGATTCTAGATATGCACTTGCACTGAGAACACTTCGCCAAGAATTACTTTATCGCTTGAAAAAAGGGAATAGACAAATTAATGATTATAGAATTGCCATTGTTTTTTCTAAATTCGATCAGTTAATACTTAAGATAGATAAATTAAATCAAGAGGAATTCGCACGCAAGAGATTAATTCGCACTTATAACGAGCTTCAACGATGGGAAGAAGAATGGAATTGCTCGATAGAATATTTTTTTTGTTCTGCTTTTGGTCTAATCCATACTATACCTGAACCCAATACAATAAAATTGAGAGATAGTGGTTATGTGCTCAAAAATCCTCTCAAGTGGAAACCATTTGGGCTAGTTGAACCGATTCTCTGGCTATGTACGGGTCAAAAAAATAATAAAATCATGAATTTCTAGAAATGTGTTTTTAGCACGATCGCCATGCGACGATCGCTGCATAATACTTCCTCATACCGACAACAAAAATACGATAAACTAAAAAGGATACAAAATTACCAAATCGAGCAATGGTTCATTCTCCAAGCCCGATCGCCGACGAACTCCGGCCCTTTCCCGATCATACCCAACTCCCGGAATCTGACGGCACTTTCGTGAAGAACTTTCAAGAACATCCTCAAAGTATTTTACTAACCGACTCCATCGAACCCATCCTGCAAGAACTGCACCCCGACGGACAGTATGCGATTGGGCAAGATAGCGGCATCTACTGGCGCGAGACAGACCCCCCAGAAAAAGGAGCAGAAGCCCCAGACTGGTTTTATGTACCTGAAGTACCGCCGCGACTCGATGGGCGCATTCGTCGCTCTTATGTGCTCTGGCGGGAGTATGCCGTACCTCTCATTGCTCTTGAATTTGCCTCGGGAACGGGGACGGAAGAGCGAGATAGAACCCCTTTGCAGGTTGTTGATGGAACAGTGCAAAAACCCGGTAAATTCTGGGTTTACGAACACATTATTCGCATTCCCTACTACGGGATATTTATCATCAATACAGGAGAATTAGAAGTCTATCACTGGGAAGATGGTACTTATCAGCGCATGAGGGCAAACGATCGCGGTCATTATCCCATTAACCGCATGAATGTAGAGTTAGGCGTGTGGCGAGGTACTTATTTGGGTCAATCGGAACAATCTTGGCTGCGATGGTGGGATCGCGAGGGAAATCTACTCCTTACCGGGAAAGAACGGGCAACAATTGCCGAATCTCAAGCAGATGAAGAACGCCAAAAACGGCAACAGCTCATCGATCGCTTGCAGGGACTGACTCCAGAACAACTCGAAGCACTGGGAATCGATCGCGGGTTATTGGAGTAATTTTGGGGTTAATTCGCGGTAGAGTATTGCAATGTGCAAAATTTTAATCGAATTTTAAATCTGGAGTCGGAATGGAAATCGGACAAAAAGTTAAAATCTGTCGGATTCGCGATCGCGTCGGTCAAGGAGTCGCCAAAAAACTCGGAGCAGTCGGGACGATAACCGGCTACAAAATGACCGATGGAAGCGGCGTTGGCGTTGTTGTCGAATTTGACGACAAAAGCGCGAGTTGGTTCTTTGAAGACGAACTCAAAGCAGTTTAGGATTTCGCGTTGACAACATTGTAATGGCTCATCTGATAACCTTTTTAGGCAAAGGCGGAGTCGGTTGTACGACCGTCGCGATCGCCGCCGCTAAGAAACTCGCAAAAAACGGCGATCGCGTTCTTCTCGCTACCCAAGATCCCAGTCCGGCATTCGGGCTATTATTAGGAGAATCCGTAGGAGTCGAACCCGCAGAAATCGAACCCAATCTTTGGACGGTGAAATTTGACACCCCTTTTTTGTTGGCAAAAAGTTGGGAAGAAGTCAAGGAATTTGAAGAAAAATATTTGCGCTTCTCGACCTTAAAAAATGTCTACGGACAGGAATTAGGCATATTTCCGGGGTTTGAAAGCGCCCTCGGTCTCTACGAAATTCGCAACTATAATGCCAGTCAGAAATTTGATGCGATCGTTTACGATGGTACGGCCGATTTGAGCGTCATTAGCGCTCTTGGCGTGCCGGAAAATACTAATTGGTACGTTCGCCGTTTCCGAGAATTAATCTTAGAGTCGGATTTAGGAAAAGCACTTTCTCCCTTTATACAACCCATTACCTCGGCAATTTTTAATGTTTCTTGGTCGTTGGAAAATTTTGCTGAAGAACCCATCAGCGAAACGCGAACGCTCTTAGAAGAAGGAATTGCAGCAGTTTCCGATCCTCAAAGAGTTTTAGCCTATTTGGTAACCAATAACAATCCGATCGCGATCGCAATGGCAAAATATCTCTGGGGAAGTTCTCAGTTAGCAGGGGTTCACGTCGGAGGAGTATTGTGGAATCGAGAAAAAGCCAATGAAGCGCTAACCCAAGAATTTTCGCCTTTATTGTGTCGAGAAGTTCCCGAGGCGAAAGATTTAGAGGCGATCGCCGAGGCACTTCCTAATATTCGCGAAGTCGGAGAGATTCCCAAACCCCTCGAAGTCGATACCGATAAACGTCAAGCGAAAGTTTTCTTACCCGGATTTGACAAAAAACAAGTCAAATTAACCCAATACGGGACGGAAATAACCATCGAAGCAGGCGATCGCCGTCGCAATATCATTTTACCCCCACCTTTAACAGGTCAACCTGTAAAAGGGGCAAAATTCCAAGACAATTATTTAATTCTTTCTCTTTAACATTTCCCGATAATTGCAATGACACAAAACGCCGAACAAAGCAACGATACTTCAAAAACCCGCCAACTTTTAGGAATGAAAGGGGCAGCATCGGGAGAAACCAATATTTGGAAGATCCGCTTGCAGTTAATGAAACCGATTACATGGATTCCTTTAATCTGGGGTGTGGTTTGCGGAGCGGCTTCTTCAGGGGGCTATGTTTGGAGTCTCAATGATTTTTTCATGGCGTTGACTTGCATGCTTTTATCGGGTCCGTTGATGGCAGGCTATACCCAAACCTTAAACGATTTTTACGATCGCGAAATTGATGCTATTAACGAACCTTATCGCCCCATTCCTTCCGGTGCAATTTCCGTCCCTCAAGTCGCGACGCAAATCATTGTTTTGTTGTTAGGCGGTTTGGGAGTCGGTTATTTATTGGATGTTTGGGCGGGTCACGATTTTCCCGTAATGGTTTGCTTAACGATATTTGGTGCATTTATTGCTTATATTTATTCTGCACCGCCTCTGAAATTAAAGAAAAATGGTTGGTTGGGAAATTATGCCCTCGGCTCTAGTTATATTGCTTTGCCTTGGTGGGCGGGTCATGCTTTATTTGGGGAATTAAATATCACGCTTATTGTGTTGACCTTATTTTATAGTTTGGCAGGTTTGGGTATTGCCGTCGTCAATGATTTTAAGAGCGTAGAAGGCGATCGCGAATTAGGTTTAAAATCTTTGCCTGTAATGTTTGGTGTAACTACCGCTGCATGGATTTGTGTCGTGATGATTGATATTTTTCAAGCTGGAGTCGCAGGGTATTTAGTCAGCATTCATCAGCATCTTTATGCAACTTTAGTCATGCTGTTAGTAATTCCTCAAATCGTCTTTCAAGATATGTATTTCTTGCGCGATCCTTTAAAGAACGATGTAAAATATCAAGCCAGTGCCCAACCTTTTTTGGTATTAGGAATGTTAGTAGTGGGTTTGGCTCTAGGTCACGCTTAAATTGTCTTTTATTCCTTAACCAGCATGAAAAATCCCAGTTTATTTATTATTGCCCTAGAAAAAGATATAGCAATTCTCGAACGCATGAGGTACGGCTTGAAGTCTAAAACCTGTCATAATTGCGTTCGGTGTTAATAAAAATTAGCTTGAAACACAGGAGAGACTTTTCCCATCAATCTGTTCGCAGCATACAGAACAAGCTACACTGGTACAATAGGAATGCGATCGCACTAGAGAATGAGGATTATAAAGTCGAGCGATCCGCTGATACAAAAAAAAGCCCCGAACTCGCCCTTTCGCGAATCAGTTCGGGGTCGTCATACTTATCAATAAGGCAGACTACAAGAGTTCTTCTGCGATCTCAATAATGTCATGAATGATTGTCAGTATTAAGTCTTCACTAGAAGGTTCAAAGATAGAGCCATCCGCGTATCTTTTTGGACTTGAATTAGGCCCGTGATCTGCATCAATGGCCAAACGCCACAACGCTGCATGGGTTTTCCATTCTAGGGTATTAACGTACTCGGGTGTTGTAAACCAGAGATTCCAAGTCAGTACATTCTCCTCCAAGAGCATATTCCCAGTCGCAATATTGAAAATATCTAGGACTTTTTGGTTGAAGGCATCGACAGTGCTATTACCTGTCGGTACGATTCCACCAATTTGTACGTCGATATGACCGACGTCCCAAGCTCTGATTTTGTGTTGAGCAAACCAAGGTGCATCAAATCGCGGACTTTGGTCGTTGAGAATGGTAAAGATGGGCCGATGGGGTTTGCCAACGGCATGGGTAGAAACCTGAATTGCGTTTTCTTTATCTATGGGAAAGGGCAGTTCTTTTTTAGCAAAGAGATCCCATACTATCTTAAACCACCACTTGCTTTTGACACTCGGACTAAACCAAATCTTACCTTCAACGGTCATATCGGCAGCGAGCTCACGATTGGTTTCGTTAATCCAACCCCTCTGTCCGGTCACGGTCACTTCTACATTAAAACAAATGTTTTTGGTACAAGCTCCTTGCTGAGGACAGATAATAGACCATATTCTTCCAGTATTGTCGTAACCGATACTGGAAATATCGTGGGCAAACCTCTGAAAACACCGAGAACTTTCGTCGTTTAGAATGGTTTGCCAACTGAATTCCGGCCAATAGACCTTCTGCTGGCGTTTGATTCTCCGAATGTTGGCCATGTTATCCAACATTGGCAGCGATTTTAGATTTGGATCTGGATAGGCAAATGCGGGATTCGATTCGGCGAATCCCCCTATCCATCCCGGTGGTACGTTTTCATTTCCTGCGGGCATGATTGAATCTTCCTTTTATTAAGTGAGCAATTGATAAAGTTTAGGAGTGCAACATTAGCACTCGGAAAGTGTTCGACGCTTTGACTAACATAACGTTTGTAATGCTAGGTTAGAGCATAATAGGGACGAAACCGAAAACTTCATACCGATAATAGTAACACGAGTACTCCCCTCAGCAAGAGCATGTTACATAACTATATCATTGTGGCAGTGATTTCGTGAAGTTCTCCTAGATACTGCATTCCCACTCATTTGATTAATACCAACCGTAACAATATTGAGGCTATACGATCGCTCGCTCATCTATATTGCGTTCTGAAAAAAATCGCCGAAGTTTTCCAGCAGAAGTGAAGGCGATCGCCAAAACTCAATAACGAGTTTGCGCGATCGCCTCACAATTCTCAATTTTTTTTAAGCAGATGATTTGACGATGGGTTATGCTGTCGCTAAAGCATTCTCTGAAGCAACTCGCGGCTACTCCTTAGTCCGTCCAGATTTTGAATGTCGTATCATATCCTGTCGCACTTTTTAAAGAAAATCCGTAGTTGTTGTAGTAATAGCACCGACTTTCACCTTCACGAAAGTATATTGCAACACAAGATTGTTTCTCGATACAAAATGACTGGCATTGTGCCTTAATGTTCCCTCCCGGTCGTACTGCTACAAATTCTTCGGGAGCCGTCCCCAGTGGTGCTAACTTCATATCCCCTTCGTATTTCGACATCTCCGTCGCATTGGCAACCCCAGCCATCATCACGACGCATACTCCAACGACGAACAGAATTTTTAGGGTTTTAGCCAACTCTCTAAAGGTTTTTGCCGCCTCACCATTAGCGAAGAATCTTTTGATTTTCGAGACTACCATGTTATTTTCCTCAATTTGGTTTATGAGCCTAATCAGCTTGACAATTACCATATCCCTCTCTTGAGGTATTGTCAAACTGTTCCTGACCTTAAATAGTACAAGCTCGCAAAAACACAAAAATGAGAAAACGAGTACTTTCCAAGAATTATGCGATGCGTTATGCTGTCGCCAATACATCCTACGAGATTGGCGATCGTTCTCAAATATAGTTCAAACGTGCGACTGCCACGAATACTATGATGACTCGATTCTTTTTCAAGCAAAGCTGAATCCTTGAAACTGTCGTCAATCGTGGGTGAGATAAATGGATTGATTTGAGCTAAAGGGAGAGATTGAAACTATGACTCAAAATTATAATGTAGATGTGGATTTCTTGTTTCCTACATTAGTAGGGCGATCGTATCTTTTAAATTCTGAAAGCATTAATAACAGATTGGCTCAATTCATTTTAGAGTCCATGAGAACAGCACGGGATGTATCGAATGCAACAACAGTTAATCAAGGATGGCAATCACCATTAGGCTTTCTGAATCACGATCTTGCAGAAATAAAGACATTACGCGCTTTCATTAATCAATCTATAGAAAGTTTCTTGCCACAGTATGGAAAGGTTAATCATTCTATTGAAGCTCCACCCCAGTTTAGTTATAGCTATGAAAGCTGGGCTGTAGTGCTGAATCAGGGAGGCTTTCAGCACGAACATACACATACTCGAACAGATTTTGTAGGGGTATACTGTGTTGCAATTCCACCGTTAGACGAAGCCAATCAACAAAATGGTAATCTAACCTTACTCGATCCTCGTGCAGGGCGTTTGGCAACCCGCCCCTCATGGGAAGCGCCCCATGCTCCTATTGTGCCCACCCCCGGTTGTTTAGTATTGTTTCCTAGCTATTTGCCTCATCGTGTCGATTGTGTTACAACTAACGGAAATCGAATAACGATTAATTTTGACGTAACCTTAACTCCAATACAAACCAACCTATAGAAGGAGACTACAATGCCTTTGTTTAGAGATATCCAAGGAAATTTCTACGAGATTCCCGACTCCCTGTTAAAGGAATATCAACTACAAGAAGCCCCTTCTAGAGGTGGTGCGATCGCTCAAGAAGTACCAGTGAGAGCCGAAGCCTCCTACAACTACGCTCCTCCGGCTGCTGCCTACAACTACGCACCCCCAGCCAACCGAGCCGAAGCCTCCTACAACTACGCTCCTCCGGCTGCTGCCTACAACTACGCACCCCCAGCCAACCGAGCCGAAGCCTCCTACAACTACGCTCCTCCGG
>JAGHZQ010000116.1 GCA_017746715.1 Cyanobacteria bacterium SBLK
TACTGGGAAAGTTAGTACAACTAAAATCATGGATTATATCAATGACCCTCACCATTCCTGATGGCGAATAAATTCGCCGTGTCGCTTTTCCACCCCGCTCTAAAGAGACGGGGCTACCAAGCTCCCGTTTTTTCTCGTGTCGTTGCTGTGTTTTTTGTTTCTAGCGATCTCCAAGAAGTGAGTCCGAAGGGCATTCAATGGCGTTCTATTCAAGAGTTGCAGAAAGAAGACTGTTCTACGCGCTGTTGGCTGGCTTTGCAAGCAGCAGGTTTAATTGCCTAAGATCGTGTAGGGATATAGCATGCTACGTCCCTACATTTATGACCCTTTTATGACCTGAATTATTTGCCTTCTTTCAAATAAGCCAGCATGGTATCGGCATCGGAAACCTCAAAAGGATCTTCGGGGAAGTTATCAGCATAGCCGGGTTCGACAAACATTTTCTCGACTTTGCCATCATTGACACACATGGAATAGCGCCAAGACCGCATGCCAAAACCGAGATTAGCTTTATCAACTAACATTCCCATTTTGCGAGTAAATTCGCCATTACCATCGGGAAGCAAAAAGACTTTACTCGCACCCAAATTTTTACCCCATTGGAACATGACAAAGGCATCATTGACCGACAAGCAAATAATTTCATCAACCCCTTGGGCCTTGATTTCGTCGTAGAGTTCTTCATAGCGGGGAAGGTGAGTGGAAGAACAGGTCGGGGTAAAGGCTCCGGGGAGGGAGAATAAAACGATGCGCTTGCCTCCAAAAATTTCTTGGGTGGTGCGATCTTGCCAGCGAAAGGGATTTTCGCCACCGACGGACTCATCGCGAACTCGGGTCTTGAAAACAACATCGGGTACTGCTTCGATAACAGCCATTTTATTGCTCCTTAGCCTTTGGCTTTTTTATTTGATTCGTTCTTATCTAAGAATAATTCTTAGATAAGCGCAATGTAAATCAGTATAAATACTTAAATTAAGAGCAGTATCATTCGGGATTTAGTATTTATTTACTGATTTAAGGCTTTGAACATTTGTTGAAGGTTGCTTAAAAAGCCTGCTTTTTTGGGTTTTGCGGTCGATCCTTCATTGCTTTCCTCTTCTGATATTCCCATGAGAATGCGTTCTAAGCGATCGCCCGCCGGTTTTTGAGATTCTTCGGCTATGAGTTGCCATTCTCCATTTTCTTCGAGCCAAACTTGCCAGAGAGAAGGGTACGATCGATAAATGGTACCGCCTTCAAAAGGTTTGAGGAAATAAGCCGTTTCTAGGGTGCTGAGAAAACGCTCTCTTAACTGACGCGCAGCATAGCCAATTCCCACAGTTGCCACGCTTTCCAGTTGGGGAATTAAAAGAATGACAGGACGATCGCCGGCCAAGTTACACAATTTTTCCACCGATTCGATTTCCACCGAAGAAGGGCAAACGAGCAAAAAAATGCGATCGCTATCGGCAATTTTTTTATCCACGGGGGTGAAGCGACTTCCGAGATCGGTGGTTTGAAATTCGGTCTCTCCCCAGTCTCGTTTTGCTAGTGCTGCCGCCCCCGAGTCGGGAAACAGAACCCTTAACCCTTCCCCATAGTCGGCAAACATCACGGTAAATTGCAGGGCGATCGCTTGGGCTTGCAGGGCGATTTCGGGGATGGCGAGATCGACGACGATTCTACCACAACCATTATCGAGGGCAGCTCGTACGGCTTCTTTGGCTTTAGCGATCGCGTCTTCTAGGGTACTGGGAATCATGGCAGCGAAGGAGGAACAATTTTTTATTATCGATGGAAAGGGCGATCGGGGTAAAGGAGGCGATCGCGTTAAACTGGCCGAGAGAAAAAGAATTGGGGGACATTTCTACAATTCAAAGATTACGATAGCGGCTTCCCTTTCTAGATAGACTTTTCCTCATGAGAAAGGGCAGGCATTGCCCGCCCAAAAAACTAACCTAATAATTCAACGGCACGCTTCACAAAAGCCTCAGCCGTTAAACCATTTAACGCCATTACCGCACCTGCACTCGCAGCAGTTTCGCCGCGCTTCCATGCAAAAGTATCTCGCACGGAAGAACTCCGCAACATGATAGGTTCTAACATCGCAGAAGAACCGCCGGTAATGCCCAATAAAACATCGCCCCCTAATAACTTTTTAAACCCTTCATTATCCAAGAAACCGCCATCGGATTTCGAACAGGTTTCATAAGCCGTATCCGCAGGGCGATATAAACGGCGGGGACTGATAACGCTAACAATTTTAGAGCCAATTCCTTGACCTTTTAACTGTTCTGCTGCCTCCAAAACTGGAATTAAAGTCATATCCCCAATAACGGCAAAAACAACCGTCTTCTCTCCCGCAATTTCTTGTAGAATAAATCCCCCATTTTCTAAACCTTCACGGGTTTGTGCCAAGGTAGTGCGAATTGGTAAAGGCGACTTAGAAGCAGTAATGGTAATGCCTTTATTTTTCGTTCCCAACGCCCATTCGTAACAAGCCTGAATGCTGTTCGCATCGCAAGGAAACAAGGGAAAAACATTCCCATTTCGCATTAAAGCGGCGAAATAGTTTTCAATTTCCGGACGTTGGTGAGTCCAACCATTACGTCCTTGTTCTAATGCTCCCGCCGTAAATAAAGTCACTGTAGAAGGGGTAGCATGGCGCAACTCTGCCATTGCTTGGGTTACTGTTTGCCAAATGGGTAAACCGTTAATCGCAAAAGATTCATAAGAACACCATAAAGTCCGCGCCCCAAATAAAGCCAAACCTGCCGCCAAACCCGCGCACGCATCTTCGCTTAACGGCTCGTAAACTTGTCCGTCGGGCTGTTGAAAATAGTCTCCATCAACCGTCGGATGAACGATTTTCAAAGCAATATTGACGTTATTAATTCCCGATGCTGCATTCCCATCCGCATTGGTTAAAACGAAATTAGGATCTTTTTGTCCCACATCTCCAATTAATACGCCCATTGCTGTCGTTGCGACTTTTTTATCGCCGCCAACCGCATATTCTTCTAAGGGCAATTGACCCAAATCCGGTAAAGGATATTCTTTTTCGGTGACGACGGTTTTCGCTGCCGGACCGCCCTGCGATCGCGTGCAATTTTCTCGGACGATTTCCCATGCTTCTGGGGTTAATGCCCGTGCTTTTAACGCATCGACAATATAATCTTTCTCTGTCGTATCCCCCGGATAAAGATTATGAGCTTTTGCCCCGCGTTTGTGGACTCCTGCCCCTTTTAATTGTTTGATAATTAAAACCGTTAATTCCCCATTTAACGCGCATTTTGCCGCCCGATCCGTGGCATCTAATACCGCTTCTATAAATGCCATGCGCTTGGTTAAAGAAAAGGCGGTACTATCAACATAATCGCCTGCTTGTTTGGTATCATCATAATCTTTTGCATCCACGAGGAAAATTTCTTGAAAGCCATTTCCCCCCCAATACTCGATCATTTCTTCGTTGGTTTTGGTGGAAACCATGCTGTGATGTTCTTGTGAATAACCATTCCAAACCAAAATCGGCAGGAAATTTGTTACTTTAGGATAAGCCGTATTAAAATGACCAAAACTGCTCATCACATAAGGTTCACCTATTCCACCGTCCCCAATCGTAACGGGAAATAAAGTTCCGGGGTGTAACTTTGCTCCCGCCATCGCGAAATGCTGTCCCTGTCCCAAAGGTCCTGCGGGGTTGAGGAGACCGGGAATTTGTCCGGATAAGTGACCGAGAAGACCGTGAGTCTCTCGATAGCGATCGCGCATTTGCTGCACGGTTTCAATCCCCATCTCCTCCAAAGAACGATCGAGGAACATATTGCTGTAAAATCCGGGGGCGTGGTGTCCGACTTCGGTGATAATATTTTTATATCCCAGCATGACCAAAGCGGCGATCCCGTCGGCAATACTGGCGAACCCTCCCGGATGTCCCGAGGCTTTTGAGGCAGTAATTTGCAGGGTTAAATAACGCAAGGCATCTGCCAGTAGCAGAGTTTGATAAACTGCGGCAGGATCTTGCGGGGAACTAATCGCGGTTTGTCCTTCTCCAATTGCGGGAGTTTTTCCGTATTTTTCAAACTCGGGTAATGTTTCGCTAAAATACTGAATTCCTTGACAAAATGCAGGGATTGCGGTAGCAACGGCCATACTGTAAGATTCCTCTTTAAATTGCTTTAATTCTTAAATTAATCTTACAGTTTGCCGGGATCGACGGAAATCAATGTATTCCCCGAGAAAGAATAAAAAATTCTTGTTCGACCCATTCCTGCTTGTGCTGAGGGACTTGTACCGAGCAACGTCGAAGTATGCCGAAGCAAGTCGCAACGTTACCCCTTAAGACGCATACCGGGATCCCGGAATAACATAATCCCAAGTCGTTTGTTGAGTGGGATTGACAAAAATATCGAGAGTTGGGGCGTATTCAATTAACTTACCCACGCGATCGCCCTCAGCATTGGCTTCGACATTGAAAAAGGCGACGCGATCGGTAATGAGTGCCGCTTGTTTCAAATTATGGGTAATGAGAACGATTGTATAATATTGCCGCATGGTCATTAGCAGATCGTTCACCCGTCCTGCCGAAATTGGGTCTAACGCTGCCGTGGGTTCGTCCATGAGAATCACTTCCGGATTTAGGGCAATCGTACGAGCAATACACAATCTCTGCTGTTGTCCTCCGGATAAATCGAGGGCATTTTTCTTCAGTTTATTTTTCACCTCATCCCATAATCCAATGTGACGCAATGCCGTTTCGACGCGATCGTCGAGGTTGCCGCGATAGCCATTGACCCGCAAAGCAACGGCAATATTGTCATAAATTGATTTGGGAAAAGGGTTGGGGCGTTGAAAAACCATCCCGATGCGGCGGCGAACTTCTACTGGATTCATGCGACGAATACTTTGACCGAAAAAACGAATTTTTCCCGTCGTTCGCGTTTCGGGAATGAGGTCGTTAAGGCGATTGAAACATCTCAAAAAGGTACTTTTTCCACACCCCGACGGTCCGATAAAACCCGTAATTTGATTTTTGTAAATTTCTAAATTGACATTTTGTAATGCTGGAATTCCGTGATAGGCAACGGAAACATCTTCAGCTTGCAAAATCACCTCGCTGGTTGTTACTTGTCGATCGCTCCTCTCTTGGGGAGGGGTGGATTTATTGTCGGTTGTTAGCTTGCGCTGAGCATCGCCGAAGTGTTGTTGGCTATTCATTATTATCAATCATTGATGACTTGTGACTTGTTATTCGCTGATTCTTTTTTGCCTGCGATAAAAATCTCGCAATAAAACGGCAAAAATATTCATAACTAAAACAATTGCACCCAAAACGAGAATTGCAGCCGCCGCTAAATCGTGAAATTCTTTCTGAGGTCTGGCAACCCAATAAAAAATCTGTGTGGTTAGAGTTGTAAAATTACTTTGCAAATCCGTTAGCGAAAATCCCGGAACAAAGGAGACAAAAGCCACGGCACCAACGGCGATCAAGGGAGCCGTTTCGCCAATCGCACGCGATAAGGCCAGTAGCATTCCCGTAATAATGCGCGGTAGTGCCGAAGGAAGAATGACATTTTGGATAGCTTGCCATTGGGTCATTCCCACGCCAAAAGCCGCTTGACGCTGACTTTGAGGGACCGATCGCAAGGCTCCGCGAGTGGTGATGATAATGAGGGGAAGGACAATGGACGAGAGAACGAGCGCCGCCGAAAGCAAGCTGCGCCCTCCCGTAACGGGCTGCAAAACCCTCGCAAATAAAGCCAAACCCAACAATCCATAAATAATGGAAGGCACGGCGGCCAAGTTGGCCAAATGAATTTCCAAAATATAGCTGAAGGTATTGCGGGGTAAATATTCCTCGAGGTAGATCGCCGCCCCAACGCCAATGGGAAAAACGATCGCCCCCGTTAACACCAATAACCACAACGTTCCTGCTAACGCGGCAAAAATTCCCGCATCTTCAGCCTTGCGGGAGGCAAAACTGGTAAAGAAACTCCAATCTAATATCGGCACGCCGCGCAAGAGCAAGTTCGCCAGTATAATCATCAAAACCACAACCCCGATTAAGGCCGAGAACAAGGCAATGGAAAGAAAAAGGCGATCGAAACGCTGGCGGCGAGTCAGCGCTTTCTCGAAGGAAATCTGTGTATCGAGGGGAAAATTTACAGCCGCAATCGCCCCTGTCAAACTCGAGGTTTTGTCCGTATCGCTTTCAAGTTCTGCTGAGGGAATGGTCAATCCCTTCATTATGGTTTCGTGACGGCGCACCAACCAATGTCCCAGCCAATTCAAACCGAGGGTGAGAAGAAAGAGGACAAATCCCACCGTAAATAGAGTATGAAAGAGAAAAGAATTAGCCGGAACGTCCCCCAAACTGACTTGAATGATAAACGCCGTCATGCTCTCCACGGGAACGAGGGGGCTGAGGGTCAAGTTGGGATTTTGTCCTGCCGCGATCGAGGCGATCATGGTTTCTCCCAAGGCGCGAGAAGCTGCAAGGGTAACGGCCGCGACGATGCCGGGGAGCGCAATGGGGAGAATAACTCGCAAGATATTTTCTCGTTTGGTAAAGCCGAGAGAGTATCCACCTTCGCGCAGTTCCGCCGGAACGTTTTCGATCGCGTCTTCGCTAATGGAAGAAACGATGGGCGTAATTAATATCCCCGTTACCAGTCCCGCGCTGAGGGCATTGACACCGCCAATATCGGGGATAAACTGTTTCAGTAGGGGCGTAACCAGTAAAAGGGCAAAATAACCGTAGACAATGGTGGGAATCCCCGATAGGCTCTCCAAGGCGGGTTTGAGAACGCGCCGCACTTGCAGGGGGGCATATTCCGCCAGATAAATCGCTGCTAGTAAACCGAGGGGGACGGCAACGAGGGTGGCAATCGCAGCAATGGAAAGCGTCGCGCTTGCCAAGACAAAAATACCAAATTTTTTGCTGGCAAAGAGGGGAGTCCATTGGGTATCGGTGAGAAACTGCCATAAGGATACTTCTCGGAAGAAAAAAGCAGCTTCATACAGAAAAATACCCAGAATGGTCAGAGAAATTAAAACGGGGATTGCGGCCGCGATCGCCAAGCCGACTTCAATAATGCGTTCTCTCATTAACAAACCAACTAACGATCCCTTTTTAAAATGTTTGGGCGGTGATTTTGGGGCCACGGGGGGATAATTCATATAGTATTATGACGGTTTCGCTTTTTTCTTTCTCAGAGGAAATAGTTAGGGGTTTGTTTAGCATTTGCGTCTGGCTGGGGTTGTTGAATTGTCGGATGAGCTATCCCCGATTGTGTTTATTTTGGACACCTTTCTATCTTTCCAAAAAATTCCTAACTTTTCGGTTAAAAATAGGTTAACTCGCGTTAAATGGGAAAAAACACGCAAAAATGAGTGCCATGCAAGGCCTTTGGTTAGCCAATAATCGGTTGCAGTTTCCTACGGATATTCCTCTAACCCAACCTTCTTCCGGAGAATGTGTCGGACGACATGAGGACAAGTTGGCAAGATTGGGCGATCGCGGCATCAAAACCGAGTTGGCAAATGGGATTGAATGGCGCTCTTTCGAGCGAGCAGTGGAATGCACGGGAAATCCGGAAGGATTCGATCTGGCTCTGCGCTCATTGCGTCCGAGAGGGGTTCTGGTATTAAAAAGTACTTATGCCGATCATCTCACTTTGAATGCTTCGGCTGTGGTGGTCGATGAAATTACTCTCATTGGTTCTCGCTGCGGTCCTTTTGACAAAGCCTTAAAATTACTGGAACAAGCATCTTGCTTGTTTAATGATAATAGAAAATTACCTTTCGCAGAATAAGTATCTTGCTTGTTTGATGATAATAGAAAATTACCGTTGATGATACTAAAAAATCATCAACGGGCAGGATGCCCGTTCCACGGAAGAGAAGGTTTTTGCAAAATAGACAGATACACCCCAGAGGTTTAATTTAAGCATTAAAATTGAGTCTCTTCCTCGGTTTTAGGTTGGACGATCAAGCCGTTGGCTGCACTAAATAAATTGATGGGATTTTTACCATCGGTAATGAGCATGCTTTGAATGCCCAAACCTTCCAATAAACGCGCCTGCATTTCCGGCCCCGCTTGAGCGATCGCTCTGATGGTTTCCGGGCCGATTGCTTCGACTTTTTGACGATATTCTTCTGCCATAATTTCTGCCATCGTCCTAGCTTTTTCAACTTCTAATTCATTTAATGCTTTTTGATGTGCCAATTCGGCTTCTTGGCGCGATTGCCACTGGGTTAATTTTGCCTCGGCGCGAATGCGTGCGGCTTCGGCTTCTTGTTGTGCCAAATTTACCGCCAATTGCCCCTCAATTTGTGCTGCTTCTGCCTTAGCTCGCGCCTGTGCCGTTGCCGTTCCAGAAGCCTCAATGACTGCATTTTCTGCCTGTAATTCTAGCAAATTCTTCCGCTCTGTTTCCGCTAAACCGCGATCGACAATCACCTGACGTTCCAATCGCGCTTTTGCTTCTTGTTCGATGCGATCGGCATCTCGACGCGCTGCCGCTTCTTGGGCATCGGTGGTAATTTGAATCGCCAATTGTACGGATTTTTGCAGGCTTTTTAAAGTTTCTGCATCGATAGGTTCGACGGTTTGAATATCAACGTTAGTAATCGTTAATTGGTTTGTTGTCATGCGAAACTCATCTCGAATACGTCCTTGTTCGTCTTCTCCAAAAACAGCCAGACGAATGATTCTCGCCGAATTGCGGTGAAATTCATCGAATTGAACCCCTGCGACTGCCCCCCGCACGCGAGAAGCCACCGCTTTACAAACTGCCCCGACAAAATCCGGTACTTGAAACAATCGTGCCGCTGCTTGTTCGTCATGGCGATCGACATCAAAAAACCAGTTATAAGAAAGCTGCAATTGCAAGCGGGCGTGATCCGAAGTTTCCACGGAAAAAATATCCGTCATAAAATCCGGACCCAATAACAAAGCCAGAGATTTGATAACATTCGGATGCTTGGGTTTTCCTCCCGACAAACTCAACACCGTAAAGGCTTCATCGGGTCCTAACATTACCAGATCTGGACCGAATACCGTTCGTGCAGTCCTGTCTTTATAGTCGTGGATTTGTACCGCAGCATTTTGGGGAACGTGGAAAACAACCGCTCGAGTTTTGTCTCGATAAACTAACGGTTGTTTCTGTACTTCATCGCGGCTGTGATAGCGACCGCGATCGCTCACCGGATCCCTCTGTTGTCCCAATAATTCTTCTACGACAGGTGGCAATTCTTTTTCCCACAATTCCTCATAAGGACTCAACAAATATGCCTGAGGACCGCTCACGAGTTTCAATTCTCCGGTTTGAATATCTCGCACGTAAATGCCTTCATTTTTATCTAAAGGAATGGCTTTTCGGCGTTCTTTGACCTCCACTTCTACGGGGGGAATATAATCCCTCGGTCCGACAATCGACCATAAATCTCCGGGTTGACGAATGGTTTCGTCGGGTTCGATAAACTCTTCCCGCGCTCGCAATAATAGAGCCTCTTGTTCCCCCAATACGTAAACTTCTTCGATACCGCTTTCCAAAGATTCTCCCGGATGCAAGAAAAAAGAAGTGCGTCCTTGACGAATTTCTTGCAGTCCCAATTGCGGTTTTCCCTCCTCATCAATCGGATCCACCACAATGCACCATTCGCGATCGCTCAATGTGGTAATTTCCACTTCTCCCACCACTGCTTCATAGACATCGGGAATGTGAATTTCCGCATCGGCAAACGTCACCAACCATTCATCCCCTGCTTTGCGCTGTCGTCGGAAAATATCGTTAAAGGTGCGTTTCGCTTTTAAATGCAGTGCTTTTTGTTCTGTGAGGATATAGGCATCGATTAAGTCTTGTACCTCTTCATCGACTCCAGGTAAATAAGCCCCTTCTTCTCTCACTAACCATTCTTCTCCCGCTCGGCGAGGCGTACCGTCGCGATCGCGGCAATTTTGTCTCGCAACCAATCTCAGGGCTTGGTTGGGCTTAATCGTAATCGCTTTCACGGTTTCTATCACCTGCACTTCCACCCGAGGGATATAAGTACCGGGTCCTTCAAATAACCACTCATCCCCTGCTTGACGGGGGATATCCTCTTCCTCAATAGTTTCGCTAAAATCGCGAATGGCGCGCAATCTGAGGGCTTCATTTGTCTCCACCACCGAAAGCCGCGTCACGACACTCGCCATCTCTTCCCCTGGATACAAAGGGAAAGGATCTTGAGCAAAGCGCACCTCTTCATCCCCGTAGCGCAGGCGAATTTGTCCGTAGTCATCCGCGATCGGGCTATTTTCTTCATCCCGCAGGACGGGATTGGCAACGATGCAATAGTGGCGGGGCGGTACGATAATCATGGGAGTCGGTTTGAGGATCAACCGTTCTGCATCCCCAAGGGTTAGGGTTTGCGGTCCAACTTCCAAGCGGGTTACACCGGTATTGTTATCGAGAATGTGAACAAATTGTTGGGGTTTGAGGCGAATTACACCACTGGAAACGCTGGGGGCTTCATTTTTGGCGGAGGTGTCGGATTTCATGGCTTTTTCGGGAGTGAGGTGCATGCTTTTCGATTGTAACCACTTTGATTTTTTCTTGCTTGTAGAGAAGTTAATCTGCATTGTTATCCAATAAATGATTATAATCTTTCAATAACATTTTGTCACAGACATGATTGAGGGCATCACAGTGCAGTTTTGTTATGAAAAATTTCCTCACACTTGGTTCGAAAAACTTTGGGAGTTTAAGATGGCTTTTTATAATAGGCTGCATAATTTTTTTTATTGTCTGTACTCCAATCAATGGGGCTAGATCTCATGATTTTGAGAGACTTGATGTGGCAGTTCCAAACAACCATGTTTTACAGCTAGCGCCTGTATTTGATTTTGATGGAGACGGTTGTTTACCTAGCGCTGGAATTAGTCGCAGAGGTCAACAGAATGGAGGCTTACAAACTGCTGGAAGTATTACCGGACAGTGTCGCTCTCGTGATTTTTTAAGAACCTCTAATACTCTGCATCGTAGTGCATGCACTGTTGTAGATAGAACTACATACTGTAGTCATTTCTATGCACTTTACTTCGAGAAGGATCAGATTGTTTCCGGTCGATCAATAGGTCTATTAGACGGACATCTGAATTTAGTGAAGAGTCGAGTATAGGGGTCTGTGGTGCTAACAACTATGTTGCAGGAGTCCGGTGTACTGGTCGATACTGCGACAATCTTAGCTTGTACTGCAAATACTAATGTATGTAAAAACTATCCTCAGATCGTCCTGAAACCATATCTTCGACAAACTATAATGGACTCGGTTTGTGAAAATTAAAGTCAGGATTTCCAAGAAAAACGGTATTTCGTTTTTTTCGAGCGTATGTTATTCAGTCAATGCTCTTGTTTTGCGTAATAGCAATCGATCGCAACAGCTAGTAGTAGCGCATCTAGGCTAAAATGCTGGGTAGTCCGAATTCTTTAAATTTCATTTTACAAGGTTTTCAGCGATCGCCTTACCCAACAAATTAAGATGGATGCGCTAGTAGGTTGGGTAGAACGAAGTGAAACCAAACAAAGCCTTGACTGGCAGCCAATGGTTTTTACCACAGCAGAGAATTAAATTTGTTTATAATAAAATTGGCGCGATCGCAGAATAGAAAAAATGAGATTTATTAGCCCGAAAACCGATTTTGCCTTTAAGAAAATATTTGGCTCAAACGAGAGTAAAGATATCCTGATTAGCTTCCTCAATGCCCTCGTTTACGAAGGGCGATCGCAAATCCAAGATTTAGATATCCTCGATCCCTATACGGGAGGCAGTAGCGTTGATTTAAAAGATAGCTATTTAGATGTTAAAGCCGTTCTCGCCGACGGAACAATTGTGATTATCGAAATGCAAGTCTTAAACGTCGCTGCCTTTGAAAAACGAGTGATTTATAACCTATCCAAAACCTACGCCAATCAGTTGAAATCCGGTCAAGGTTACTCTTATCTCAGACCTGTCATTGCTTTAACGATACCGATTTTAAACTCTTTGAGAATACTGAAAA
>JAGHZQ010000117.1 GCA_017746715.1 Cyanobacteria bacterium SBLK
GGACGTGGAGGACAGCGTAAAACTTCCGCCAAGGGAGTAGCAGCCGATGAAGCGTCAACCGTCCCTCGGGAGTGGGTTCAGTTGAGCCTATTCCCGGTGGAATCTCCTGCCTCAACGAAGTAGGCAGGAGAGGATGTCAATTCCCTCAACTCAAATCTCTTAATCGGATGAGTCTGCCAGAACTCGAGGCGCTGGGAAAAGAAATGAAACAGTTTTACAGCGCGATTGAGGTTAAAGCGATTCCGGAGATGCTGCCACCTAAACAGCGATAAACCGCAAATTGAGGAGGAAAAATGCGACGAGCAAGTATGAACATTTTCGAGCGAGAGCAGATGACCGAGGAATTGGCCCGCAAAATCTACGAAATCGTTTGCGGATGCCATTATCCCAAGGATAAAAAAATGATTGAGACTTGCACCCACCCGTCCGAATTGGCTTGTGTCGAGGCTGCCCATTACGCGATCGCTAGATTGGTTGCCTAGATTAGCCCTTCTCTCTCGGCAATTAACCCCAAGGCGATACGATGTCTCAGCTTTTCTCTGCGCTGCCCCGACGATATCGACTGCCATGTCCGTTCGCTCCAAAGGGGCACGCGCTCCGATATCTGTTCTATTGTCCAGCCCGATAGTCTCTGAAAGTCCCGAAAGGATACCTCGGGCAAGGTGTTAGAATCCTGCATAGGCCACTTCTACTAGTTCTAGGAGTGTGCTCAGACGATCGCAATGTGTTACAGCACTTGCGGTCGTCGTTTTTATTTGCCCTACATTGTAGCTGGTTGCCGCAAGAAGAACAAACTAACTTAGAACCAAGCGTTGACCGGACAACACTCGGCAAGCGCTATCCAACCGTTTACCGACCGCTTACCATGCAAGTCGTTAGCAGGCGCGAATTCAGTCAAGTCAAGGGTTACAGCCGTCCGACCGTCAAAAAAGACGAATACCTCGCCCTCGTTTACGTGGACGACTACCACAACTCGCTGGCACAAATGGCCGAAAAAGCTGGCATCAAGCAAACATCGGTGCCGCTCTACGACTATCACCAATGGGTCCTTGTTTGTATCCGAACGACGGCCATTGAAAACGGCTGGACTGCCACGAAAAGCGATCGCGCTTTACTCGCCGCATGGGTCAACGACAACGCAGAAAACTTGAATTATGCAAGCTATGAAATCTACACCAGAAAATCTCACGCGCAAACAAGCCCTCCAGCGATGGAACTTGCCAGACGAAGTTGCTTTGGGGCGAGTGCTACGCGAAGCAAAACTGAATCCGGCGATAGAGATCCTAAGTAAGGAGGCGATCGTCAAGCTCGATGAAATTTTCAAAACTCCCGAACCCGCCCAACTTTCTCAAACCCCAGAAGAAGTGGCGATCGAAGTTGCCAAACCCGCCCAATCGAGCGAAAATCCCCAACTCGACGACTACCTCTCTATTTTGTTGACACCAGAGATGAGGGAAGGACTGAAAGAGGCAAATCAGGAACTGTACGCAATTGCCTCGGAATCAGTTTACCAATCTTTAGTTTTGGGTACTCGCGACGGAATATTGAGATTCCAAAGACACAACCCGATACAAAAAGCCGCACAATCAATTACGCCCGAAGAAGTGCGGCAGCGTACCAAGGAACGGCGCGATCGCATTGTCAAATCTCTTTTGGGCGATATGAGCAAAGATGCCCTCGTTGCGGGGTAATTTAGTGCGATCGCTTTAACAGCCGTTTACTACAAGGACGATCGCTTTTGTAATTTTCATGAAAAAACAATCTTCAACCGCTTTTGCCAAAGGCGCGATAACAGGAGCGTTGACGGCTCTAGTCGTCGAACTAACCCTCCCGAATACCAATCTACTCCCCCTTACTCTCGTCACCGTTTCTGTTGGAGGGATCGGCGCTCTTGTTGCCCTTCCCGACACGAAAAAACTACGCGATCGCTATAGCCAAGACCTCAATCCCGAAGAACTCGCGATCGCACTGCAAGTCCTCAATGATATTGAAGATGCTTAAAATATCCTCCAAAATCGTTGCACCGATGGTAATCGTGGCGTTGCTGGGAGTCTTAGGTATCGGGTCTCGCCTATTTTCAAATACCCCCCAAATTGAAACCTACGAGGTGCAACAAGCCTCCCTCGCCCCCGTTGTTGAAGAGCCAGAACTCGAACCCCTTCCCGATCCTTTCGAGCAATGCCAAAGTGAAGTCAATGCGGCATTATTGGCTTATCAAGATGCAGCGATCTCACTGCTTTCCGAAGCCTCGCGGGGACGCGCTCAAGACTGGCGACAATGGGCAATTAAAAGAGCAGAAAAGAGTGGGAATAGTCCCTCGCAGGAATTACGAGCGGCATTTTCTGCGACAACAGAACAACTTAAAACTTATTACCAAAAGCCGGAAACGGTAAACGGGCAAACATTACAACAAGACAGCTTCACTATTAATGCCAAAGTTGGGAAGGTACGAGACTTGGAGGGTAGCCGGGGAGATATCGCCCTCGCGCTCGCCACCCTTCCAGATTTTCCTCTAGAAGCAGTCAACACAAAAGACCTACAGAACGCTGCGATCGCGTTTAAAGATGTCGTGTCTTGCCAATCCCAGTACGGGGAAAGAGGGACGAATGTTGCAGACTGACCGATTAATGGGTGTCATGGGTAGCCTTTTCATCTTTTCTGGCGTGTGTGGAATTTGGGCTTCTACTCTCCCCACCGAGCATCATTGCCAAGTCCACGAAAACAAGGTAGCTTGTGTCTCTCGACGTGGCAGCCATTGGCCGTTATTACTTGCGATTGGAGCGGGGCAGATTGTTGGCGGGGCGTGGCTCATTCTGCCTCGCAAAGAGGAGGAAGGGGGCGAGATCTCATTACTTCCAAATTTTCTTCAGCCCAATTTAGCCATTGAAGGGATTGCTGGCGATTTTGATTGGGCGAACGATTTGATCCGATATCATGCCGTGATGGTTGTCGGAGGTCAAGGAAGCGGGAAAAGCACGCTCGTTAAGTGGTTGGCCGAACGGCGATTAGAATTGGGCGATTGCGTAATAGCTGTCGATCCTCATGCCGCTTACGGTCAATGGGAAGGCTTGGAGGTCGTGGGCGCAGGACTGAACTATGCAGCCGTAAACGAGTTTATGCAAGCAACTTGCGACGACATTGAAAGGCGGTATTTGGCGATCGCGACCAAACCCGATCCCGACCTTCCTCCCATCACGATTATCAATGAGGAAATGACCAATCAATCGGATGAATGCGACGGGAAAACCCTGCAACGATATGACGGGAAATTATCGGCAGACATCCGTAAGACTGGTTATAAAGTAATCAAGGTTTCCCATAACGATACTCTCACCACAACGGGAGGAAAAGCGGGTACGAAAAAGATTCAGGATAGTTATATTCGGCTATACCTAGAAAGCAAGCCCGATCCGAGTGTACCTGACGGAGTATCACCCGCTTTTAAAGGTAAGTTAGTTCTGCCAAATTCAGATCCTATTGAGGTCAAAATTAACCCAAACTGGAAGCCGTGCCGATTGGGTGCTATCCCCGCACCCGATCGCGCCTCGCACCCCGTCAGCACTTTAGCAGCACCCGCAGCAGATAGTGATTTCAACCCTCTCGGGAATTTAGCACCCGATCGCGCGCACCTCGAAAAAACTCTCGATTTGGAGGCTTCCGAGATAGAGGGGAGAGTGCGATCGCTACATTCTCAAGGCTTAACTCAAGACCTCATTATTGAAGCAATTTGGGGCTGCAAGAAAGGCTCAAATCGGCGCTACCAAGAGGCGCGTGAAATTTATCGCAGAATTGTAAAATTGGAGGCTTAAAAAGTGGCAGAAAATAATGTAAAAATAACTAATCCCATTAGTCCCATTTATAGTGCTTTATGTGGAAATTATGGACTGTTCTGGCAGATATTTTCAATCCTTTTAGCGATCGCTTTTGTTGGGATTGTTGGAGCAATCTGGAATGGAATACAAGGAAGGCACTGTAATCCTCAGCACGCCGCGATCGATCTTAAAGATGAAGACAAAACCGCAAGATGGGCGGGATGTACTTTTAGAGCAATTATGGAAGCATGGGCGGGAGAGGCTGATTTTTCCCCCAGATCGACCTCGCCCGCTCAACCCCCCATCGTCCAACCTCCTCAATGAAGATTTTCGACTGGACGGCCAGCGTGGTACTCATCGTGCTCTTGATGGGAATTTTGGGAGGAAGTGTATCGGGCGATCGCGCTTTCTCCCTCGCTCCTTTTTTTGCCTTCGTCAATCGGCTTAAAGGAGTCGATCCTTATAACGTGAGCCAAGAGCCGATCGCGGATGTTGCCAATCGTGCTGGGGTAAATCTCCAGAAACAAGCTGAGGAAGCGCTCGCTAAAGCCGCCAACGGTCAAACCGATCCCTATCTGGCTGTTTGTCGGGGTACGGTTGATACCACTAAAATCATTTCCTATCAAAAAGCCTTGCAAACGAAAAACGCCAATTTTAGGGACTTAGCGGACGTTCAAGCATATCTCGGCATGCCGTCTTGCGTTGAGGGAAAAAAGTGGCGATATCGCTTGCAGGGTGGCGGATTGGCAACAATTCAAGAAACGCGATCGGGGGTGAAAGTTCGTGTTGTTCGATGAAGATTTAGCCGTTAAAATTCACGCGCTATTGCACGCGCTATTACAAGCCAAAATCGATGAATCCGAACACGGAAATCGGATTTTTTTATTATCAACTATCTTCTTATGCGTGTTTTATATAAATATCGTTTATCCCCTGATACAAACGAGCGAACAAATTGCCAAGGAACAGATCGAACAAGTGACCGAGACGATTTCTCCCGATCTCACCCGAGAACCTCGTAGGGGGGAAAGAATCGCGGGGTTTGTCGTTACCAGCGTATGGGGCGATCCGAGGGGCGATCGCAAGCACAAGGGCGTAGATTTTGCCATGCCCATCGGCACACCCTTGAAAACTCCCGTCGCAACCAAAGTCAAATGCTTTGGCTACAGCTATCTCGGTAGGCGGGAGCTAGGGGCAGAGTTCAAGATACCAAACAAACGCACGGTGCAATTGCTGCATTTGACCCGATGCTCCTCTGGAAAGAAAAAAGCCGGAGCAATCGTGGCGCTGAGCGGAACGGCTGGCACGGGACCTCATGCCCATATCGAATATGACCCACCCGATCGCCCAGTGCGATGGGATGACGCTTTTGGAGTCTTAGCCGGACGATTGCCCAAGCCGTTCGTCCAAAAAGGGAACAATGCAGAAAATTAAACACTTTTCCTACTCTGCCATGCAAGCGGGATTGTTATGCGCGATCGCGTTTGTTGCGATCGCTCCTGAAACCATTCAGCAATGGGTTCAAAACCCATCATCTGTATTTAATGTATTTAGTGCAACTGATACTGATAATACAAACGATAAGAATAAGATACCAGCTTCGGGACTGGCTCTCGAAAACCAACCCCCCGAAATTAAAGCCTTTCTCGACACCATTGCGATCGCAGAAGTGGGGACAGTGGGCAAAGAAGGCTACAGCACAATCGTTTTTCGAGGGACGTTCGATCCTGCTAAAGGCCATCCATTTTTCGAAGGGGGGAGATCTCCTTCTTCTAATTGCGCCCCAATCAACGGCAAGCGGGTTTGCTCGAGCGCGTCTGGACGGTATCAATTTCTCGACGCTCGCTATCGGGAACTGAGGCAAGATGGCATTATTTCTAACTTTTCCCCGCGATCGCAGGATGTTGCTGCAATTTATTATCTTAGGAAATTTGGGGCATATGCCCTTATTGTTCAAGGGAAAATTGATGAAGCATTCTGCAAGGTGGGGCATTTTTGGGCTTCGCTGTTCTGCAATGATTACAATCAAAACCCTAAATCAGCCCGGCAACTCAGGCAAATTTACAATGAGCGGTTGCAGTATTGGCGATCGCAATAAAAATAACAAGCAAACCACACCACATTCCCCAACGGCCTCATTGTGGATCCTTCAATACAATCGGGCATGGCGGGAAACGGAGAAAGTGCAAGGACTGCGATCGCACTTTTTCGCGAGAAGATTAAAAAATACTGAAAATACTTGTTTTAGTAGGGGGTCAAGTCTAAAAAGAAAATAAAGCGTTAATCAAAAAATGAACTGGCCGACAATCCCTGAAGATTTCAAGCAAATCGCATACAATAGAGTTCGGAGCTTGCCCGATCGCACGAGGCTTCTCACGGAAATTTTATGTCAACTAGACAAGAACCCGAACCTCTCGATCTATCCCAATATCTTCACGCATTAGACGCGGATCTTCGGCTTTTAAAAAGTTTGATAACTGAAGGGCAAGTTACTGCGAGGTTGCAAGCCTTGGAGATTAATTGTCAAAACGATCGCGATAATATATCGGGGTGTTTTTCTCGATTGGCGGATCGAATCGCCTTACTCAATCGACGGTTGGACACCCTCGAAAAAACCCTAGATCGCCTCGACCGTACTGACGCGAAACAGCAGGGGCTTATTAACATTGGCGGGGTAATTCTGTCGATTCTGCTGGCATCGATAACAAGCGCGTGGGCAACAACATTATTTAATTAATATGACTACAGAGCGGTTACTTGACAACGCCTTGAGAGATGGAAAAGTTTCCCTGATTGAAGAGAAAGCGATCGAACAGGCGATCGCGATCGCGATCGCCTGACCGCAGTGGGGGGGATTTGCTTAGCGTTTACTGTAGTATCGATGTCTTTCGTTGTAGCCCTTGCCCCTCTTTCGGATTCGGTGAAGTTAGGATTCTTCGGAATGGTCGGATCGGGGGGTGGACTAGCTGGTACAGCGATCGCGAGATACAATCCCCGCAAATCTTAAACTTAAGGAGACTAAGTTTAATGGGCCGGAATGTTCTCTGTTTAGAACGATGCCGTCAACTCGACCAACGGAAAAAACTTGGGGAACGGCGCAAATTGTTGGTTCATCGCGTTTTGTCTCTTGCAAGCGATCGCTGCCAAGGAAAGGCTATGTCGGAAGAATTGATTGCGGTATTGTGGGAAATTGACGCGATCGACTGGTGTTTGGGAGATATCAACAAATTGCCGGATTACGGGCCTGCCACAATTTCCTCTGCATCCGGATAATCATTCCGCTCGCAGTAAAGGGGATCGAACATTCGATCTCCTTCATCATGCCGATTGCCCGCCGCAACCCCAAAGAACTCAAGCCCTACGCTAACAACCCCAAAACCCACCCGCCCGAGCAAATCGCCAAAATTGTCGCTTTGATAGATCGCTATGGTTTTCCGGACGGCAAGGCGATAATTATTGACGAAAATGACGAAATCATTCACGGTCACGGTCGCTGCCTCGCCGCCATTGAGATGGGCTTGGAAACCGTTCCCGTCGAAACGATCGCCAATCTCAGCGAAGCCGATAAGCGGGCGTGGCGCATTGCCGACAACGCCGTGGCCGAGAGTGAATGGGACTGGGGAAAACTGGAGGTCGAAACCTGCGAACTGCAACAACTTGGTTTCGATTTGCAATTGACCGGACTTGACGAAGCAACCCTCGGCGAACTCCAAGGACTCCCCGATAAGTCGGCGGAGTTCCGCCACTTTAATGACGACCCTCCCGACCCGACCAAAGATATCGAGCCGCGCTGCAAACCGGGAGAAATTTGGGCACTGGGAAAACACCGCTTGCTGTGCGGGGATAGCTTGGATAAGGATGCGATCGCCCGCCTCCTCAACGGGCAAACCCCCAATTTCATCTGGTCGGATCCGCCCTACGGTATTGCCATCCAAAATAAAGATGGGGAGGTCGGTGGCGGCGGCAAAAAATATCCCAGAATTGCTGGAGACAAAACAATTGATTGTGCCGAAAAAGCACTAGAACTGTATCTCTCTCTGTTCCCCAAGGCTATCCAAATTTGGTGGGGAGCAAATCATTATCGAACGCCACCTTCTCCATGTTGGTTGGTTTGGGACAAGAAGCCCGAAGGTAAATTTGAAGGACTCGATTTTGCCGATGCAGAATTAGCGTACGCAAATCAAGATTCTGCCGTGCGGGTCTTCCATCACCTCTGGATGGGAGCGGTTCGTGCCAGCGAGGTCAATGAGGTGCGGGTTCATCCCACCCAAAAGCCTGTCGCTCTTGCAATGTGGGCATTTGAAAAATACGGTAATTCCGGCGATATCATTTTCGATCCTTTCCTCGGATCGGGGGTTTCCATCGTTGCTGCGGAAGAATTGAGCGATCGTATTGTTTTAGGGTGCGAACTACTTCCGTACTATTGCGAAGTGGTTATGCAAAGATGGGAGAGGGTATCGGGCAAAGTCGCCCACTTAATTAATGACCAGACGACACGACTGGACGACGATCCGAAGAGAATATGTTGAAGCGCCATCGGAAAAGGAGCGCCCAACCTACGAGCAGCTTGCCCAAAAATACGATGTCAGCATTGGCTATTTGAGGCAAAGAGCGTCGCGAGAGAAATGGGCCGAGCAAGCTAACAAACACCTAACAAACATAGAACGTTCTCGGCGGAAAAAACTTATTGAGGAGCGATCGCGACAACTTGCCAGAATCGACAGTGCAAAACTCAATATTGCGGAAGCTCTCTTCAAAATGATTGGGGATAAGCTCTATCAAATGCAGAGTGCCGATCCTCAAAAGTTTTTAAAACCTTACGAAATCAGCCATTACGCTCAAAGTCTAGCTATTTTGTCCGATCTCTGCGATCGCGCTCGAGGTGACGAGTTCACGGCGATTCAACTTCTTGCCGATCGCGGTATCTTGACCGAATCCCATTGCCATCAGATCGCGCAGGTTATGGGGGAAAGCGAAGAAAGCGTCAGCGAGGCGATCGCTAAAATCCTGCGCGGGCAGGGCGAGTATCCGGATTGAAGTATGACTCTGATTAGATCGAGAAAGTCCTTCCAAAAAGCAAGGAAAAGTTGCGAAAGGAGAAAGAGCAAAAGCGAAAACCAATCTCGCACCTCTAAGTCAGACCCCCCGGCTTTTCATCTTTTTGAGCCTAACGAAGGCGCGCAAAAGAGATTGTTCGCTGCAATTCCCCTCAATCGCGTCGAACGGGAATCGCCGCAAACCTATTTCTATTATCGGGCTGGGGTAGGATCGGGAAAATCAACTGCGGGCGCGGCGTTTATTGTCTCGCGAGCGCTCCTCGATCCTGAATCGAGATCGCTTATTTCTGCCAATAGCTACTCGCAACTCGCAACTTCGACGCTAGTTGCGCTCGCAGAATTCTGCGAGCGGTATTCAATTCCGCTGTTTCCTTGCGTGGCAGGCGATCCCAACGAAACAGCAAGAGCGATCGCGGGCCGTAGATATTGCAAGATTGGCAAAGACAAAGCTCACGTGCTGGTTCTCAGCGCGGAGAACTTTACGTCTCACACGTCCAAATCAAGAGAGTTGGGACGAGGGTTTGAGATTAAATATTTTTGGGGCGACGAATTTGCCTATGCCGACAGAAGTGCTATTCAGGCAATACAAGGACGTTTGAGACAGAGGGTTGGCCGGGGCAAGCCTACCGGACTCATCACCAGTACAATCAACCGCAACGACCCCTACAACTGGACATACAAACTTTTTGACGACCCCGATCGATCGGGCGCAGCAAAACGACTTTACTTGAGCTTTAAGGGATCTACCAGAGAGAATGCCCATAATCTCTCTGACGGCTACTACGAAGGGCTGGAATTAGCGTACTCTCCCGAATTAGCAGCGATCGAGTTGGAGGCTGAATACGCGAATATTACTGAGGGAGTTATTTTTAAATATTTCTCTCGTGACGCTCATTGTGCCAATTTCCAAATCCGTCACAACGAGCAGACGTACTTATCATTTGACTTTAACCGCAGTCCAGCTTGCGCGCTCGCTTGCCAATTCCCGCAAGGCGAATTGATTGTGCTGAAGGAATGGTACATGGAGGATAGTGATACTTTTGAGTTGTCCGAGACAGTTGGCGCATGGCTACAGGAGAACAGAATTACCAGTGTAAAGATTCATGGCGACGCGACGGGTAACAGTGGAACCGCCAACAGCACAACCACTAACTGGAAAATTGTCAAGAACAAGATGAGGAAGCACGGAATTGATTTTTGCACTCTCTACGGATCGGGCAATCCAAGCGTGCAGGATTCTATCAACAGCCTTAACTCAGCAATTTTCCTCAACAAAATCTACACTGACAAGCAATGCAGAGAGTTGATTCTGGATTTGGAGAGACTAAAGTGGAAGGGGCGCGATATTGACAAGAGCGATGCAGCGCGATCGCATTTGGCAGACTGCCTTAGATATATCGCTCATTATCTTTTGCCGTTACCTCGAGAGGGAGCGGAGAACGAAAAGCGAGTACATGAAGGTCCGATCGGTTAAACCCCAGCATGAAAAAAATGGCGGAATTCCGCCATTTTTTTCTTTAAATTGTAGCGGTGTGGGTGGGAAAGCGAGACCGGCAATGCGATCGCGCTTTAGATGCGTTTATACTAAAAACAAAAAATGACGACACTCCTTGACAATCTGACCAGTCGCCATCCCTATCATCTCAAAAACTCCTCTTACTGGCAGCGCCTCAGTAATTTTGCGGCAGGAGGAAATGCTGTCACGGCTAAAGACAAACGGGACATTCTCATCATTCCCGACAAGCGGCGAGAGGATAGCGAGATTATCAAAAAGCGTCTCGAGATTATGCCCGTCCCATCTTTATTAGGTTCGGTACTGATTAGATTGCAATCCCACATCTTCCAAGACTCGCCAACTTTTACGAGCAACGGTGCAGATAAATACTGGGAGACTTTTAGGCTTCAGGGTGGACGCACCAAACAAGGCAAGTGTAGTTTTGAGTATTTGTTAGCGCGAGCCTGTCTTAATCTGTTAATTCAAGGCAGCGCGATCGCACAGGTCGATGTGCCCGCGACTCCCAACGCCCGCAACTTGGCAGAACAGACGGCAATGGGTGGACGAGAACCTTATTGTTTCTTGTGGCAACGCGAAAACCTTTGGGACTGGGGAGTGAGTAAAGGTGAGTTGACTTTCACCAAAACCCACCAATTTAGCTATCGCAAAGAGTCATGGGACAGTACGCCTATTCCCGTTCATACTTTGCAGATTTTCCAGCGCAAGCCAGACGGAACTATCATTTCTTCAATTTATGAAGTCGTGCCGAAAGAGCCAGAACATTACAAAGCGCAAGCCTTTGACCTGATGCAAGTCCCAGAAAGTCAGGTGGAAATCACCACGGTCGCGGAAGAAACCGAGATTTTTCATGTTACCCAAAATGGCAAAAAAATCTTTAAGTTTCCGATAGAAATCCTGACGCTTGAAGGCGAAAACGAGGTGCTATGGATGGGCAACCAACTATTTAGCTTGTACAAGGCTTACATCAACGCGAGAACAAGTACAGAGTGGGGTTTGCTGACCACAAACTACTCGCAATTAATTCTACAAAGCGACAAACCAGACGAGGCAGAACTGGGTAGTACGGGTGATGGGCATTACTGGGTGTTGGGAGAGAAAGAACGAGCGTACTGGCTCGAACGCGAGGGCAAGTCCCTCGCATTGGGGATCGAATATAGCGATCGCTGCAAGCAAGAAATTATTGAGGCAACAGCAAGGGTTAGTGCCGCTGCCGCCATGACTCTTGCTTATTCTCAGCGTCAGTCAGGGGAGAGCAAGAAGGAAGATCGAAGAATCGAGGAGCGGTTGGCCAAGTCTTACGGGGTTCTGTTGCGAGAGTTTGCCAAGGGAATTTTGGACACGGCAGCGATCGCAAGGGGAGAGATAACTGACTGGGTAGTACGGGGTTTGCAGAAATTTGACTCTGACTCATTCCTGACTGACCTCAAGCAATTCCGAGAAGGGAGCGCGACAGTCGGGAGCGCGACGCTGGATAAAGAGGGCAAAAAGACGATCGCGAGTATGCTGTTGACCGAGTTAGGGCTGAGTCAAGAATCCCTAGCAACAATTTGTAACGAGATTGATACAGACACTCAAAAAGCTGCAAGCGATAAAATAAAAATATCGACTATCTAAAAACTTATGCCTACCCTTGAAGAACTCCAAGAACAGATAAATGAAATTAAGCAATCGATGGTCAATCCAAACGATTTGGCTGCCATTAAGACAGAATTCAGTACTCAGCTTAACGGCACGGCGGCACGACTTCAACGCACGTCTAAAGATGCTTTTGATAAGGTAGAACAAGCACTCGAACAACTATCGCAAAAGTTTGATAGTCAAGAGCAACCCCCACAAACAAAACCCAAAGCCAATGCAGGAGAAACCTCCACGCACGGGGACGCGCCGCAAAACAATCCAGAGAAACCCCAAAGCGACCCTCGTATCTCGCAACTCGAGCAACAGGTTGCAAATCTCATGCAGTCAAACCAGAATCTACAAAGCAAGGTTGAGGAAAGCGATCGTGCAAGGCTGGAAGCCCTTAAACGGCAACAGAGTGCGGGTTACGAAGCGCAATTTATCAGCGCAGCATCCCCCTACACCGACCATCCGCAACGACTGTTTACCCTTGCTAAGACTGAGGGTAAATTCACAGAAGTCGAAGGACAAGGGTTGATGGTACAGACTGAAGCTATCGACCAAGCAGGCAACTTTATTCAAAAGCCCGCAACAGAATTTGTTGGAGAATGGCTTCAAAATGACTTTCCTTTCCTTGCCAAGCCTCGCGGTGGAAACGGCACGGGCATAACTCCTGAAGAGCAATCTCAGCCATCGCAACCCATCCAAGCGCAAAGCGTGTTTGAATCCATGACAAAAGACTTGGATTGAGATAGGATAGAACAAACAAACCCGCCACGGTATAAGGGAATCGCAACCCCACGCGACAAGAGGGAAGCCGCCACGCTTCGAAACTGAAAGCCGACTCAATAAGAGAAACGGAGGTTGACTATCGCTAACCTCTAAAAATGCCACTCACCTATACCTCAGATCAAGACCTCTACAACGATCTTGCCGGAAGAGCAGCCGGACAAATGATCTGCCACACGGGTTTTACTCGCGCAGTCGCTGCGGATGTTTCCGACTATAACCCCAATAGCGGCTATGAAATTGGCTCAAAAATCACGATAAGCCGTCCCAAAAATCCCGGACCCGCGCAAAAAGTTGACCCGCGTTCGGGTTCGGCTGTTTTTTATGACACTGAAACAGTCGATACGACCGTAAAACTTACAGAAATGGCTGTTTGTGGCTTCAACCAGTTTTCAGTAGACGCGAATCCGGGAAAATATGTCCGGATGAATTCACAGACAAGCTCTGATTCTGTAGGCTGGCGGTTTGAGATCGATGCCGTCCAACTCTGTTTTGAAAACTACACCAATATCCCAACAATTGGAACTGACGCTCGGATTGCCGACTTATCTCCGTTGCAGATCGTGTTTTCTGAATCTCAAGCCGGAACTCTGCAACCCTTAACCAACAGGCAACTTGCTTGGGCTAACGCGACGTTAACTCGCAGCAATGTTTCCCCGATGGACCGATTTTTCTTTGGGAGCAGCACGGCGATGGGGGATTGGGCGGAAAGCCTGCCAAGCGCTGAAGGACAAACCTCGGTAGTTGCGGGTGGCGGACAAATATTGATAGCGGGCGTTCAGCCCGGCTCGTTTTCAATTCCTCGCCACGGCTTCCGAATGTCAATTGCAAATACTATTACAGGGCAAGATGAGATTGCCGATTTGGGAGACGGTAATTCTTCGGAAGACATTACTGAGGTTGTTAACGATACAATCATTTTTCTTGACGGGGAACAACACTCCGCACAAGGAAATATCTTGCTTGGCGCAGTGAGATTAACTTTAGGTATCGCGGGCGGAATATTGCTTGCGATCGGCGATATTGTGCGCGTCGGCCCAAGTAATGGTCCCGCGACAGCTTACGGGGTAGTTCTTAGGGTTGATAACGCTAATAAATATGTATGGATTGTTCCTTACAATAGTAAGGGCGAAAAGCTAGTTGCGGCGCAAATCAAGATTGCTTCTGACCTTGTAAGCGTTCCCGCGATCGCATCCAAGAACGTCGCCTACCAAAAAGAGTTCATGATGTTTGGGTCGCGGCCTCTTCATATGCCTCCTCAAGGATCGGGGGCAATGGGAATCGCGTTCCCCGACACGAAGCGCGGACTCGTTTTTAATTTATTGTGGGGAGCGTACAGTATGGAAAGATTTAAGTCCGCAGCTTCTTTTAGTATACTTTATACCCTTCTGCCTACTGCCCACCAAAAAGCTGTTTTTGTACTGACAGGTTAAAGGAAAAAATGAAAACAATTCTTTACAAAAATGGACAAGCTATCCGAATCCCAGAAGATTTAGCCAAGCAAAAAATTGCAGCAAATGAAGGGTATTCTCGGAACAAGCCTTCACAATCTGGCGATACGATCGCGCAACAACCACCCAATTTACTCAAGTTCTTGATTTTTATGAATACCGCCGAGCAATCAGCTTTAGAAGAACTAGATGGGGTTGGGCCGGGGACTTCCCAAAAAATTCTCGATCGACAAGGAAGTATCGACTCGTTAAGCGTTCTCAACAAAATTAACAATTCTGTGGAATGGGAAAAACTCGCACGGGAGTATCGATAAATGTTTTCAGTTAGCGATCGCGTGGCAATCCAAGAAGCACTGAATCTCGATTTGGACGAGGTACGGGATGGTTCTGTCTTGGCGTTGTCGCTAACTGAAATTGAGAATCTTGATACAGAACTTGGGTCAAACAAAGAAGGAACAATCAAGGCGATCTTAACCGAGCTACAGCAGATTAGTAACGATATTGTTGTTAATCAAAAGGATAGTAATTATGGCGTTGCAAGTTATCGCGTTGATGTTAAAGATGAGTACAGCAAGGCGATTGATTATGGTTCTTCTAATAGCTCGAGTACGGGCTTGAATGTAGGATTAATGGCTCGCAAGCAAGATTTGATTAATAGTTTGCGACGCGACTTGAGAATAGTAAGAGGGGGAAGGATTCCTTTGTCGTGAGCGTATTAACCAAGTCCCACACCCGCACAATCTCGACACAAACCGATTTTCATGTTGGGGTGCAGAAATTCGAGTCAGTCACGATTGAGATCAAGAACAATGGGGCGAGCGCGATCTCTTCAATCGTCACGGCAAGGCAAATTGACCCCGACCAAGAATATTACGATTACTTAACAATAAAAGCAGATTATCAAGATGCGGCAAAAGCAGTCTCCTACGGAGGCTCAAATATTTTCGATCTAATGCCCGCCGCGTCCGGATTCATTCAGTTGCCGTGTTCGGGATTTCACCGCTATCGACTGCGAATCACGCCTGTCGCTTCAACTACGATACGCCTCACAACTACGTTAAGCGACGAAATAGGTGCTCTCTCTAGCGGATCCTCTTCTTTTGTCACTGTTGCGGACGAAGCGGCGCGGTTAGCGATTGCCAGTCCCGACCCCAACAAATTTTATCACCAACTTGATAACGATACGTATTGGAAGTGGAATGGATCGGCATGGGTGCAGACCAACCCATTTGGGAGCGGCGGGATTAGCACCGTTTTTGGTCGCACTGGCCCGAGTATATTCGCACAATCGGGAGATTACAGTAGCGCTCAAGTTTCCCACGACACGGGAAACGTAGAAGACAAACTAGACGAACTGGAAACCAACGGGGCAACCAATGCGAGCGCGATCGCAACTCTCCAAACTTCAGAAACCGCACAAGACGCTGCGATCGCGCTGAACGCCGCAAATATTACAGCCAATACCACAGCGATAACAGGGAATACCAATGCAATCTCGACACTTCAAGCGACTCAAGGCGCAACTGATGCAAGTCTGCAAAACCAAATCACAGCGAGCAATACAGATATCTTTAACCTGTTTGCAGCAGTAGCGGGAAAAGCCGATACAGTACACTCACACACCCTTGCTAATATCACTGATGCGGGGAACGTTGCGGGGTTGAATTATGGAACATTGCTTAATACCGCAGCAGGACAGCTTAACGTTGATTTTTCTCAAGTAGCCGAAACCCCGATTCTTGATAATACTGATGAATTTGTTATCAAGAAATCAGACGGAACGCACCGACGCATTACCAAAAGCAATTTATTCTCGCAAGTGCTTACTGGTGCGGGTTATGCGGGGATTGCAAGAGTAAATGGAGACGTACTTGAAGACAGAAACAACAACCCGATTACCGATGTAAATGGCTCAAGTGGGCGATGGTACTGGATCGGCACGGGCGGCACGGTCAATCTAGGCTCTGGCAATCTCGCGCTAGGGGTCTTTGACTTGATCGCCCATGACAACGGTGCTTATGACCACATCATTAACGACAATGCTATAACAGGGGTTGCGTCCTTTAACGGACGCACTGGTGTAATTGTCCCGACATTGGGAGACTACACTACCGACCTGATCGGTGACGACAGCACGGCAGGCAATGCCAATCTAACGCTTACTATTGACGCATTGCTCTCGCAACAGGCAACCAACACATCAGGAATCGCCACTAATACTGGAAATATCGCTACCAATACAGCAGCGATCGCAGCAATTGACACCAGTAACAAAGTCACCAAAGGGGGCGATGACCAAGCGATCGTCGTTGGGACAAACACGGTTGACACTCTTGAACTCAAAACCGCAAACACGGGACGGCTTTGGATAACAGGAAGCGGCAATGTCGGGTTTAAAGTCGCTAACCCGCAAACCGATTTTGACTTTGACGGTGGCGTGCGTTTCCGTAACCTCACAGAGCAAACAAGCTACACGCGATTCCCTGTTGTTGATACAAGCGGAAATTTTGGCTGGCGAGCGATCGCATATCTATTGCTGCGAAACGACCTTGCAACACAAGCTGAGGCACAAAACGGAACAGACAATACGAAATGGATGTCCCCGTTGCGGGTCAAGGAGGCGATCGCAACTCAAGTTCAACAAGCGGTCACCATCCCATTAGGGCAACCCGAGGGATTAATTATCTCTCGGGTTGACGGGACTACCTTACAATTCAACGCGGTTAACGGATTAAATCAAGCAATTATTCAATTCCCCAGTGGCGATCGCGAATGGGTTCGCTTGGCAAATAATTATTCCAAAACCTTATCCCCCTATGTTTTTGGACATAACAATGGAGGGCTGATTCCCGGAAATACGGCTTCGGGATCGGAAGATATTTTTATCTGGTTGCTGGGAACAGATATTGGTTTTTCTAACGACGAAACGGGAGCTTCAATTGATGCTTGGAATCCCAATATTGGCAAACGCTGCTTAGGAGTTTTATTGTTGTCAAATGGGCAAATTCCCGAATTTAATATGTCGGCTACCCGACATATTACAGCTAATTTCGAGCCGATTTCTTACCCAATTTCTGTGCAAAATTGGAGCGATTATCCTCTTCCTTCTCTTCCTAACGGGAGCATAGAGTGCGATGTTTTAGTTCATCCGGGTTTCCCCGTTTCAGGCGGAGCTTTCACGATAAAAGTTTGCGATCCTTTGTCTGCTTCTTTTTTGTCGCTGGCATCTGGAGATGGGTTAAATATAAATTACAATGCCACAGTTAGCGCGGAAAATTACGAAGGATCGGGAGGATATCACACGCAAGTTATCTACTCTTTGCTAACAAAAAGTGGCAAAATATCTGCTTCTAAAAACAATGCTATTAACTATCTAGATTCGAGTCATTACACTAAATTTTTACCGATTAAATATCGTTACAAGCAACAATGAAAAATATATACAGAAATCGACAATACCCCGATTGCTGGAGAGAGTTTCCTCCAGTCCGCTCGGATACTGGAACAATAGATACAAAAGAATGGGAAGAATTAGAAGTTGGGGAAAATTTTGTTCCTCCTCAAAAATCTACTGCGATTGTGCCAGATTTTGACACTTTCCGAAAAAGCCTTCGGAAAGTTATTGAAAATATTTTGAATGCGATCGCACCGATTAACCCGACACGAAAAGACGACATTCGCGATGCTTTTCGCGATCGTGATTTGCTTTCATTAATCGAGCTTTGGAATCTCACAATTGATGAAATTTCAAAATTCGATGCGGCGCTAAGTTTTGTCAATCCAGAAACGGGAAAAACGCGGAGTCAGATATTTTTAGAGTCGGCAAGAGATAATGGCGTTCCTTTGGGAATTAATGACAACCGCAAGATTTTTTCTCTTCTTTATCGAGAGAATTTGGAGCGATCCGAACTTCAAGAAATTTTGGGGGAGTTGCGCGATCGGGGATTGACCGAAATTAATTTGACGGTTTCTAATGATGAATTAGCGGTCGAATTGCGAAAACTTTCGGGAAGTTAGACATGGAGGAAATCACAAAAAGCCTACTAGATATGTGCGCCAAAAGCACAACCCAAAACAAGCATTTTCTTTATCAAAACAATTCCACCGTACCGATGGAGAACCCCGCTCACGCTCAATATCCCGAAATCGGCGGGCAATACCCCATCGTGCAACAAGTCGATATCGAAAAATCCGATGGGCTGAATTTGATTCGAGGGGCAACGGAAAAGACCGAGCTTTATGAGATTAAAATAGTGGGAGGAACTGCGCCTCCTTTGGATGTCAATTATCATATTTCCCTTGATAGAGGTACGACCAAATTCAAGGTTGTTGCAAGCGATCGCGAAGGGAAATTGGGCGGGGTATTATGGCGATTAATTGCGAAAGATAACTCCAGTAATGCCGTGTGAACTACCTCTTGCTTTGCGTAGCAAGCAAGAGAAGAACTCCGCCAATGCCGTTTAAACTAGCGGTCAGCAATGACCTGAAAAATACCTCAAAATCTCTTCTGAGCGCTTACAAACGCGCTTTGAAAGCAGAAGCCAGAGGGTTGCAAGCCGAACTCGAACGATTATCCCCCAAAGGTGTATCGGGCGGTCTGAAAGGTGGTTGGATTGTGGCGGTTACAGGGACTACCCTGCGAATCTCCCACAAGGATAAAGCCGCAGAGTTTAAGATTCGAGGTCGCGGTCCCGGCAAACAGCCCCCCATGAGCAAGCAGTTTGTGGCGTGGGCAAGACAGCAAGGGATTCCTCCTTTCGCTGTCGCCAAGCATATTGCAGAAAAAGGGACGGCGAGATGGCGATCGCGGAAAAATTTCCTCGGTCTGAGGCGAGATGGAAGTCTAGAGCCGAGTTCGCCAATTATGAAGCGATTTCGTAAAATAGAGAAAATTATGGAGAAACTCGTGCTGTGAACGAAACAAAAGTTACGGAATGTAATTTTCAAAATATTCAAGTACGAGTTGATTTGTTCTGGCTGAATCATCCAGATATCAACCATTTTTCGGTTGAGTTAATTGGAGTCGCTAACGAAAAACTGTGCGGAATCGCGTTCCCTTGTTATTCAAAAAAAAACGCGATGGAGCTTTTGAGGATTTTGCGTCCCTTTTCGTGGGGAAAAACAATTGTCACAAGTCAAATAACCGAAACAAAAGAACGCTATGTAATACTGCAAAATGAGAAGAGAACGGTATTTGTGAAAGGAGGAACAAGGTTGATAAACGGAAAAGCATTCCCTCAGACTCTCTCTTGCTCCGTGCTAGAAAAAAACAATGCCACCACCACTTAGCTTTCGGGGAGAAGTTGTCCCCTCTCTCGCCGCGCATCTCAAAACCGAATCCACGGCAATTGGCGAGCCGGACATGGAATGGCTGCCCCAAATCGAACTCGAACCCGGAGGCAGTCCGATTGGCGGGATTTCCCGCATCATTGAGGAAAACGAAACAGGTTCTCGGACAATGCTGCCATTTACCATCCACGTGGCGATCGCGTGGCTATCTTCTGGCAACCCTATCGAACGGGAAAGGGAAGCGGGAAATTGGGGGAACTGGTTGAGCAGTATCGCCATGTCCAAGCTCAGGCGCAAGGGGGTTGGGGTGACAGTAGAACAAAATACTGCTGTATTATTAGAGGGGGTAAAATTCCTCCGAGAAGAATTTCCGACCTACGAGACCAATCAAGACGGACTCTGCACCTGTCGGATCGAGCAGGTTTATCTCTGGCGCGGGTTCGAGGAAGTCGCCGGGGGAATTGAGGATACTTATTTTGGGATGTAAACCATGGCTTGCACCTCATATCAAAAACTGGCGAAATTCCGCCTGCAATTATTACTTCCAGTACTTATTAAACATGACCAAGCTAATCCCGCTCGATCGCTACCCAGAAGATTCAGAAAGTCCGCCTCCCGGATCGGTCTGCGATCTAGGTGACGGGCTGCTCTATTGTTGTCCCGGTTGCGGGGAAAAGAGTTATCTAAACACTTCCGATCCGCAACTCCCGCCTTACTGGGCGCGATCGGGCGACTTGCAAAATCTAACTCTTTCCCCTTCTATTTATCACAAACATGGTTGTGGTTGGCATGGATGGTTGAGAAACGGAGAATTTGTTGGATGCGATTAAGCCAATTAAAAGAGGAAGAGATCCTAACTTATTCTGTGTCGAGATATTATTTCGGCATTAATTTAGGGCTGGCGATCGCGCAATATCGCAACCAAACTAGCAAGGAATGATCCGCGTCCCCCTTGCCACTGGAGATTTAACCCACGACCTCGAAGCGACGGGCAAGCTGAAATTGTCGCGAGAACTCGAGGGACATCTGGTGCTAGATGGGAGCGCCCGAAACGGCAATTCTCAGTACGGATTCCAATGCACCAGAGCCAATTACGCGGCAATGCGATCGCAACTCAAAAAAGGAACCACCGTCACCATCTTCGGCAAACAATGGCGCATTGCCGGATTGCAAGTCACCGAACGCCACAGATACCAGAATGATATCTTCATCAAAATCGAACTGGTCTCGCCCCTCGCGCCCTTCGACAGCGAGATTGTAAATCAACGGTGCTACTTGGATGCTCCCACCGATATATCGGGGATGTTAGAAAAAGGGATTCTCACGCTCTCTTCACTGGTTACCTACACCGGACTCAATCCTTACCGAATCCCCTTCGGCATCCCAGATGACGAGCTACGAGTCACCCCGAGAGAATTGCTGGAAAAATACAAGCGGCGACTGCACGCTGACGGGGGATTCATTTACTGGGGCGGGACGCAGCCGGAGTTCCGAGCATGGGGACGAACGCCCGTACGATCGCTTGCCGATGCAGACTTTCTCACCCTAAACGACGAAACAACGTGGGACGAACCGGGGCAGGGCGCAGAGGTAAACGGGGTGCAGTTGGTGAAAGAAGTGGTGCATCTAGAGTTTGTCCCCGATAGCGAGGCATCGGGGGAAGTGAAATATGATGAGTGCAAAACCTTTGTAGAAGGAGAAGACGCGGACACGGTTTATCCGGGAGAATATTTTGATGACGATTTTCGCGGGTCGAGTATTTACTTTGACAATGGCGGACTTACCAAAACCCGCATCACTCGTCATGTTTGCAACGGAGAAAAGGTTTGGGAGCGCTTTGAGAAATACGGGTTTGTTGGCAACAGTTTTGGCACGGGAAACGTAGCGGGGCAGCAGGGTAGCTATCAGGTGGTGGCATCGGGTTCTTCTGGCGACGGGCTTGAATACAAAATCGTATTCCGTTCGGCTTCAAACTTTGTAAAGTGGTGGGAAAAAGTAGAGGATAAAACCGAGTATTATAGATGGAATGAAATTGACAACTATTTAGATGTTATTGATGTAAAAGGCTGGCTTCTGTATCGAGGCAAAAAAGAGTCAGATAGTGTTGAAGCGATTAACGCGGAGTTGAAGCGACTCAAGGCAATCAATGAAGGAGATACGGAAGAAGCTGTCAAGCAGTTGGAGATTCGCAAACTTTATTCAATATTTTACAAACAAGATATTGAAGATGCTACTGAGTGGGAAACCGACTATTTAGGCAATCGTTATCGAGATATTCATCCCACCAAAACCAATCCTTACAAATTCGCCAAGCGAGAGCAGAGGAAAAGCGATTTTCTTGTCAGAAAACCCGACCCCGAGCAAGAAGAGGATAGCGAAGCAATTATTACCATTGGCAAGCGCTATGAAAAGGATGCAAAGGTCAATATTCTTGCTCCGACCAGTCGAGGCGATTTGCGACCGCTGGAAACTTACGTCGAAAGCCTCAGAGAAAGCAACGCGGAGGGAGACGGACTTAAAGACAGGATCGAAGTTCACCCAGAAGTCCAAAAAACAGGCCGACCGAGCGAACATCGACGGCGGGAGTGGTATGGATGGGGGCGGAGTGCCGTTCCTGCCGAATTGCTAGTTGAGGAAAGCGACGATACCCTGATACTAGACTCACCCAATACGGGTTACACCGATACAGATCCGCCACTGGGAACGTGGAGTAGTCCGGGCATTGTCAAGAAGTCCGATGCGAAAGCCGCGATGGAACTGGAGTTGTCTATCGAAAATACTAAGGTTTGCAGGACGACCGCGATTAAAGTTCCTGCGACGATGGATTGGGAGGAAGGGGATTTGCTGGCAGCGCGGGGAGAGCTGTTCGTGATTCTCTCCATCGAAATTGAGTTTGAAATCCGAAAGACCGAGGCGATTGCGGAAACGATGGATGTCAAAATCGGGAAATTAGTCGCTTTCGGATCTACTTATGTCGCCTCTCATGCGGCATGGCAGCAGGCTTATGACGACTACATTGCCCTTTATCCGACTTCGATATTTCCCCCCGCACCAGCTCCTGCCACAGAAGTTCCTGCTGTCGAGCAAATCGAGATTTCCTACAACACGCCTCCTGACCCCTCCAATCTTGCTTTTGCGGGCTTGGATGTAGAAATTGCCGAGTTCGTTTTTCAGCCTACCGATAGCGCCGAGATAGGGTACGAGGGGTTGGGAGCGCCGTTGATTTTTTACCAAGCAACAGATTCGTTTAACTTTGCTTTTCTCAGTCGTGCGGTGATTTTTGATTATCGCGCTACCGCTACGGTTGACCTTAAGTACAGGGGATTGGGGGCTGCGATCTCGACGATTCCTTTCTCTGCCACGGATTCCGTCTCGCTTGCTTTTGAGGGACAGGACACCGAGATTGGGGAAATTGTTGTTCGGGCGATCGATTCCAGTGCGATCGCTTTTGGGGGAGTGGGGGTAGAGATTTCTGGGTTGACAGCGCTTGCAACGAATTCGGCTAACTTGGGATTTGAAGGAATGGGGGTGGAAGTAGGAGAGATTGCGATACGACTAACGGGTAGCGCGGGAGTTGATTTTGAGGGATTGGGGGTGGAAGCTGGTGCGATTGTTTTCCTGACTACCGATTCTGGGGCGATCGGCTTTGAGGGATTGGGGGTTGAAGCTGGGGAGCTGGCAGCACTGGCGATCGGGTTTGCTACTATTCCTTACGAAGGAGAGGGGGCTGAAGTTAGGGAAATTGTTGTTCGGGCGACGGATAGCTGCGCGATCGCTTTTCAAGGCATGGGGGCTGAGATTGCCTGAGAATCCGGCGAGATTCCGCCAGTTATTGCAGCAAATCCCGCAAATACTCCATGCTTTCCTTTACAGCCCTTCGCGACGCTTTCTCTACCTCGCTTTGATCGGGGCTCCTCAGCAAGAATTGCTGATGAAACGTCGGCTTTATCGGCCGCTTTAGCTCCTGCTTTAGCCCCGCAATCTCTTTCCTCAACAGGGCAAACTCTTTTTCGCTCCCCCCGCTCCCTGACTGCGAAGCTACTCTCTCAATAGTCTGGGGAGACATCGTTACGCTCGCAGGACGAATCGGGACTCCTATGCGCTGCAATGTCGCCTGCATCCTGAGAATTGCCTCGGTTTTCTCATTGGGGATGATGCGTCCGGGTTTGGGGGGCGTGAAAATTTGGGGCGCGGTTAACAGGTAGTCTTGCCCCGACTGGGTTCTATAAATTTCGGGTCTGGCGTTCTCAACAACCGGGTAATGCTTCCCGGCGCTCACCAGACCCCCTCGCAATCGACCAGACTCGATACGGTTGGGGGATGGGGTGGCTTTGGCGATCCTTTCGCTAAGAGCCGCTTGCTTCTCCAGTTCCGAGGTTTGCGATCGCGCAACTTCCAGCCGTTCCCGCGACTTCTCTAGTATCGCATCGGTGCTGGCGATCGCATCTCCCAATCGCAAAGCCTCTTTCTCTGCCTCTGCCTTGCGCTGTTCTGCTGCTTTGATTTCCTCTTCAAGGGCTGCCTTTTCACGTTTTCGAGCTTCATATTCCTCGAAACTTCCCACCAATTGCGGGCGGTTAAGTTCATCTAGTCTCGCCTGTTTTTCGGCGATACCTTGCCCTTCATTCTCAGCGATCGCTTGTTGTTCGGCTTGTGCTGCTCTTAGCTTCTCTGCGGTTTCGGCGGCTTCCAGTACCGCGCGTTCTCTTAATAGCTCAATTTGATGTTTGAGCAGTTCGACGAGTTCATTTTGGGCGGCTAAATTGACATTGTTAACAATCTCTTGTTGCTCGCTCAATTCGAGTTCTGCGGGGATTTTGACGGGGGGTTGTTGTGATATTTCCTCCTGTAATTTCTCTGTACTAGCTGTATCGGGTATATCGATATCTTGCGACAGTTTGGGTCCTTCCACTCTACCGAGAGATACGGTTACGTCAATGTCCCGCAATTCCGCACCAACTTCTGCACGTTCTCGGTTTTGGTCGAGCTGACGATTCTGCTCCTGAGTCACCTTCGACACGGCTTCGGCTTGTTGGCTATTAAGCAAACCCTGCTCGATGATCGCCGCCTTACGCTGTTGTGCGGAGATTTCCCGCTCGGCATCCTCCGCCAATTTCTGAGCTATTGGAATTTGCTTCGCTGCCTCACTAGCCGCCTGTTTGCTTAGTGAGAGAGATTGCTCCGCTGTCTTGACCCCCAGTTCGGCATCGGCGATCGCTTCTTCATTCCCCTGCTCTCTAGCTTTTCGCAATTCCCCAACTGCCGAGTTGCGCTCCTGTCCGGCTTGGAGGATTGCGAGTTGGGACTCGATCGCCGCTTGCTTCGATTTAGCAATATTGATTCTTGCCTCAATCAATGCCCGACGTTTTGCACTCGCCTCCCGTTGGTTCTCCAGCGCGAGGGATTTGCGCTCGAACTCCTGTTGTCGGGCAAAATTGGCGAGTTCTTGCTCAACCCTTGCATCTTCGGCTTTCTGCCGGGCGAGTACAGCCTCCTCGATAGTCGCATTGCGGTCAATACCGAGAGCCTTCAGCTCTTTTTCGAGTGCCTTCCGCTTCAGCTTCTCACTTTTAATCGCCTCGTCTCTCTCTTTCTTCTCTCGTTTAATTTTCTCTCTTTCGCTTTCCTCCTTGCCCTCGTTTTTGCGCGAGGCTTCGGCTTTCTTTATGTCCTGTAATTGCTTGAGAGCGTCCTCGCCCCGTTTGGCATTCTCTACCCGACGATCCAATACCGCATCCTCGATCGCGGTGAGGCTATTCGCGAGGTCGTTTTGTGCGGAGAGCAGATCGTTTTGTCGGGCGATCGCGCCCTCCTGAATTGCCATCAATTCCGCTTGACGCTGTTGCGAACCCACGGTGAGATCGATGGTATTGGCTTGCGAACGATAGCCAATTTCTTGCTCTTTCAGTATTCGATTTTGAGCATTGACTTCCTCATCAATTCGACGTTGGACTAAAGCAATTAACGTCTCTTGTGCTTTGATTTCTTCCTCTATAATTTGCTTCTGAATTGATAGATACTCCTTACTCCCTTTCTTCTCTAGTGCGAGGCGCGCCTCTAATGATTTTTTGTTAACTTCTATCTCTTGCAACGCGATAACTTCGGGGTCTGCGTTTGGGTTCGCGAGTCGGAATCCTGCAACCTTCAAGTCTCCCTTGATTTCTTGTTTGTCGATTTGCTCCAATGCTGCCTCTCGTGCCGCTTTCGCCGCTTCTTCTGCTGACTTCTGAGATTCTTTGGCTCTTTGCTCTGCCTCCTTCTGTGCCGATTCTGCTGCCTTTTGTTCGGCTTCGTCTCGACTGATTTGACTGTCGGCGATCGCACTTCGCAATTGCGCCTCTTCCTTGTTCCCTGCCTCTACGAGAGCGAGGCGATCTTGCATGGCTTTCTCGCGCACTTGCGAGATTTCCGCTTCGATGGTTTCTTGGCTGGCAACCTCGCCACTTGCCGCACGCTCCTTAATTGCCGCGATCGCTTGGCTTTCTCGAAGGGCGATCGCTTCCTCCGCTTTTTCCTTATCCCGCGAGGAGAGCTTGGCGATTTTCTCCTCGGCTGGTGCAGTGTCCGCGTCAACCGTGATTGTTGGATCGGGGGCGGTGTCGGGGACTTCTGCGATCGCCTTGGTTGCCGGTTGGGTGTCGGCTTCGATCTCAACAGTAGGGCTAGGGGCGTTTTCGAGAATCTCCCCAATTTGCTCCTTAGCGGGCGTTGTGTCGGCTTTGACCTTCACCGTGGTGTCACTCCCCTCCCCTTCCTTTTCGAGGGATTCTTGCGCCTCTCGGAGGGCTTTCAGGCGATCGTCGATCTGTCCTTTCAATTCCTTCGATGTATCGCGATTTTGCCCTCCCGTCACATCAGCACCCCTCACCAGATCTCGAACTTGTTTCAATTCAGAAATTTGCTTTTTAATCGCCTCAGAATCGCCACCGATTTCTACATCGATTTTCTTATTAGCCAAGCGTTGGAGGTTTGCCAATTCTTCGGCACTCTGGCTGACTAGATCGGTATCCGTACCTGCCAAGAAGTTATTAATATTTTGCCCCGCTAATTTAACAACATCGATGAGCCATTCCATGAGCGAAATTGAGTCTTTCAATACCCCATTAGCGACCCCCAGCCCATAGGCGAAAGTATCCCCGAAAATCTCAACAAGCGGGGTGTCATTTCGGATGAATTGGAATAGTTCGGAAACCAATTCAAGCAGGGTCGCGATCGCATCCCCTCCCGTTGCTCCTAACTCCTGCAAGCCGGGTAAGATGTCCGCGCCAATACTCCCCCCAACTTCTTTGGCGATCGCTACAATGCGATTGAAATCGCCGCCAATGCGATCGCCGAACTCGAACAGGATCGCCAATGCCTCATCGACCTGCTCGTTAAAACTCTCGAAGAATGCTCCCGCGTCGGCGCTCGAAAGTTCGCCATTGATAAATCTCAGCGCGTCAGTTGTTAGTCTTGTGAGTTTTTCAAGCGAGGGGGCAGCGCCTTCTACGAGATTTAAGACGATAGCCTCGCTGACGCTGCCTAGTTCTTTAAATGAGCCTTTAAGAGACCGTGCCATCTTGTCCGCGCTGTCGCCGAGCGTCCCTTGAGCATTCTCAGCGTTCCCCATGATCTCTATCATTTTCTCTAGGGGAACGCTCATTGCGGCTTCCACTCGCTTACCTGTTTTGTCTCCAAACGCCCTCAAAAAAGCATCCGCACGCTGTCCGTCGTTCTCAATTCCTTGGAACAATCCGGCAACTTCTAAGTAAATTTCGTTCCAATCCCCCTTACTTAAAAGCTGAGAGGCTTTCTCTCCCGTGATACCGAGTTCTTCGAGAACTTGAACTTGTTTCTCGATTTGTTTGGTTGGGGCTTCGGTAACATCTCCATTGAGGACGCTTAAGGAAAGGTTCAATTGCTTCACCATGTTACCGATCGCGGTTCCGGCTTTCTCGTCGAATTGCCCTCCTTCCGCAAAGATTGCCGCAAAGGATGCCGCGCTCGCTTCATCCACGTTTGCAGTTTTGAGAGCACCTCGCATATTAGCGAGGGTATTTGTTAAGCCTCCAAATGTAACATTAGTGCTGTTAGCCGCCGCCGTCCACGTGTCGAGGGTTTGGCGAAATTTGTCCTCTTTTCCGATGGTGTCGAATGCTATCCCTAGGTCTACTGCTTTTTTGGTCAAGACATCGATCCCGTCTCCGCTCTTGTCTACTAGCGTCAAATCGACAATACCGGACAAGGACGCGGCGGACTGCTCTGCACTGAGTCCGGCAGTTCGGAGCGAGGGGGTAATGCTTGCAATTTCCCCCGCACTTTTCTGAGTATTCGCTCCTAGCTCTTTTATTTTGTCTTTGAGGATGTCTATATTTCCGAGAGTATCAGGACTGCCGATCGCCTCAAAATCTTTAATCGCTTGCTGGTAATCCGCAAAGACTTCCCCGATCGCGCCTTTAACCGCGTTCACACCAGTAGCGATCGCGCTCGCTGCTAGATTCCCGGTCATCACAGCAACAGACGCACCCAGCTTATCGAAGCGGTTTTGCAAGTTTGTATTGGCGGCGACGGACTTTTGTGCGGCGGCTGCGTTACGAGCAAGGGCTTGGTTGAGTCTTCCTTTTTCTTGTACCAGCTTTTGTGTTGCCTTGGCAATTTGGTTCTGGCTTGCGCCCTGTTGTCTGAGGGCAGCAAGCTCTTTTTGGGAAGCGCGAATCCGTGCCTGAGATACCTGTGCCGCCGCTTGCCCCGCACTAATCGCACCTTTATTCTGCTGGGATTGAATGCGCGTGAGTTCCTGAGTTAGTGCGGTTTGCCGTTGTGTCGCGGCTGCTTTTTGGCGGTCTAAAGCGATGTTTCTTTCCGAAGCAGCCGCACGTTTGATTTCTGCTTGTACTTGTCGCTCGTACCCCAATGAGCTTTTTGTGAGTGCAAGCTGTGCTTTCTGAAGTTCGCGAGTTTTGGCAACGATTTCTTGTTGGGACGCTTTCTTTCCTTTCAGGGCGTTGAGTTCTTGCTGAACGGCAGAAACCCGCGATTTAGCGCTTTGTAGGGACGCTTTGGCGGATTCTCTGGCGAGGGAGGCTTGTTGCTTCTGGATGGTTGCCAGCCGTTCCGTGGCGGATGTCAGATTTTGGAGTGTTCCAGCCGCTTGCTGGCTTCCTTTCCATGCAGCAGAGGCAGCGCTGACTTGTCCGGTGAGTTCCTTTATTCTCCCCTGATATTTGCCTATATTTTGTGATATCTCTTTAACGGATTTATTCTGCTCTTTTGCGATTTGCTTAATAGCTTTCTGGATTTCTTTTTCCCCAACGGGGACAAATTCAGTCAGGATTTTGGGCATTGAGGTGCGGAGGAGGCGAAATTCTTTTAGTATAAGCGATTGGACAAAGACTTCGGTACGATCGCACTCTTTTCAGGAAAAGTGATCGCGTTTAGTGTTGAGAGTGGTGATCAAGTAAAACTAAAATGAGAACAAAAACTTGGATTTTAGCTTTCCTTATTTTTCTCGCAGCCAATGGATGTGGCGAGAAGGAGAGCGCGGAAGAAACCTTTACATTGAGCCCAGTGGAAATCGCAGCTATTAACTCGGAAGCCGTGCAGACATTGGGGTCGATCGCGCGATCGCAACAAGCCTATCATCTCGAATTCGATGCTTTACCCCCAGACACCAGCAACTACGCTGAAACCATCGGAAAAACTGAGACAGCTAATTTCTCCTACACAAGTTCTCTTAAAGGAGAGAATAGCATTATTGTCGCTACCCCTAAAAAAGAAGGCGTGCCACCTCATGTTGCTTTCGTGTATCCCGATGGAGAAGGATTTTTTGAGGTTATGGTTTGTAAAACTCCTGTCCCGCTCCCCGATCCGATCCCTCTGCCTGCAAATAAAAATTGTCCCGCTCCTCTGTTGCCGCAGGGCTAAACGACCCCTCCCGATCGCACTGACCAAGGGGTAGTTTACAACCCGGCGGAATTCCGCCAGTTTGCTGCGAGGTGAAAAAAGCGTTTATACTGGGAGAAAATGCTCGCGCTTAAAAGCACATGGCAGTTCTCCCCATCGCCACCAAAGGAGCAATCCTAAAACAAGAGATTTATCCTAATTCCAGCAATTTTTACGCCGTTCCCGTAGAGGCAACTCCGACAACCAGCAACAGCATTAGGAGCGAACTTACCGAGGCGACGGCGGTGGGAGGAGGAAGTCTCGCCAAGCAACTCATCGATATTGACAACAACTCTAACAATCGCATCGTTCAAAATGCGGGACAAAACCGCGTCGAGACGCGCTTTGAGCCTTTAGTATGGAGTGCCTTGAGTACCGATTCGGGAGGTACAATTCCGGGGATTGCGATTATTCAAGGGAGTGCGCCGGGGGACGCCAGCGATAAATTCTTTTGCTATGTCGAACTGACGGGGGGCGCTTTTGCTCCCAACGGAACCGACCCCCTTGCCGTAGATTTCACGACCTACCCGATCGCCGTTTCCGTCCATGGAAGTAACTTTTTCGACTTGGCGCGTTTCGATTTGATGAAGGGAAATTACAATCTGACCAATGATTTCAGCATGGTGTTGCTGGTCGCGGCTCCCGATGCTACATGGACGCAATACTCGCAAATTTCTGCCATTGAAGTCAAAAATAGTTCTAATAATTATTTAGGAAAAAAATTGATTGACATTGGTAACAACTCCAATAATCGCATCATTCAAAATGGGAATTATTGGAATGTAAGATTTGAGCCTGCAATATGGACGGCACTCGATACCAATGACAACGCCACGCCAATCACTCACTACTGTCTCGTACAAGGGAGCAATGTCTACTCTTCCTCTAAGCTCGTTTCTTGGGGGCAATTTCTCAGTAGCGGAGCGCCCAGCAGCTTTACGGCAGATGGACAGAAAAATCTGTTTGTCGATTGTAGCGCTTTAGTGAGGCTATGAAAAAGGGGATTTTTCCGAATATTCGCATCACTCGCAATAACAGCAACTCCGTCCGTTGCAAGATTGACGGGACAACCTACGTTGCTCGAATGGGTGACGATTGCAGTAATGTGGGGATTGTTACAATTGTCTCAGATGGCGCGTCGGCGATCGCTTACTCAGCTTACTCAGGGAAGGTCTTCAAGCAATCCTCCAGAACGAGACGATTGTTTCATTCGCGACCAAGACGGAAAAATTTCAAACAAGAACAGCAGAAAGACCCTTTACATTTGTCCAATCATTTCTTTTATGTTCTTTCTGTGACAGAAAAAGCAAAATTCGTCAAAAGAACTATCAGTAACAGCCTTAAGATATCAACATTCCCCGAACAAAAAACGTATCACCTCACTCTAAACCATCAAAGCAAATTTGATACGGGAGTTTCTCGAGGAGGAGCTTCTTATGTCGCTGTTGTGGAATATCCATTGTTAGAATCCGAAGCAGATACTCTTGTCTATTTGTTCTCCCATAAAGGAGTGTTGATTGATTTTTCAGGGAGAGAATTTTTTGATGGTTACGGGTCCGTTCCTCCCACTTACGACGAACAAGAATTAATCCCTTTTAATCCGAATATTCCTTACGGCACTCAAGAAGAGATAAGCCAAATTATTGAAGACAGAAATTATAATGATGGACTCACAGCAAGAACTTACAGTCTTGGCTCTCAACTTAAAATTCCTTTTTTACCCCCCGATCCAGAGGATGCCAAAAACTAAATCCCCACACAAACGGGCGGAACTCCGCCACTCCCTAAATGATCTTTCGTGCATTCAAAAGTCAATCGGGACTCGTCCGAAAAATACCACTATGTCCTGTCACGCGATTGGAGGAATTGCGATCGCAATTCCTCCGCCTTCAGATTCTTGTCAACTCCGACGACTTTACTCTCGATCAATGGCAGGGCAATCTCCGCATTCGCACTCTCTGCATCCAAATTCTCGATTTAAACGGTATTGATTGGCGAGAATGCAGTCTCAATCAAATTTGGCAATTCTGTATCAAAAGCGGCGACAATCCCTCGCTTTTGGCTCGATACAATTTTCTGGACCCGAGCAATTTACCCATTGAGAATCCGTTATCCGCCACTAAGGAAGCAACTTATAGCCAGCAGTCAGCAGTCAGCAGTCAGTTGCCCAAATTCCCTATCGCGGGCATAGGCGAAACCATCCCCAAACCTCATTGCCCGGCCATCAGGCAGCGTCAGCTAGAGCAGACTTTTGAGGCGTTGGTCGAGGCGATCTCCTCAGCGTCAGAATTCCTTGCTTTTCCCTCGCCAGAATCACTCTTGATCTATGACGAGGACGTGCGGGCGTTGAGTTTTGAAATGATGCGAATCGTGGGAATCGAACCCAAGATTTGCAATGTTAGTCACGCGGCTGCCTTGGCAATTTCTCACCAAGAGAATTTTGGAATGATCGCCCAATGCACTGGGCTGGCAAGCGAGTCTAATGGAGGAGCAGGGGGAGAGTTAACGACCCACCCCGAGTTTTACTTGATGGGTCAACTGCTCGGGGCAAAAGTTCAACCGAGAGAGGCGATCGCGCTTCTCGAACGTGCCAGTTACGCTGAGGCAAAAGCGTATTTGTCGGGATTCGATTCGACAATACCCGAAAAGCTGAAGAAAAAAGGTGAGAAACGCTTTTCAGAAATGACCCCGGCAGAGAAAAAAGAAGCGTTTGTGCGATTGCGGAAAATGACCGAACGGGGGTTTCAAGTGCCTATCGTTTAGCATTATCACTGCCCGCATCCCCGGCGCACTCGAGGAGAACGGAAGGGAACTGATCGCCTCTCTCGAAAATGCAGCCACCTAACCCCTGATGACTTCTCGCGGCTGGGGATTCCCTTAGAAGAATTCCTGAATCGGTTTGTCGTTTACGAAGAAACTCGGCGCAATTCCGCCGGGTCTCCCCCATCACCCCTCCGTACGGGGGGTTTGGTTTGGTTGTGGGGATGAGTGGGAGTTGCTAGAGCAGTATTTTTGAGATGTGCACGTCTACCGTTGCTAACCCTTCCAGCACCAATATGCCATTGAGGTAAATTTCCCCGCCATCCTTGGGGACGAAAACATCGGCCAGTTTTCCACCATGCCGGACGACAGGGACGGATTTTCCGGCGATCGCATCTTCGATGTAGCCTTTGGCCGATTCCTTTGGCACAATCCCGCAAAGTTTGAGGGTACGCTCTTTCCCTCCAATGTCGGCCACAATTCCCAGATCGTCCGTTACCTCCACGATGCGGACGGTCTCGCTCATTGGGGGGGATGTCGGAATTGCAGGCTGTGAGGAGCAATGCGGCCAAACCGAACCAGAGAGGAGATCGCAGATTAGGCATCATTTTTTATCTCGTTTTCTGCCAAACAAACCAACAAGACCTAAGCCAATCAATCCTAATAACCCGGACGGTTCGGGGACATTTTGAGATTTAGCAATAGTTGAGATTGCTCCTACCGCATCGATATCCGCTCCCGCGCTCGGGTAACTTCGTCCAGCACCTATGGGATCGTCCGTGAGCCGGACAAAGGAGAACAGATCGCCTGTTCCAAATCCAAAGGCATCGAGATCGACCCCACTGGTTGCTCCTTCTACTTTCCCTACATCAAACCAGTTATTGCCATCTTTGCTAATTTCTACAAACGTTGCCTCAACTGCTGTACCAATCTCAAAAACCCACAAATCGAAGCCATTATCATCACTACCCGTCAAATAATTGTCGGTAAATTCCAAGACCAAAGATCCGCCATTTCCCAAAGAGACATAATCGCAGCCCCGACAGCGACGAGCATAATCGGGTATTCCCAATGCTTGCTCTGCAAGGCGATATTCACTGCCTACACCCGACCCTCGGTTGTACTCCACAAGGTTATCAGCGAATGATATCTCGCCTTGAGAAAACTCGACTCCTCCGAATGTTCCCGCGATCGCGCTCTGTCCCATTGCGGTGAGTATGCCTGCACTTAAAATAGCACATTTAAAAAATTTCATGGCTTACTCTCTTCAATAATTGTTCTTCTGAGGGTATCCATTTTTTATGGAGGATGTCAATGAGCAGAGGGGCGATCTCAATGTATCGTGTCATCCATCCAGCCGCACGAAGGACAATCCCAGTGAACGCGAGGGAGATTGTCGCGATCGAATTTATGGCCGCATTGAGGGCAAATGCCAGTGAAAAACGGATGAGTGTCCAACAATTCCAACTGTTGCTCTGGAGTGTAACGAGGCGGCGCATGGGAAACCAACTCATCCCCATACCAGCTATACCCCTGCGGTGCCCAAAGCTCCCGATCTTCAGCTTGCAAATTGGGATTTTCTCGAAAATCCAAGCACTCGTTACCCTCCACGCCATAGGGGTGAATGCTACAAATAACGTGAACCGAACGAGAGTAGAAAAGACAGCGATCGCACTGTTCGATTTTGGGCATGGCTTATTGATTCTGACTTTCCAAAGCATTTTCCACCTTATTCGGCAATTCCGAGAAAAGATCGTAACCTGTCGCGACCTCGACCATATCCACTGTTACCGTCCAGTCTTCCCAGTCCGTTCCCGTTACAGTCTCATCATTAGGCATCCTGACTACCAGCATTGACGGTAGTTCACGCTCGTGAGGATGGTTCATAAGACGGAAGGGGGCATCGATCCTCTCGCCAAGCCTCACAGGTAGCGCTGATGGACGACGAACTCAATTCGCACCCATCTAGATGCAGGTGTAGGATAGGTAAAATGACAAGGAAGCGATCGCCCTTCCCAGAAAAGCCAAAATAACGGACGCACCCCCGAAAACGATGGTTGCCACGAGAACCGGATTAATGCCGCTTGTAGGGCATCGCTCGGGCAACAGGGGGAGCAATCGCAAAAGAGGAGATCGTCCGGCTGCCAGAGAATGCCGCCAACCCCCAAACCCGTCCCCCACTTGCAAGCCTACAAAGGCATGTTGACATTCTCTCCTGCCTACTTCGTTGAGGCAGGAGAGAATGTCAAGTTCTGGCAACAGGGCCATCGACAAAAGTATGTTGCATCCCTCTTATGGAATCGATTGTCGCAGTAAAATCCATCGAAACGGTGTCCCCTGCGGCTTGCAAGGCAAAGTTAGCCCCAGAGGTTTTATCGGCTGCGGGAATCCACAGAAATCGCTGTTCCATATTAGTGTATTTGTACTCTACGTAAAACGAGAGGTTGGCCCAGGGCACATCGGGGTTTGTTCCTCCGATATATTTGGCCGTAGCGTTTTTCATTCGACGAGTTCCTACGATTTGCCCCACTGCATCGGCATGAAAAAGTAGTTGCCCCGCATCAACGGCAAATTCGTATTTGCTGCCGGGCCCCGTCGCTGCGTCCACTCGGGTCATGGGAACTTGCCCGGAGCTTGCAAGCATAGATGCGCCAACCACTTGGTTTGCGGACAAGTCCGCGTTAGCCATTGAAGTTGATGTCACCTCTACCCTTTCAGGTAAGGGAACATCCATTGAAAACGGATCTCCCGGTTTCTGTCCGAGCATCAATGCGATCATCTCTGGAGAATTTACTTTTTCAAGTTCCGCAGTGAAGGTCACGGTTTTATCCGTCACCATCGTGTCGTAAACCTGCTGCGCCCCGACCCCAAATAAAGGAGCGCCTTTGCAGAGTTCGGTGCTAATTTCTTCGGCTAACGTGAGAGCCGTAGGAGCAATGAGCAAAAGCAGTCCTGTTGCTTCGTCCCATGTATGACACCACCCAACTCCGGTTAAATTCTGCGCCATAAGTTTTTTTTGTTAAGCCTTTCTATTTAGTATAATTAAACTATCGACACATCCAAAAAAATAATGGCAGAACCCAAACCCACCCCCGACAAGTCTCAACAAAAAGACATCGAAATATCTCTTGTTCTTGACCAACCCAGACAAGAACTTGCCAAACTTCTTCCAGAAGTTCCCGATGAAACCATTGCGGTGATGATGACCACTGCCGAAAATGCGATCGCGAGAAAGGAAGCTGAGGTACTAGAAAAAGCAAGGAAAGAGGTCTCGGAGAAGTTGAGTAACGCCCCTCTCGATAAAATCCAGAAAGCTAAGAAAGCCCTTGACTGATGGCGACCCCATCGTTTTTGACCCTCGATCTAACCTCTCTTTCTCTTGCCCAGCAAACTGTCCTAGAGGGGCAATCGCTGGTGTTGGGGAGCGCGGGCGTTGATTTGCGGCTGCTTCTACAAGTCCTGCCGGGACAACTCCAAATCGAACGACAGGGAGCAAGCGACCCTCTGCGCTGGAATACAGGAGATGCGTATTTCTTGGAAAATTCTCTCCGTCCATTGACCTATAAAATCTCGGTGGGTGGCGCTCACGGGAGAATCGTCACGGATATTTTCGAGATTTTATACGCTCATCTCAGAAACGAAGCCGCACAAAGAAACCCCGCCACGCTAAACCTAACCGATCCGACCGACCCAATGGGAACGACCGTGCGAGAAATGGCGTTGATGGGGATTGAATCCCCTCAAGATGGCATGGTTGGAGACGAGCTTCGATTTGTGAATGGCGTAACGATTGAATTACAAGAATTGCCTTGAAACGAACCTACTTGCCCCCAACTCGATCGGGACATTACTGGTTTCGAGGCACGGGGAGAAATGTCAATATCAAAAACTGGAAAGTGGTCTGGATTGAAATCAGGGAAAGTTCCAAGTCCGCCTTTCTCTGCGGTGTCGAACATGGTTTCAATCTTGATGATTTTCAAGGGGAATGGTGTCGAGTCCCCTGTCCTCGGAGGTAGATCGGAGGTAGATCGTGGGAATCGTTGCCAAAATCGAAATTAATATATCCCCGATCGCATCTGACCCTGATATTGCCGCGATTGCATCAATCCCCGAAAACCAAGGATTAATCCAAGGTGACTGGCTCATCCTCCCGCAATGGCCGGGCTGGTATATCCCCCAACCTCTAACCTACGAAACAGAGATTTATACAACACCCCAAACCGCGAGGGCGAGTTACGGCGATCGCTTCTACAAGTTCGTCGCTAAAACCGAGGGGGCGAGAGCGGGTGCGATTTACCGGATATTATTGGCACTTCCGAATCCCGTTACTCTACGGGATTATTGCAATCGAGGGGGTGGGGGAACGCTCGGGGGAACGCATCCTTGGATTTACAAGGAGCGATCGGGTAAACTAACCATAGAGGGTCCAGTTGACCCAATGAACAGCAACGGCATCACTCGCTACGTCGAGGGGTGCGAGCTAAAGTTTTGGGAGGCGTAATGATAAGCTATCGGGATAAGCAACTGGCCAAAGAAATTGCCAAGCAACTCCAAACCCGTATCGAAGTCAAAAATGGGCAGGTTGTTGTCGAAGACAAAAACGGAAAAGCGACCTTAGACTACGGGCAGGGAGCAAGCAATGCGAGAACGAGAGGATTGTTTTAGCTTCGTCGCGGCTCAAATCATCCCACCCCAAACTTCTAATTGTCTCCCCTTGCTCCAGAAACGGTTCAAGTAGTTTCTGGATTTGCCAGTCCGACAAACAAATAAACTCAAATCTTTTTTTACTCATGCCAAGACTCAAACTTCTCCATATTTTAAGAAAATTTAAACTAGGATGGCTCGTCCCTTTCTATTATTCTCAAGAAGGCTATCAGCAAAACTACCA
>JAGHZQ010000118.1 GCA_017746715.1 Cyanobacteria bacterium SBLK
CTACTGGGAAAGTTAGTACAACTAAAATCATGGATTATATCAATGACCCTCACCATTCCTGATGGCGAATAAATTCGCCGTGTCGCTTTTCCACCCCGCTCTAAAGAGACGGGGCTACCAAGCTCCCGTTTTTTCTCGTGTTTCTTCCCGAAATCTCGTCCCGTTACCCTACGAATTTTGGGAATGATTGGTCTTTCGGGATGTGTTTTTATTGTTGTTGAAGGGTTCAAGCAGGGAGATCTTTCCCAATATCCGATTGTACTTTTATTTTGGTTGCCAGGCTCGATTTATTTGGTTTTTTCGGGTCGGATGAAATAGATAATTACTGGAGAATGTGAAGCAATATTACAGATCGAAAGAATTTGGCGATCGCTCCCGCATTTTTGCACAACAAAAGTACTTCTCGCCCAAGAGAGGAATATAAGCGCAGTTTCTTTGACAAGAGCGATCGTGAAGAACAATTAGGAAAGTTACTTGAGTATCGTATTATTAGTACTGAATAATTCTTGTTTAATGACGCAGATCGTTCTGTTCGCACATTAGGGATAGAAAATTCAGTTATCATCCCGGTGAATGGTCAATTAGATCGCATTGATGGAGGTGCTTTACGAGGGGAAAATTTGTTCCATTATAATCTTCTTGTGGTGCTAATTAAAGGACAAAACCAAGCGCACCAAATCTACCAGCTTAGCCGGGTCGCAATGGGGGTATAATTTTTTGACCGGAACGCGTCCCACCAACCGAGTTACACTAGCAAACTCTGCCTTTCGCAAATCGCGATCGAGGAGATAATTGGTCGAAGTATTGGCAATCAACGCGATCGCCGCCTTTCGTTGAGAAATTTCCCCAATTCTGGGGGCATTTTCCCCCTGTCTCCCCTGCAACAGATAGATTTGCCTTAAAGGTAAAGGAGAATCCTGAAAAGCATATTGTTCCTGCATTAAATCCAAATAACGCTTGTTCCACGTAATATTAGTAGGAACGATCGCGGGCAGGCGATCGCGACTCCCATAAAGGAAACCTACGGATTCCGGCCATAGCCGCAAGCGAGGATAGGCAGGTCGCGCATAAGGACTCTTCTCCCGCCATTCTACCGCCACCACATCATCGGATAATACCGGATGCCCGAGGTTGGCAAAAGCCGCCGCCGTCGTCGATTTTCCCGCTCCTGCCACCCCTACAAACGCGATCGCTTTCCCCTCAACGGCGATCGCGCTGGCATGCAGGCAAAGCACCTTTTGCCAGCGCAGCACAAAAGCCAGCACCGGTCCTAAAAGATAAGTTGCCGCATCTTCTAAAGTGAGAGAATCCGGCCAGCAAACCCAGATTTTTAAAGGCGATCGCTGTAGGAAAAACTCCGTTTCATCACCATATTGCCAATAAAAACCGATGGATCGTTCGCGATAAAAACATTGCCAAACCTGCAAATTGGGCTTTCCCGTATCGGAAGGGGACGCGCTAACGTACCATTGTTCCCTCTGAAATTGGTGCAATGGTGGAAGATTGCCCAGTTGCACCCTGACAGGTTGAAATGTTTTGGGAAAAGTCTCTAATGTTTCGAGGGAAATCAAACCGGGAAGGGGAAGATTGGCCAAGAGTGTCAGACCGCAAACTCTATAGAGAAACGCCTCGCGATCGCTTGCCAACTTCTCATCCCTCCAAGTTAATTAGTTTTATTCGGAGTGACGGGGGCCTGTCCCGCACCATCGGAAGAAATCCCCTCAACTGCAACGTTTTGAGTGAGAGTTTTGATATTTCCGTACAGTTTTAAGTGGGGCTTGTGATAGGCACGTCTAAGATTTTGGTTGGACATGGCGACTGACTCCGCAAAAATTCTCCTGCATCCGTATTAGCAGATTTTGCTGGGTTTTGGAAGAGAAAAATCTCTTCATTGATGAGGGCATTTTAGCGCAGGGTTTTCTCTGAATTCGTCCCCTTCCCAAGCGATCGTCTCGACAGGCAAACTCAAATTACGATATACTTGTTCTCATCGATCTTGAGAGAATGTTGTCATGTCAGTTCCAGCCATTCGCGAAGAAGCGCCTCAAAATCTCGCGATCGAGGAAGAAACGCCCCCGCTCCCTCCTACTGATTTACCTTATGATGACGGAGAACCAGAAAGTAACCGACACCGCATCGCCATGAATGTTTTAATCGAATCCTTGCATCAGGCATATCGGGGACGAGATGACTATTATGCAAGCGGCAATATGTTTGTTTATTACAGCAGCAGGCAAGCCAGAAATCGAGATTTCCGCGGGCTTGTCCTGAGCGAAGCCGCAGGGCCGGATTTCTTCGTCGTGTTGGATAAAGTCTCCCTCAATGCAAAGGCGATCGCCTTGCTTTTTAATATCGTTGCAACCAACGCCCCAAACCGAGAGGACGCAAACTACACCAAGCCGTATAAACACCCAAAGGTTCTCGGCGAGTGACCTGCAAAAGTTGTTCGACATCAACATAGTTCGCGATCGCCTCATTGGCCTCTAACCCGTCCCAAGGTCGCCAACCCGCTTGTAAAAAAGTATAAAAGGGATTTCCGGCGAGGGGAGTTTTCGGACGGCGTTCGATCGCCTCGGGCAAGCAGTGGCGATCGCCCTGTCCCCTGCGCCAAGAGAGGGTAGCCCGTGCCAATTCCTTATTGATAAACCAAGGAAACGGCGGAAAAGCGAGCAAATGGTTCAATAAGCGAATATCCAAAAAAGGAAAATAGACTTCGAGGGGAAATCGCGTTACCCCCGGATCCGACATCTCAAAATTGAGCATCCACAGGGGTTGGAGTAAATCGCGATAGGCTTTGGGACGAAAAGGATGGGGAGAAGGCAGAATGACTCGGGACTCTCGCCAGCGATCGCGCAACTGCAAGCGCTTCTCAAAGCCGCGATCGAACCAGTCAGGATAGCCATCATACTCATTTTTAGATCGTTTCCAGTTTCTCAATTTCCCCAAAATTCCCGTTCCCCAAGCAGGCTGTAAATTCCTCGCCATGCACCGGGCCAAATCTGCTAACAAGTCCCAAGTCGGAACTTTTCCCCATACATCCATCACTTTTGAAGCTCTCAGCACTTCATCTCCCCCTTGACCGTACAAGCCAACGCAACTATGGGTGGCGATTTGTCGGTATTGATGGTAGCCTTGGAGGGGAAAAGGATTAAGACTGGGTTCGGGGGTTTGCAGGTCGGGAAGTTCCCACCCTTGAAAAAGTTGATAATCGTCGGCGACGAGGAAGTGTAAAGGCATTCCGAGGGCATCGGCAGCAATTTGAGCGTATTTTTCCTCGCGATCGGGAATGCGATGGCGATAAATGACGGAAAATCCTTGCAAGTCGAGGGGCAAATTCTCCCTTTGAGCGACATCGAGGGCAGTCGCAGCAAGGCTGGTAGAATCGAGACCGCCGCTAAAAAAGATAGCAATTTTTTCCCGTCGCAGGCGATCGCGCACCGCTTCATCTAACAAACTTTGGAATTCTTCGATATAGGTTTCCGGATTGCGATAACGCCGCATTTCCGGCACGGGAAGCGTCCAATAACGGCGTAAAACAAAGCGATCTGCCGTTACCGTCAAACAATGACCCCCCGGCAAGCGTTGAATATCTGCAAAGGTTGTCGTTGCAGGATTGCAATTGAAGCCAAACAGCAGAAAATCCGCGATCGCATCCTCATTCAAGTTTGCAGAGATACTCGGATGCAAGCGCAAGCTATTGAGGGTATTCCCCAAGAGAACAACATCCCCGCAATCGGCATAATAAAACGGTTTGACCCCCAAGCGATCGCGAGCGCAGAATAATTTTTGTTCGCGATCGTCCCAGATTGCAAAGGCAAAAATGCCGATTAAATGCTGCAAGCAATCCTCTCCCCAAACGAGATAGGCATGCAAAAGGAGAAGAACATCGGGATCGCCATCGGTAATTTCGCAACCCTCGCCCTGCAATTGGGTCATGAGTTCTTTGCGTCCGTCAAGGCGAAGATCGGCAGTAACGCAGGTTTTACCGTCAAGGGTGAGGGGCTGGCGTTCCGAAAGCGACTCCTTGGCAGCGATCAACAGAGTATGTCCCAAAACCGCGCGATCGTTTTGCCACGTTCCCTTTCCATCCGGCCCGCGATCGGCGAGCAAATCCGTTAGTGCTTGCCAGAGTTGGCCATCTCTAGGCTGGCAATCCCGTTGAAAAATTCCCCAAATCCCACTCATAGGATTGATCGCTGATAACTGTTAAAGGAATTCTGAAAGAAAGTCAAAACTGCTGTCATCGAAGAGATCGAAGGGATCGTCTCCCCAAACGGGTTCGGGCCAGAGTAACGCCAATGCCATCGAAACATCTTGCTCGATCGCCTCAATATCATCTTGCTCGAAAAGTTTGGCCAAAGCGCTGAGATCGCGAGTTCTCAAGGGCATTAACTGAGCGCCATAATATTCTCCATCATAAAGGACGCGCTCGCTGCGCCAAGAGGGTTGCGGCGATCTTTTCGCGGTGCGTTTGGCTTCTACCTCCGCGCTAAGACGCATCAGGTCGGCAGGAAAAGCACTGGTTTTGGGACTGGGAGAAGAGACTGGCATGAGTTAAAAGAAGGAGCAGCAGGAATGCTGGGACAATAGAGGAATTAATCTCTAAAAATCGCAGGCACAAGCGCCATTTGGCTGAATTTTATTGCGTTATTTACTATTATGCCCGCCCGCGCCCGAAACAACACGGGGTTGGGAATGAGATATTTATTCCCTTGAGAGTTATTCGCGTTACGGATCGTTCTTCCCCTCTAGTTTAAACTTTTTATTGAATAGAGAAAAAAAATATTGAGAAATCCCGAGATGATTCGCAGCGCACCTCAAACCTCAACAATCAATCGCGATCGCCTTTTGCAAAGTATCGCCGAGCTCGCCGCGATCGGTTGCCTGCCTCAAGGGGGCGTTCGCCGCATTGCCTATACCCCAGAGGACATTCAAGGGCGTAATTTAGTCAGACAATGGATGCAAAAAGCAGACATGAAGGTGCGGATCGATGCTGCGGGCAATATTATCGGCAGATATGAAGGCAAATTCCCCCAACTGCCAGTTTTAGCGACGGGATCTCATCTCGATACCGTGCCGAGTGGCGGGCGTTATGATGGGGCATTGGGGGTTTTGGCCGGGTTGGAAGTGGTGCGAGGATTGCAAGACACAAATTTACAATTCGATCGCCCTTTTGAGGTCATTGTCTTCACTGATGAAGAAAACAGCACGATCGGTTCGAAAGCAATGTCTGGTAATGTCGTTGGCGATTCCGACTATTATCGTCGTCCCGATGGCAGCTCGATCCAAACTTGCTTGCAACGAATCGGAGGAAATTGGGACGCGATCGCCACAGCCAAGCGCCCAGTCGGGGAAATTGCCGCTTTTGTCGAGCTGCATGTAGAACAGGGCCCGGTTTTAGAATCCATGCAAAAAGAAATCGGCATCGTCGAAGGTATCGTCGGTCAAAGGCGCTTTAAAATCTTCGTAGAAGGCAATGCCAACCATGCCGGGACAACACCCATGTATATGCGGCGAGATGCTCTTGTAACTGCTTCTAAGGTGGTTTTAGCCGTCAATGCCATCGGCAATACTCCGGGCCAGCAGGTGGCGACAGTCGGGCAATTGCAAGTGTATCCCAATGCGGCCAATGTCGTCCCCGGAAATGTGGAAATGAGTCTGGATATTCGCGATCTGTCCGATTGCCACATCGATTGCCTTTTAGAACAGTTGCGCCTGCATTTTGAAGATATTGCCCTTGCCACCGATACAAAAATTCATATTGTACCCCAGTTACACCTCGAACCCGCTCTCGCCGAACCTCATATCCAGCAAGCGATCGCCCGCGCTTGCGAAAAAATGGGATTGAGTTATACGCACCTTCCCAGTCGTGCCAGTCACGACGCGCAGGAAATGGCCAATATTACCGAAATGGGGATGATTTTCGTCCCCTCTTCTGGGGGGATCAGTCATGCGGAAGAAGAACATTCTTCCCCCGAAGAATGCCTTCGCGGTGCCAAGGTCTTATGGGAGACCCTGTGGCAATTGGATCGCTATTATGGCACTTGATTTTTTCGGATGTCAGGGCGATCGCAGTGTAGAGTTGAAGAGAATCGCGCTTTTTTCTCCCGCCCATGAAACCCTTGCAAACTTGGCGGCAAAAATCCTGGCAATGGCGAATTCGCCATAAAATCGGCTATGGTTATTTTCTCTCGATTTCTTTGGGATTTGCGGGAACGATTTCGGGGTTACTCGTGGCCGATTACTATCAAGGGCAAGGAATCGAACAATTAGCCGATGCTAATATTCAATCCGAACTTTTAGTGCGTTTTCAAATAGAAGCCGAAAGAATGCACCTCACCCTCGCTTCTCTCGATTCATTTCTCGACAATTCCGCACGTCTGGCGCAACAACAAGAGCGCTTGGAACAAACTCAACAAAAACTGCGATCGTTGCAACAAGAACTCGAGGCTTTTCTCGATAGCGATCCAGTCTGGCTGGCAGGCGATCGCGAAAAAATAAAGAAAATAATACAGGACTATAACCGCGAACTGCAAAACTATTTTCAAAATATTAAAATTTTATTGGTGTCGGAAATTACACCTTCGAAAACATTAGAAGAGAATTTTATTTTTCAACAATTGAAACGAATTGAAATCTCAGAATCCGTACAAGGCTTAGAAAACTTTTCCTATCAATTAGATCGATTAATTGAGATTGCTCAAAAACAAGCGCGGGAAGCAGAAATTGAGGTAGAAAATGCCCAAGGCTTAGAAAAGTTTATTATTGTTGTAAGCAGTCTCGTTGCTGTTGCAATTGCTGGCTGGATTGCTTGGAGAACTACCCATGCGATCGTTGAACCCCTCGAAAGTTTAACGCATACTGCTCGACAAATTGCCCGAGAAGAAGATTTTACATTACGAACTAACGTGCAAACTGAAGATGAAATCGGTTCTCTAGCAACTTCTTTAAATTTATTAATCGAAACCGTCGCTCAAAGAACGACAGAATTACTCGCGGCTAAAGAAGCAGCAGAAGTTGCCAATCGTGCCAAAAGTATCTTTTTGGCAACGATGAGTCACGAACTTCGCACGCCTTTAAATGCAATTTTAGGCTTTTCCCAATTGCTCGGTCAAGAAATAAATTTGACCGAGGCACAACGAAACAATGTAGATATTATTAATCGCAGTGGCGAACATTTACTCGCATTGATTAATGATATTTTGGTTTTCTCCAAAGCTGATGCGGGAAAGTTGGTTTTAATTAATAATGATTTTAATTTACTGGATTTATTGGTAATGTTAGAAGATATGTTTTCACTGCAAGCTAAAAGCAAAAAACTGCATTTAAATCTTGAAATCAGTTCAGAAGTCCCTCAATATATCCAAGCCGATGAAAATAAATTACGTCAAATATTAATTAATCTGTTAAGTAATGCAATCAAATTTACAGAGCAAGGAAGCGTAATGCTAAGAGTCAGTTATCAGTCACCAGTTATCAGTTCAACAACCAACAACCAACAACTAATTTTTGAAATTGAAGATACGGGATTGGGAATTGCGCCTGAAGAAATGGAGACATTATTTGATGCGTTTACCCAGACCCAAACTGGAAAAAAATTACAAAAAGGAACGGGTTTGGGTTTGGCAATTTCTCGTCAGTTTGTAGAATTTATGGGAGGGCAGATTTCCGCACGCAGTGCGCTCGATCGCGGGACAATTTTTACTTTTACAATTCCTGTTGCACTCGTCGATCGCCCTCCCCAAAAAAATGTTCCCAAAAAAAATGTTCCCAAAAAAAATGTATTGTCTGGCGATACAAACCCAGAACCAGTTGACGAAGTAAAGGGGCGATCGCTTTCTCCAGAATTGTTGCAAACCATGCCGGATCTGTGGAGGCAACAACTTCATTACTCTGCCCATATAGCAGATTTATGCGAGATTGAAAAACTCATCGCCCAGATTCCAGAATGTCACGAGGAGCTAGCAGCAATTTTAACAAAGATACTGGAAGAATTCCGCTTTGATATAATTATTGCCGTCTTAGACCAAATCGAGAATCGTTGCCCCCAACAATTAGAAGGCTAGGCAACAATTCGTCCATCTGGTAGGGTTGCCCCACTTAAATTTGCCCCCGTTAGCTTGACGAACCAGCGATCGCCCGTTCCCACTTTGGCATTCTTTAAATTAGCCCCCCGCAAATCCGCACCGCTCAAATCGGCACTAATTAAATTAGCCCCTTCTAAATTGGCATCTTTAAGATTGGCCTGCAATAAATTGGCTCGAAATAAGTTCGCATTCTGCAAATTTGCCCCCTCAAAATTGGTTCCGTGTAAAAATCCGTCGCTTAAATTGGCTCCCGTTAAATTAGCCCCTTGTAAATTTCTGCCGGCAAGATCCTTTTCTTTAAAATTAGCCCCTTGTAAATCGGCTCCCACAAAATCGGAAAAAGTGGGTCTTTTATATCGCTCTCCTAGCGATCGCTCGGTAGAGGGTTGGGAGGTGGCATGACTGCGGAGATCGCGATCGTTGTGGGGAGGGCGATAGATGCGATCGCTGCGGTACGAACCGTTCTTCTGGTGAGAATTATTGGTTTCGTAGCAAGCATAGCTATTATCGCTGCGATTGCTGGAGAAATGAGGATAGGGTGAATTCTTTTTGCGAGTATTGTTACCGTTGCGAGATTCCCCGCCATATTCGCGAGTCCTAGAACTCGGGCGATCGCTTGCAGTATAGGGTCGATAGCTGCGATAGGGAGAGCGATCTCGCCCGGGAGGAGGGGGAGGTGCAGCACGACGCTTCGGAGAAATCGAGCGCAAATAATCTCGCGCCTCATTGATTTCTTTGATTTTCCCTTCTGCTCTCTCCAGCAAAGCGGGATTGTCTTTAGGTTGGCGATCGGGATGCCAAAGAAAAGCCAAGTTTTTATAGGCCTGGTTGACCTCTTCCCATGAGGCCCCCGGTTGCAATCCCAACACGCGGTAGTGGTAATCCCGATTTTTTTTCATAAGCGACTCTTATAGGGGATTGGTCTCCCAGCTTATCAAAATTGGCGGTTGACTGGGAGAATTCTAATAAATTCCTTAGAAAGCAATCCCGACTCCGACAATCTTCTGTCAAAATCTCCCTAGAGAGAGAGGAAAACGCTGGCAAGATCGTGCAAAACCATCGCAATATCATAAGATTCTCCCATATTAACGAAGCGATCGCGTAAAATTGATGGCAGATTTTCGCAATCGTACAATTTTATGAGTATCAACCCCGAGCCCCAAGACTCATTCTTGAATGCCAATACCAACGGCGATTTAACCTCTAGCAACCCTCGCGAAGAACTTTCGGGGTCTTTGGTTGTTTCTCAACAGGATAAAAAAGTGCTCGCGGGATTAACGGCAGATGCTTACGAGCATCCTTTCGATCGCAAAGCCCTCGAATCATTGCAGAAAATGCCCGGTATGTCCTTGCTCTTCAAGAAGATTAATGAATACGGCATCGATCGCCAACTGAGATTACAACATGCGGGCAGCTATTTACGCGTGACCTCCCGCAGTTTCCCCGACTTTTATCAAACCCTCACCAAGGCGTGTCAAATTCTGGAAATATCGCCAATTCCGGATGTTTATTTATTTCTAGGTTTGCGAAATTCTTACACGATTGGCGTGGAGAAACCCATTCTATGTTTTGGCATGAATGTGCTTGAATCTTTCGATTCTGACGAATTGCTTTATCTCATCGGTCACGAACTCGCTCATATTAAAAGCCAACATTTACTTTATCATCAAACCGCAACCATTTTACCGACTTTAGGAACGTTATTAAATCGTACGACAATGGGAATTAGCGGTTTGGCGACCAGTGGCATTCAATTAGGTTTGTATAATTGGGTCATGATGGCGACTTTAACCGCCGATCGCGCGGGTTTGTTAACCTGTCAAAATATCAGAGCGGCAATCACTAGTTTAATGCAGTTTTCTGGTGTTTCTAAACATTATATTACTCCCGTATTGGTTGAAGATTTTGTCGAGCAAGCTCGAGAATTTGAAGAAAGTTTTGGTAATTTTAATGCTTTTTCGAAAATGTTTAGTTTTATGAACGACGAAATGTATCCTTGGGCGGTGATGCGAACATCGGAACTTTTAAAATGGTATAAATCGGGAGAATATGAGGCACTTCTGCACGAAACCAGTTTTTCCGATTTGAAACCCACGGAAGAATGGGGATTTCTCTCTTCGTGGTAATGCGATCGCGCCTCATGTAAGGTGCGTCCGCGATCGCATTTCCCATCGACAGAGATGCGATCGCGAAATCAACCCTTTTTTGAATTGATAATTTTGCATTTTGAATTCTTCTTCACTCCCCATGCCCCTAAACTGAAGAGAGCCAATACGCCTAATGTGGCGGTGGGTTCGGGGGTTGTTACGGGATCGGGATCGGGGTCGGGAATCGGCCCGACAAAGGGATCGGTATCGGCTTTCCAACCCATGAGACCCTCTAAAGTTACTCCGGTAGTCCATTCAAGAGATAATCCTTTAAATACATCTGTTTCTACTTCACCAAAGTAGGTCACAAGATCGGGAGCAAGTGCGTTTCCACCAACAACTCCATCTGAAACCGTGAAATAATGCCCAGAGTTTTCTCTCGTATCAAAAACTGCATTAATGTCGGTAAAATCAATATCAACTTTAACAATTTCGAAGTCCGATTGATTTTGAAAAGTCCAACTAGCATAAAAGGTGTCAAAACCTTGCCCGAGTAACACAGAAAAGTTCGCACCAACAGCAACACCACCTGTATCAGAGGATAACACAACCCAAGTTTCCTCAATTTTTCCGGTAAAGGTGGTAAAAGTTACCTTAGCACCAACGAGCTCCAACCCCGTCATGAACTCTTCTGCTGGCTCATTCCCGATAGCAGGAGAGCCAATCGCTAGAGCTAGCAACGCTCCCAGACCCAATCCCGCGAATATCTTGTTCATCGAACTAATTTAATTTCTTTAAAGAATACAAATAATCGTCAACAATTTGCACCCACTCAATCTATACTAGACAGATTACCAAAAAATGTGAAAAATCCGTGAACTTTCTGTAAAGTAATGAGATAAAATTGGAAAAATCTTTGCCAAACAACAATGAAGAACTTCCGTTCGTCAATACAAAAAATTTTATTATTGCTTTTAGGATTATGTTTATATTCTCCTTTAGCCCAAGCCTTTCATATTCAATAAGGAGTAAGGTGTGTAATAAAATGTAACGCACTCCCCCATACTCAATATTTGGTGTGTTACTGTTTCTTTTTCACTCCCCATGTCCCTAAACTAAAGAGAGCCAATACGCCTAATGTGGCAGTGGGTTCGGGGGTTGTTACGGGATCGGGATCGGGATCGGGGATCGACCCGAAAAAGGGATCGGTATCGGCTCGCCAAGACATAAAACCATTTAAAGTGTCTCCCGTTGTCCACTCGAGAGATACTCCTTTAAACAGATCGGATGTTACTTCACCAAAGTAGGTCACACGATCGGGGGCGAGTTTATTCCCTCCACCGTTGCCCTCTGAAACATCAAAATATCTTCCTACTCCATCTCTCGTATCAAAAACTGCGTTAATGTTGGTAAAATCAATATCAACCTTGGTAATTTCGGTACTCGATACATTCGTAAAGTTCCAAACTCCATTAAAGGTGTCAAACCCTTGCGCGATAGATAAAGAAAAGTTGCCTTCAACAAGCGCCCCCCCCGCTAGAGGTTCTAACACGACCCAAATTTCCTCAATGTGTCCGGCAAGGGTAGTAAATGTTACTTTTGCACCAGCAAGATCTGCACCCGTCATGAATTCTTCTGCTGGCTCATTCCCGATAGCAGGAGAGCCGATCGCTAGAGCTAGCAATGCTCCCAGCCTCAATCTTGCGAATATCTTATTCATCAAACTAATTTAATTTCTTTAAGGAATACAAAAAACATCAACAATTTGCACCTAACTCATTCTATACTGAACAAATCACCAAAAAATGTAAAAGCTCCGTGAACTTTCTGTAAAGTAACGAGATAAAATTGGAAAAATCTTTGCCAAACAACAATGAAGAACTCCCGTTCGTCAATACAAAAAATTTTATTGTTGCTCTTGGGATTGTGCTTGTATTCTCCCTTAGCTCAAGCCTCTCCCATCCAAGCCAATGACAATACAATTGTCAGTAAGAACGGCAACCTTTTTAATATCTCTGGCGGAGATTTTTCTGGAGATGGGAGCAATCTCTTTCACAGTTTCCAAGAATTCGGACTCGATGCGGGACAAATTGCCAATTTTCTCTCTTCTCCCAACATCCAGAATATTTTAGGACGAGTGACGGGGGGAAATCCTTCTCTCATTAATGGCTTAATCCAAGTGATAGGAGGCACATCCAACTTATTTTTGATGAATCCGGCGGGTATAATTTTCGGTGAAAATGCCAGCCTAAATATACTCGGAGACTTTACCGCAACGACAGCCACGGGAATAGGATTCGGAAATGATTGGTTTAATGCGTTTGGCAAGAATCACTATCAAAATTTAATTGGAAATCCGAATCAGTTTGCTTTCGATTTGATGCAACACGGTGAAATTATCAATCATGGAAATCTAGCCGTTAGAACGGGTCAATCGTTAACATTTCTAGGGGGAAGCATTATCAATAATGGTACGCTTTCTGCACCGGATGGACAAATTTCTGTCACCTCAATACCGGGAGAAAATTTGGTTCGGATTTCCTATGAAAACTCCCTGTTAAGTTTAGAAATTATTCCTCCTCGCGATAGAGAACTACGCCTCGTCGATTTGCCGAGATTGCTTACAGGAAGTGAGGGGACGACAACCATAAGCGGAACGCTTTCAACCGAAGGAGATCGAGGAGGAGAAATCAATATTCTCGGCGATCGCATCGATCTATTGAACGCAACAATAAATGCTTCGGGACAATTAGGAGGAGGCAATATTTTCATCGGTGGAGACTATCAAGGGGGAGAGAGACTATACACCGCTAGTTACACGACAATTGATGCAAACTCAAGCATTTATGCAGATGCGATCGCGTCAGGAGATGGAGGAAGAGCGATCGTTTGGGCGGATAACTTCACCGAATTTTACGGAGAAATTACAGTAAAAGGTGGAACAATTGCGGGTGATGGTGGATTTACTGAAGTTTCAGGAAAACAAGAACTGCTCTTTAATGGCTGGGTTGATGCCAGTGCTACTGATGGTTTAGCTGGCACTTTACTTCTAGATCCTAAAGACATAATAATCGGTAGTATTACGAACTTTGCAGGGATTACGGGAGATACTTATGATGCAGCTAATACAGACAATCAATTTTCATCTTTTTTGAGTCTTCAGACAAGTCACATAGACCTCCAAGCAGATCGCCACATCGTCGTTAATACTAGCAGTCCCCTCGACCTCACCAATGCTGCCTCTGTCACCTTCACCGCCGACTATGACAGCGATGGTATCGGCGGTTTTTTTGCCACCAACGATATCCTAATCAATGGTATTCTTACTATATCAGCCACCAAAATCGAAACTCAAGCCCTCACCAGTAACAGCAGCATAAAACTCACTGCCACCAACGGCAACATCGAAACCCAAAACCTCACCACCCAAGGCAGTAGTATCTCCCTCATTGGTAATGGCAACTTTAAACCACAAGAAATTATCACCCACGGCGGAAATGTCAGCATTCAACTTGCCGGCGACCTCCTCAGCAACCATAACATCGACACTACTCGCGGGGGAACCAATGCGGGAGATATCTTCATCGATAGCGGCGGCGATATCCAAGCTAACGCCCTCCGTACTTCTGCCCACGATCTCGGACAAAATGGCGGCTCTATCTGGATCGATTCTGGTAACGATATCTCCCTTAACTTCATCGAGACCTATGCCAGCAACACCGCCGGAAGCGTCGCCATCGTCGCCGATCGCAACATCGACATTACCGGCTATTCCAACCTTACCGGCGGACTCCAAGGCGGCAATCTTACAATCCGCTCATTTTCTGGCAACATCGGACAGCAAAACGCCAACGTCAGTACTGGGAGCGTCGGAGTCAACAACGGTGGCAATATCTCTCTTTCCGCCGACAATGGCAACGTCGCCACTGGAAACCTCATCGCCAGTTCCGCCAATGGTAGAGGAGGCAATCTACGCTTAGAAGCCCGCGACATCCTCACCGGAGAAATAACCAGCACCGGACTCCAAGGCGGCGGGAGCATCCTCCTCAATGCCAGCGATCGCAACATCCTCACCAACAGTATCCAAGGCAGCGAGATATCCCTCACCTCCCCCAACGCGATCGCTATTAACGGCATCGTCACCGGAGAAAATAACCTAACCTTTGACACTGGAATCCTCACTATTACTGGTATAGATCCCAACGGTAACAGCATTCTCACCTACCCCGGTGCCAAAATTTCTATCACCTCCGGTACTGACTTCACCATCGGCCAACTGTCCCCCAATATTGGCGGCACCGCCGGCGCGATCGGCTGGATTTCGGGCGGTGTATTAAGTGCCGGTAACTTTAATAGAGACACCGTTCTCGGTAACTTCTCCATCGCCATCCGCAACCCTTCCCCCACTTTCATCTCATTGCCTCCTCCCGCTCCCATTTTCGTCACCCCTCAACCCGCCACAGTTCCCCAACAAATCGCCCGTGCCCTAGAAACAACCCTGACAACCACTACCAACCCCGATACGATTATCTACGACTTCGGCCAATTCTCCCTCACCCTTCCCCTTCCCCTCCCCCAAAGCACCTCAACCGACGCGATCGCCCAAATCGAAGCCACCGAAAACCGCTTCACCCAGATTTACCTTGAAACCTTCCCCGAAATCGAAGCCCAGAAACCCCTGAAATTTAGAGAAATTCGGCGATCGCTCGCGCAAATCTTCGCCCAAACCGGACAAAATGCCGCTATTTTATACGCTTGGTGGGACGCGAGGGGATTGCGATTGGGATTGGTGAGGCGCGATCGCCCACCCGTGGTAAAACTTGTAAAAACGAATCGCCAAAAAGTAGAAATCGCTCTCGATGCCTTCGACAGTAGCATCAACGACATCACCGCCTTTGATAGCCAAGAACTCTCCCAAATCTTGATTGCTCCCATTGCTGAAGAATTGCAGGGAATCGACACCCTCTTAACCAGTTTCGACGAAGGCCTGCGTAATATCGCGATCGCCGCCCTAGTAGATGGCGAGACATTCCTCCTCGAAAAATACAACCTTACCACAATTCCATCCCTTGCCTTGATGAAGGTTTCGAGTCATATTAAACATGAGAAAATATTGGCAATGGGGGTGTCGGAATTCGGGTACGACACTTTACAATTCGTACCTCTAGAATTAGAAAAGATTGCCCAATATCGAGAAGGCAATTTTTTTTTAGACAAAGAAGTCACCCCAGAAAAAATTAAAGAGTATCCCGCCCCGATTGTCCATTTAGCCACCCACGCCTCTCCACAAGTCATCGTGTTTGGCGATCGCATCGTGACCCTAGCCCAATTCAGAGAATTAACCCAAGATCGCTCAATCAAACTATTAGTCTTGAGCGGGTGCGAAACCGGACGAGATATCCCTCAGAACCGTTTAGAAATGGGATTTGCCGGACTTGCCGCCCGCTCGAATACCGATAGCGTCCTTGCTTCTCGCTGGCGCGTCAACGACGGGGCAACGGCTATATTTATGGGTGTTTTTTATCAGTATTTGGAGGAGCATCCCAAATCAGAGGCATTAAGATTGGCCCAATTGGATTACAAAGATAAGTACCCTCACTACTCCCATCCTCGCTACTGGGCTGCATTCGGACTCGTCGGGTCTCCCTGATTGTCTGGATTGCCCTAATTTCCGAGGTTGCTTTTTGGATGAGGGAAGTGAAAAAGCAAACTCGAGCGGCATCGACAATTTCTTCAAAAGGAGGGCGATCGCCAAAACACAACATAACCTCTGGATTGCATTTCACTTGCGCTTTGAGTTTATTGGCGATCGCTGGCATTCCCGAGAGCAGAACGGGCATCGTGCAAACAATCAGCTTTAATCTCTTTGACATCGCTTATCCTCCTCCTTTCCAAGAGAGATAAGAGGGGGATTTAAGGACAGGATATAGCTTCCCCCTTACAAAAGGAGACGGGAGGGGGATAAACAACGATCGCTTTTCGAGTATTTTTGCAAAAATGAGATGCACCCAGACTCTAGCAAGAATTTTTCTACTGTTTGATGGGTAATAATACCTTAAAAATAGAACCTTTATCGACTTGGCTGACAACAGAAATCGACCCCCCACAGCGCAAGAGGAGTTGTCGGATTAGGGTTAACCCCAGTCCTGCACCAATCGTTCCATTATCGGCAGCAATCCGGCCTTGATAAAATCCTTCAAAAATCTGGGACAATTCACGAGGAGGAATGCCAATCCCCGTATCTTTAAAAGCCAAGCAAACAAATTCATTCTGTCGCGAGGCAATAACAGAAACTTTTCCCCCAACCCGAGTAAATTGCAAGCTATTATTGAGCAAACCGATGATAATTTGTTGCAACCAGTTCGGAGGACAAGAAACGGCAGGCAAACCGAGTGGAATGGTATATCCCAATTGAATTCCTTTTTCCATGGCCAAGGGTTGATAGGTACTGACAATACCGGGAACAAAATTTTCTAATTGGATGGGAGAAAAAGTTTTGGGGCGATCTAATTCGAGGAGCAATCCCATCCCGCTAACTAAAGAGCCTTGACGTTCGTATTCTTGTTTGAGAAGTTGCAAATAACGTTGCTGGCGATCGCGATCGAGTTGCGAAGATTCCAGCAAACTCAATGCAGTTTTGATATGGGTAAGGGTAATTTTAATTTCTTCAATGCCTCGGGGAAATAATTGCTTGGTAAAAATTTCCTTGAGAGATTCGGCATCGCGAGTCGTGCGAGAAATTTCATCGCGATATTGCATTTGCTTTCGGCAAACTCGGGCGATTAATGCGGGATCGCTTTCGGAAGTACAGGAAAATGTTTCATTTTGCAAGAGTTCTGAGGGCATGCGATCGGCAATAGAGATTCGGACTTGGATGGCTTGTAAAATCTTCTCAACCATTTTGCTCTCAAAGCCGCAGGAGAGAGAAAACCGTTCGGCACTTTCCCATCGCGCCACCAGAAAGCCGCTAATTTCCCGAGATTGGACGACTAAAAATGCTTCTCGAGGGTGAATGGGCAAACTTAACGAAATCGTTCCCTCGACTTCTTCGCTGCCATTATTACAGTAATATATTCTGCCACGATCGGCGTAATTTGCGATCGCACCCCGCCATCCTTGCAAGGAAGCCGGATGAACCCAGAGTCTCCCTCGAATTCCCTTGGCTAATAAAACATCAATCCATGCTCTCGCGATCGCCTCGAGAGTTGCCGTACTGGCTGGAAAGGGGGTAGGGGCATCCCCTTCAACGAGGTCATAGAGAGAAAAAGAAACAGGGAAAGACATAAGCAAATCCGCGATCGCAAAAGAGAATATGCACAATTTTAAGTGCAAAAAGCCAGTATATTTAACGTTTCCTCCGCGATCGACGAGACAAGAGAAAAATTTTAGACGGGCAACTCATCTCGATAATTTGCAGTGGAAGTAAAAGGTAGTGCAATCGTTGCTCTCTTTATCTTAGAAAAAGAAAAAATACAATTCTTTATTTTTCCTTCCTTTCGAGGGAGAAGCACTAATAAAATTGGGAATTTGCCAACAACATCCCGATATTTTTCCGAGCATTAACCGATCGCAATTGCTTAAAATGCGTAGAATGATAGAGCAGAAGAGATTTAACTCTTCTGTTACATTAATTACTGGTGTTTTGAGGAGTCGGTATCTCGTGAAATCCCAAAGTAATTTAGAAAAAATACTTCCGTCAGCATTATTGCTGACTACCTTAAGTCTTTTGGCGGATTCTGTCGTCGTCTTTGCGGCAGTTCCTTCTGAAACTTCCCCTTTGGAAGCTCCCCAACCAATTCTTTCCTTCGAAAACCCGATGGGGGGTTCTCGCGCAACCCCCGGCATTCGCCTACTAGGCGATCGCTCAGCACTTTCCGACTCGAGTCGGAATTCTACCTTTGCTCTTGCCCCCGATCCGATAGAAAACTCTCCCAGAGAGCCTCGTATAAAAGAGGAAGAAGCCGGCGATCGAGCAATAGCCCTCGAGTCCGCTATTGTCAGAGAACCCGCAACGCAAACAATCGTTTTGGCCAATGCTCCGACATTGGCGCAAGAACAACCGGCCCGTTCTATTTTGGCAACGGCCTCGCAACAAATTCCCCTTCACCCCCTGACCCGTTCTGCTCTTTTGGAATCGGGTTTCGATCCTTCCCTACCCATCGGTTCTCAATTGCAAGTTCGCGATTTGACCCGAGATTTGACTATCCCTGTAACCGAAGAATCCCCCGATAGGGCGATCGCTCAAGAGAGTCCGGAACGGGAAAAAAGCACTGTTGCAAATGCAACGGCAGCTCCGCGTCCCTCCGAACCCGAAGTTTGGCCCGTCCTATCCATCTTGCCCGAGGAAGTCTTGGACGAGGTGGATCCGATGGCGCAAATTAATGATGTTTTTGAGTTGCGAGATGTCGATCCAAGCGATTGGGCATTCCAAGCCTTGAGTGACTTAATCGAACGCTACGGTTGTTTGGCCGGTTATCCCAATGGGACTTTCAGGGGCGATCGGGCCATGACTCGCTATGAATTTGCAGCAGGCTTAAATGCTTGCTTGCAACAGATCGAGCGCATTTTAGCCGAAGCCACCAGCGATCTCGCCACCAAAGAAGATATGGCGGTATTAGAACGCCTGATGCGAGAGTTTGAAGAGGAATTAGCAGAGCTCGGCACCCAAGTTGATAATCTCGAAGCGCGGGTGCACTTTCTCGAAGATAATTCCTTTTCTACGACCACCAAACTCTTCGGGCAGGCCATTATCGGGGTAACGGCCCGCAGCGCTAACAATAACTATAATTTGGCGGGCAATACCTTTATCGATCAAGATACGGAAACCGTCCTCATCAACAACGTTCAACTCAGTCTCTTTACCCAATTCAGCCCTCGCAGCCTCCTGCTGACCAGTTTCCAAGCCGGGGATGGCAGTACCGTCACCGCGAGTACTCAATCTCTTTTTAATTATGTCGGTTTGGCTTTTGAAGGAGATAACGATAATGATTTCACCTTAAGCGATCTCAACTATCGCCATCTCATCACGAATAATTTTGCCTTGATGGTCGGGCCGAAAGGAATGTCTCCGGTTAATGTCTTCCGAGGAACCAACCGGGTTGAGAGTGCGGGAAGCGGTCCGATTTCCCGTTTTGCCCAACGCAATCCCATTCTCAGTATTGGCAATGGCAATAGCGGTATCGGGTTTGATTGGCAAATTAGCAATAATTTCAGCTTACAAGGGGTCTATGCCGCAGACTTTCTCGCCGATGGGGGCAATGGCGGGCTATTCGGAGGCGATTTATCCTCGACGAGTTTCGGGTTGCAATTGGTGGTATCTCCCTCTGACGATATGGATGTCAGCCTCCAATACATTAATGCCTATTCTCCCTTTGGCTTTTTGAATACTTCCATCGGGGACGATCGCCAAGTTATCGGGAATAACTCCAGTACTAGCGTCAATTTGCGAGCGCCCATCAGCACCAATGCGTTTGGTATCGGCATGGAATGGCGCATCATTCCGGAAATCACTTTTGGTAGTTGGTTTGGTTACACGGTTTCTGACTATATTCCCGCAGAAGGTTTGGTCGAAACGATTAACTGGATGGCCTTCCTCAACTTTAACGATCTCGGGGGCGAGGGCAATCTATTAGGTGTCTATTTCGGACAGCCGCCGCGCATTATCAGCAGTACCATGGCAGCAGCCGATAGCGCCAACAATATCCAAGCTCGCAACGTGCCCAGTTTCTTTTCCAATGGCGAAATTCTGACGGCGCCCGGCGGCGGTCAACCGGGACGCACCTATCATCTCGAAGCGTTTTATCGCATCCGGGTCACGGATTATTTGACCGTTACTCCCGGTTTTATCGTCCTTTTCAATCCGTTGCACAATTCAGCCAACGATACGATTACCATTGGCGCGCTCCGGACGACATTTACGTTCTAATCGCCCCAAACACATCCCTGCTTCAATGCGGGGAATTCTCGCGACCTTCACGGGAACGGGTGTAGGGACGTTCCATGGAACGTCCCTACTGTTTTAAATGCCTTCATAAAGTCCCAAAGCAATCAAGAGCAATCCCGCTACCCATGTTAGGCGATCGCTCCTCAAATATCGAATCGCCCATTTCCCCAACAACGCGCCACCGCCAATCGTTAATAAACTCGATAAGAAACTGCAACCACTCGTCAAACCCAAATCCAAGCGCGCAATTCCCGCCCCAATTCCCGTTCCCCAATTGCTCGCGCTCAGGGCTAAACCCAACATTGCCGCTCTTTTCAGACTCATGATTTTTTCGCGGGGATGTTGTGAATGCGGCTGCGAGCTCGTCTCCTCTTCTCGAAAGTGAGATTGATTTGCTTGATAGGCGGCTTCCGCCAGACTCAATAGCCCAATCGACATGAGAATAAGACTTCCCAACCATTGCGCTCCATCTCCGGGCAAGCAATCCTCGAGCCAATCCCCCACCAACATCGAAACAAATGTACTCGTCCCCGATAAAAAAGCAATCAGTAAATTTGCAGGCAAGCAAATCGTAAATTGTTTGACCCCACAAGTCATCCCCACCGCCAAATTATCGAGATTGGTCGAGAGAGATAAAACTATAGCCGTGACAATTGCGTCCATTTCTCTTCTCGGTTGCTGACTTCTTTTGGTAGTTTCACCCTCACTCCTCTAGGATCGGTAAGATTTAAGAGGAAATCGCGACATTCAACCCATCGAACCCACCTTTTAGTCAAAAAAAAGGGAGGAAGTGCGTTTTGCTCGACTCCTCCACCCTTGTTATTCCAACTCAATCTGCAAGGTCGTTTGAAAATTAATTTAAAAATTGTTGCGAGCAATTCCTTGATTTGTCAACTTTTACCTTACTTCTTACCATAAAACAAGGCTTTCTAGAGTTGCAAGGGCAAAGGGCAAACTTTACAGAAACAACACGCTCGTTAAGATTTTTTTGAAAATTTGATGAAGTACGGGAGCGATCGCTAACAGAGAACTTGCCCCCGAGTCGTCCAAAGCCTTGGCAACACCGCAATGATATGTCAATAAATCTAGATAAATGACCTTGTCGGTATAGGGTGGAGAATCCTCCCAATGCCCTGTGCCCTCGAAGATTACCGTCACGATCGCCCATAAAGCGATCGTGGCGAATTTAAATTAACCATTCACAAAATTGGTTAAGTTTCGTAAACTAAAGACAAACGAAGATCCATAACGAATTACAGATGACAATTTCGTTCAAAAGTCTGGGACTGTCCGATACTCGAGTCGAGCAACTTGAAAACATGGGCTTTGAAGAGCCGACCGAGATTCAGGCACAAGCTATTCCCCTCTTATTAACGGGGCAAGATGTGGTGGGACAATCGCAGACGGGAACCGGTAAAACAGCAGCGTTTTCGCTGCCCATTCTCGAACAAATCGATCCCCAAGCTCGGACAGTTCAGGCTTTGATTCTGACCCCCACGCGGGAACTCGCCCAACAGGTGACCAGCGCGATCGATGATTTTTGGGGCAATGACAAACCCTCTCGGTCTCGCGATCGCCTGCGCGTCCTGACGGTTTGCGGGGGTCAGTCCATCGAACGACAAATTCGCAGTTTGCAACGAGGAATCCAAATCGTCGTAGGGACTCCAGGACGAGTAATCGATTTGTTAGATCGCCAAGATTTGCGCTTGGAAAATTTACGTTGGGTGGTTTTGGATGAAGCCGATGAAATGTTGAGCATGGGCTTTATCGACGATGTCAAGAAAATCCTCAAGAAAACACCAGGCGAACGGTGTACCGCTTGTTTTTCGGCAACGATGCCCGAGGAAATTCGCCGCTTGATCGAGCAGTTTCTTAAATCTCCGACGACGGTTGCGGTCAAACAAACCAAAGCCGCCCCTTCTCGCATCGAACAGCGAATTTACAATATTCCCCGAAGCTGGCCGAAAATTAAGGCCTTACAGCCCATTTTAGAAATGGAAGAGCCCGAAGCCGGTATTATTTTTGTTCGCACCAAGCGCGGTGCGGCGGAAGTCACCAGCAAGTTACAAGCAGCCGGACATAATGTAGACGAATATCACGGAGATTTAAGCCAAAGTCAGCGAGAGCGATTGGTTCAACGGTTTCGCAACGGTCAAGTGAAATTGGTGGTCGCCACGGATATTGCCGCCCGAGGTTTGGATGTGGAAGATCTCAGCCACGTGATCAATTACGATCTCCCGGACAATTCAGAAACCTACATTCACCGCATCGGTCGCACGGGACGCGCCGGGAAAACCGGAACGGCGATTTCCCTCATCCAACCGATGGACCGCCACCTGTTGCGGCGGATCGAATATCGCTTGCGGCAGAAACTGCCGACGGCGCGCATTCCCTCTCGGGCGGATGTCGAAACCCGTCGCTTGGAAAAACTCAAAGAGCAGATGAAAGAAGCCCTCGCCGGGGAACGCATGGCCTCTTTCCTCTCGACGGTGAAAGAACTCAGCGAAGAGTACGATCCCCACGCGATCGCGGCGGCGGCATTGCAAATGGTTTACGACCAATCCTGTCCCGGTTGGATGCAGGGAGATTGGGAAGTTCCTCCCGAGGACTTCTCCAAACCAATCAAGCGAAACGGTCGCAATCGCGATCGCAATTATCGCTCTTCCCACAAGCGCAACGATCGTCGCGGGGGCGATCGCTTTGAAATGCCAAAAAAAGCCCCGGTTTCCGAGCGAGCAAAATAGGGATTATCCCACGCAAAACTCGATAAAATTTGTGGGGGATCTGTCGGGAATCTTTAACAGCCGTTAACATCCCCCCGTCTCCCCACAAAAAAATGCGACAATAGGAAAGATAGGTAATCTGTCTTTCCTATTTTTGATTCGTCATTCAACCGTCAATTGTGGTTTTAAGTTTGTGGTTTTAAGTCCTTCCCCCGCCCCGGTTTCTCTCGCCAATCGCGATGCAGGTCGCAATAGCAATCGCAATCCCTTGCGCTGGCGAGGTCTCATTGAAACCTATCGCGATTTTTTGCCCGTTAGCGATTCAACTCCCGTCGTGACCCTTTTGGAGGGCAATACCCCGTTAATTCCCGCCCCCGCGATCGCCGCTCGCATCAGTCGAGGAGTGAAGGTATTCCTGAAATACGACGGGTTGAACCCGACGGGAAGTTTTAAAGATCGGGGCATGACGATGGCAATCTCGAAGGCTAAGGAAGCAGGAGATAAGGCAGTAATCTGCGCTTCTACGGGCAATACCTCGGCTTCGGCGGCAGCTTATGCCCGTCGGGCGGGAATTAAGGCATTTGTCATCGTTCCCGATGGCTACGTGGCTTTGGGAAAAATGGCGCAAGCGCTATTGTACGGGGCAGAAGTCATCGCCATTGACGGTAACTTCGATCGCTGTTTGGAGATCGTTCGCGAGATGTCGGAGAATTATCCGGTTACTCTGGTCAATTCTCTCAATCCCTATCGCTTGCAAGGCCAGAAAACCGGGGCGTTTGAAATTATTGACGACTTGGGAGACGCGCCGGACTGGGTCTGCATTCCCGTGGGCAATGCCGGGAATATTTGCGCCTATTGGATGGGGTTTTGCGAATATCAAGAGCAGGGCAACAGCACTCGCCGGCCCCAGATGATGGGTTTTCAAGCAGCAGGATCCGCTCCAATTGTTATGGGACATCCCATTGCCTCTCCGCAAACTATCGCCACGGCCATCCGCGTGGGCAATCCGGCCAGTTGGCAAAAGGCAATCGCCGCACAACAAGCCTCGGGGGGGGAAATTAAAGCCGTCACCGATGAAGAGATTTTGGAAGCCTATCGAATTTTAGCCGGTGAAGAAGGTGTATTTTGCGAGCCGGCCAGTGCGGCATCCGTGGCGGGTTTATTGCAGGTAAAGCATACCGTTCCCGAAGGTGCGACGGTTGTTTGTATTTTGACGGGGAACGGTTTAAAAGATCCCGATGCCGCGATCGAACACAGTCACAATGCCATACATTCTGGCGTTAATTCGGATTTGGAAAGCGTGGCGAAAGTGATGGGGTTTTGATGTTTTAGCCATCGCGATTTCTCGCGCTAAAAGCAACAAAAGAAAAGTCGGAAAGCAGGTTTGACACCACTTTCCGACGTTTAGCTCCCAAACTTTAAAATTTTAATAATTGAAACTGATAGAATTTCTCATAAATTTGTTGGCGGTTGCGGAGAAAATGTGTTTGTTTTCACCCCGAACTTATTTATAGTATGTCAAGAAAATTTGCCGGCGTAAATATAGAAAAGTTGATATCTTTTTGAGAAAACGAGAGAGAGATGCAGCTGTAAACTTGATAAAAGTTGAGAAAAATTACCCGATCGCTTTGTTAACTATATCTGTTAAAAACAAAACATTCTTGGACATTCGCGCAATCCTTAAAAAGAAAAGTCGAAAAGCAGGTTTGACACCACTTTCCGACGTTTAGCTCCCAAACTTTAAAATTTTAATAATTGAAACCGATAGAACTTCTCATAAATTTGTTGGCGGTTGCGGAGAAAATGTGTTTGTTTGCACCCCGAACTTATTTATAGTATGTCAAGAAAATTTGCCGGCGTAAATATAGAAAAGTTGATATCTTTTTGAGAAAACGAGAGAGAAATGCAGCTGCAAACTTGATAAAATGGGAAGAGAATAGCACGAGGAGCGATTTCTGAATTGATAAAAATTGACAAAAGTTGATAGAAAATCCCGACGGGTTGTTTACACTGAGAGAAAGACAGCCTCAAACCCCGGCAAAAGTCCGATGAAATCGCCATTTTCCGCATCTCCTCCCCAAGCCCGCCAAACCCGAGAACAATTTGCCCATCCCGAAGAATATCTCTCCTTTGAATTGGGAAAAGCTGTTGGAGAGTTACCTCCCCTTTACAGTCGCTTGTTGGCAGGAACGATTAGCTTGTTGGTTTTCGGCGCGATCGCTTGGGCGCATTACAGCAAAATTGATGAAGTTGCCGTCGCCGGGGGAGAACTCCTCGCCGCGGTACAGGTGCGCCCGGTACGTTCCCTCAAAGAAGGAATCATTCGGGAAGTTAAGGTTGAGGAAGGGGATAAAGTTGAAGAAGGCACGGTTTTGATCGAGCGCGATCCCTCCCTCCCTCAAGCAGATATCGATCGCCTCACCAATTCGATCGAGCCCATCGAACAGGATATCGCTCGTTTGAATGCCGAACTCGAGGGCAATACCCAAAGCGGAACGCCTCTACAAGATCGCCTGCTCCTCGCTCGCTTGCAAGATTTCGAGAGCCGCCGTGCCACGGCGATCGCCCAAGCCAAACAACAGCAAGCCGCCATGGAAAGTGCGAAGGTTCGTCAAATTCGCCTGCAAGATAACTTAGTCAACGCTCGAGACAACTTAAATAATGCTGGTGTGAGTTTCAAAAATAGCCAGCAACTCCTCCAACAAAGTCAAGAACGCCTCGAACTCTCCCAAGAACGAGCATCCTCTCTCGTCACCCTTGCCGAACAGGGAATCGTTCCGCGCTTGGATTATCTCGAAGCACGGGAGCGAGTGGCAAGGGCAGAAGCGGATGTTACGCAAGCAAGGGACGATCTGACGCGATCGCGCGATCGCATCACCGAGGCAAAAAATAAAGTCGCCTCCCTCGTCAAAGATATTGAAGGGCAACAACAGGAAATTCAACAGGCAGAACAGGCTTACCGCGCGGCGATCGCGCGATCTCAACAATTGGGCGCGGCAAGGCAAAGCGAAATCCTCACTCAACTCAACCAACGCAAAGAAGAGCTGACTGCCGCTCGAGGACAACTAGAAAAAGTGAAAAAAGAGCGTGTCGGAGAAACGATTCTTGCTCCTTCTTCAGGAACGGTTTACAATCTTAAAGCAACTTTAGGTCCCGTACAAACGGGGGAAGAGCTACTGTCAATTGTTTCTCGGGAAGAAAAATTATTTTTAGAAGCCAAAGTTTTAAATCGCGATATTGGTTTTATTGCACCGGGAATGAAAGTGAAAGTTAAAATGGCGACCTTTCCTTTTCAAGAATTCGGTACGGTCGATGGCAAGGTGATAAATATCAGTCCCAATGCCGTCCCTGACGAACAACTGGGATTGGTTTTTCCCACAAAAGTCGAACTTTTCCAACATTCCAAAATCGTACGGGGAGAAGAAGTTCCTTTTACTCCCGGTATGACAGCCACAGCAGAAATTGTGACGAGACAGAAATCCATTTTGACATTCTTAATCGAACCCATTACCCGCCGTTTCAATCAAGCCTTTTCCGTTCGCTAACTGATAACTGATAACTGATAACTGAAAAGAAATGTTGCATCGGGTCATCGACTACCATCCTTCTCTCATATTGCCGGAAACCCCGACAAAAGAAGCGCTTGCACTTTTAAAAGCAGAGGAATGGGAGTATATTTTAGTCGGTCGATCGCGCGATCGCGATGATATTGTCGGATTGTTAACTCCTGCTAAATTATTGCAGCATATTGCGACGGAAAAAGATTGGGAGAGCTGTCCGATAGGAGCAATTGCCACTCGCAAATTTACTATCTTTCTAGAATCGGCATTGAGCGATCCGATCGTATTATGCCAATCGATCGAGCGATCGCGAGTTTCTCATGTTCTTATCGCCGATCGGCAAAATAAAATTGTTGGTATTTTACTGGCCAACAATCTCGATCGCCTCCTTGAAATCAATCGAGAAGTTGAAGAGGCTTTCATCAAAAGACTGGATGCAGAAATCGAACGACAGCGATTATTACAACAAAAATTACATACGAGTTATACGCAAACGAAAGCAATTTTAGGAGCGATGCAAGATGTGGTTTTAGTTATTGATACTGAAACCGATAATCTTAAAATCGAACTGCCCAATCCCAATTTAGCCAATGAATCAATTGCCAATTTTCTCAACCAAACCATACAACAATTTTATGATAGCAATCATTCGGAATTTTTTCTGAGTAATATCCAAACATCTCTGGCGGAACAAAAAACTCTTGAGTTTGAGTATACTTTGTTTGAAGGAGATTGTCCCGTTTGGTTTGCTGCGAGGATTTCTCCAATCTCTCAGCATTCTGCGATTTGGATTGCGCGTAATATTAGCGAACGCAAGCGAGCGGAACAAGAAATACTCAAAGCATTGAAAAAAGAAAAAGAACTCAGCCAATTAAAATCGGGATTTATTACTATTGCATCTCATGAATTTCGCACGCCCCTCACGGTGATTATGGCAGCAGCTAAACTCCTCAAACATTATGAAGATAAACTCTCTCGAGATCAGAAAGAACAGCAGTTAGAACGACTTCTCAGATCTAGCGATCGCATCCTCAGATTATTAGATGACGTTCTCATTTTGGGGAAAGCCGATGCTGGCAAAATCGAGTTTAATCCGACTCCAATCGATCTGAAAATATTTTGCGAAGAACTCTTAGCCGAACTGCGCTTATCTGATGGCGAACAACACGGTTTAATGTTTAACTATCAAGGAAAAATCGAGCAAAAAGTTCCCATCGACGAGCATTTATTGCATCATATTTTAAGCAATCTATTGTCTAATGCCATAAAATATTCTCCCGCTCATAGCGATATTATTCTTGCTTTAGAGGTAAACGATCGCCATGCGGTTTTTCAGGTTAGCGATGGCGGTATCGGCATTCCACCAGAAGATATACCTCACTTATTTACAGCATTTCATCGCGCTAGAAATGCCGATCGCATTCAAGGAACGGGCTTGGGATTGGCGATCGTCAAAAAAGCTGTGGATTTACACTCGGGAACGATTGCGGTAGAGAGTAAAGTGGGAGTGGGAACGACTTTTACGGTAACCACTTTTTTTTGAGAGGAGTGGGAAATCGGGAAGAGGTAAGGAGAAATCGAGAAAAAGGTAAAGTTTTGTAAAATTTTACCCCGATCGTGCATAATATTAGAGATTTCTGCCCAAAAACTTTTTGAGACCTAAAAAAGATACGTTTGATTTTAGTGAGGTAATTCAGATGAGCTCTACGATTTCAATTGGCGATCTCGTACAACAGGCTTTGACAACAGGCTATCTTACTGTCGAAGCCGAAGAACAATTGCGCTATTCCCTCCACCAAACTCAATATGGTTTGCAAGAGTTGCGCGCATTCATGACATTGCAACAGGCAACAATGGATGGTTTGGTGAAACAACAGTCTCGAGAACAATTCAAAATGCAAAATTAAAAATTCAAAAATATTGATGTTTGCGCTCGATCTAAAAATTGTCTTGAAACTTCTAGGCGGAATCTTTGGCTTATTTTTTGGGATAGTTCTCCTCTGTTACGGTATTTTGCTATTTAAACGACCTTCACGCTCCCAAAAAATAGAACAACTCTTTCAGGGCATTTCTTATCGGCGCAAACTTTATTCCCAACCGAGACGTTATTTTCTAAGGCATTCTTTTCTTGTTCATACTGTCGCGATCGATTTAACGGTAACGGGAATCCAAATTTTGACAACAATTGGCTTTCCCGGTGAGGATGGGAAGGAATTTAACGCGCAAACAACAGGAGATTTTTTGAAAACCCATCGCTTGCAGTTGGCAATTAATGGAAGCTATTTCCAGCCATTTTATAGCAAGCATCCATTATCTTTTTATCCCAAAAGCGGAGATCGCGTCGATGCTTTGGGTCAATCGATCGCGAAGGGGATAACGTATTCGCCTCCCCAACAAGGGTGGAATGTTCTCTGTTTTTCCTCGGAAAATCGCGCCAGTATTGAAAGCGATCGCTGTCCGGACAATACTCAATACGGACTCGGTGGCGGTTATATTCTCATTCTCAATGGCAAACTCGCCCGAAAATACCAAGGTCGGGAGTTAAGCGATCGCTATCCTCGTACGGCTGTGGGTATCGATCGCCAAGGGAAAAAACTCTGGATTGTGGTTATTGACGGTCGCCAACCATTTTATAGCGAGGGGGCGACTTTACTCGAACTCACGCAAATTTTATTAGATTTAGGTAGCGATCGCGCTCTTATTTTAGATGGAGGCGGCTCGACGACTTTAGCAATTGAAAAAAAAGGAGAAATCAAATTGCTCAATACTCCCATTCACACGAGAATTCCCCTGCGTCAGCGTCCCGTCGCCAACCATCTCGGCTTTTTCGCCCGTCCTTTTGAATTTTGAGAGCGAGGGATGCTGAATTGAGTTCAGCATATCCAATCGCTCTGTTGAATTTTGAATTGATTCAGTCTTGTTGGTGGGAAAATTTATAAGCACCCCAAAATGCTAGGGCGATCGCAACAGTTAATAGAATAGGAATTGAATACCAAGGAAATTGGGAAATGGGGGCGTAAGCTGCCGATCGTAAGGAAATACTGGTATAGGTTAAAGGCAGGCAATAAACGATAATTTTTAAGGCAATGGGGAGGGTGGACGGATCGAAAAAGGTCGCACCTAAAAAGGACATGGGAACGATGAGAAAATTGTTATACAATCCAACACTTTCTAAGGATTTAACGCTCAATCCGGTAATGACTCCCACCCCCGCAAAAACGGCACAATTGAGAATCACAACCGATAAAAATAAGGGATTGATAAAACTGAAAAATTTTCCGGTAAATAACACGGCTACTAAAATCACCGAACCGGAAGTCATTAATCCTCGCACGATTCCCGCAATCACCTTACCTAAATATAGGGCAAGGGGATGTACGGGCATTAATAATAATTCTTCAAAAGTTTTACTGAATAAGCGATCGCCGCAGATGGAAAAGGTCGTGCCGCCAAAACTAATGGCCATGGAAGAAAGTGCTACCATTCCAGGTAAAATAAATTCGAGGTAGCTATCTCCAAAAGGGGGAGTTGTCGCGCGATCGAGGGTATTTCCCAAACCCAACCCAAAGGCAAAAATATAAATGAGGGGAGAAATCAATCCCGTTGCCGCAACTTGGACGATTCTCGCTCGCAATTCTAACCAATCTCCCCAAAAGACTGTTAGGATATCGGCCGGGAGGGTGGAAAGAGAGGATGAGGGGAAAGCGCGATCGCTTTTAACAAACGGTTCTGATTTCACGGGTTTTGCGGAAATGCTAAGTTTTCTTAAGAGCAACTTAACAATTTTTTAGCGATCGGGCAACAAGATAAAAGAAAGAAAAATGAGAAAATAGAAGCGATCGCGAGCCAATCAAGCCATGAGCAATAAAAAAACCGAAATCCAAGCGAAGGAAATCCAAGGTGGAATTAGAATCGAACAACGACCTTGGGGGGTTGTAACGGTATTGGAGGAAGGTCCTCGCTATCGCATTAACCGCATCGAGGTGAAGCCCAAACATCACATCAGCACGCAAATGCACTATCATCGCAGCGAACATTGGATCGTGGTTGCGGGGACGGCAAAGGTGATTTGCGATGGTGCGGAGACGTTATTAATGCAAAAGCAATCTACTTATGTTCCCATGAATGTCAAGCACCGGGTTGAAAATCCGGGAGTGATTCCCTTGGTGATGATCGAGGTGCAGAATGGGGAATTTCTCGGGGACGAAGATATTATTCGCTTTTCTGAAGAAGAATCTGTATAGATAGACGGGCAACTCCAATAACAAGCAGAAGAGGTTAAACTTCCCTGTTTGTTATTTTTTATTCGCACTTCCTATATTACAGATCGTCAAGAAATATCGCTAAAAATCACAAGACATCAATAAGCATAAATCTTTCGCGTATTTGTCGGCACTTCCTAACATAATAAAAACAGCGAATTAATTAGGAGAAAGAAGATGAATCTTGAAACGAGCTTTGATTTCCTCGCCCAACTTAACGATGCGGAAAAAGGGTGGGGATTTTGGATCGATCGCAACCATATCGAACAGTATCATGTGGGACAGTATTCGTTTGACAACGATCGCCTTCCCAAAAGTTTTATTCACGTTGACAGTTTGGAAAATCTCGCCCACGAACGTCAAAAGTATATCATGACTCATGCCGCTCCCAGTTTAAATAATTCGGGAAATAATGACGAGACTTTGAGTAAAGACTGGGCGAAAACGGTTTTAAGTAACGTCAAAATTGCCTAAAAATTCTATAATATTTTTAAAACATCTCGTTTCTATCAAACTTCGCGATTTCTTCGTGCGATCGCGAGGTTTGTTGTAGTGTATTGTACCGCGATCGCGTTCCTCATTCATAATTCCTCATTCATAATGGTTGTGCCTCCTTTAAAATTATTCCTCCGAACGTTGATATTCTCGAACGATAAAAACGGGTTTGCTAGATTTGGGCTGATTTTGTTTTTGAATCCGAATTAAACGATTTTCAAAAGAGCCTTGTTCGATCGAGTATTCATGAATCACCCGAGCTTGATTAAAATAATCGCGATCGTCTTTACATATTACACTTCCACTATGATTAATACCGCTTTGATGCAGAACAATAAAATCCTTTCGATTAAATGTGATGACGATTCGTTTCTCTGTTGCTGCATAGCTAAGGACTTCGCGATCGGCAGCGCCTTTATTGGCGTTTCCTGCTTCGGAAGAGGTTAATACATCGTGGCCCAATTGACGCAATGTTTCAACTAAAATCAATGCCAAATTTTCATTGGCATAAAATCTAAACATCCGACTCGTCCTCGTGAATGAGAGCGTCAATTTCGGTAGCATTGGCTTGATAATAAGCTCGCGCTACCCACAAGTCAAATAATGTTAATCCCGGAAAGTTGCGTAATAATTCTGATTCATCGGCTCCTTGATTTTGCAAGGATATCAATGTCCAAACAGCGATGCGCGTGTTCCGAATGCGAGCGCATCCATCACAAACTCCTGCTGTTTTTTGTATTGTTTTTTCGATTAAAGTAGATTGAAATAACGCATAGTCATCGGGTGGGAGAGAACCGATCGCATTCACGAGAGATTCAACTAATTGTCCATTCATTTCCCATTCAGGCGAGAGAATTCTTTGTTTTTATCATACCAAATATCAGGTGGCGATCGCATTTATAGCAAGTCCATTAGACATCTCCAGAAAACCCAATCAGGGTACGGCATAATCAGTGTTACAGCCTCGTTTTTACTCATTGTCGGAGAGGTCTATTTGAGTTGTGAAAAGGTTAGAATCCTAGAGAAATATTGGGATTAACCGTGGAACGGGCATCTTGCCCGTGTTTGAAGTCAAGAAACAAGCAAGATGCTTGTTCCACATATTTACAACTCATTTAGTTTTGCTATACAAGTAATTTCACTCATAATCTTCAGATTATTCATTTTCTCGAGCTATCTGAGGAACCGTAAGTTTACTGGGGGACTAGCCCCCCAGACCCCCCATTGGGAGCGCAGCGCCGCCCCCAAACCCCCCGCGCAGGGCTTCGCTATAGTTTGATTGTCCCGACATTTAAATGTGGTCTCCTAAATCGATACGAATGAGCACAATACTTCAGTTTTGAGTTTTCATGAATGTTTTCTCATTAAACGAATTTGAGATGAGATTGAATCTGGACAATTATCGCGATTTAAGGGTGCAAGCATTACACCCCTACGGTTGGTTGATGAATTAGATTGAATATCATTTTGTCCTCATTATTTGCGAATCTTAAATATCTCACCGATTTTTGTATTGCAGATTTATCGATCTGTTTTAATTAGTATCTCATAAAAACTCATTCCTCTTCGTCAAATTGTACTCCTAAATTGATACCGAGAGCGTATTCTATTGCCCGTAAGGTTTCTTCGGGTAACACTTTAGGTTCTTCCTTTTCAATCCGATGCCAATTTACTACTGACATTCCCGCTTCATAGGCTAATTCCGTTAAAGGTTTAGCCGATTCTTTGCGCGCAGCTTGGATTCTGTCTCCAAGCCCTTCAAATTCTTTATCGATGGTTTTTCTGACTTTCAAGGTGGTTTTTGGTTGTTTTTATAACTGCAATATTCTTATTATCTAACAACTTACTTTTTACATATTTTTCATTACTTGACAAGTATTACGTATTATGCAATGATTTAATTGTAAGCAAACTATCAAAGATCGATTAGCGATCTGGTTATGAATGCAAACTCCTCTGCTAGTGGCACAGAAAATGAAAAGCGATCGCATTGCCCGCGATCGCTCACCTACCCTGCAAAATCCTATAATCTGGAGTATGGGAGATGAATCTCGACAATAGCGACCCAACCAACAACACGGAATCATCCTCAATGGCGATCGAAGTGTTTGCACAAACCGAGGAAGCGATCGCTCCCTTGACAGGAGATTATTTAGATCGCAAAGCGGAAGAACTCGCGATCGCCAAACAACGCTTTGCCAACGCCTGTTATTACGCCATGCTTGCTGAAGGACTCACATGGTACGAAATCTTTTTACCCATAACGGGACGATTGGACTATGACAAATATAAAGAGGTGTGCGATGCGTTCGATCGCCTCGTGAATCTTGTCGAGCGATATGATATTCCCAATGTTGCCAAGGAGTTCTACCAATCAGCTGAAGAGAAAATTTGAGAGGGTGCGATCGCGTTTATTCAGCGACCCGGAAGAATCGGTACAATCGAGAAATAGCCCTTTTCTCAAACTCCTTGTTTTCGCGATCGCAACGGATAACTGACCACTGATAACGGATAACTGAAATGACCCTCGCACCCTTAAAAACCCCCATCATCTACCCCGAACCAGACGGCGAACCCATGGCAGAAAGCGACCCCGCACGGGATTATTTAGTGTATGGGGTAGAAAGCCTCAAATTCTACTTTCGAGAGCGAGAAGATGTCTACGTTTCCGGCAATCTGTGGCTCTCCTACGAGCAAGGAGTCCCCGATGCCGTCGTCAGTCCCGATGTTTTCGTCATCTTCGGGGTAGAAAACCGACCCCGCCGGAGTTTCAAGGTTTGGGAAGAAGGAGGAAGAACTCCCGACTGGGTACTAGAAGTGACATCCGCCAGCACTCGCAAAAAAGACGAACGAGACAAACCCAAAACCTACACAGATTTGGGAGTCTCGGAATACTTCCAATACGATCCCACGGGGGACTATCTCGAGCCGCCTTTGAAAGGTCAACGCTTGGTGAATGGAGTCTACCAACCCATCACCGCCGACACTTTAGAAGATGGCATCGTGTCTCTTTATTCCGAGGTTTTGGGATTATATCTCCGTTTGCTGCCTAACGGTCAACTGCGATTTTTCAATCCTCACACTGAAGAGTATTTGAGGAGTCCGGATGAGAGCGAGCAAGAACGACTCGAGGAGCAGCAACGCGCAAACGATGAACGAAACCGAGCAAACCGAGCCGAAACAGCTTTACAGGAATTGCGCGATCGCTTGATTAGACCTCTCCGATAATTCGGAAAAAAGGGGCTGAAACCCTTATCCTGCTGTACCCAGATTGGGTTTTCCGGAGAGGTCTATTGCAATGGGTTTAGATCCTGATAACCTCGAGCAAGGGTGAAGGAGAGCGATCGCCTACCTATAATTTCAGTCTCGATCCAATTCGTCGTTAATTTGTCGAATTGCTTGTTCTAAACTGGGTAAATAATTGATAATGGCATCCCAAACGCGATCGCGATCGATTCCACTTAAATAATCATGAACTAAAATATTTCTAAAACCCGATAAAGCACGCCAATCAACATTTGATACTTTAGATTTTAAATCTTCTGAGAGTCGCTGAGTTGATTCAGCCATTGTTTGCAAGCGTCGCAAAACAGCATCTTGTACGATTGATTCGTTCATAAAACTATTTTTTCCGTTGCGCGTGTAGTCTTTAATGCGATCGATACATTCTAAAATATGTTGAATATAGACGCGATCGCGCTCTTCATTCATAATGGTTGTGCCTCTTGTAAAACTCGTTCTCGGATTAATGGACTCAACCCTTTTTCTGTAACAATATCTACTTGACAGTGTAACAAGTCTTGCAAATCCATCAACAATCCTCCCGGAAACCACGGAGAAGTTTTTGCTAAATCATAATCGATTAATAGATCGATATCGCTATTTTCAGTTTCTTCTCCTCTCGCCACTGAACCAAAAACCCGCACGTTAAATGCGCCATGTTTGGCTGCAATTTCTGCGATCGCTTCTCGTTGTTCTTGTAATTGTTGTTTAAGTTTCATTGTGGAATTGGAAAATTATTCCTTGATCAATTTTACCTTATCGTGCGATCGCTTTTCTTTTATTCTTCAGATGAGGGGCATTTTGGATAGGTAATATCATACTCTTCAGTGACAGGATTTTTAGTAACAGGAGCAAACTCGTAGTCCTTTTCATCAGAAGTTTTGCAGAAAACAATTGTAACTAATTGTTCGGGTGGCTTCTTGCGATCTCCAGTTTTAGGATCGAAGTCAATTTTTCCAGTTACACCTGTCACCTTAAAATCAGGATCGGCTAATTGATCTCGTAAAAGACTGCGTAATTTTTTGATATCGTCTTCTTTAGGATGATTCTGAGAAATTTGCTCTAAAGCCTTGACTAAAACAAGAGCCGCATCATAGGTTGTTGCCATGCGCCAAGAATGAGATTTCGTTCCCCAGAGATCGATCGCTTTATCACAAAAGTCTTTTTCGAGTTGTGTTTGACAACTTTTCAAGGAATGCCAATGGGGACTCATTATAACTCCTTTTTCAACATCTTTAGAATCAACTTTTGTTAACGTAGACGTAGCATACAGGCTTTCCGATAGCCCGAGAATAAAATATCCCTCATTGTTTCGGATAATGTCATAGGCTTTATCAATGCTGTTGACATCAGGAATTAATATGATTGACTCTGCTTTTTTGCCTTTTGCTTGTTTGAGAGATTTGTCTATATCAAAATTTGCTTTGTTTAGTTTGAACTCTTCTACAATCCGACCATTCTTCTCTTTAAAGCTAGTTTCAAAAGCCTTTTTAAAACTTTCACTAAAAGTAGAGTTTGGACTATAAAAAATTGCTACCCTTGACAATTTTTTATGCTCTGACAGGTACTCAGCAAGAGGTATTACTGCATCGCGATCGGGTGCTGGAATGCGAAAGAAAAAGCATTTTTTTTGTTTTTTACAAGACTCTGAAAGTGTGTCAGCCGTGCTTGTTGAAGCAATGAGCGGAAATTTATTTTTTTGATAAATGGGTAATGCAATTGCCACATTTCCACTACTCCGATGACCGATCGCCGCAATTACTTCGTCATCTCCCACGAGAGCTAGTGCTCGCTCTTCGATTGCCTCTCTATTGGCTAAATCGTCATTGTTTGAATCATCATTAACAATAAGGACTTTAAGTGCTTTCTTGTAATTGTTACTTTTTACTTCAGTATAGATCCGATTTTGAGCTTGAGCAATACCTCGTAGGATTGCTTTATTTGTCTCCTTCACTTCATCGGGGATATGGTTTGCAGGAACGACGATGGCAACTGTATAATGTTCTAAATCTCCAGCTAATATTCGGCTGTTATTCAAATAAATTAAGGTTTCTGGATCTAGATATTTCTTTTCCTCTGGGTCTTTATTTTTCTCTTTGTCCCAAGCCCGCTGAAAAGCATCTTGTGCCTTTTCATAATCGTGCAAATTAAAGTGATCGAATCCTTCTTGTTTCTCGGTTGAAATATTCTTATTAAATATAGATTCTTCTCCATAGCTGTAAGAATTATCTAGGGCTGAAAAATCAATATCTTCTGTTAGAGGTTCTGGAGGTTTTGGAACGAGGAGTTGAACTCCCCACACACCGATCGCAAGACTGCATAACCCACCCGCAATTAAACTCGGTATGCGCCAATTTATGGTAAGTTCGCGAGGCATAAGATTTTGCAGTGCGGCTAAGGCTTCAGCAGCCGACTGATAGCGATCGCTCGGATTAAAACGCACCATTTTGTTGAGAAATTCTGCAAAATCCGAGCTAATATCAATACTCCATCGTCCCCAGATAACCTCTTGTGTTTGTGAATCCGAGGATAGCTTTTCGGGTTCTAAACCCGTAAGAGCTTGGATGCCAATCATTCCTACTGAATAAAGATCGCTACTGAGTTGCAAATTACCTGCTTTTTGTTCTGGAGCAATATAGCTCAGTGAGCGATCGAGAGTCGAATTATCTTCTGAAGGATTGGTAAGTTCAACAATCGTTCGAACCACAGCAAAATCGGTTAAAACTATTTTACCATCTTGTTCGCGACGAATTAAACTCGAAGGCTTTAAATTCCCATGAATCATATCTTCTTGATGAACAAGAACGAGAATCTTTAAAATTTCCAGCAATATTTTTTTAGTATTTAATTCCGTGAGTTGGTTTTCTGATTTTAATTCCTGTTCGATGGACTCTCCCGCAATAAATTCTAAAATCAGGTAAAGTTTCTTTTTTTCTAAAAAACGTCCAAAAACTGTAGGAATTTGCAGATGAGAACCCAACTTGAACAGTTTTTGAGTCTCTTGATTGAATTTATTCTCTAGCTCTTGTAACTGAGAAGGAATATCTGTTAATGGATTGACTTCTAGAATAACTCGCCAAGGTACATCTGGAAGATTTAGATCGATCGCTTGATAAGTTTTGAGGCGATTTCCTTGTCCTAATTCTTTCTCAATTTGATAATGTCCGCAGATAATGGGTTTCGAAGGATTGATTTGTTTCAGTTTCTTAGAAAATGTAATTTCTGCATATCCTTCAATTAAAAATTTAAGTTGAGCGGGTTCTCGATCGGCAGGAAAAGTTAACTCAGAATTCAAAATAAGTTGACAAAGTTTTTTAGTTAACTCTTTATCTCCTTTTGTCCATCGCAAAATCTGTTGGATCACTCGTTGAGGATTGTCAGCTTTAGTTTTAACTGCCACACTAAACTTTTTGAGAATTTCAGAAATTTCTCGTTTTTCAGAGGGATAACTCATAGAAAGATAGCTCCTTAACTATTAAAAATTTGACTATCAATTAAAAAATCATTTTCGCGATCGTCTAGCTCTTTTCCATCCGACCACTGTAACGCATCTTCTAATTCTTGCGAATTTAAAAGATATTTCGGATCGCGCTCGTAATTTAACCAAGCTGCAAATTTACGAGCATGAGGTCTGGGATCGAGAGTCAACATTTCATCGATCCATTGCAAATCAAAAATTGTTTCATAAATTTTATTGGCTATAGTCAGTTTTTTTGCTTTTTTTGCGATCAAATTGATCTCGATCAACTCTTGATATTCTGAAAAATTATGATTGGAAACTTCTCCATCAATTAATATTTTTTCATAACTGCATAAAAGCCAAAACGATTCAATATTTGGATTTTTTATCATGCGATTATTTACAATTTCTAGATGTTTTCTTAGTTCTTCATCTTTACACTCATCAATGACATTTTGTTTGACTAAGTTATTCACCCAGTCTATTTCATCATCCTCATCTGGAATTTTTGCATCTAACGCTTCAGATGCAAGTTGTAAAATGCAATCGTCAAAAAATTCTAGTCCCTCTGTCCATGTATGAATTTCTGCGATCGCTATCCCATAATTTTTCAGATTCCTCAGAAAAATTTTGCTTTTGCTATCAAACATCTCACTTTCATGTAAAAAATCATTATCTTCCTGACTTAAAAAACGAGTCTTTCCAAATTTCCATTGCTTCGTATACTTTAATTTTTCTCCATACAAAAGTTTAGTTCTATCTTGGCGATTAGAAGTCAGCCAATCTTTAATCGCTTGTGCATAAGGACGCTGTTTTGCTAATTCTCTCTCAACCCATTCCAAATCAAAAACCCGTTTGTAAATTTCATTGTAAGTCTCTAAACATCCATCTCTTTTTACCACTATTCCTGCTAAACGCAAGGCAATTTGCTCCGAGCTTTCATCCGTTTCTACCTTATACTCTGATAAAATGCGTTTGTATAAACCTAATAAACGTCCGGAATATTGTTCGTCACATACAATGCGATCGCGAATTGTTTTTAAATGCTCGGGTTCATCCTGATATTCCCAATTTTTTATAATTTGCGATCGCACTAGATCCTCGATTTCTCTAGCCGTATCTTCTTCAGCGATCCATTGACTCCGACGAAAGACGAGATCGCAAATTTTTTGTGTTAGAAAAGGTTGTCCTGATGTCCATTTTAAAATTTCTTTGAGCACTATAGATGGACTCTCAACTCTTCCTTCGAGTCCTTTCATTAATGGATTCACTTCATTCAACTGAAAACCATGTAAATCAATGGCTTGTCCGATATTGAAGGGTGTGCGCTTTCGATCTTGAATTAAATCGGAGGGTGTTGCAACGCCTAAGAGTGCAAATGTTAATCGTCGATAATTTATATTTTCTACACGATTATTATAACAAGCACGAATAAATGCAAAAAAATCATCTTTAAAATCAATTTTAAGAATGCTATCAATTTCATCAATAAAAATAACAATTTTTTGCTGAATTTCTACTAAAAGGACTTCTTCAATAAACTCGTCTAAGCGATCTACAGGCGAACTTTGACGTTCATTCCACCAGCTTTGGATCTCTGGGGTTGTTTTTAAGCGCAAACTCCTTGTTAGTCTGCGAAGAAAGCTCAAATACCATTCAGTAGGGGAGACCTCATGAGAACCAATTAATGTGATATCTACTACAGCACAAGCGATATTTTCATCTTGTAATCTTTTCGTGGTTCTTACTCGCAGACTGGATTTCCCTGTTTGCCGAGAATTGAGAACATAACAAAATTTTCCCGTTATCAGTGCTTGATAGAAATCTTTATCTGCTTGTCGTTCTGTGTAAGTCGGAGAATTTGCCTCTAAACTTCCACCAACTTTATATTTATAAGATGAAGGTTCTAGTACATTCATTTATATTCAACCTCCTAAACGATCGTGGAAATAAAGTCGATATAGATCGCACCGTAGCTTTGCTTTGTTACCTTGTAATTTTATTAATCCCATACTATCTAGTTGAAAATTTATTTCGGCATTTTCATGGAATTCTACAAATGTATTACTTTGCAGGATTTTATGAAATGCTTTATACATATCTGGATGTTTTTGTAAAACTAGCAAATTTCTTCGTAGATGATCGCTGTAAATTCCAGTTATTTTTTGTGATTGTCTCTGTAAATCCTCTACTGTTATATCTTGTCGTCGTAAATGATAAAGAGCTTTCTGTATTAAGTATGGATGTCCTCCTAGCAATTCAATTAATGGTTCAATTTTATATTGTAACTTATCTAATCCATAACACCGTACTAAATTTTGAATTTGAGGCTTGTTAAATTCCACTAATTCAACCCTTATACCAACATTAAATGGAGATTGATCGATATTCAGTGGAGCATAAATTTCGGTCGAATGAACAATGACTAAACGTAACTTTTGCCAACGTGAGCTACTTGCATCTCCATATCGAGCAGCTTCATACCAATAACGTAGCAACGCAAAAAAATCATCAACGATTCGAGTGCGCTTAAATACTCGATCGACTTCATCTAATCCCAAAACAATAGGTGTAAGGCTCTCTTCTAATAGGCATTCTTCTAAATAGTAACTGCATTTTTCTTTACTCGTTCCACTACTCCAATATTCCTCTAATCGATCCAATTTGTTTAGTTTCCGTCCCACCTGTTTACACAACCAGTACAAAAAATCTTCTAAGCTCTCTAAAGTTTGGCTCTCTGCCAGTTGCAAACTTATTGGTATTGCTTGATATCCTTGCTCTCTAGCGTAGTTTAGAATTCTTGCCATCAGCGAGGTTTTACCCATTTGTCGAGGAGCTTTGATCCGAATTAATGCTCCGGGTTGCAATATTTCTTCATAACAATCTTGTTCAATAGGCTGTCTTTCAATATATAATTTCGAGGCTAAAGGAATTGCTCCTGTAGGTTGACGTAATTCAGGTTCTGCAATGGGAAGAGGATGTGTATCAGGGGTTTCTATGATGGGGGTTTCTATTGTTTCCTCTGTCGTTAGTTGTGCCATCTTTTTATCAGAGAGTAACACCAATATTTCCTGTAAAATCTTTGGAGTATCTTCCTCTGAATCCAACACTCGTCGCTGAATTCGACTCAAGTAACTCCGAAGATCGTAATTTAAGGAAACATCAGAAGAAAATTGAACAAAAATTGGCAATATAATGGGTTTGGAATGTTGATTCTGCAATTCCTTAGCTCGTCGGACTTCTTCTGTTACTGTTTCACTTAATGCAGCTTGAGAAGATAGCAATAGAACAAAGTAATCGCATTTTTCTAATTCTTGGTCAATACGTTTTGCCCAGTCCTCTCCCAAGTGAATGTTGACTCCCGCCATAAAAGACTGATGACCAGCTTTGTTGAATTCTTCGTAAAAAGTCTGAGCAAGGCTAATATCTGGCTCTTTACTACAATAACTAATGAAAATTCGCTGACATTCTGATATGGCTGTCGGGAAAATAGGAATATGAAGATTAAGAAATTGTTCTAGAATCGGCCATCTTTCTTGTATTGTGGCTAAAGGAATCGCTAATGCACCCTCTTGACGATCGCTCGCAGCGATCGCGCCAACAACCACTCCTCTTTCTGCATCAAAAACAGGAGAGCCACTATAACCTCCTTGTACCATCTGAGCATCTGCTTCGATTCGCAGCCGCAGCATGGGACGATCGCCAAAGTCTGCATGAATATTTTGATCGGTGATCTGACCTTCAATAGAAGCACCTTTAGGAAAATCATCCCGTCCATAGCCAATACTTAAAAACCGAGTCATCGGCTCAAAGGTTAGGGATAGGGGAACGCATTCCCCTTGATAATCTGGAACTTGAAGAATGGTAAAATCATCGCGATCGCTCTCTCCCGAATAAACCAAACGTACGGGTTGACCATTAACCCGCACTTTATCCCATCCCCCTGCTTCCTCAACAACATGAGCGCAGGTTAACAGATAACCGTTTGAGGAAATAAAAAACCCAGTGCCATAAATGGACTCTTCTGAGTTTTTAATCGCAACTGTACATTGTCTGACTTTTTCCCAATTCATTGGCACTCACTAGCGATCGCTCGATTTATCCAAATCCCATGTTATCTTAACCTTAAGAGATGCTGTCCCTGATGTTTCCACCAAGTAGAGATTACCCTTCGCAGTGAAGTTAATCCCAAATTCAACTTCAGCCTTGGTTGCTTGACTATCTTGATAGAGTGTTTGAAAGGCTTCGGTGAGAGGACGACAACTCCGTAAAATTAGATCCTTGACCGCATCAAAACTTTGCTCCATTTTTTCGATAACTTGCTCTCCAGACTTAGCCACTCGCTTGATGCTCTCATCGGGAACGTCTACAGCCACGACGATCGCTCCCCCCTCATCCGTATTCAATTCTAGTAGTTTGCGTGCCATCTGTTTGTTCCTCTAACGGTGATGGCTACTATTTTCTACCCATTGAGAGTATTTCTGGATATTATTTAACAATTTGTTTGCCAGAATCCTCCGACTTGACATTCTTCGCAACTGTGGATTCTCACTCTTTCTACAAGCGATCGCGATCGCTCCATTATTTTATTGCGATTGCGTCACAAATATTGAAAGCGAATGCGATCGCTCATCCTCCAAGTCCCCGTAACTTTTCTTCCAACGGAGAAACATTTTTTTCGCGAAACGCTTCGGCAAAAACCTCATTTTCAGCCTGACGGCGATCGATTTCTTCTCGATTTTCGTAATAGTACGCCATTGCTGCATGAACTGAAGCTAAAGAAAGAGCGTATTTCCCAGCAATTTCTTCTAATGATTGTCCCATTTGCAAATACATTGTCGCCACATTTGCGACAGTAATGCGACTGCCTGCAATATGAGGTTTACCAAAACACATATCGGAGGCGATCTCGATATATTCTAAAGGAATTGAAAGTGTTGACATTTTTCGATAACAAAAAGAATTACCCGATCGCTTCTCAAGTAAAGAATAACGAGTTATTACCCATTACTCTTTACCCATGACTTAAACCGTCATCTGTTCCAGCATTAACTTTTCTTGCTTCACGTCATCGGGAATACGAATGGGATAATCCCCTGTAAAACAGGCAGAACAATAACTACTCGGAGATTCTCCCGTTTCTTCTAACATTCCTTCCCAACTCAAATAAGCGAGGGAATCGACCCCAATATGCTCGGCGATTTCCGCGATCGATTTCGTTGCCGCAATTAAATGAGTTTGATTGTCCGTATCCAAGCCATAGAAACAAGGGTGAGTTACCGGAGGTGAAGAAATCTTCATGTGAATTTCCGTTGCTCCTGCCTCTCGCAAGGTTTTGATAATTTTCCGACTCGTTGTTCCCCGCACGATGGAATCGTCCACCAAAATCACCCGCTTGCCTTGCAGAACGTCTTTGAGGGGATTTAACTTCATGCGAATCCCTGACTCTCGCATATGTTGGGTGGGTTGAATGAAGGTTCGTCCCACGTAACGATTCTTAATTAATCCCTCACCATAGGGAATTCCCGATGTTTCCGAATAGCCGATCGCCGCCGGCACTCCAGAATCCGGCACCGCAATCACCACATCGGCATCGATGGGAGATTCTTTCGCGAGGCGTTTCCCCAAACGCATCCGGTAACTATAGAGAGTTTCTTCATTCACTACGCTATCGGGACGGGCAAAATAAATCATCTCAAAAACGCACAATTTGCGTTCCGGTTTAATCCCCCAATGAAAAGAAGCCATGCCTTCTTCGGTAATCCAAACCAGTTCCCCCGGTTCCACATCCCGCAAGTATTCCGCCCCGATAATATCTAGAGCGCATGTTTCCGAAGCCAGTACGTAACGTTGGGGATTCCCCGGTAAAATGCCGATAACGAGGGGGCGAATGCCGTAGCGATCGCGCACTCCCATCAATCCCGAAGGCGTACCGATAACCAAACTATAAGCTCCCCGACACATGCCAAAAGCACTTAACGACGCATCCAGCCATTCTTTGCCACTATCCACTTCATCGGCGATCGCGAGGGCGATCATCTCCGAATCCGTTGTCGTCTCAAATTCGCATCCCCGCCGTACCAATTCTTCTCGCAATTTCTTGACATTGACGAGATTGCCATTGTGTGCTAATGCTAAATGTCCCAAGCGAGTTTTGACGATCGCCGGCTGAGCGTTCACTTTTAAACTCGATCCTGTCGTTGAATAGCGGGTGTGCCCCACCGCCAAATCGCCGGGCAATTGGCTTAAAATCTCCTCGTTGAAGACCTGCGAGACCAAACCCATATTTTTGTAGTAATGGATTTGTCCCTCGGAAAAAGTAGCGATTCCAGCAGATTCCTGTCCGCGATGCTGGAGGGCAAATAATCCGAAATAGCTCAACTTGGCGACATCTTCTTCGGGGGCGTAGAGACCGAAAACGCCACAGGCTTCTTCCATTTTATCGGGACGTTCTGGCGATCGCCCGATCGGGGAAAGATTTTGCTCGTCGGCGAAGATGGGATTGGGGATCATAGAGATTCTACTTTGCTCCTGAATGGTGGCATTGAACGAGAACTGGCGATCGCGAGACAGGCAAAATGGGATAGCATCGGGACTCGATCGCTCGTTCTAACCTTAGCTTAATATTTCTTTAACATTTAAGCTAGTGTTGTGGGTTGTTATGGGCTGCTGTCGTTGGCTTCTCCCCTCTTGCTCTCCCCCTCTTGGGAGGGGGCTGGGGGGTGGGTTGAGGTTTGGTTTAGGGGTGGGTTGTTACTGGCGATCGGTCAATCGCCGCTCGATTGCTCGAGACCAATTTTCTTGGATGTTACATATCTTAACGTCAATCGCGGATTCGCGATCGCTTTGGGATATCCGTAAGTTTCCTTCCGGTTGCGTTACCGTGCCGATCGCCTGCCAGAGGTTATCGAGAGTTGCTTGTAAATAGTCTTCCCAAACCCGAGAGAATTCTGATGCGATCGCCACTAAAATTAAATTTCCCCCTTCCCCAAATAAAATCTCATCCCATCGTTGCCCGTTTTGGGGAGGGTTTAAAATAATCTCCGCTCCTAAATTGCCACTGATGCAGCATTCCGCCAAAGCCACGGCGAGACCCCCTTCAGAACAGTCGTGGGCGGATTTGACCCAACCTTCGCGAATGCCGCGGCGACAGGCGGTTTGTACTTTTCGTTCTAACTCAAAATTGACGATCGGGGGATGTCCGGCGATCGCCCCGTGAATGGCGGCCAAATATTCCGAACCTCCGAGGGTAACGGGGGATCCCATGCCGAGGAGATAGATGCGATCGCCGCCCGTTTGCCAACCCTGTCCGCAAGTGCGGGTAATATCGGGAACGAGTCCCACCATACCAATAACGGGAGTCGGATAGATAGCTTGGGGGTTGCCTTCCGAATCCAATGTTTCGTTATAGAGGGAGACATTGCCCCCCGTAACCGGGGTTTCCAGTTCCTTGCAGGCTTCGGCAATCCCCTGACAGGCAAGGGCGAGTTGCCAGTAGCCCACGGGATTTTCCGGGCTGCCAAAATTGAGATTGTCGGTAATGGCGATCGCTTGCGCCCCCACACAGCTTAAATTCCTCGCCGCTTCTGCTACCGCCGCCTTTGCCCCCTCATAAGGATGCAGGTAAACGTAACGAGAATTGCAATCGGTTGTTACGGCTACGCCTTTTTGGTTGTGGGTATCCCCCCCAGCTCCCCTTTGTAAGGGGAGAGTTGGATTGCTCCCTTCTTGCTCTCCCCCTCTTGGGAGGGAGTTGGGGGGTGGGTTTTGGTTGATGGCTGGACGAAGGCGAATCACCGCCGCATCGGCAGCACCCGGTAAAATTAGAGTATTATTCTGCACTTGATGGTCGTATTGGCGATAAATCCAGTGTTTTGACGCAAGGGAAGGGCGATCGAGAAGTTGCAATAAAACATCGTTCCAACTCTGCCATTTTTCGCCGATTTGGATGCCTGACTCGGTACATGGGGGAAGACTTGCCGGAGTCCATTCCCATGCCTTCTGGGCGTATTCTGGCGGCTCTGAGAGGATTTCTCGATGATAAATGGGAGTATCTTCGGCTAAGGCGGCGGCGGGGACTTCGGCGGCAATTTTCCCTTGATGGAAAATCCGCACGATCGCTTCTTCGATAATTTCGCCAGCCACAACCGCATGGAGTCCCCAACGATGAAAAATCTCGATTAATTCTCCCTCTCGTCCCTTTTGCGCCACAAAAAGCATTCTTTCTTGAGACTCCGAAAGGAGATATTCGTAAGGAATCATCCCGGTTTCCCGGGCGGGAATTTTATCCAAATCCAACTCAACCCCAACACCCCCTTTCTCCGCCATTTCCGAAGTGGAACAAGTCAACCCCGCCGCCCCCATATCCTGCGCCGCTACGACCGCCCCGGTTTTAAATGCCTCCAAACAGGCTTCGATTAAAGACTTCTCCAAAAACGGATCTCCCACTTGTACCGCAGGGCGTTGGCGAAGCCTCTCGGAACGAGACTCGTCCATCGATTCATCGCTGAGTTCCGCACTGGCAAAACTCGCTCCCCCCATGCCATCCCGTCCTGTAGTCGATCCCACGTATAACACGGGGTTGCCGATCCCCGATGCCCCTGCTTTCACGATTTCTTCCGTTTCCATCAGTCCCAACGCCATCGCATTCACGAGGGGATTTCCCGAATAGGCGCGATCGAAGTAGACTTCTCCCCCTACTGTAGGAATCCCCGTACAGTTGCCATAATGGGCGATTCCTTCCACGACTCCGTTAAAGATGCGTCGGGTTTTGGCATCTTCGAGATCCCCGAAACGCAGGGAGTTCAGTACGGCAATAGGACGCGCCCCCATGGTAAAGATATCCCGGAGAATGCCCCCGACTCCAGTCGTCGCCCCTTGGAAGGGTTCCACGGCTGAGGGATGATTGTGAGATTCAATTTTAAAGGCGAGGCGAAACCCGTCACCTAAGTCTACAACCCCCGCATTTTCTCCAGGTCCGACGAGGACGTGCTTGCCTGTAGTAGGAAACTGTTTCAGGAGGGGACGAGAGTTTTTGTAGCAGCAATGTTCGCTCCACATGACCCCAAACATGCCTAATTCTGCCTTGTTGGGGTGGCGATCGAGGCGTTTGACAATTTCTTCGTATTCTTCGGGTTTGATGCCTTCTGAGGCGATTTCTTCGGGGGTGAAGGGGGAAGCAGACATAAAATTCGCAGGGGATGGGGACGAGTTTGATTTTATCAATTCGAGCATTATCGGGAAACTGGCAGGATTGTAAGTTGACATCATCTCCCGTCAAATCAAAGATTCTGACGGGAGATTCCCAACCTCGCGGATGAGTTCGATCCCTCCCAAGCAACACAATTCTCAGATTTCGGATCGCGTGAATGATGCAATTTTAAAGGGGATGGAGTTAGATTATCGCGATCGACCTCTCTAATAACTCCTGTTGAGAATGAGCAATGCCATAAGCAGTATAGGGTCGCACTTCAGGAGGTTGTAAACCCAAAACAATCGCATCTTTGGGGATAATTTTCTAGGGTAGCCACTTGAAAATCTCCTCCAGTTATCGATAACAACTTTCAGAACTAAGCAAAAACAGCCTCAACCACGATATCGTTATAGTCGTTATCGCCGAGATTGGGGAGATCTTCAAATCCAAAAGCATTGTTACCCAATAAGCGAATGTGATCGGCGCGATCGCTATTCGCCTCTCCAAAGACGAAATATGCTTGAACCTCCGAACCGACGAAATTATTAGGATTCAAGTTCAAGAAGTCATTAACAGTGCCGTTAACAACGATAACGGGAGCATAGAGGAAACCGCCATCAAACGAACCATTTTGTACGTTCGTTCCTTGGTCGCTAACCTGAAGCCCTGGATTATCGATGCGGTTGCGAATGGCCGCTTCCGCATAACCCGTCTGACCCGGTGCGAGACCGTCTATCGTCCCGTTTTCATCATCAATGCGGTAGAAATAAACCTCATTGGTATAATTCGCCTCGCGGGTAACGGTAAAGGTTGCGTTTTGTACCCCAGAAACGGATTCGAGATCGAGGATTTCCAAACCGGATTTTTGGCGGTCTCCCACCCCGATCGGCGGACTTTCTAAACTTTGTTCGAGTTCGATGGTAATCCCCCCTGGGAACTTCAGTTCGAATTGACCGGGTTGGATTTCGACAATCCGGGCTTCTTGGGAAATGATGGTGCGATCGACGGTCTGAATATTGACTTTAAAACGTTGAGCGGGTTGAACTTTTAAGAAGAGTTTTTGCCGACCGAAAGCAAAACCTCGGGGTTGAAATTCGGGAGGTAAAGTCGAAAAGAGGACTTCTGAAAAGTTGATATTATCGCTGGCATCGAGGAAAGAAATTGTAATTTCCGAAACTCGCGTAATATTAATATTCTTCAATTGGAACTTGATGCGGCCGCCACGATTAGCATTCCCCATTTTAAAGATCGAACCGCGTTCTAAAGTTAAGCCAACGGAATTAACATCGAAATCGGTTTTAGGTTTGGGATCGTCTTTCGGTTCGGACTGCATTCCGGGGAGAACCAAATAACGCATTCCATTCATCCCGTCTTCACTTTGCGTTCCCGCAAAAACTTCTAGTTCTCCATCTCCCGTGAAATCTCCAACTGTAGGCGAGATTTGATTAAAATCGGCCCGGGCGGCTTGAATGCCATTAACATTTTTAAAGGGATTGCCGACATCAAGCCGTTGTACGAATTTCAATCCGGGATTGGCTTCAGTTTCTATATTTTCAAAGTAAAGCAGTTGACCTTCTTTTCCATTTACGTCAGTTTGTCCGATAATGGCATCGACATCGCCATCTCGATCGTAATCGCCGAAAGCTGGAACGATTTTAGTTTGCTTGTCGGCAATTTGCAATTGTGCATCTTTAAAAGGATATGTATCCTCATTCTGTTCGACTTTAACAAATTCATTTTTCGATTCATCAAACCAGAAAACTTTGAGATAGTTATCTAGTCCGGCTTGGTCGCTTTCCGAACCAATAAAAGCCCATTTCACTTTCCCTTCCTTGTCGGTAATAAAAGTGGGTGAAGCGCCTTTGGCAACGTCTTCGAGTCCAAAGAGTTTGTCTTCTTTCATGAAAGAATCTATATCTTTGGAATCGGTTGCATCGATGCGATGATTGCGGAAGAAATGAATTTTACCGCTATCATCGCCAATAAAGAGATCGAGATCGTTATCGGCATCAATATCAACTAATGCAGGTTTAAGAATCCCTTGGGTTGCGTCTAAATCGAGTTCGGAAAAAGGATTCGTTTCCAGTTCTTCAAATTGACCGTTTTCTTTCTGTTCGCGATAAATTAACTTTTTGTCGTCGGTTCCGATTAAAATATCGAATCGATCGTCATTATTAAACTTGGCGAGAATGGGAGCCAGAGTTTTTTCTTGAGTAATAACGAGAGGATGGCTATTATCGTTAACGATCTTGTATTGTTTGGCGGGTTTGGGATCGGGCATGGGTTCGGGTTCGGGTTCGGGTTCGGGTTCGACTTGCTTAAATGCAGCAATTCCTGCTCCTGCATTGTCTTCTACTGATATTCGCGAACCGATAAAAGCTTCATATTTTCCATCATTATCAATGTCAACAAAAGTTGGCGTAGGGAGTTGTCGCTCTTTATTTTGTACGATCGCGGATTGATTGTAGTTATCAAAAGGATTATCTTGTCCTGTTTTCTGTACGAAATTTGGCTCTGACTCCGTTCCCTGATTTTCATAATATAGAATTTCTCCATTACCTTGACCGATGAACGCATCTAAGTCTCCATCTAAATCAAAATCGAGAAATGCTTGATCGATTCGCCGATCGGGTGCCGCAGTAAATGAAGTTTGTACGTCATTCAAGGGGTTATTCGCGTCTGTTTGCCGGACAAAATTCCCATTGGTAGAAGAGCCTTGATTTTCGTAATAAACAATCTTGTCATACTGACCGATAAATATATCTAAATCGCTATCTCCATCAATATCGACAAATGTTAGGGTTGCATATTGACCAACACTGGCAATCCCAAAAACAGTACCAGATTGTGTTGAGGCATTTGGCGTATTGCTTGCTGCACCTGCAAATGTTGGTGTTGTTGCATTTCCTGTATTTTCATAGAAAAATATATGACCGGTACTATCCCCAACAAACAAATCTAAATCGCTATCTCCATCAATATCTACTAGATCGAGATTGCTGCTACCTCCAACATCAATTCTATTATTATTCGCTCCATTATTATCATTCGTTTCATTTCGATCGAAGGGATTATCTAAGTCGGTTTGCTTGGTCAAAACTGCATCCGTTTTTGAGCCTGTATTTAAAAAATATTCAAGTGTCCCATTACCAATCCCAACGATCGCATCTTGTAAATCGTCACCATTAATATCAGCAAAAATAGGTGCTGTTTGAGAGTCACTATCAACAAGACCGTCAAAAATATTGGTTAAGTCTAATTCAAATTGTGTCATGGTTTTTAGAAAATACACTCAAGATTGCATGGACTATCGATTTTTAGATGAGAAAGGTGATTTTTTGCATTTTTCCTATTTTTCTCTGGCCGAAGTATGACAGACGAGAAAAAATTAAGGAAGTTTCCGATCTCCATCTATTTTGCGGGAGCCACTGGGAAGATAACATCATGATTGCCGCGATCGCCACTGCCCCAGAATTCAAGCCTAGTATTCCCAAATTGCGGAAAGCGATCGACACCATCGGGACGCTAATTTTCTGAAACGAGATCGATAATGCGATCGAAACGATATTCGCTTGCCCAAAGATCGATCGCTTCGGTTAGGGGTCGGAATTCCGGTGAAAGTTGTTCGAGTAGAGGCGATAACAGGCTGCGATCGCATTGCATGGCTGCTTCTGTTACGCTATCGATCCACTCTCGAGGTACATTCGGTAAATAGGCTTGCAAGTTATCCGGGTCTAACATTCGATCTCCGGGTTTTTGACTGACTCGATCGCGAGAAGATTCTGCATAACGATAGCGAGTACCTAAATAGTGAGATATTTTTTCGAGGAGTATGTCGATGCGACAGGGTTTGCGAACAAAATCATTGCAGCCGGCTTCAATGGCAATCGCGCAATCTTCATCAAAAACCCGCGCAGTTAGGGCAATAATGGTGACGGGATGAGTTGTTAGTTGTTGGTTGTTAGTGTCTTGGCGCGCATTCCGATCCCCCCCTTGATAAGGGAAGGGCGACTCGCGCGGGAGGGGGTGTTGGCCGAGCATTTGCTCTTTTTGACGGATTTGTCGCGTTGCTTCGTAACCGTCCATAACGGGCATTTGCAGATCCATCCAAATCAGATGGGGATGAAAACTTGCCCAGAGGTCGATCGCTTCTCGTCCGTGTTTTGCTTCGGCAACATTAAATCCAAACTGTTCTAATACGCTTGCGAGAAAATGTCGATTGTCGGCAGAATCATCCACAATTAAAATCCGATATTCCGGTTCTTGTTCTGCTAAGCCAACAATAGTAGAGACCGCCGATAAACTGCGAACGTCTTCGGCACGTCCCACACCTACGGGAATGGTAAATTTGAAAGTAGAACCGCACTCGGGGGTGCTGGTTGCCGAGATTTCTCCCCCCAGCAAGCGCATGAATTGTTGCGAGATTGCCAACCCCAAACCCGTTCCTTGAGACGAATCCCGTCCAACTCGGGTTTGCTCGAAAGGTCGAAAGAGTAAATTCATTTCTTCAGGGACGATCCCGACTCCCGTATCTTCAATTTCAAAATGGATAAGTTGTTGGTGATTGGTTATCCCCCCTTCTTTTCCCCCCTTACCAAGGGGGGATTGGTGATTGGTGATTGGTACCTGGTGACTGGAGACTCGTAAAATCACTCTACCTCGATCGGTGAATTTAATTGCATTGCCCAACAAATTAATCAGAACTTGACGCAGTTTATTTTCATCGGTGCGGATATAGCGAGGAACGTCGGTACATTCTTGAAAAAGAAGTTCTAAACCTTTATTTTGTGCCTTGAGATGCAGCATGCCTTTAAGGGTATCGAGCAAACAATAAAGATCGAAGCAATTCTCGGTAAATCCGACCTGTCCGGCTTCAATTTTGGACATGGAAAGCACATCATTGATTAATGTCAATAAATGCTCTCCGCTATGATTGATAATGCTTAAATAATTTTGTTGTTGAGGACTGAGATTTTCGGCCGCGTTGAGGAGTTGTGCGAACCCGAGAATGGCATTGAGGGGAGTGCGAAGTTCGTGGCTCATTTTGGCCAGAAATTGACTTTTCGCTCGATTGGCCGTTTCCGCATCTTCTTTGGCTTTTTGCAATTCTACCGCCGCTCGCTTGCGATCGCTGATATCCTCTAAAATTTCCGTGGCATAGCGGGGCTGTCCTTGGGAATCGTAGACGAGGGCAACGGTTTTATTGCCCCAAATGGCAACCCCATCTTTGCGAATATAGCGTTTTTCCAAGCTATAGATGGAAATTTTCCCCGCCCATAATTGCAAATACTGCCCCAGATCGGCGGTAAAGTCGGCGGGATGGGTAATATCTTGAAAGGTCAAGCCGTTGAGTTCGGCTTCGCTGTAGCCCAAAATATTGCAGTAGCGTTGATTGACTCGCAAGCACTTTCCTTCGCGATCGGTTTGAGCAATCCCGATCGCGGCTTGATTGAAGGTTGCATTTAAAAGGGTTTCGCTTTCTTGAATTGCTTCTTCGGCTCGCTTGCGTTGGGTAATGTCATCGAGTACTCCGAGAATGCCGATGACATTGCCATCGCCATCGTGAATGGGAACGCGATTGATTTCCAGCCAAGCCGGTTTGCCATCGCTCCCCGGACGGTACTTAATGGAAATATTGTGCAGTTCCGGCTCGTTCGAGGTCATGATGTAGCGGTCTTTGTCGCGATAGTAATCCGCCACGGAGCGATCGGGAATGAGATCGTAATCGGTTTTCCCGACGACGGCTTCGGGACTCTCCAAACCTGCCGCTTTTGCCCAATTTTTATTGCAGCCGAGAAAGACGGAGTTCGTATCCTTCCAAAAGACTTGCTGGGGAATATTGTCGAGAATCAAACGCAAGTATCGCTTTTGTTCTTCGAGGGCGAGTTCGGTTTGCTTGCGCTGGGTAATATCTTGAACCTGATAAATCGCCGAGAGGGGATGTCCGGCTTTATCACGTCGCACGTAAACCCCAATGGACGCATAAACGACGCGCCCGCTTTTTTGCACGAAACGTCCTTCCCCTGTTTGCCGATCGGTTTCGTTATTGATGAGTTGCTCGAAGGTTTTCCGCAGGGTTTGGCGATCGCCGGGATGGAGAAAATTATAAAACTGTTCCCCGATAAAATCCCGATAAGGATAGCCCAATAAACGACAAAAAGAGGGGTTGATATCTAAAAAGGCTCCCGCGATGGACAATTCGGCCATGCCGATAGGAGCAGAGCGAAAGAGTTCGCGAAAGCGGGTTTCACTTTCTTGTAAAGCACGTTCGGCCAGTTTGTCTTCCGTAACGTCCCAAGCAATCCCTAACATGCCAATGGCACGATCGCCCTCGTCGCGATAAATTTTACCGCGACTGTTGAGAAAGCGCGGGCGCTCGATCCCGACCCGATAAACCAGTTCTAAAATTTCCTCGCTATTGCCCTCGATATGAGAGTGCAGGGCTGTCTCGACGCGCTCTCGATCGTCGGGATAAATCCAAGTTATAAATTCTGGAAAAGTCTGTTCGCAAAGGGGAAGAAGAAAAGAATCTTTGCTCCTCTTTCCTTTATCCCGTTCTTGCTCTTCTTCCCTCGCAGCGTGCAAGCGATAAAAGTTTGCATCTCCCATCAGACGCTCCGTGGCAAAATCCCAACTCCAACTGCCGCTTCCCGAGGCAATCGAGGCGAGGGTCAAGCGTTCCTCGCTTTGTTTAAAAGCACGCTCTACCGTCCGGCGATCGCGCATTTCCAAAACCAGCGAAACCAAATTGGCTAAGGATCTGACGAAGTTCTCTTCTTCTGGAGTCCAAGCTCGCAGCACCTTTATTCGTTCGATGCGAATGGCACCGAGGATTTTTTCGGCGAGGCGAATGGGGACATCTAGAAAAGAAGCAATTTGTAGGGGTTGCAGATAAGTTTCTCTCAATTCCTCCAATTGCGGATCGTTTTGAGCGTCGGCAACGGCGAGGGGGCGATCGCTGGCTAATAATTGGAAATAACGGGGATAATTTGCGATCGCCCATTGGGGTTTGGGGTTTGGGGTTTGGGGGTTGGGGTTTGGGGAATTCCGTGCAAAAATTTCTTCGCAGTTCATGACTCCTGCGGGTTCGTCGAGAAGCCAAATGCTCACTCGTTCGACTTCAAGGGTTTGGGCGGTTTTTTGGCTGATGGCAGCAAAAGCAGCATGTAGGTCTCCTCGATAGAGGGATTGGGTTTTAGCCAGCATCACGAGGATGGCATCGCGCTCTTTTAACTTGCGATGATTCTCTTCTAATTCTGCCGTTCGCTGCCGGACGATTTTTTCTTGTTTGGTATTGATTTCCGATAGGGTTTGGAGAACGTTTTGCAGTTTCCTTAGCATCTGCTCGAAAGAACGCCCTAAAATCCCGATTTCGCGAATATTTGAGGGAGTTGGGGCGCTAATACCAGCCAAGCCGAAGGCTAACATTCCCACGTCCGAGAGTTGGGTAAATTGCTGGCTTGCACTTGCCAGTTTGAGGATGGGACGGGAAATCCAACGGGCGGTTAACATCCCCACGACCGAGGATAAAATTAATGCCAAAATGCACCAAGCGATTGTTTGACGAGTTTGAGCGCGAATTTGTCCCATAAAATCCGTTTCGGGAATGACGATCGCGATCAGCCAATTTAACCCTGCATCATCTTGCAAGGGGGTTACTTGCACGAATTGACCGCGACCGTTGAAGGTAAATTTAAACTGTCGCGCGGTTTGCAGGCGGGATGGGTTTCCGAGTTGTTCTTCGATGTGACGGGCGGTTAAGCGGATGTGGCGATCGCTGGCATTCTCGGCTCGAATGCGATGAGGGGATTCTTCGGCGAGGGTGAATACGGGGGTTCCGTTGGACGTTGCGATTAATTCTCCGGTTCGCTCCATGACAAAGACAATCCCCGATTTGCTCACTTCCATCTCCCCGAGAAATTGACGAAAGCCGGTAAAGAGAATGTCACTTCCCAAAACGCCTTGCAAGCGATCGCGATCGTCGTAGAGAGGATGCACTGCGGTGATGGCTAGATCTTTGGCGGTATAGTCGGGGTAGGGATCGCTCCAAGCAATCTTTCGGGTACGAACGGCGGTCTCGTACCAAGGTCTCTGGCGGGGGTCGAAATCGGGAAAAAGACGGTCGAGGCGATCGCGATCGCCTCGACCGTCCAGAACGTAGCGATGGGTCGAACTCTCTCGACCCGGCTTGCGAATCCCGACAGAGAAACTGCCATCGGTTTGACGCTTGGCAGAAATATACTCTCCTTCTACGCTGCCAAAATAGTTCGCCGTTAACGCGGGAAAGACGTGTAAATGCTGCCACATTTGGCGTTCTAGGGCGCGATCTCGAACCGTTTCCATGCTGTCGAGGGCGATCGCTCGCGCATTGAGGGCATTGACCGATTGCGGTATGGAAAGATAGGCGAGCAAACGCTCTTCAATACGCAGGCTAACTTCCTGTCGAAGATATCCGGCAACTTCGTTCACGGCTTTTTGTCCGTGACGAAGGGAGAGCCATCCAGTTAATCCGACGGCAACCCCCGTTTGCAGAACCAAAGGAATAATTAAAACCAAACGCAAAGGAACATTGTTCATGGCGGAGAAAAATTAGCGCTGCCATTGACGGTATTATTTCATTTTGCTCGATCGGTTTAATTATTGGGTGGGTTGTTTGTTGTTTGTTACTTAGTTATGGGTTGCTCCCCTCGACGGAGGGGGTGGGGGTGGGGGTGGGTATCGAACAAAGGGAAATATCGGTTTACTCCTTTTAAGGCTTGGTTTTGACTTGGACGGGCCCGTTAACTAAAGTTTGACAGGCTAAGCGATAACTGGGGGGTTTTCTCCTCAATTTGCGGTTTTCTACATCCGTCCGAGGGGAGAGATTTTCCATGCCTTCGATAATTTCGACAATGCAAGTTCCGCATTGACCGTATCCCCCGCAGTTCATCAATTTTCCCTTAAGCGTATAGAGATCGACCTTGTTTTCTAATGCTTTTTCCCGCAAGTTTGCACCATCGGCGGCGATCGCTTCTGTTTTTTCGTTGACAAAGGTAATATTGGCCATCTGCCCTCCTTACGGCATTTCTTGCTCTCATTCTATGAAGAAATGCAAAGAAATGTAAATGAGAAGTTGGAAGTCGGAAGCGATCGAGGCAGAGTAAACTATTTCGCCAACTGCAATCGACCGAGGAAATCAGAAGTTTTTATCGATCGGGATTTTCCCCATCTGCCCCCACTCTCTCCGCTTCCTCATCTCCTTTGGCTTCCCCCTCTCTCCTCTAGGGCAGATCGAAAAGGCGATTGTCGGGAACGTTGCTGACGGCACGTTGCAGGGAAGCCAAAGCACGATTGTAACCTACGGTTGCCGTGAGCAAATTCCCTCGGGCGCGGGTCAATTCCGTTTGTGCGTCGATCACTTCAGTTTGGGTGCCGACCCCGGCTTGAAAGCGCAAGCGAGCCAAGCGCAAACTTTCTTCTGCCAACTGCACGGCTACGATCGCGGTTTTGATATTCTCGTCGCTCGAGTTCAGGTTTTCATAGGCCTCTTCTACCTCGACGCGGATACTCTTGCGCTGTTGCTCGAAGGTTGCCTCGGCAATTTCAATATCGAGTTCCTCCTGTCGGCTGTTGGCCTTGGCCGCACCCCCATCAAATAGGGTCCAAGAGAGGGTTGCGCCGAGGGCATAACCATCGGCGAATCCTTCCCCGAAACTAAGAATATTGGCAGCCGTGTAAGAGGCAAAGAGGCTGACTTGGGGACGGAGAACCGAGAGGGCCACTTGGCGCTGTTGTTCGTCAATTTCGCGCTGAACGAGTTGCTGTTCCAATTCCGCGCGATTGCGATAGGCCAAAATAATGGTCTCTTCCAAAGATAACGTCCAATCCCTCGATCGCTCGATGCGATCGGCGATACTCACTTCCACCTGTTCCCCCAAAGCCAAGACTTGAACCAGTTGTCGCTCGGCAATCTTGCGATTGGCGCGGGAGTTGACTAAATTTTGCTGGCTGTTGGCCAGATCCACTTGCGCGCGCAAAACATCGAATCGCGTTCCCAGTCCGGCCCGTTCCAGCAGTTCTGCATCTCGCAGGGTTTGTTTGGCGGCATCCACGGCAGCTTGTTCGATTTCTACGCTGGCATTGGCTTCTTGCAAGTTGTAGTAAGCATTGGCCGTACTGAGGCGCAGTTCTTCGCCAATGCGTTCGACTTCTAATTGATTGAAGCGAACGGTTTCTTCGGCTTGGCGGATTTGGGCGGGACGAGAGCCGCCATCATAAAGGGTATAGCTTAAGGTCAGAGTGCCATCGAGGAGATCGGTCGTTGTATCGCTGGTGGAAGCGCTCAATCCCCGACCGGTTAAGCGGCGATTGGATAATTCGGTCGTAGCGGAATCGGTACGGCTGAGGTTGATTTCGGCGCTGAGACTGGGAAAGTTCGCGGCTAGAGCCTGTCGTAGGGCGGCATCGGCCTTTTCGAGGTTAAGCCAAGCCACGCGCCAGTCTTGATTATTGCGCCGAGTCAGAGCGATCGCTTGCTCTAAGGTTATGGGTTGGGAAAGATCGATGCGGACTTCATCGGGTTCTGTGGGAAAGAGCAAGGGATTACTCCCGGGATCGAGATTTTCTGGGGGCGGTATGACTTGACGGCCTCGGGGGGCAGATTCCTCGGGATCGAGGAGGGGCGCAACATCTTCCACCACTTCTTCGACCACTTCAACTTTGTCACTTTCCTCCTCTTCTGGCAATTCCGGATCGGTTTCTACCGGCAATTGCGATAATTCCCAAACTTCTCCCGTTGCTGAAGCTGAGGAATGTTGCGTCAGATTTTCGCTAATTTCGAGGGGTACGGCGGGAATGTCAGGCTCCCAAGATAAGTTCGGGGCAGATGACGGCACATTTGGTTCTACGGTCTCAATGAGGGGAGACTTCGACTCGGCGGTTAATGCCACCTCATCGATAACCATCCCTGTGGGAGTTTCGTCGAAGCGGTCCTTCTGCGAGGCAAAAGCGAGGCTGTTGGTTGCCATTTCTGCCAGCACGTCGATTGTTTCGACCGATCCGATTTCCCTTCCTCCAGTTGCTCGCTCGGCGATCTCCAAAGCTATTGGGGCATTGTCAAGCCGATCCAAGGCGCGATTTTCTCGGCCTGCGAGAGAAAATTTTGGCTCGTCTTCCTCGAGGGTTGTTTGCTTATCGGGCTTTGATGCTCTCATTCTGAGGGAAGACTCCCCCGCAGTATCGGCCTCGGGCGGGACGGGATGCTCGACTGGATGTACTGTCGGTTCGGGGGAAGACTCCGTTGCTGGCGATTCCTGAGATATCGCCGGTACTCCATAGCCGCAAGCTAAGATTGCTCCGGCACTCACAACCACTAAATGACGAAAAACTAACATTAAATTTACCGATTCTGTTTTTACGGGTAATTAGACGAAAGAAGATTTAAGATTTAATTGTAAAGCGATCGCAACACAAGGTTAAGGGGACGGGAAATTCCACCCTCACCGACTGCACTTGGAGCGATCGGTTAAGCTAAAACTAGAGCAAGCTCCCTTTCGCCCTTTTCTACCGTTCTCTCATGGGCATGACTAAAATTCTGACGATCGAAGATGACGAGAATATCCGAGATAGTCTGCTCGACGTTCTCGGTTCGGAAGGATACGACCTCATTGCTGCCGCTAACGGTCGCTGCGGCTTGCAATTGGCACGGGAAGAATTTCCCGATCTCATTCTCTGCGATTTGATCCTTCCCGAGTTAAACGGTTATGAAATCCTGCAATCCATTCGCCAAAGTACCGATTTAGCTAACACGCCCTTTATCTTTTTAACGGGAAAAGTCGAAAAAGAATATTTTCGTCAAGGTATGGAATTGGGGGCTGACGATTATTTGACAAAACCGTTTACCCTCTCGGAATTGCTCGGGGCGATCGAAACCCAACTTCAAAAGCGCGATCGCCTGTCTGCCCGCCTCCGACAAGCGGAACATCAAATCGATTATCTCCTGCATCACGATCCTCTCGTCTGCTTGCCCAACAGACTGTCTTTGCGAAAATGGCTATCCGAACGGGTTTTGCCAGAAACGCAAAACCTTGAAGATGCGGAGATCGACCTGTGCGTTCTCGCAATCGATCGCTTCGATCGCCTGCAACAAACCCTATCCCATCAAGGAATAGAATCAATTTTACAGTCTGTTGCCCAACGCTTGCAATGCTATCGCTCTCACTCCATTCATCTTGCTTATTTTAATCTCAATCAATTTGTTTTTCTCCTCTATAATGGCAATGTTCGCAGTTTTACTCGCGAAATTTTAAATGATTTTCGCCATCCTTTTTTCGTTCGAGATCGAGAACTTTTGTTAACGGCAAGTATAGGTATTGCCGTGAAAGAGCACAATTATTTAAGTTTAAATGCGTTGATCGATCGCGCTGAAATTGCTAAAACTCATGCCCGACACCAAGGCGGAGATCGCATTCAATATTATACGCCAAGTTTATATTTAGATTCTTTGGAACGCTCGTTTCTAGAAACTCACGTTCCCTCAGCTTTAGAAAAACAAGAATTGCAAGTTTACTATCAACCTCAAGTCAGCTCGAACAATGGAGAAATTATTGGCATGGAGGCTCTCATGCGCTGGTTTCATCCCCAAAAAGGATCGATTTCTCCCGCACGATTCATTCCTGTTGCTGAAAATTTGGGATCGATTGTTGAAATGGGAGAATGGATCCTATATCAGGCGTGCCAACAAGTTAGAGATTGGCAAGAAAAATATAATAAGCATTTTTCTCTAGCGGTGAATTTGTCCGTGCGTCAGTTACAAGATGCCCAATTTTGCGATCGCCTCCGAAAAATATTACGAGAAACTCAATTTTCCGCCAATTGTCTCGAATTAGAATTAACGGAAAGTATGCTCGTCGATGATGTTCGTTTAACTCAACAAAAAATTAATGAATTAAAATCTCTCGGCATTGCGATCGCCATTGATGATTTTGGCACGGGATACGGTTCGTTGAATTATTTGCAACAATTTAGTTTCGATGTTGTCAAAATCGATCGCTGTTTTATTCAAGATTTAGATGGCAATGCCACGAATGCTGCAATTGTCACGACTATTGTGGAAATGGCAAAACGACTCAATTGTAAAGCGATCGCTGAGGGAGTCTCTACAGCAGCCGATCTCAGTTTTCTCCAGAAGCAGGGATGTTACGCCCTACAAGGGTATTTTCTCAGTCAACCCCTTCCCTCTTCAGAATTTGCAGCTTTACTCGATACGGGGGGCATTTTTACGCTCCCTAATGGGGTTTAGCCCAATTACAAAGATCGACAAAATGTTACGGTATGTTGAGATATGTTTCGGGATCGCGAGCAAGCGATCGAAGATTGCAAAGAGAATGATAACTTCTAAAGTTGTTTGGTTGTTGAATGCTTAAAGAGGAGAGAACATTGAACCTATCGCCAAAATCTCTAACAAACTACAATCCCCAAGATGATTTGTGTGAAGATATTAGTGACTATGTTGCCGAGCTGCAACTTCACATGACTTTACAAGCGAAAAATCTCGTTCCTTCATTTCCCGAAAGTCAAACCCCAAACAACTCCCAGCAAAATTCCCCCCAAAATCTTGAATCCCAAGAGCTTGAAGACAGTCGGGTACAATTACTTCGCGAAACTCAAGCAAGCATGGAAAAATCAATTTCACGTCAAGAAATCTTATCTTGTCGGCTTTAAATGGGTGATTTGCGATTGGTTATCGCTTATAATTTGCTCATAATATCGAGAATACCACAACCGATAATAGTGAGAGATCGTATCTTGGGAACGAGCGATCGCGTCTTCTCCATATTCTAGTTGCATGGCTTGCACAAGAGAATCTAAAGAAGCATCTTCACCAAAATCGATTAATTTCCAAATTGAATGATAGACGGTAATCGGTAAAATTCTTATCCCTGCTAAACGATGGTATTCTTCCATTGAAGGGGGTTTTAGCTTCCATTGCCAACCTTTCGATTGAGTTTCTATATTTAAAATTACCCCTTCTTGACGATATAAACCCAGATCGGGATTGTTTTTTTGTTCTTGTCGATCGATTAATTGTTTTCCGAGTCGCCGCAATTCTTCGACGGTTAAGCGAGTGGCTTTTACCCGTGCCAGTTCTTCGACAATGGGAAAATGATAAGATTTAGCAAGTTGTTTCGTCAGTCGCCACGGTTGCACTCCACTACGCCCTTTAATGACGGTATGTAGGGAAATTTCCAAATCGCGATCGTATTGTACGATATGCGGATTTTCTCGACCCCATAACTCAAAAACTAATGTTGCATTTTGTTGCGTGCAAACGGTAGAAATGCTTTCTTGTAAATCTGGCGTAATGATGCGATCGATAATATCTTTTAATGCTCTCCATTGAGTATTTTTAATAATAGTCATACCTCGCGTTCTGGGAAAAACAATCGTTTCTCCATTCGGTAATTTTAGAGGAGAGAAAATTAGTGCCGTGCCATCTAATTTGTGAGTGAAAGAAGCCGCGATCGCTTTGCCAGACACGAGTAAAGGTTTAGCAAAATCTCGCAAATAAGGAATTTTTGGCATTCCCGACAAGAATTGCCGTATCGGAGTGCCATCGATACTCATAATTTCAACTTCACCGAGATACGTTTTTCGTTTTACATGAATTCGACCTTGCAAAAGATAAGCACTTTCTTGATGTTCGAGGGAGGCCTGAAAATCTTGCCACTGCGATTTTGTCACCACTCTCCTCCCCTTTATTTTTCAGAATAAATTGAAGTTAAAAATATATTGTAATACAAAATGTATTTTGAGCAAAGAGAGAATTTTGAAATGGGAGCGATCGCAGCAAAATATCTCAAAAATTCAGGCATCTCTTGACAATTGGAGCAAACAAAGTACAATTGCATGATAGTACTTTTGCTCAATACAACAAATTTATTGAACAATGTCAAAACCAAACGCTATATATAGCGTCACTAGGTATAGTGTAATACAGATTTATTTTTCATCATAAAACTCTAGCAATAGCGTATTATCCGAGCTACACTAAGAAACTGTGTAGAAAATACAGGCATAAAAAATGCAAAAGACCCCACCCGTAGCGAAGCGTTCCCTCCAGCAGACGGATGCGAATGCTTCGACTGCGCTCGGCACTGGCGCTTCGACTGCGCTCAGCGCTAGCGCTTCGACTGCGCTCAGCGCTAGCGTTTCGCTCAGTTATGCCAATATCCAAGTGATAAAACGGGACGGAAAACCCGCTCCCCTTGATGTTTCCAGAATCCGTAAAGTGGTTGAATGGGCTTGCAATGGCATGGATGTCAATCCGATCGTCCTCGAAGCAGGCTTGAAAACTCGCTTGCGAAATGGCGTGACGACGCGCGAAATTCAAGACAATCTCATCAATTGCGCCCTAGAAATGTGTAGTCCAGACGAACCCGACTGGCGTTATGTTGCGGGGAGATTGCATATTTGGAGTTTATGGAAAGACACCCTCGTTTCGCGAGGCTATCAATACTTCGGCACTGCTGAGCACGAGTACGGAAATTATGCTCAAACCGTGCAAACTAATGTTTGTGCCAATCTCTATGACGAAAAAATTCTCACTTATACTCCAGACGAGTTGCAAGAAGCAGGCTCTTGGATTAATCCCGAATGGGATACCGATTACGATTATGCTGGGGCAGTTCTGCTAACCAAACGCTATTTACTCCCCGATGAATTGCCTCAAGAGGCCTTATTAACCTGTGCGTTGCTGTTAGCTTCCGTTGAAAAACCAGAAAAGCGAATGGAATGGGCAAAACGATTTTATGAAGCGATCGCCCAACGAAAAATCTCTCTTGCTACGCCTATTTTAGCTAATTTAAGGATTCCCAATGGATCCTTATCCAGTTGTTTTATTGTCGCCATTGAAGACAATTTAGAATCTATTTTTGGAGAGATTACCAATACTGCCAGAATTTCTAAAAACGGAGGTGGAGTCGGCGTTAATGTCTCTCGCATTCGAGCAACGGGAAGCTGGGTGATGGGCAAACCCAATGCTTCGGGCGGGGTGATTCCTTGGATTAAATTGCTCAACGATACCGCGATCGCAGTCAATCAAGGAGGAAGGCGAGCCGGAGCCGTTACAGTTAGTTTAGATGCTTGGCATCTAGACATTCCTGAATTCCTCGAAATGCAGACAGAAAATGGTTAATTGTAGCCCTTTATATCAGTAATGATATAAATGCACCTCCTGAATTGCCGGAAACCCCTAAAGCTGTTTTAACTACAACATAACTAGAAATAGTCAGTGTGAATGTTTAAAAATAAAACAGATGTAACAATGGGCAATCGGCAGCCGAGATTTTGTCAAATGGATCGGGTTCAACGACTATTCCGCAAGGAAGTACGCTCGAGCGAGTGGAAGTAGGAGGTATCCTGTGGTTAAATCTTGAATAGCAGGATAAAGATATAGTCTGGTCTTACATGAAAATGTAAGTTGTCTCAAATGTCTCTGTACTACCTTTACAAAATTACAACTCCTAACCAAAAAATTTATATCGGAGTTACCGACAACCCTCAAGAGAGATGGAATCATCATTGTATTCCATCATCAAAATATAAAAGCGCTGTTGGTGCTGCGATTCAAAAATATGGTTAAGATTCTTGAAATTGCTAAAGGTGCTTCTAGCCAGAATGCTAAAAAGAAAAAGGTTGCAAAAATTTGCTTAAAAACTAATAAAGTTTTACAAATTTTTGAGACCATGACTCAAGCAGCACAATCTATTAAAGCAGCTTCTGCTTCTAGAATTTGTATGTGTTGTAGAGGTCAAAGAATACAAGCTCATGGCTATAAATGGAGTTACTGGGAAGACAGTCTTGAAGTAGCGGCTCAAGATGAACATTAACGGATCAGCGTCGCAAGGCATATGATATTTTTCCCCAATTGGTTGTTACCGATGAATTCATGCGTCGGGTACAAAATCGGGAAATGTGGTCTCTTGTCGATCCCTATGAAGTCAAAACTAAATTAGGAATCGATCTGCCTCCTTTATGGGGACAAGAATTTGTAGATGCTTATGCAAAAGTAGAAGAAGCGATCTCCGCGAACAAACTCGTACTTTACAAGCAAATTAATGCGCGAGAACTGTTTAAAATGGCGATGCGATCGCAGGTAGAAACGGGAATGCCCTATTTATGGTTTAAGGATACGGCAAATCGTGCCAATCCCAACCAACATGAAGGCTACATTCCGGGAGGGAATTTATGTCAAGAATCTTGGTCGAATGTCGAACCCGGAAAACTGGCACATACCTGTAATTTAGACTCGCTGAATTTAGCCAATCTCGAACGCGAAGAACTGCCGGAAATTTGCGAAACTGCCGTTCGTTTGCTCGATAATACTATTGAAATCAATCATGCACCTTTTGAGGACAGCGGTGCTCATAATAATCGCTATCGGACGATTGGTGTAGGATGTATGGGATTGGCGGATTGGTTGGCAAAATATCGCCTTTCTTATACGGATTTACCTTCAATCAGCCACCTATTTGAAGAGATTGGCTATTATTGTACGCGCACTTCAATGGAACTAGCAAAAGAACGGGGTGCATATCCTGCTTTTGAGGGGAGTGAATGGAGTAAAGGCCATTTGATCGGTGCAAAACCTGTAGAATGGTTTGTTGAAAATGCCACGCAAAAAGCCCGCACCGAAGGAAGTCGAGGCAAACGCTGGATAGAACTATCTGAAGCCATTAAAAAATACGGCATTCGCAACAGTCATATTACTGCGATCGCACCCAATACTTCTTCCTCTCTCGTGCAAGGATGTACCGCCAGCGTTCTACCTGCTTACAGTCGCTTCTTTTACGATAAATGGGCAAAAGGAACCGTACCGATTGCACCGCCTTTTATTAAGGAATATTTCTGGTTTTATCCCGAAAATAAGACTTTAGAGCAAACCAAAGTTGTAAAAGCGATCGCGACGATGCAACAGTGGATCGATACGGGAATTTCCATGGAATTATTATTTAATTTGAATCAGGGTGTTTATTTTCCTGACGAACCGGAACGCAGTTTACAAGCCAAAGATATTTTCGATACTTTAATGTTGTCATGGCAGGAAGGTTGTAAGGCAGTTTATTACATTCGTACGGTGCAAAAAGACAATTTCAAAGAAACTGATGATACTTGCTCTTCTTGTGCGAATTAAGATGAATTTAACCTAAAGTGAATGCTATCAATGTTATATTGGTAGCATTCCTTTATTTTGTGTCAATCATGTATTCGACAACTTCGGAAAATAGCAGTAAAACCAAAAATTTAATGCCCGTTAATCCTATTTTTAATCCAGATGGAGACGATGCGATCGAAAATCGTTCGGTTTGGTTTGGTAATATTACCAATCTCATGCAGTTAAATGATGTTCGCTATCCTTGGGCAGTGAGTTTGTATCAACAAATGAGAGAAAATTTTTGGGTACCGCAGAAATTAGATCTGACTCAAGATGTTGTCGATTATTGGAATTTAACGCCAGAGGAAAGATATGCTTTTGATGGTATTTTATCTTATTTAACATTTCTTGATTCGGTACAAACTTGTAATATTCCCCATCTAAAAGCATCGGTTACAGCTCCAGAAATTAGCCTCTGTATGGCAGAACAAATCTCTCAGGAAGGAATGCACAATCAATCCTACCAATACATGATTGAAACAATTATTCCGGCAGAACGACGCAATAATGTTTATGAGTTTTGGCGCACGGATAGAGTCTTATTAGGACGATGTGAGTTTATTGCGGGTTTATATCAGCAATACATCGATAATCCTACCTCAGAAAACTATTTTATTGCCCTGATAGCAGACTTTATTTTGGAGGGTTTGTATTTTTATAATGGCTTTATCTATTTCTATAATTTAGCGTCGCGAATGTTGATGCCGGGAAGTGCAGATATTTTTAAGATGATCAATCGAGATGAGTTGAGTCACGTCCGTTTATATCAGAAAATTATTCCAGAAGCGATGCAAACATTCGTACATTCTACCGATCGAATTTACGAGATGTTTGATGCTGCGGTTAAGCATGAATGTCGCTGGACTAATCATATCGTCGGCAATCAAATCTTAGGCATTACGGAAGGCAGTACGGAACAATATACGAAATATTTGGCTAATATTCGCTTGCGATCGCTCGGGTTAGAGCCTTTATACAACGATGATAAATACAAAAAGAGTCCTTATATTCATTTAGAACGTTTTTCCGATACCAAGAAAGAGGCACACACAAAGGCGAATTTCTTCGAAGCGGGGGTGACGAGTTATGTGATGTCTTCCGGGGTTAGCGGTTGGGATGAGATTTAGTTTTTGAGGGAAAAATGCGATCGCGATTCCGGGATTGGGGAGAATTGCGATCGCAAGGATCGCTTTTTAAAAACTCAAATATGACCCTAAACTAAAGATAATCCCATCATATCCGCCAAACTTGCCGAACCCGCATAATTGAGTCCTCCCCCCGCTAAATGAAAGGCACAACCGCAACGTGCTGGGATGGGACTATTAAGGGGAGGATGTTCCATTTCAACAGTGGATAAGATCGCGGGGTTGGAGGGAGAATTACTGTCGATCGCAGTGACAAGAGGAGTACTCAGAGGATTAGTTGTAGCGATCGCATCCGTTCCCGAGGTAGGAATTTCGGAATTGTCTGGAGAAGGAGTTAAAGCCTCGGGAGCGGTTGTCGTTTGCCAGCCAGAGGTTTGAGAATAGGTATAATACTGACCGTTAATTTGCTTGCGAATGGCTTCATTTGACCCGAAGTAATCTTTTAAGGTAATCGAACCATCAGTGCCTAAAGTTAGTTTGAGATCGTTATCGAGAATTTCTTCCGTAATATCCACCAGATTATAACTGTTTAAATTGAGTAAGTCCGAGCTGTCGAAACCCTCAAAAAGATCGTCACCTGCGATTGTTCCTTTCACATAGCCGCTAAATACATTATTGGCACTATTGGCAAAGATATAATCGCTGCTTTGCGAGGTTATTAAGTTCTCGATAATGGTATTAAAAGCAATTCCCGTTCCCTCATCATGAGTTGAAAATGAACCCCGCTCGCCGCGATCGTCATAATTAATTGAATTATACGAAGATTGAGTTGTAATAAATCCTCCCTCTCGCAAATCAAAACGATAGCTTTCATTCAAAGAAAGATTCGACGCATCAACAATATCAATTCCTCCACTATCCCAAACGGCTTGTTTGATTTTATCGGTTGTACTGCCAAAGGATTGATTCCCAATAGAATAATTATCGACTTCTGTAAATGTATAAGTTGTATTGCTATTATTGAAATCTCTCGACCCATAAAGATACTGTAGAGCGCGAATATCGTAGGGCATCGCTGTAATAAATTCTGCTCCTGTAAAATTGTAACTCATCCCTGTATTGACAAAATTATCTTTTGCCCCATCGAGAACGGGATTTGCGCCATCTCCATCATAAATTCCAGGATGTTTTAAGCCAAGAGCATGACCGATTTCGTGGATAATAGAGGCATAACCGTGAGAACCCAACCCTTTGCCAAACCAGTTTGTTGAATTGCGATCGGTATTGGGATTAAAGAATACATCTCCAGCAATCTCTCCCGAGTTCGGTAGATAGGCATAAGCATAGCTCGGATTAGTGGAGAACATAAAACGCATGATTCCGTAACTAGCGTTCGTATCGGCGACTTCTTGGAAATCAAGGTTGACAAATTTAGAGATATTACTGAGAACTTCGCGAACGTTATTTTGAATTTCTACATCTAATTCAGACACATTTTCTTCATTACCGTAGTACGCACCGGAAGAATTTTTGTAGAAACTATAGGTAATCGTATTGGGATTTTGACTTCCTGCACCACCTTCCCAATAAGTTCGAGTTTCGTTGAGAAGGGAATCGATATCGTTATGTTCTGTTGTCTTGAATATCCCCGTATCCTTCACCTGAATTTCTGCAAAATCAATCCCAATCCCCAGACTGGAATTATTGCTCTCAATATCTTCTGCGATCGCATTTTCATAATCAACAACCATCCCGATATAATACTTCCCGCTTCCTTTTGTCCAAACATCGCTTCTGAATTTTTCGGGTAAACTGAGATTAGAAGTCGTTGTTCCCCATGTTTGTTCGCCATTGAGCCAACTTAAACTCAAACCTCCCATGAAGCGATCGCTACTTGAAATCGTGCTATCTTCCGAAATATAAAAACCAATTCCTATATTTTCTAAACGTTCCGTCCCGGCGTTTCTAAATTCCCAAGTGATATCAAGACTATCGCCAGCATTAAACGTTAAAGTATTTAATGAGAACGATTCACCTCGCAAGTCTCGGCTGGGTTGGGTCACATTAATATTAATATTATCTAAATCCGTGCCGATTCCTTGAGAGGCATTATTATTTTCATTGCTTTCTGCGATCGCATTCAGATCGTCGACAATGATGCCAATATAATAATTTCTACTTCCTTGCCAGAAAGAATCGTCATATTGTGGCAAATTGAGAATTCGATTCAAAATATTCGTCGATTCTCCAGCATTCAAGGCATTAATATCGATAAAATCGAGGAGCTTGTCGTTAGCATTAATGGTTTCATCGGTAGAAAGATAAAATCCCACGCGAAATGCCCCTGCATCCCCATTTCCTGCATTTTGTAATTGAAAGTTTGCCGTAATGCTTTCTCCGGTATTGGTGCTATTACTGGTAATATCAAACGAGTTTGCTTTCAAGTCGATCGCGGCAGGAAGGCTAATATCAATACTGTCCAAATCCGTTCCCATTCCGACATTCGCATTATTATCTTCTTTGCTTTCCGCGATCGCTTCCAAATCGTCAAGAATTATACCCATATAATAATTTCCGCTTCCCTGCCAGAAAGGATCGTTACCATCCGGTAAATTGAGAACTTGGCTTAAAATACTGGTAGATTCTCCTGCACTTAAGGAGTCGATGTTAACAAAATCGAGGAGTCGATCGTTAATGGTAATGGTTGCATCGCTAGAGAGATAAAATCCCGCGCGAAATGCTCCAGAATCGCTATTTCCTAGGTTTTGTACTTGGAAATTTGCCGTGAGGTTTTCTCCCGTACTGGCGTGATTTCCGGTGATATCAAAGGACTGTCCTCGCAGATCGATCGTTGCTGCTGGGGCGATCTCAAAACTGCGTTCGAATTGGTCGCTTGCCAGTCCGCTATTATCGTAAGCTGTCGCTTGTAGGGTATAGTTGCCAAGTCCTTGATTCCAATCGGCGATCGCATAAGTTTGGCTAAAACTCACCCATTTGTCGCTCCAATTTGTTGGGGTTAAGTTGGTAATTTCGCCAATATCTGCGAGCTTATTTCCATTTTTCCACAAACTCAAACTTATCTTATCCAAATCCTGCGCTCCATCCTCATCCATAACCCAACCTCGTTCTACGGTTAGGGAATCGGCAAGGGTATAACTATTATTATCTAAACTAAACTGTAAAGATGTCGGTTGCTGGTTAACAGGGGTCGAGTCAATAATTTGCAGCGATCGCTCTAAGGTATTACTACTGGCTTGCAATTGGTCGTAAGCAACACCTCGCAAAGTATAATTCCCTGAAGTCAATCCCAAATTTGCGATGGTATACTCATAACTAAAACTCGCCCATTTATCGTTCCAAGGTGCAGGATTTAAAACATTCAGAGATTGAGAGTCGATTTCATTGCCATTTTGCCATAAGCTAAAGACAATATGGGCGAGATCGTTCGCACCATCGAGATCGTTAATCCATCCCGATTGAATTTGAATTGTATCGGCAGCTTCATAAGCATTTTGAGACAAGCTAAAAACGAGATTTTGCGGTGCATTATTATCGTCGATTTGGGTTGATTCGATTAAAAAACTGCGTTGAAAAAGATTGCTCGTCGCCCCCAAATTATCTCGTGCTTGTCCGACAATTTGATAAGTTCCGCCCGCAAGGGATAAACTCGCTAAATCGATTTGAAAATCAAAATTAGACCATCGACGATCCCAATCTGCAATATTAAAATCCGTTACCGTTCCCACGCTACCGAGAGAGTTACCATTCTCGATTAATTCAAAACTAACAGAAGCGAGATCTTCGCCACCATTAGCATCGTAAAGCCAACCCGAGGTAACTTCTAGTGTATCGGTTGAATTGTACTCTCGGCGACTCAAACTAAAACGTAAATTTTCTGGAGCAATATTATCGGGAGGAAGAGGAAAACTGCTCGAACTCGAGGGAGAATTGTTTGCCGGAAGTGGATTGAGAAGAAGCGCGCTATCTTGGCTAAATGAAGACTCTGGCGCGATCGCCAAACTCTCATCTAAAGTTGTATTAACCCTCGTATTCGCTAAATTTGTTTGTTCCAACTGCCCAAACATTTTCGATCGCCCTAATAAAACTGGTACTTTTCTAAGTTTGACATATTTTACCCGTTCCTGTCAATTTCTCGGCTCGATCTTTATAGAAACGTTAAGATATAAACGTAGAGCAAGCAGAAGCAAGATCGTCTTCTCTACGAGTTTTTTTAACCGGAATTCGTGAAATGTTAAGTAATAAAACTGAAGCTAATGAACTCAAAAAAATAACAAGAAAAATTAATTTAGAATTTGTTTCTAGTAGTGTTTTATTTGCAATGTCTCATGGAACATCCGATAGTCTCCGTTTCCGAGAAGGCGAAAGTGCATTATCTATAGATGATGCAAAATTACTCGCAAAATCTAGCGCCTATGCTTTTGCCTGCTATAGAGATACAGATGATTTTTTTCACTCTAATAATTTGCTCGACTGATACCAAATCCGCACTGCTGAGGAGGTATTCCCAGCCCTTCCGTAGGGGCGTTGCATGCAACGCCCCTACAGGATTACAGGCGATTGCGTGAATACAG
>JAGHZQ010000119.1 GCA_017746715.1 Cyanobacteria bacterium SBLK
ATCGATCGCGGTGAGCGTAAACATATGCCAAGTGACGCTGCTCGAGTTCGCTCACTTGGCGCATGATTCCCCCAACAACGACCTCTCTTGCTCCGTGAAGCCCGTCGATTTGACCGTGATGATTTCCCCGCTCGCAATCTGGCTTAAGAGCGCCGTCCTGTTCTTGAGACCGAGATCCGTCGCCTTTTCTTCGAGTGCAGACCACTCGCTCGGAAGCATCCTCAGTCCGATGTTGACTTTCAATTCTTTGTTTTTGCTCATGTTTGGGATTGTCCATAACGACTCCATCATTATTATTGCATAGGCAAATAAAAACGCCTAGGCAAATTTGACACATTCATTAAGCCTATGCGATTATTGTATCAATTAAATTGCCTATGCAAATCATGCAAGACAACCCACCCCAAACCCGATACGACCTCGAATTTGCCGGACTCGAACCCCCCGAAATCCCCATCGAAGAGATGACGGACTTTATCGCAACCTCAAAGGACTTGCTCGCCTGTTATTGCTTCCGACTTCTGCTCTCTCAAGGCATGACATGGGAAGACATTTTTAGATCCATCACCGTCCGCATTACGAACGGTCGCGATAACGAGGGTAGGGAAGTCATCGCCATCCTCCAAGATGCAGCCGCCAAAATCGACCTAAAGCCCGATGATTTCTCGCAATTGGGGATTACTCCGAGGGATTTTCGCAGTCAATTCATAGTCTGCAACCGAGATAAATTCAGGCCGCAATTAGAAGGAGAGGAGAAAGAATGAGACAGTCAATTGACGACGTTCCCATCGTACAACACCCATCACATCGGGAATTATCGGAGTTATTCGACCATGACAAAATGGCAACTTTTTTAGTTGAGAATAAAGCTGAAGTTTGCTCCCTTCTTATCGGCTGTCTCCTCGATCGCGTCAAAGAGGAAGGGTTCACCGAAGCCGATCTCATTCGGGGCATGGCAGCACATTGCCGCAATAAAGGGTTTCCCGAAAAAGTCGAACTGAACTTGCTCGAGGCGGCGTTGAGAATGAACTCGTGAAAATGGCGGAAGGTCACGCGCCTCACTCAAAAGAAAAACTTTGATGATAAACGCACCTCTTGTTTGTATCCCCTCCCATAACCAAAGCGGCAATGCTCGGAGGGGATTTTTTTCGGGGCGATCGCCTCTCTTTTATGGTTTTTTTGTACTGTTTTTTTGAGCTATCGAGAAATATATTGACAAACCGGAAGGAGGTGTCAAAGGATGAGAAAATTTTGCAGTCTTTTGAAGTTTGTGTTATTAATATGACATCGTTAAGTGTCGCATATAAAAATGAATAAACAAGTCTTTTTTGTGCCATTTTTATGGAGTTTAGTATTAGCACTCCTTTTTATTGCCTCAAGAATTTTTTACTACATAACAATTCCCGGTTTCGAGAACTATAATCATTTAGTTGCTATTTTTGTAATTCTTCTCTTTGTGGCAAGTTTCTTTATGGGATTGCAAACCTCCAGCAAGAAAATACTAGATATATCATCCAGATTTGTAGATGAATATCTTGAAGATAGTATTTTAGTTAAGGAAATCTTTTTAAGAGAACTACAAGAAATACTGGAGAAATATGATTTCATTAGAGAATCTGAAAAAGATATAAAAGCGCAAAAGATTGAAGTAAAACAACACAAAACAAAACTAGATGAAGAGAAAAAGATACAGATAGTTTTAAGCGCATTAATATCCTTAACGATTTCTTTGGCAGCTACAATAGTATTTTTTAGTAGAATAATATTATCAAAAATTACTGTTTCCAGTATCTCACAAAGAATAAAAGATCATATAAAACAACGCTCTTTGATTGAAAAATATCTTGCGTTTAACTTGATAAGCCTAATAAGACTAAGTTTTTTAGTTTCTCTTTTCGGCATGATACTTTCAGTTATTTTTAGAGATGTTAGCCCTTTGTGCTTAGACATTTTATCCGCAATACCCGTTCTTTATGCTTTGAGGTACTGGATTTTATTGTGGAGAATTGAAAACGAGCTTTTTGGACGCAACTATTTTGAGGTTAAAGAATTAATCAAATTTATTGAATCGCGATACAAAAAGAATGATGATGATTTTGGAAGTAATGGTGGAGAACGAGTTTTCCCTTATGTCGGAGCATCAAATTTGTCTGTTCCTGAAGGCTTAACACAAGCAGGAGAAGGGGCATGAATTTTGATAATGCAAGTCAATTTGTCGCTCAAGCCATCAAAGCTCTCATGCTTGATAATCCCATCGCCACAGCCCTAGGTATTTTATTGGGATATGGGATATCGGGATGGCTCCCTTTTCTTGCGGAAGTTACTGGACTTCCATTCGATGCAATTGCACAACCTCAACTAACTTGCATGGCTCTGTCCTTGGTCTTTATCAATATTCCAAACATTCCGAAGATTTTTAAGAAAAATTACAGTACTATTTTGCCCGAACACCAAGAGGCTCTGGATTACGTTCGAGGACTCGAACGCAACGGAGAAATTACCCAGCTTGAAGCCACTACGCTTTACAGGGAAATCACCAAAAAAGTGATGAAGCGACTGGATGTATCAGTATCGAGTGGCGAGCTATCTCCTTCCGATTCCGAACGCGAAGCAAGCTAAAACTGAAAAGTTGCAAGCGATAGAATAGATGTATCGCCACGGCTTTGGGGTTTGCCCTGTTTAGAATCCCGGCAATGATTCGGGGCGTTTTCGTCGGCATACAGGCGCAATTCCTTTATTTTCGCGCTCTGGTGACGACCACTTTTTCAGGCATCGGTGCGGTGATTCGGTCTGCTTTTACCGGGGCGCTGATGTCAGTCATGGCAGCTATATCGGGAATTGGGGCGGCATTTTCGGGGGCGGTGGCCACCATTCGAGGCGCGATCGCAGGGATTGGGGCGGCGTTTGGTCAAATTCCGGGCATGATTTCCGGGGCAATGGGTCAGGCGGTGGCGATCGTACAGGGAGCGGCGGGGATGTTTATGAGTGCCGGGGCTGCGTTGATGCGAGCATTGGCATCGGGGATTATGTCTGCTGTGGGGGCGGCTATCAATGCCGTATCCGGTGCAGTGGGCAAGATTCGTGCCATGCTACCCGGATCGGATGCAAAAGTTGGACCATTATCCGATCTCACGGCATCAGGAGCCGCATTATTGCCTACATTTGCCAGCAATATTAGCTCCAAACCTATTCTTTCTGCTTTGAGCAATGCGATCTCGCCTATTCCGGGAATGCTATCGGGTTCTCCTGCGCCCGCTCCGGTTTCCCAAGCGCGGCTGCAAAATGCCAGTTCTGGCGGTGGAGGCGGATCGACCGTTCATATCACTTATTCTCCTACTTATCATATTGGAGGAGGAAGTAATGCCCAAGAAATCAAAAGCCTGTTAGAGCGCAGCAGTCAAGAATTCCGAGATTTTATTTTGGAAACTTTAAGAGAACATGAAGCAGAACAGTTAAGGGTACAGTATTGATGAGGAGAGCGCCATCGGCAAAAAAAAATCCCCTCCGAGCATTACTGCTTTGGTTATGGGAGAGGAGTGCAACGCTTTGCTTTCGATCCCGAGGGAATCGACTGCGATTTTCAGGTGAGGAAAGATTTTCCCTTGGAATTTACAAAAGAAAGGGTATTCGACCGGATACCTTTAACAGAGGTTGAGTATGGCGGGAAATAAATCCACTTTTGCAAAAGGAGCGGGTGCGGCAAGTTTAAGCGGGAGTTCTGCAATTTCGGAGGCGGAACAAATTGCTGCGGGGATTGACGATCCGAAAAACTTAACGTCAGCAGAGGCGGCGAGAATAAACGAAATCAGAGGAAATGGATACAGTCTCTCGGAGAAAAACGACCTTGATAGAGGACGCGAGAACGATCGCACAATCTATAAAGGCGAGAGGGTTGTAGCGTATGTCAACCACACGGGAGAGGTTCTTTTTACGGTAGATGGGAGCGCATATAGCAGCCAAGGAACTCCACCTACAAGAGAACTTAAAAACATGAAACGTGCGATAAGAAATTATGAGGAATCGCCAGCAGGAAAGAGGCTCTTCTGGAACGCTCCGGTAGGAGGTGCTGAGGGGACTAGAGCCAAGATATATCGGCGTAGCGGCTACAAAGATGTGAGGGGGGTAAAAAATGAGGATGGAGTTCAGATCCAAGTAAAAGACAACCGAACGCGATCGCAGAAGAGAAAAAATCCTCTCTCAGCAAGCAACGTTCAGGAACTGGTCAATATTGGCGATTTCGAGGCAGATATTTATTAAATCGCTAGTTGCTCGGATTCTTCCATTGGTGCGATTGTATCGGCAAAAAAAAACGCCCCCAGAAAAGCCCCTCAGACCGCCACCGCCATCGCCCCCTTACCTACCCCCTGCGACCCCGTTAGACTTACCAAATCGCATCCTCGTGCGTCTGGTGAGATATATGGGGGGAGGGAGCGGATGGGGAAGGGGAGGAGGGACAAAAAAATCACCCACGCCGTGAGGGGCAGGCAATTGGTTTGACTTTGACCCACCCCACGCGGGGTGAGTCGTTTGTCTTAGCGCCATTCGGACGGATGGATTTTTCTAATACACATAGAGTAGCCGCCGCTCATCATTTCCCGATGCCAGTTCTTCTCAGTGGGCGCGGTCGCTGCGGGAGCGGGTGCATTTCCTTGGAGGAGAGCCATTTGGCGTGCTGCTGCGTTGTCCTTGTCATCATCTTTGATGAAAGCGCTAACCATTTCTCCCTTACGGAGGTCGATTTCCTTCGCTCGGACGGCTGCCCAGTAAGCGAGGCGACCCGCGTGGTCTTCGTTGAGGAGGATGTAGTTTTCTCCATCGCGTTTGAGGTGAAGGGGAAC
>JAGHZQ010000120.1 GCA_017746715.1 Cyanobacteria bacterium SBLK
ATCTTTCCACCCTCGTGCTAATTCTTGTACTGCTGCCTGCCTGACATCTTCATTTTCATCAGATAGAGCACGGGTTTTAAGCCAAGGTAGAGTATTCGGGTTATCTTTCCACCCTCGTGCTAATTCTTGTACTGCTGCCTGCCTGACATCCGAATCTTCATCAAATAGAGCACGGGTTTTGAGCCAATTTTTAGTCGTTTTGTCTTCTTGCCAAACTTCTGCAACTATTTTTATTGCTCTTGTCCGAATCTCTCGAATTTGCTCTGTTGGCCCAACTAACCATTCTCCACAAACAACCATAGAATCGTTAGACTCATTTTCTGGTGTCCAAACAAATCCACCATAATAGTACTTCAAATCAAACGAAATTAATGCTTGAACCTCCGGTAAAACCGACCGATCGCACTCCTGAATCTCCGCCCGATTTTTAACCTCCAAAAGACACTCAGCCGCCAGAAAAACATTAGCAAACTGTGCATCTTCCCCATCTTGTTGGAGCAAAAACTCAATAACCTCCCCAGCAAAACGAGATTCAATCATCCCCGCAATCAAACGCAAAACTTCATGCCATGACTCATCATCCCAATGTTTCCCGAAAACCTCTGTTTTTAAATCTTCAAGCGTCAAAATTTGCGCCTTTTCAAACCGCCATACAAACGCCCGAGCGCAGAAATATTCTAAAAATGTCCGATGAACGAAAGCATAAAAATTCGCCCCCAAATCACAGAGAATAAAATTGCGCGTTCGTAACTGTTGAATCAGCAAACGCGATACCATTCTCGGCTTATCTGCATCCGTATTTTGCGTCAAATAATCCCTAAGAATCGCCTCTAAATCGTCCCCATTAATGACATTTCCCGCCAACCCCTTCTCACTCCCCTGCATCCGATAGGCAACCTCTCGTAACATCCCCTGCTTGTCCCGATAGTCGATCGCTTTCAGATCGACGTGCTGTTGAATCAATTTGCGTTCTGCATCCCACTGATATAACAACACCTCCGAGGCTTTATTGTAGAGTTCCGGTCGGTCTTTAGGTAACTCCCGATTGCGGTTGAGAATTGCCATCATCGTCAACAATAACGGATTGACCGCCAACTCGCGAATTGCCTTCGAGTTCGCGATCGCCCTTTCTAACCGCTCCTGTTTGCGCCATCTTTCCCCCTGCACCGCCGCCGAAAACGTCAAATCGTGCCATTTTTCAATAAACGTTGCGATCTGTTTCTCGTCGAAATCTTGCAGCATAAAATGGCGAAACTCCGCATCTCGCAAACGTTGTGCCTTGTACCCCAACCATCGGGAAGTCACGATCGCCGGCACCAACTTGTAATCGTTGGTAAAGCGATGAATATCCGTCACCACCTCATCCCGCAACTGGGGATCGAACACCTCATCCAACCCATCCAACAGGGCGATCGCGTGTCCTCTCTTTAACTGCTCGTGCAAATACTGCTGGTTCAACCGATTGACAATTTCTCCCGAATGGATAAAAGAGAGAATATCCTTGCACTTCCCATCTCGCTTATTTCGCGCATAAGTCCGCAACTCGATCGCTAAAGGGATGGGATAGCGGGGCAAATCCCGTAAAGGACGCTTTGCCCAAGTTAACGCAATATATTGCAAGAGCGTAGACTTTCCCGACCCTGGATCCCCCAGAATCACCGCATATTGAACCTCTGCCCGTTTTTCCGGCTGCTGGGGATGCCCCACGATCTCAAAAACAGACGCAAGGGGTTGTTCGGCATAAGTGCGACGCGATCGCTCGAAAACCTCCTCCGCCAACTCAATCTCATCTAACTCCCCCCGTTCCTGTAACAATCGAATATGCTCCTTGGGAATCTCGTAAGTCTTAGGCAAAAACTCGCGACATTCCCGCACGTTTTGCGGGACAAACACCTGCCATAACTTCATCTCGCTATAATAAGCCCCGGTCGTATCCAAAGAATCCAACCGCAACCCGCCATAAAACTCCCGTAACCCTTCCCCATAGCGCCCCAAATCCGCATCCGGCTGAATGCCTCTCAAATCGGCAATTCCCGCCGCCATCTCCTCCGCTCTCTGCTCCTCAAAAAGCGATCGCAACTCTTCCGACTCCCGCAAAATCTTCCGCACCGCCTTCCCATAATTTTTCCCCAAGGTATCCCAATCAAAATCCTCGGGTAAAAAGCGTAATTTCAACTCCGCCCACGTTTCCACCAACACCCGCGTTTCCACAATCCTACAATCGGGATCGAAAGGCGATCGCAGTGCCGTCATCACATCAGGATGGGCGATCAATGCTTTCAAAGGGTCTTCGTATTGCTTGACTTGCGCTTCGGAATATTCCTTATCTTCTAACTCCTCCTGCACCAGTTGCAAAAACGCTTTGATTGCCTTGCCACAAGCCACCTTCAGAGGATCCTGATTCGGCGATCGCACCACCTTCCCGATACAATCCTTAAAAAAGTCCTTGGTGTAGTCCTTCGCCGCACCCGTTGCCAGTTCTTCCATCAGGGACTTAAACGCAAAACCCGTCGCTTGCGTCACGCCCCAGATCGCCAACCACTCGATCATAAATTTCTCCCACCGAGATCGCTCTCTCTCATTATGGACGATCCTCCCAGCTCTCTCCTCTTTGCCTTCTCCGCTTCCAAAAGATCGCCAAAAATCCTCAGATTGGGACACAAAGGAGAATCCAAGCGATCGCCACTCGACCCCCGATCCGTGCGATCGCGCCTTTCCACCCAACCGCGATCGCGCCTGAATTTTTCCTAGATTTTTCACAAGCAATTTTTCTGGCATTCCTCAGTTAGGATTCAGGTAGAAACGGGTATAATTTGACCAATCCGTTCGAGAGAATCCTCAATATTTGCCTTGTTTGAGTGAGTTTGAACCGGTCCCAAAGGATTTCTCGCGATCGCGATGCTTTACATCTTTTTGGGGTCAGATTGAAATTCAAGTCATGAACGATACTGCCATAACCATTGTGGAATGGGTGCTAAACGTAATTCGCGCCTATCTCTTTGCCGGTTTTGCGTTTGCTATTCTTTTTGTTCTCTTTTTCATTCCTCGGGTCGATCCTGCCGTGAAATCCTTCTTCGGGAGTTTTCGCAGTTGGAATATTGCGGCAGACGGCGATCGCGCCCCCTCTGCGATCGAGCGAATCCAAGCCGTCATTACCGATTTAGCGATCGGCTTTCGCATTTTAATCGTACCCGGAGTGACGGCACTCTGGCCGTTATTCGCCCTGCGCTTGCTGCGAGGCAAAACCCATCCCCACGAGCGCAACGCCCACCGCACGACAGCCGCCAAACACGTCCTTTAACAATTTAACAGGTTGGTTGGATATGCTGAATTGAATTCAGCATCCCCCAACCTCAAAATTTAGAATTCAAAATTCGCAATTATAGAAATGATACTTTCGCGCCGCCAAACACATTTCTTTGCTTTTTCGGCACTGGCAATTCTCTTGCCCTTATGCTTTATAGCGGGGATTGCTTTGCGTCCGAGCTACATTTCCACCAGCACCCCCGCTCCCGTAGAACTCTTAGCAAGAGCGGGTTTTGCCGTTACCCCCAGCGTAGAAACGATCGCAAGCACCGATCTTTCAGAAGGGAATATTACCTTAAACGTGGAGACGGGTTTCGACGATCGCGATCGCCTCATCCTCACCGTTCAACCCGCAGCCCCCATCCTGCGCCCGGATGTATTGGTCTATTGGGAAGATATCGGCTCGACTCCAGAAGAATTAAGCGAAGAAGCCTTTCTCTTGGGGAGTTTATCGGGGGTTTCCCTCCGCCAATTTTTCCTCCCCGACGCAATGAGAGATCGAGAAGGATACTTAATTCTCTACAGTCAAGTGCAACAAGAATTAATTGTAGCCTTTTCCCTTCCTGCCGATTTGCTCAAAGCCTAGTCTCAATTCCCAATTCTTCATTCTTCATTCTCAAATGAGTGTTAATTACAAGTCGGTTCAGTGGAATCGCCAGAAAATTATCTACGATGTTATCTTGCTGGGAACGGTTGCCCTCTATATCTTCTTGTTCCAGCATCTCGCGAATCAAATCGATCCCTCTATCGATGCAAGGGGACTGCGAATTCGCGCCTATGGTTCTGCTGCTTTTATTTTGCTTCACGTTATCCTCTCCATCGGTCCCCTGTCTCGTTTGAGTCCCAAGTTTTATCCCCTGCTGTTCAATCGGCGACATATGGGCGTAACCATGTTTTTCTTGGGGTTGAATCACGCTCGGGTGGCGCGGATTTGGTATCACGATTTCGGTAATGTCGATCCCTCCATCAGCGTTTTTGTTAGCAATCTTCACTATCTTTCATTCATTCGCTTTCCCTTTGAAATTCTCGGAGTGGGAGCCTTAGTTATTTTCTTTTTCATGGCAGCCACCAGCCACGATTTTTGGTTGGTGAATTTAACCGCCCCAGTTTGGAAAGCCCTGCATATGGGCGTTTATGCTGCTTATGCCCTCTTGGTGGGTCACGTTACCATCGGCGCATTACAATCCAACCGCCATCCTTTCCTCGCGATCGCCGTGGGTGTCGGTCTCGTTTGGATCGTCGGAATCCATTGGTTTACAAGCTGGCGAGAAATGCAGAAGGATAACAACGACCTCGCCAAAACCAATGAGGATTATTTCGTCGAAGTCGGTCGCTTGGGAGAAATTCAGGAAAAACGCGCCAAAGTCGTCACCATTGGCGGCGAAAGGGTGGCCGTGTTCAAATATGACGGTAAGGTGTCTGCCGTATCCAACGTTTGCCAGCATCAAAACGGTCCTTTGGGAGAAGGCAAAATCGTTTATGACTGCATTACCTGTCCGTGGCACGGTTTCCAATACGTTCCCGAAACCGGAGCCTCTCCTCCCCCCTTCACCGAGAAAATCCCGACGTTTGATGTCCGTTTGGAAGGCGATCGCATTTTCGTGCGAACCATTCCCCATCCCCCCGGAACGCCCGTTACACCCGCTTTAATTGCTATGGAGGTGGCAGAATGACTGTTAATGGTTCCGATCGCGATGAATTCTACGTAAATTATGGCAAAATCCCCCCCGGATTTACCCGCCATTTGCTCTGGTTCGTGCCATTGGTAGTGGCGATCGCGATCGCTTTGGGACTTATCCTTCCCCAAGTTCACACCCAATTCAACGACGGTCGCAGTTTCAGCTTGGCCAATGAAGAACTGATCGGCATTTTGCAAACCCAACCCGCCGCACAACTCCTCGTGCCGCGATCGGGGGATACCAGCGCATCGGCCAACTATTCTCGCTATCTGATGATGGCCTTTAATAAAGCCAGTCTGAGCGCTGATTTCCTCGAGGAAAATGAGGGGCAATGGTTGAATGTTAAAGGAACTCTTTTCAATCGCAATACTTTGGCAGGAATTGCCACCTCTCCTACCCGCAGCGAACCGACAGAGGCGCCAGAAAACCCGCCTCCCATCGATCGCGATGTCTCTTTAGGGGAATTCTCCCTCGTTGGCGAAATTGTCGATAGCAAATGCTATCCCGGAGTGATGAAACCGGGACGCACCCATACCCATCGCGCTTGCGCCATTCGCTGTATTAGCGGGGGAATTCCGCCAGTGTTCGTGGTAGAAAGCGGCAACAGTGAAAAACTCTATTTTCTGCTGGCCGATCGCGAGGGAAAAGCCGTCAACGATCGCGTTCTCGATAAAGTTGCCGATCCCCTCCTCATTAAAGGAGAAGTCATTCAACGCGGCGATATGTTTTTGCTCCAAGCCGATCCCGAAACTTACGAGTTAATTTAAAAAAGGAGGAAGAATGAGAGATAAAAACTAATTTTTTCTCTTCTCCTTTCTTCTTCAATCGATAAAGAAAAGGTGCGCGTGAGGAGTCGATTTTGCTTGTCTTGGGTTATTTTTCGATACACCAATGACCCATTCCCATTATCCATTACCCAATCATGAAATTTTTAGCAATTTGCGATCCGACGCGATACAAGCGTCCGCCTTTGGATGTCCCGACTTTCTATCAGCGTCTTTCCGAAAAGAAACCAATCGACTTTTTTCATATTCCGAGCGATCGCATTTTTGATAATCCTTTTTATTCGCCTCACATCAAAGTTGCTCCCGTTAGCGGCAAACTCTCTTACGAAAGATTTATCAAACTCGGCGATTTTGCCCATTCTCCCATTTCTCTCGAAGAGATCGATTTGATTTTTTGTCGAACCTTGAAGCCCTTTCCTCCGGGGTATTTAAATCAATTGCAAAATTGGGAGCAATTTGTAAAATTTGTCAATAGTCCGACGGGGAAAAAAGAACAGATTCAGGCAGACTTTTTATTAAAAGTCGCTCGTTCATTTATCCCCACAACAATTATTACCTCCAACTGGCAAGAGGCTCTCGACTTTTTCGCCCAAAATAATCATATCATTGTCGCCAAACAGGCTAATAGTTGCGGCGGGCGCGGTGTTTTTAAAATCGAATATCGCGGCGGCAAATTTCAAGTCGATAATTTTCTGGCTGGGGTACGGGAATTCGAGCATTTTATCGACGTAATGAACTATATGCAAAAATCGCCGGATGATTCCTTGATTTTGATGAAATATTTATCTCGGGTGAATGCCGGCGATAAACGCATCGTCGTCGTGGATGGGGAAATCTATGGCGCGTATATTCGTCGCTCGGCGAGCGGGCATTGGATTAATAATGTCAGTGGGGATGGGGAGTGTTTCCTCGCAGAAATTACCTCGGAAGAAAGAGAAGCGATCGCGGCAACCGTCAGCGCCTATCGCGATCGGGGATTGCACACTCTCGGCTATGATTTCCTCATGGATGAAACGGGAACGTGGCGCATTAGCGAAATTAATGCCGGGAATATTGGCGGATTTGCGCGTTTGGAACTGTTAACGGGTCAACCGGTGATGGAGCGATTGTTTGCATGGTTGCAAGGGTTTGCTCGCCGTCCTCGAGGGGATCGGAGAATTGCCCTGAGAGCAAGCTGAAAACAACCTGTATTTTTTCCTTGGCAAGTTTGACCCTTTTTTTCAGATTGTGGGCATAATATTCGATTATTGGTGAAATTCACATTTTTACCCCAGAGGATTTGCCCATGATGACGACCTTAGCACCTCCCCGTCGGAAAGCCGAAAAGATTTTAATTCGCCCTTCCCATCCCGACGACTTCGAAGCGATCGCATCAATTTATAACGAGTCGATCGCTGCCAAAAATACTACAATGGACTGCGAGTTGTTTGATGCAGACAGAGTTCGCGCTTTGGTCGAAAAGTTTGGCGATCGCGAAACTATCCTCGTCCTGCAAAAACGGGATCGAATCGTGGGTTGGGGCATTATTAAGCGTTATAGCGAGCGATCGGGCTATCGCGTTTGTTGCGAAACTTCAATTTATCTCTCTCTCTCGGAAACGGGACGGGGATATGGGACGCAGTTGCAAACCCATCTCCTACAAAAAGTCAAAGAATTTGGCTACCACCATATTGTTGCAAAAATTCTCGCTTGCAATCAAAAAAGTATTGCTTTTCATCAACGTTTTGGTTTTGAGCTGGTGGGAATTCAAAAAGAAATTGGCTATCTCAACGGTCGCTGGCACGACATTGCGATCGTTCAGTTAGTGTTACCCGATATTCCTCCCTACCATCCCAATCTAAAGTATAGCCAGTCCATTTGAGTTGTAAATCGTTAATTGTGGAACGGGCATCCTTGCCCGTTTGGTTCGCAGAGAAACAAGCAAAATGCTTGTGCCACTGATTTGCAATTCATTGGGTTGTGCGATCGGTTTATTTATCCTTCAGCGTTCATAATTTTCCTATCAAGGAGTCCTTTAAATGATTCAAGCGATTGCCCCTTCAAGTTCTACCGCGAAAACCGAGGTTTTTCCGTCTTCTTTGCAAGTTTTGATCGATCGCATTCAGGCTCGAGTGCAACTCACTCCCGAAACAATTGGCGAGTGCATTCTCGAAGCACGAGTCAGCGCCCGAGATTTAATGCCTTGGGCTGATTTCGATCATCCCATCGAGGATAGTTACGGTCGCCAGTTAGTTTATAGCAGTCACTGTTTTAAAATCATGGTCATGTCTTGGCGCGATCGCGACTATAGCGCCATTCACGACCACGGAGCGACAGAATGGGGTGCGGTGCAATGTTTTGGTCGGGGAGAACATTACGAGTATCGATTAGAAAATAGCATCTTGCGAACCGAGGGAAAAAGCGATTTTCAACCCGGAGAAGTGAAACTCGTCGATCGCTATCTCATTCACCAAATGGGCAATTTAAGCGGCGAATATTTCCTCAGCTTGCACGTTTACGGTTGCAATACTCCCGAGGGGACGATAACGGGAAATGCGCGACTTTTCGATCTCTGGGAGGAAAGCATTCAACGGGCCGATGGCGGTGCCTTTTTCGGGTTGCCCGAGGCGGAAATTAACGATCGCGCCTACGGGTTGCGGGGCGATGGCGAAACCACCCTCCGCCATCATCGTCAAATGCGCGATCGCCTGTTGCAGATTTTGGCATTGCGATCGGATGCGGCGTTAAGTTTAAAATTGACGGGTTTAGAACGAGCGATCGCGGTTTTGTCGGCCAATGAGAGGAGCGATCGATAACCGCTTCAGCCAAAAAATTCTGGCCGATCTGCAATCCTCATCATATCGATCGATTGATGTTAAAGTAGTTCTTTGGCTGTTGGGTATGGCAGGGCGATCGATTTGCCGAACGCCGAAAATACCCAAAAGTCTTTATTTTTTCAACGGTTGAAAAGCGATCGATGTGTGGAATCTGCGGGGTTGTCTATGCTGACTTGAATCGAACGGTCAATGCGAAATTAATCGAGCGCATGGCCGAACTTATTATCCATCGCGGTCCCGATGAAGGAGGCAATTACGTATCTGCAAATGTGGGCTTGGGGTCTCGTCGCCTTTCTATTATTGACCTCGATGGCGGTCGGCAACCCATCCATAATGAAAATCGAGATGTTTGGGTGGTTTTTAATGGAGAACTTTATAATTATAGAGAATTAAGTGCTTCTTTAACTCGTTTGGGTCACAAATTTTACACCGCCACCGATACAGAAATTTTAGTTCATGCCTACGAAGAATTCGGCGATGAATTCCTAGAATATCTCAATGGCATGTTTGCGTTTGCCTTGTGGGACGATCGCCGCAAAAGATTGATTATCGGGCGCGATCGCATGGGCATCAAACCGCTTTATTATACCCTGCACGACGATGCCTTAATTTTTGGCTCGGAACTGAAAACCATTCTCGCTTATCCTAATTTGCCCAGAGCGATCGATTTGGTTGCCTTAAACGAATATCTCAGTTTTGAATACATTCCCACCCCGAGAACCATCTTTCAAGGCATTTCTAAACTCCCTCCCGGCCATGCCTTAAGTTATTCAGAAGGGAAATTAAAAATCTGGCAATATTGGGATATTAATTTATCTCGTAGCGAAAATATTAAACCCCGACGGGTGAAAGAATATGAATACGAACTCGTTGACGTGATTAAAGATGCCGTGCGGAAGGAAATGGTCAGCGATGTTCCCGTTGGGGTACTTTTAAGCGGCGGTTTGGACTCCAGTACCATTGCTGCCATGATGTCAGAAATCGCCCCCGGCAACGTAAAAAGCTTTTCCATTCGTTTCGACGATCCCTCTTTTGATGAATCTCAATATGCGCGGAAAGTCGCCCATCATTTACAAACGGAACATTACGAACTGACTTTAACACCGAAATTAACTTTAGATTTAGTGCCGCAACTGGCTCAATTTCTCGACGAACCGTTAGGCGATTCGTCGATTATTCCCACCTTTTTACTCTCCCAATTTACCCGCCATCACGTTAAAGTTGCCTTGGGGGGAGATGGTGGGGACGAGTTATTTGCGGGATATTCGACCCTACAAGCGCATCGCTTAGTAGAGTATTACGAATGGTTATTACCGGGATTTGTTCGCCATCGGCTCATTCCTTGGTTTGTCGATCGCTTACCGGTTTCTTTTGATAATATCAGTTTTGATTTTAAATTGCGGCGTTTTATTGCCGGACGGGGAATTCCTATCGTCATGCGACACCATCAATGGTTGGGTTCGTTTACCATCGCACAAAAACGGCAACTCCTCGAACCGTGGACGCAATTACAAGAAAAAGATACCTATCAAATTGCCTTTAACCACCAGCAGAAATCTCAGGTGAAAGAAGCCTTAAATCAGTTATTATATTGCGATTTAAAACTCTATTTAGAAGGTAATATTTTACCGAAAGTCGATCGCGCCAGCATGGCCAATTCCTTAGAGGTTCGAGTTCCTTTACTCAATCATACTTTAGTAGAGTACGCCGCACAAATGCCCCACAGTCTCAAATTACGGGGTTTAACGACTAAATATATCCTGCGTCGTGCCATGCGAAAACACCTGCCAAAAGAGATTATGAAACGGGGCAAAAAGGGATTTAATATGCCCGTCGCTAAATGGTTGACCAAAGAATTGCGCCCCTTGGTTGAAGATATGCTTTCTCGAGACAGATTGCAACGGGAAGGCTTTTTTAATGTGGATTGCGTGCAGCGATTGTTACAAGATCATATGAGCGGGAAAGCCGATCGCCGGAAGTTATTATGGACGCTGTTGGTCTTTGAAATGTGGTACGAACATTGGGGAACGGGATGATTGAATAACGAGCGATCGCATTCCTTCAAGAAGTTAACAAAAATTTAGCCATCGCTAGGTCAATTATCGGGAGCTAAACCCATTGCAAAAAGGCGATCTCTCAATTCCTGTAATACTTTTTTGCTTGTTTTTTTCCTGTCGTTCTCGTTCGTAAATGAGATAATATGGAATCCGTCCAAGTCGTGGAAAGTTGGGGCGATTTAATTTGATTTGAGGAATAATGCCGGTTATTTGTTGGAAATGCTGGATGAGAGGAGCGATCGCATCGGCTAAATCCTGACAATCTTCAATCTTGCCAGGATTCTTCTCGTAATGTCGCGACAGCTTGCCGGGTTTCTGGGAGTGCCATCGACCCCATCTTCTTAGAGCGCGTGCCATCCCGACAAAAAAGATCGCTATAAGCGGAATGATAACAAGGGCGCATCCTCAATGCTCGGACAAACCCAGTTACGATCGCATAATTCTTTTTTTATCCTAACGATTTTGTTAAAAATTCTTGACCTTTTACAATAGGGAATTGAGAGATAAACCGATCGCCCTTATTAGATAATGCAATTGTTTGAAGAACGAGAACGCCAAACCCCCCCCGACGATTCCCCCCCAACCGTCGCAAAATCTGCCGATTGCCCCCCCCCAAAACCAGACGGGGACGATCGCTCCTCCTCGGAACGCGGTTTGCTTCCCGTTCTGAAAAACCCGCGCTTTCTGATTTTATGGTTCGGTCAAATCTTCTCGCAACTGGCGGATAAGGTTTACATCGTCCTCATGGTGGCCTTGGTCTCCACTCATTTTCATGTTAGCGAAAGCCATATCGGAACGTGGGTTTCGGCGATTTCGATTGCCTTAACCATTCCGGCGATCTTATTCGGTTCTCTCGCAGGGGTTTTTGTGGATCGCTGGTTTAAAAAAGATATTCTCGTGACCAGTAATATTTTGCGAGGGATATTTGTTCTCGCTATTCCCCCTTTACTCTGGTTCTCTGCCGACTGGGGCAATCTTTGGGGCGTTCCTTGGGGGTTTTGCCTGCTGTTACTCGTGACCTTTTTAGTTTCCACCTTTACTCAATTCTTTGCGCCTGCCGAACAGGTTACCATTCCTCTCATCGTCCGACGCGATCTCCTCATTCCCGCCAACTCCATCTATGCGACTACCATAATGGCCCTGTTGATCGTGGGTTTTGCCGTCGGCGAACCCCTCCTCGCCCTCGCCGATCGCCTCCTTCGCGCGCTCGTTCCGACTTGGTCTTTCGGTCAAGCGCTTTTGGTGGGAAGTGCCTATACCCTCGCCGGACTGATTCTTCTCTTCCTCAAAACTGGTGAAAAACGAGAGAGTGGCGATCGCGAACATCCCCACGTTTTCCAAGATATTTGGGATGGCATTCTCTATTTAAGAGACGATCGTCGAGTTCGCAATGCCCTCATTCAAATTACCAGTCTCTTTTGTATTTTCGCCGCCCTGACGATTTTAGCGGTGCCCCTTGCCGCCGCCATTCCCGAAATTAATGCCCAGCAGTTCGGCTTCTTGCTGGCATCGGGGGGAATTGGCTTGGGACTGGGGGCGACGATTTTAGGACAGTGGGGACAGCACCTCCCGCGCACGGGGCTGAGTTTTTGGGGTTTCATCGTCTTAGCTCTTTCCTTAGTCGGTTTATCTTTTAGCGATCGCTCTCTCGGGTTAGCCCTCCTCGTCATGGCTGCCTGCGGTGCTTGTGCCGCGACGATTTACGTTCCCATGCAAACCACCATTCAAGACCAAACCCCCGAAGATATGCGAGGGAAAGTATTTGGACTGCAAAATAATGCCGTCAATATCGCCCTCTCTCTCCCCTTAGCCCTTGCAGGAGTCGCCCAATCTTTGTGGGGGTTGCGTCCGGTTTTATGGGGACTGGCTGCCGTCGCGATCGCAACGGGTTTCCTCAATTGGTACATTTCCCGCCCGAGCGTGTTAACATCAAGCCAAGTTAAGAAATCATAAGATTGTTAAAAATCGATTTCTAACTGTTAACTGAATGGATGGATGTTTGTCAAAATATCCAAACCAATCGCCGATAACCGTTAAAAACGATTGAATGCACATCGCTTGGCTGGGAAAAAAATCACCATTTTGCGGCAATGTCACCTACGGTCGCGAAATCACTAATGCTTTGTTAGATCGCGGGCATCGCGTCAGTTTTCTGCACTTTGCTCAAGAAGACTTCGCGGATAAAACATGGCGATCGGATTGTCCGGAAGTGGTTTTGCCCTTTTTATACAAGTCGCAGGTTTACACCATTCCCACCCTGCGATCGAGTCAGATTCTCACGCGATCGCTGGCCAAATTAAAACCGAATATCGTTCACGCTTCTCTCACTCTCTCCACTCTCGATTTTCGCCTGCCAGAGATTTGTGACGATCTCGATATCCCGTTAATTGCCACGTTTCACCCCCCCTTCGATAGCAAACTTCGCAATCTCAAATCCAGCACGCAGTTTATTACCTATCAACTCTACGCGCCGTTTTTAGCCAATTACGATCGCGTTATTATTTTCTCCAATCTCCAAAAAGATCTCCTCACGCGTTTGGGAGTTCCCTCGCGCAAACTTGCCGTGATTCCTAATGGCGTAGACGTGCAGAAATATTCCCCCGGAATTTCCCATTTTAAAGCCAGAATTAAAACCGATCGTCTCTTTGTTTATATGGGACGCATTTCCACGGAAAAGAATGTGGAAGCCATGTTAAAGGCGTGGAAATTGTCGAATATGGGATCGGAGTGCAAGTTAATTATTGTCGGTGACGGACCTCTGAAAAGCACTTTAGAACCTTTTTACGATCTCGAAGATGGTATCATTTGGCACGGGTTTGAAAGTAACGAACAGAAACGTATTGAAATTCTCAGGGCTGCGGATGCGTTTATTTTGCCGTCTCTTGTGGAAGGCTTATCCCTTTCCTTATTGGAAGCAATGGCTTGCGGGGTTGCCTGTATTGCCACGGATGCAGGGGCAGATGGAGAAGTGTTAGAAGGGGGTGCGGGTGTTACCATTGCGACTCAAGGGGTGACAACGCAATTAAAAACCCTCCTGCCTATTTTTCGCGATCAGCCAGAACTCACTCAACTTCTGGGTTATAAAGGCAGGCAGCGCGTTTTAGAACGTTATACCCTCAGCCGCAATATTGCCTCGGTAGAGCAACTTTATGGAGAGATGTTGCAGTCGAGACAAATCCCGTTGAGTCGTTGGGCTTGAATCAGTTATCAGTTATCGGTTATTGGTTATCGGTGAATGGCAAAAGTCCTTCTTTTATTTCGAGCGATCGCCTTGACCAAAGCACTACAATCCCTTTTTAATGAGAAAGAGTTTCAATTAAGAGCAATCTCTACTCTAGCTTTCCTCTATGTCAAACCCAGAATCGATTATCCTGCATCTCGATCGCGTTATCAAGAAATTTGCTACTTTAAAACACCCTGTCGTTAACGATATTTCCTTACACCTCGATCGCGGGGAAATCTTGACGCTTTTGGGTCCGTCTGGGTGCGGAAAAACGACTTTATTGCGAGCGATCGCTGGGTTTGAGGCGTTGGATGGGGGAAGTATCGTTATTGCTGGGAATCTCGTCTCAAAACGCGGTTATTGCCTGCCTCCAGAACAAAGAGGGGTTGGGATGGTGTTTCAAGATTATGCCCTGTTTCCCCATTTGATGGTACGGGATAATATCGCCTTTGGGTTGACCCATCAAGGCGGAAAATTAACGGCGGAGATCCGGCAGCGCGTGGGGGAAGTCCTGCAATTGGTGGGTTTGAGCGGTTTGGGCGATCGCTATCCCTATCAAATTTCTGGAGGGCAGCAACAGAGGGTAGCTTTAGCGAGAGCACTAGCACCCCGTCCGGCTTTGGTGTTATTGGACGAGCCTTTGAGTAATTTAGACGTACAAGTGAGATTGCACCTGCGGCAAGAACTGCGAAATATTTTGAAGGCTGCGGGAACTTCGGCAATTTTTGTAACTCACGATCAGGAGGAGGCCCTCTCGATTTCCGATTCCGTGGGGGTGATGCAGGGGGGATTCTTGGAACAGGTGGGAACTCCGGAGGAGATTTATTTACAGCCGGCTTCTCGGTTTGTAGCGGATTTTGTCACCCAAGCTAATTTTATCCCGGCTTCCTATTCTGAGGCGGGTTGGGAAACGGAATTGGGGTATTTTCAGGGCAAAATTGAGGAGGTTGAAAAGGGGGAGTTAATGGTACGTCAGGAGGAGATTGTTTTGCAGCCGGATGAGGGGGGAAATGGGACGATTCGCGATCGCCAGTTTCTCGGGCGAGAGCATTGTTATCGGGTGGAAATGGCTTCAGGACGGGAATTAATTGCGCGATCGCAAGCGGGTAAGGGGTTGGCGATCGGGACAAAAGTGAAAGTTGGTTTAGAGTTACAATCTCCGAAAGTGTTTCCCCTTTAATCTAAATAACCCTCTTTTGTCACCCTGGGAAAAGCAAAATCGGAGTCAAATTCCCAAATTCAATCCGGACATGGTATTCAGCATTTTTTGAATTGATTAGTCCTCTTCGAGAGGACTTTTCGTATGAGACGGAGGTTTTGAAACCCCGGCGGATCGCGATACCGACTCATACCAAATCCGCACTGCTGAGGAGGTATTCCCAGCGGGCGTTGCATGCAACGCCCCTACAGGATTACAGGCGATTGCGTGAATACAGTCTGTAGTAACTGGATTTGGTATCACGGAGCGATCGCGAGGATAGTTGCATTGCTTCGGGAGGAAATGAAACGAGCGATCGCTAATCTCTCGAATGAGAACTTTTTTACTGAATGAGAGACGAGACCCAATCCCGTAGAGATAAGGCGTGCCTTATCTCGACTTCAGACAAATATGAAGGAAATGATAGCAATCAAGAAAATAGATCGGTAATTACACCAAATCCAAAAAATTACTATGGATAGCATTTCTTTTTCAATCTCATTGAATATGAAGGCAGAAAAGTAAATCAATAAAATATTTCAGTAATTGCACGAAATCTTTAAAACTAAATTCAAAAACTGTTTTTATTCGATCTAAGTAAACAACGAATTAGATCGCAAGTCGCAAAAAGCACCTCAGTAATTATATCAGATTGATAAAGTTAGTTTTTACGTCACAGATCGATTTAAAATAATAAAAAATTAAAATAAATACTCAATATATATTATTCTGAAATAACAAAAAATAAATATTTTTCTAAGCTAAATTTTTATTTTTATTTTCGAAAAATATTCTATTTCATAGAAAAACTTTCTTAATTTTAAAAATAAATTCAATTGTTCTTTACAGTCATAAAAATACAAATAAAAGATATTTTTGACAAAAACAGTATTGTTTTTGTCAATTTATATATATTTTTAATCATTTTAAAAATGTAAGTTTGTTTTTTAATGTAAATCTTGGACAAATTTAATGTTTTTATATTATATTTATATTTGTTGCAATATTTTGATTTTTAATATTTCTCGATCCAATATGAAAAACAAGCTACTGATAATATTTGAACCTTATTATTGTAAAATTTATCTGAAAATATATTTAAAATAGCGATCGCGATCGCTACCTTAAACTGCTTCAGATCGCTGTTTTTTTGTTATTTCTATCATCGCGATCGCCCCCATGAAATCATCAAAAATTAGTGATAATATTCACAAAGCCAAAGATGATGCGATCGCCTTAAAATATAAACACAAATAAGACAATAAGAATGTCAAGAAAAAAACAATCTGCAAGCATCATGAAACTCCCTGCTATCCTCTCCAAAGTTGCCAAAGCGGCGATTGCCCTTCCCCTCGTTACCGCCAGTCTCGCGTTTAACGCCGCTTCTGCCGAAGCAGGCGCACTCTCCGGTAGTTTCCAAATCGGCAGCCTCTTTACCAAACTGAACCTATCTAAAGATGGTCTCGATTTTTCCAATCCCTACACCGATCCGGCTGAAGTGCTCATATCGGGCGCGACAGGAGATTTTGTCGGTTTCAACAGCGCCTTTATCGCCGACTTGATTCCGATCGATGCAACCCCCACGCCGTTCTTGGATTTAAGTGTCGCCATTCCTTTCCCAGATGCCCAGAAGTCGGCAGATGGCAAATATGTTTTCAACGTGACTCAATCTTCCGGTCTCATCGTGACGCAAGAAGAAGCTGGCGTACTGGGGATTAATGTAGAATTAGATGGTGTGTTCCGCGTCGATGCTAATGATGCGTCTTTAGGTCAATCTAAAGGGCAATCTATCCTAACCTTCCAATTAGCTGAAGCAGGAATTACAGTGACATCTTTTGAACGGCGTTTGGCAAGTGGGGAAATCTTTAGCGATCTGACCTTCTCCGGTGCAGCTTTTACCGCGACAGAAGACGTTCCCGAACCCGGTGCGATCTTGGGATTGTTGGCAGTGGGCGGCATTGCTGGAACGACAATGTGCAAGCAAAAGGAAGGATAAGCACTCACAAGCGTTTTTCTCGATAACGCATATTTCGCCATCCTCAAATTAAGCGATCGGCGGGCAGGAGAATCAGCATTATTATTCAATTCGTACGCTTATCCCCTGCCCATCCTGCGATTACGATCGCTTGTTATCCAACCTCCAAAGCAACGATGCAATCGCATTCACCCACACTGCCATACTTGATAGATGCGATCGCCTCATCCATTTTGAATTAATCTCAAGTCTGGATAATTCGCAGGCTTTTCGTGCAAAATTCTTCTCCCCCCGCTCCCTCATTAACTCACCCTGCACTTTATTTCCGATTTTGCGATCGCGGCAGATCGTTTAAGATATTGGCATATTTTCGCCGGACAGAGAGCCGGACAAGACTGGCGGATCGAGCGGCGATCGAAACAACCCGCTCGCAAAAATCCCTCGACGCGATCGCCGGAAATCGGCTCGGAAAACCAGTAACCCTGCCCCGATTCACAGCCCAATTCTTGCAGTTTTTTCAGTTGCTCTTCCGTTTCGATCCCCTCTGCAACCGTCCCCAGATCGAGGGCGCGAGCTAACATGACAATGGAATGAACGATACGGCTTTCTCGCGTTTCCTCTTCAATAGTTTGTACAAAAGCGCGATCGATTTTGATAATATCGAAGGGGAATTGATGCAAAGATTGCAAAGAAGAACATCCCGTCCCAAAATCATCCAAACCGATCGCAATCCCGCGCTGTTTGATAGCTTGTAAAATCTGCGCGGCAATGGGCTGATTTTCAATCAAACTGCTTTCGGTAATTTCTAACTCGAGACAATCTCGCGGAATTTGCGTTTCTTGGAGAACGCGATCGAGAATGTGAATGAAAGAAGACTCCCGCAATTGGCGACCGGAAATATTGAGACTCAAATACAAATTCACAAAATTAGCATGGATCGATCGCCATGCTTGAAACTGACGACAGGCTTTCTCTAAAACCCATTCTCCAATCTCGTTAATCAATCCCGTTTCTTCAGCAATGGGAATAAACTCGGAAGCGGGAATCGCTCCTTTTTCCCGATGATACCAGCGCAATAACACTTCAAACCCCTCGAGTTGAAGCGGGGGTTGCAGCCGGATAATGGGTTGATAGTAAAGTTGCAACTCTTCATTGGCGATCGCGGAACGCAACGCATTTTCTAACTCTATCCGATAAAGGGTTTGGGCATACATAGCGCGATCGAAGACCTCATAACAACCCTTTCCCTTTGCTTTGGCGCGATACATGGCAATATCTGCATCCCGCAGGATCTCGCAAGGATCGCGATAATCCGGTTTGCTAAAGATAACACCGATACTCGTGCTGACAAAAACCTCGCGATCGCCTGGGTGAAAGGGAGATTTAAGGCGCTCTTGAATGCGTTCTACCACCTTGAGAACGTCCTGCCAAGCGTTCGCATTTTCTAACAAGATGACAAACTCATCTCCTCCCAATCGGGCCACGGAATCGACTTCTCGCACCGATGCTTGCAGAATTTGCGAGACTTGCACCAGCAAGCGATCGCCGATGGCATGACCGAGGGTATCGTTAATGCGCTTAAAATCGTCTAAATCGATAAATAAGATGGCAAAGTGACTTTCTCTTTGGCGTTTCCCTTTTTTAAACGCGATTTCTAGCTGCTCCATGAAATAGGTGCGATTGCCCAAACCCGTAAGGGCATCGTGCAGGGTTTCATAAATCAAACGTGCTTCCGAGGCTTTGCGCTGAGAAATATCGCGTCCGACACCATAAAATAGATTTTCTCGAGGAAAGGGAACGATATTCCAAGCCATCCAATAATATTCGCCATCTTGGCCGCAACAGCGTATTTCTAAAGCATTTACATCCTCTCCTCGACGCAACCGCCCTCGAGCGTTTTTGACGAGAGGTAAATCCTCGGGATGTGCAAAATCCCAAAAAGATCCCCCGATGAGTTCTGAGGGTGCATACCCTAATAACTGCATCCAAGCAGAATTCAGGCGCTTAAATTTTCCCGTTTCGTCTGTAATGAAAAACAGATCGAGGGAAAGATTGAAGAAGCGATCTCGCTCGAGTTCTGCCTGTTTGCGTTGGGTAATATTCTCGGCAATGCCTGCCACCCGATAAACTTCACCGCGATCGTTGTAAATGGGAAAACCGCGATCGCGAATCCAGCGTAGCGTGCCATCGGGACGAACCACTCGATATTCTTCATCAAATAACCCTCGTGCGGCTTTTTCTTTAAAAGCCACTTGTACCTTTTGGCGATCGTGGGGATGAATGGCGGCAATCCACTCCCAAGAATTCTCATATAGGGATTCGCAAGTTCGTCCCCAAATCTCGGCAAAAGCAGGGCTAACATATTCAATCTCTTTAAATTCTTTTAAATGTGCATCATAGCAAATCAGCCAAAAAACCTCTTGAATGTGTTCGGAAATTTGGCGAAATTTGCTTTCGCTTTCCCGCAAACTTTCTGCGATTTTCTGGCGATCGGCGATTTCTTGCTGCAAGGTTTGATTGCTCGCTCTTAATTCTTCCGTCCGCTCTTGCACTCTCTGCTCCAATTCCGCGTTGAGTTTTTGGATCTGAATGAGGGAAAAATATCGCTCGAGCTGACTTTGAATGCGAGCTAGGGCTTCTTCAATCCGAAAGGGTTTGACAATATAATCTACACCGCCAACGCTAAAGGCTTTCACCTTATCAAACGGTTCATTTAAGGCGCTGATAAAAATAATGGGAATATCGCAGGTGCGGGGATCTTGTTTGAGTTGGCAACAGACTTCATAACCCGACAAATCCGGCATTTTGATATCGAGCAAAATCAAATCCGGTTGCATCTCTCGCGCTGAGGCGATCGCCAATGTGCCAGTGGCAGCGCTCCGCACGTCATAACCATGACTCGATAGGGATTGGGAAATGAGCCGGAGCGAATCTAGGGTGCCATCGGCAATTAAAATGTCTGGAATTTTGCCATAAAATAAGTCTGGAGTCATGTCACTTCGCTCCCATTAAAAACGATCGATTCAAAGTTCAAAATAAAGGCCGGAATTTTTTGAATTTTGAATTTTGAATTTTGAATGAACACAATAGGTTGTTCGGCCATTGCAACTCAATGAACGATCTCGGCAAATTAGTAACGATGCACCATCTGTTTTAACTCCGCCGCAATTCCGGGATATTGTTGGGAAATTTTTTCAATTATGGCGATCGCGAGAGCGGGTTTGGCCATAATGGCTGCTTGATTTGTGCGTGCAGTCAGTCGCCAAGCATTCCCACTAGCGCGCTCATTCAAAGAGAACGGCGATCGCACCCGATCGGCAGGTTGAGACGTATCTTGGTATACAAAAATTATACCCAAATGCTGGGTCAATTTCTCAAATATTAAATTTTTCTTAACTCATTTTATCACCAAACAGCTCACTTTTGGCACAAGCGATTTATCGTTCTTCTTCAGAAATATTAGTAGTAAGGGCAATAATAACTGTTCAAAAAGAAAATTTTTCTTAGGCGTTGAAAATATTACGAAAAAATCGTTCGTAAAGCTGACACCGCCAGAGAACGAGATCGCCTTGCCTGTGGATTAAACCCATGCTATCAAGCTGATAGGCACAAAGGGGATCGATCGCGATCGCTTCTGTCGCTCGTCCCAGTTTTTCGACAGTTGTCAACAAATGAGTATTGGCCTGCACGATTTGCCAGTGACGGCGCAAATACTCTTCATAAATTCCCGCCCCTGTCGGTGCTTCCTTTAATAGTTGTTCAAAGGTAATATAATTGCGTGCCAAATGATACATTGCCAAGCGAATGAGATAGGGATGTCCTCCCAATAAGGCGATCGCTTGTTGTAATTGCGTCTCGTTCCATTCCAATCGATGATAGCGGGCTAATTGTCGGACTTGTTCGGCGGTAAATTCTGTCAATTCTATCGGCAAGCCCACATTAAAAGGGGATTGATTGAGATCGAGCAAGCCGTATTCTTCCGTTGAATGGGCCACCACCAACCGAAATTTTGCCCAGATTTCTAGGGTTTTTGCTTCTTCATACCAACTCCGCAACATGGGCAGAAAACCGCGAGTAATCTTGGGATATTGAAAGAGGCGATCGACTTCATCCAATCCCAATAAAAGCCCTTCTTCGCATTCTTCTAACAGATAGGTTTCAAAATAATACGTACAGTTGAGAACGCTGCTATTCTCTTCATCCCAATATTCTTTAACGCGATTGCTCAGGCGCAATTTTTGCGTCACGCAAGTACAAAACCATCGCAAAAATCGTTCGAGACTCGACAAAATCGCATCTTCTACTTGCAGTAAATTCAAACGCGCGGTACGCGTTCCCCCTCGGGCGGCATGATGCAACAATCGATGCAATAGAGAAGTTTTTCCCATTTGTCCGGGGGCCTTCAAGCGCAATAGCGCTCCCGGTTGTTTCAATTCACGATAGCATTGTCGCTCCCAAGGCGATCGCTCGATATAAAACGGAGAAGCGATCGGGACCGGGCCTTCGGGAACGGCAGGGAGATCGGCAATTTGCGGCAGTTGCACGGGCAATTGCGGCGCGATCGCAGAAATATAGTAGAGGGAGATCGCATCGGACAAACTCGCAAGGTTTTTTTTACCTAAGTCCCGCATCTCTTCTGTGAGAGAAGCTCGAACGACGCTATAAACGCTTTGAGAAAGGCAAATTTCCCCGGGTTTTGCTTCGAGGAGGATATCTCCGGCGATATTAATGCCATTGCCCATAACTTCTCCTTCTGTCACGTAAATATCTCCCAAATGAATTCCGGTGCGGTGGTGCAAGATATCGAGAGGGGAAAGATTGGCGGCATTTTCGGCAAGGGTTTTTTGCATGGCGATGGCGCAATTTACTGCGTCGATGGCACTGGTAAAATACACCAGCAATCCGTCTCCAGTAAATTTGAGAACTCGTCCCTCCTTCTCTTGACAACAGAGGGCGAGACGCTGTATATCTCGGCGAATCAATCCTAACGCCTGTTCTTCATTGACACTCATGCGATCGCTAAAGCCCACGGCTTCCGTGAGCAACAAAACCGCCAAGCGTTTATCGGGAACGTGAGTGGGAAAAGCGGCAACGCGAGCGAGAATATCGTTGGGTAAATCTTCTCGTTCCGTATCGTCGAGATCGGCGATCGCTTCCCAATCTTCAATCTCGACAGCCTGACAGATGGCGATAAACGTCGCCTTTTGAATGGGAATTTTACGCCAAAAACGCCGCAAGGTCGCTTGAGAGGTATAAGCTGCCGTCCAAAAAGCGGGGGTATTGGTTTTCGTCCATCCCTGTCGTTGAATGGCTCGTTCGATCGTTGCCAGTCCTCGGGTGGAGGCTTTGAGGGTTTCGCTCATAAAAAATCGCCAATTATATCCAATTCTTTCGGGATTAACTACAAATTGCCAAGTGCGAGTTTTCCAACTGCGAATTTTCACTGAGATCGTGCTGAGTTGACAAGTGGGATCGAACCTCCTCAAATTCATTTCAGACTTTAAGTATAGAGAAATTCGCAATCGAGAACAAAGGTCGTGTTTACAACAGTTCATCAAACCCCTTCCCCTGCTTGCTGCCTTTTAGCCGACGATCGCGCCACTCAACCCCATTCCACAATGACAAAAGCGAGACTGAGGGACCTCATCGATCGCTATTTATCCTGTGAGAAGCTCGACGAGCGCTTATTTGAGTTATCCTTTCACCATCAAGAGACCCAATTGCGTCCTTGGCAACCGATTGATTGGGATGCTATCGATCGCGAACAAATTACGGGCATTTCTCCAGAGTTATTTCTCGCGGCAATCGCAATGTCCGCAGAAGTCAAAGCGATACCCGTTTATTCCCGTCAAATGTGGGAAAAGGTATCGGGAATTCCCTCTCATATTGCTGCTTTTTTAGGCAGTGCGATCGATGAAGATGGCAACCTTTTAGAATTGAGTTTGTGGGAACGAGAAGAGCGTCAGCATTCTGCTATTTTTCGCCAAATTTACGAACGATTAGCGGAGGAAAGATTGCCTCGATCTGACAATCTCGATTTTGCGATCGGGGCGGATCTCGAGGTCGATCGCTATCTTTTTCAGCGCGTCATTTCCGAATGGATTTCCGTTTCGATTTATTTATGGTTGCTCTCTCACTCTTTAAGAGATTTGCATCACGCGATCGCCCAAATTTTACAAGATAAAATCGGACATTTAGCTAAATTTTGGGGTATGTTGCGCTTGAGGTGGGGAGACAATCCCGATCCGCAACTCGCGAAGGATGTCGAGCGCCTATTGCAAGCTTTTGCTTCTCCTCAAGATCGGAAAAACTTATCCATTTTACCCAGTTTTCCCTTATCTTTCGCAGATAACGGAGCGAGTGGAGAGAATGCAGAGAGTTCGCAAAGTATGAATGTGTTTGACTATCTGGCTACCATCTTGCAATTTTCCGGATATTACAGCCTTGAAATTGGCTTTACTTTATTTCGATCGCTCCGCCAAATCTGGTGTTGGAATCTGTACCTGCAAGCCGAAAACTTAGGCAGCTTGGCGATTGTTTGTTCGGAAGGCTATCTCGCTTGCGACGATTCGACGATTTTGATTTATTAATTTCGCATTTGTCCGTTTTACTCCCATTTTACCATAAAATATCATGTCTTCAGGAATTTACACCGTAGCTCATATTGGCGATTGCAAGTTGTTTCTTGGGGATGCTCTCGTTTTATCTCAAAAATGGCCGTCGATTTTAGAACAGTTAAATGCTGGAAAATATCCTGATGCGATCGTGCAGAAAACATGGCAGCAAGTCAAAGGAAAACGAAAACTTGCCTTTTACACGAAAGAAGATTTAGTCAATGAATCGAACATCATTAATTTAGATCTTTGCAGCTTGGAATAAGAAAGAGTCCCATAGGCGCATAGGATACTGTATAGCCTCCGGCATGGCAAGCGTTACGCCTCATTAACGATTGGCGATCGCACTGACTTCGGAAACCTGCGCCTGTGGGAATAGCAATCAGAGACTTTCAACATGAGATAATTGTGCTCTAAAATCGAAAACTGCCACCGATCGCAAGCGAGACTATGAGGTCAAACTCAAACTTTATTCAACTCGAGGGGTGCGAGAATATTGGATATGCGATCGCGCCAAACAATCGGTGCAAATCTATTGGCGAGAGAATTGCATTTTAAAATTAGCAGTAACGTTATTTGCTAAAGATACTTTAACCAGTCCTTTGTTCCCCGAATTTAGTTGTTTGGTCGAACGTTTTTTTACTTGAGGTTTGGCAATACGATCGCGCGATATCATTTTGATAGTTTAATGGTAAGGTAAAGAGAGAACATCGCGAAAAGGCGCATGATGAAAAGTTGGACTGTGGGAATTGGGCTGGCGTTGGTGCTATTGGGGACGGTTGGAGGACTGGGGGAATTCTCAGAGGGAGTGCAGGCGCAAACGGTAGAGGAGCGCCAAGCAGAAGCAGATCGCTTATTTGAGGGAGGAAGACAGCAATATCAAAATAGTCAATTTCGAGAGGCAGCACAATCTTGGGAGAAAGCGCTAGAAATTTATCGAGCGATTGAAAATCTTGCCGGAGAAGGAGACTCTCTCAATAACTTGGGTGTTGTTTATCGTTTATTGGGAGAATATAGAAAAGCGATCGAATATTACGAGCAATCTCTCGCCATCGCTCGAGAACTTGACGATCGCAATGGTGAAGGAAGAGCTTTCAATAATTTAGGAAATGTTTATCGTTTATTGGGAGAATATAGAAAAGCGATTGAATATTACGAGCAATCTCTCGCCATCGCTCGGGAACTTGACGATCGCTCTGGAGAAGAGAATTCTTATAACAATCTGGGACTCGCTTATCGCTCGTTGGGACACTATAACAAAGCCATCGATTATCACGAACAATCGCTAGCGATTTCACGAGAACTTAGCAATCGCTGGGGAATGGCAAGAGCGTTTAATAATTTGGGGCTCGTTTATGAAGCCTTGGGAAAATATAGAAAGGCTATCGAATATCACGAACAATCTCTCGCCATCGCTCGAGAACTTGGCGATCCTCAAGGAGTGGGATACTCTCTCGGGAACTTGGGCGGTATCTACGAATTATTAGGAGAATATAGCAGAGCCATTGAATATTACCAACAATCGCTAACGATTGTGCGGGAAATCGGCGATCGCTCTGGAGAAAGGAAATCTCTCAATAATTTGGGGCTTGTTTATGAAGCCTTGGGAGAATATAGCAAAGCCATTGAATATTACCAACAATCGCTAACGATTGCGCGGGAAATCGGCGATCGCTCTGGAGAAGGAAAATCTCTCAATAATTTGGGGAGCGTATCTTCTTTATTGGGAGAATATAGCAAAGCCATTGAATATCACCAACAATCGCTAACGATTGCGCGGGAAATCGGCGATCGCTCTGGAGAAGGAAAATCTCTCAATAATTTGGGGTTTGTTTATGAAGCCCTGGGAGAATATGCTAAAGCAATTGATTATCATCAGCAGTCTCTGGCAATTGATAGAGAAATTAACAATCCCTCGGGAGAAGGGAAATCTCTCAACAACTTGGGTAATGTTTACCGTTCATTGGGAGAATACAAGAGAGCCATTGATTATTTTCAACAATCCTTAGCTATCTTTCAAGCGATCGGCAGTCGTGTAGGAGAAAGCAGCGCTCTTGGGAATTTAGGGAATATCTCCGATTTATTAGGAGAATACACGAATGCGATTGACTATTATCAACAATCTTTGGCTATTTTTCAAAAAATTGGCAGTCGTGCGGGTGAAAGTAGCGCTCTCGGAGCTTTGGGTAATGTTTACCATTCATTGGAAGAAGATCGCAGAGCTATTGACTATTACCAGCAATCTTTAACCCTCAAACGAGAAATTGGCGATCGTGCGGGAGAAGGTATTGTTTTGGGGAATTTGGGCATTATTTACGATTCACAAGGACAATACGAGAGGGCGATCGCTTATCACCAACGCTCTTTAATTATCGCGCAAAAAATCGGAGATCGCTCTGGAGAAGGCATTTCTCGACAAAATCTTGCTTTAGTCAAATATCAACAAGGCAATTTTGCCGAAGCCCTCAAAGATATTGAAGCATCCATCGCGATCGCAGAATCCATCCGCACTGAAGTCGATAATCCCGATCTGCGTCAATCCTTCTTTGCGACTGTTTCCAACCGCTACCAACTTTATATCGATATTCTCATGCAGTTGCACCGAGAGAATCCCCATCGCGGTTACAACAAACAAGCCTTTCAAGCCAGCGAGAAAAATCGCGCCCGCACCCTCACAGAAATCCTCACTGAAGCCAACCTCAATATTCGTCAAAACGTCGATCCTCAACTTCTGCAAGAAGAACAGCACCAGATTAGAGAACTCAGCAACCTTGAAAAACGCCGTTTAGAATTAACCAGTAGCAGTTATGCCAATGAAGACTTAGAGCGCCTTATCCGCGATCGCGATGCCCTCCTCAAACAACTCTCCGATCTCGAAACCCGCATTCGTCGCGAAAATTCCGCCTATGCCGATCTGAAATATCCTCAACCCCTCACCTTAGCAGAAATTCAAAGGGATATTCTCGATGACGACACCCTACTCCTTGAATATGCCCTCGGATCGGAACGCAGCTATCTCTTCGTCGTGGGGAAAAACGAGTTTGCCGTTTACAAACTCCCTCCCCGTCAAGAGATTGAACGTGCTGCCGAAAAATACGCGATCGCCCTGCAAGCCGAAGATCGCAACCCCCTCGCTGAAGGAAAGGCGATCGCTCATATGCTATTAAATCCCATTGCCGATCGACTGAAGGGGCAGAGATTGGCGATCGTCGCCGATGGGAAATTGCATCGCCTTCCTTTTGGTGCATTGCCTTGGGGAGCGGGGGGAGCGTCGGGAGCGGGTATTGCACCTTTACTGGCAAACCATGAAATTGTCAATTTTTCTTCGGCTTCTAGCCTTGCCATTCAACGCAAACAAACCGAAAACCGTCCCCCTGCTGCCCAAAAAATTGCTGTTTTTGCCGATCCCGTTTTCTCCAAACGCGATCCTCGCCTTTCTGGAGAAGTCGCCACCAGTCCAGATAATTCTCTCCTCGAACTCTTTCGCGATGGCTGCCAGAGTTTCGATCGCCTTCCCCATACCCGCACCGAAGCCGAAAATATTCTCTCTCTCATTCCCGATAACCAAGAGTTCCTCGCCATGGGATTTGCTGCCGATCGCGCCACCGCCACCCGCGCAGAACTGGCACAATATCAAATTTTACACCTATCAACTCATGGCTGCATTCAAGATAATCCCCAACTTTCCGGTTTAGCGCTTTCTCTGTATGACAAAAATGGCAAACAAAAAGATGGGTTCTTGCGCTTGCAAGATATCTACAACCTCCAGCTCAATGCAGATTTAGTCGTGCTCAGTGCTTGTCAAACTGGAATCGGAGAAGAAGTCAGCGGCGAAGGAGTCGTCGGCTTGACAAGGGGTTTCTTATATGCTGGAGCAACACGAGTCACGGTAAGTTTGTGGAATGTCAGCGATATCGCTACGGCGAATCTGATGAGCGACTATTATCAAAATATGATAAATGAGGAAATGAAACCCGCCACCGCCCTGCGAGAGGCACAGTTACAGATGTGGCGCGAGGGTGAATATCCTTACAAATGGGCGGCTTTTATCATGCAAGGAGACTGGAAATAGGAAGTTATGGGAGAAGTTTGCGATCGCTAATTGTTGATTAAAAAAACGTTGAATCATTGGACTAGATCTAGTATACTCTATATTATCGATAAAATCTTCGAGGGAGTCAAAGCGAATGATTGCGGCAACCCAATCTAAATATTTCACTCCAGAGGAATATCTGGAATTAGAAGAACAAGCAGATTTTAAAAGCGAATATTTAGATGGAGAAATCGTTCCCATGGCAGGTGCAACAGCAAATCATAATCGAATCTCTCTCAATTTTTGTCGTTTATTTCCTTTAACTATCGATCGAAAAGAATATGAAGTTTTTATGAGCGATATGCGCTTGTGGCTTCCTCGCTATCGTCGCTATACTTACCCAGATGTAATGATAGTGGATGGCGAGCCAATTTTCACCGATGAGAAACAAAAGGCAATTATCAACCCTTGTGTTATTGTCGAAATTTTATCCGATTCAACGAAAGATTACGATAAGACAGACAAATTTAAAAAGTATCGATCGCTGCCAGAATTTCAAGAATATATTTTAATTTCCCAGATCGATTATAATATAGACCAATACGCGAAACAAGAAGACAATCGCTGGTTGTTAACCGAATATTTGAGCGAAAATGACGTTCTGAAATTGGCATCGGTCAATTTTGAAATCTCGCTCCAAGATTTATACAAGCGCGTTAATTTTAAGGCGAACGACAACGAATAATGGAGATCGAATCAGAATACCGCTATCAGGTTGGTGGGGCGTTGGGTTCGCAAAATTTAACCTACGTCACGCGATCGGCAGATGCAGAACTTCTCGCCGCCTTAGAAGCCGGAGAAATCTGCTACATTCTCAACTCTCGACAAATGGGAAAATCGAGTTTGCGAGTGAGAACGATGCAGCGTCTCAAAGAAGCGAATTATACTTGCACCGCGATCGATCTGACGCGGTTGGGGAATGAAGAAATTACAGCCGAACAGTGGTATAAAGGCATTTTTTCCGAATTGGTGCGGGGATTTCGCTTGGGCAAAAAATGCGATCGCCATTGGTGGAAAGAACGCAAAGAATACTCTCCTCTCCAGCGTTTGAGTCAGTTCGTTGAAGAAGTTTTACTCGCGAACGTCAAAACCGAGAAAATATTTATTTTTCTCGATGAAATTGACAGTATTCTCAGCTTAAAATTCCCCGTCGATGATTTTTGGGCATTGATTCGCTCCTGTTGCGATCGTCGAGCAGAAAACCCCCAATACAAGCGCTTGAATTTTGCCCTCTTTGGCGTAGCAACACCGGGGGATTTAATCCAAAATACCTACCGCACCTCATTTAATATCGGTCGGGCGATCGCGCTGACGGGATTTACCCTTGTAGAAGCACAACCCCTCGCTAAAGGTCTAGAAACTCGAACGGCAAACCCTCAAGAGACTTTAGCAGCAATTTTAGCTTGGACGGGAGGACAGCCCTTTTTAACCCAAAAACTCTGTCAGCTAACGGTACGATTGGAGCAAGAAATTCCTACAGGCGAAGAGAAAGAAGCGATCGCCGCCCTCGTGTACCACCATATTTTAGAAAATTGGCAAGCCAAAGACGAACCCGTTCATCTTCGCAACATTCGCGATCGCCTGCTGCAAGACGAAAAAGAAACCGGACATTTGTTAGGATTCTACCACAAGATTTTACAAGAAGGCGCGATTGCCCTCGACGGCAGCCGCGAACAACAACGCCTCGCTTTGTCTGGGGTAGTTTGTCGCGATCGCGATCGCCTCAAGATCGGCAACCTCATCTACCAAAGAATTTTCGATCGCCAATGGGTACAGCGCATCCTCGGAGAAATGCGCCCCTACACGGGCGAGATCGCGGCTTGGGAACGCTCCCATTATCAAGATGATTCGCGCCTCTTACGAGGTCAAACCCTACAAGAAGCCCTCATTTGGGCAAAAGAGAAAAACCTGCCTCCCGAAGATTATCGCTTTCTCAACGCCTCGCAAAAGCTAGCCAAAGAAGAAAAAGAAATTCGCTGGGAAGCCGAACGCGCTAAGGCGATCGAATCTCGTTTGAGATACCAACGTTTTTTTCTCGTGGCAGTAAGTTGCGCTTTTGGTCTCTCGAATTTGTTAGGGGCGATCGCTTTTTTTCAATACCGCAAAAGCCTGCAAAACGAACTCTCCGCTCTCCTCGTTTCCACCGAAGCCCTCCTCAATGGCAATCGTCAATTTGATGCCCTCGTTGCTGCCATTCGCGCCAAAAATCGATCCCTACAATTAAAATGGTTACAACCCTCAATGCACGATCGCATCGATGCAATGTTGCAACAGGCGATCGATAACGTCCGGGAAACCAATCGCCTTTCAGGCCATTTGGATGGCGTTTGGGGAGTGGCCTTCAGTCCCGATGGCCAATTCATCGCCACGGGCAGTCGCGATAAAACCGTGAAGTTGTGGCAGCGCAACGGTAAATTAGTAGAAACCTTGCAAGGTCACGAAGATTTAGTTTACTCTGTTGCCTTCAGTCCGGACGGTCGCTTTCTCGCTTCGGGAAGTTTGGATCGCACGATCGCGATTTGGGATTTACAAACAAACGCGTTACAAAACCGATTTATCGCCCATGAATCCGGGGTTATCGGTTTAGCCTTTAGTCCCGATGGCAGGTATATGGTTTCTGGCAGCCGCGATCTCACGGCCAAACTCTGGCATGCAGATGGGACCCTCGCACGAACCCTGACGGGACATCTCGCCCCTATCGTGAGAGTGGCCTTCAGTCCCGATGGCAAACTCATCGCTACGGCCTCCGACGACAAAACCGCCCGCTTGTGGAGTCTCGATGGCAGAGAGATCGCCACTTTCCAAGGTCACGAGGATGAAGTGTATGCAGTAGCCTTCAGTCCCGATGGCGAACTTATCGCCACGGTTTCCGATGACAAAACCGCCCGTTTGTGGCGACAGCAAGGAAAGCAATGGGAAACCATAAGGGTTCTTGCCGGTCATGCAGATGAGGTATACGGGGTTGCCTTTAGTCCCGACAGTCAGACCCTCGCCACGGGAAGTCGCGACCAAACTGTGAAACTCTGGCATCGAGACGGGCGCTTATTAACCACGCTATCGGGACATCAAGGCGAAATCTGGCAGGTTGCCTTCGATCCCGAGGGACAGTCTTTGGTTTCGGCCAGTTCTGACGGGACGGTAAAATTATGGCAGCCCCAGCATCCTCGCTCTACATTGTTATCGGGACACCGCGCCACGGTTTGGGATGTGGATATCCGTGCAGATGGCAAGTTTGTTGCATCTGTAGGGGGCGATAATGCCCTAAAACTTTGGAGTCAGGAGGGACGTTTGGTGCGGGAGATCTGGGGACACGAAGGTGGGGTTAAGGGGGTTAAATTCAGTCCCGACGGAGGATTTTTGGCTTCTACCAGCTTGGACAATACCCTGCGATTGTTGCGAATCGATGCGATCGCGGGCATTCTCTCTCAAAAGGTTCTCTCCGGTCACGAGGATGCAACAGGACCTGTCACCTTTAGTCCAGATGGTCGTAGGTTGGTATCGGGTAGTGATGACAGTACGATAAAAATCTGGAATCGAGAGGGGGAATTGATGAAAACTCTGACCGAACATCGAGGTAGCGTTAGAGCCTTGGATTTTCATTCTGACGGCGAAATCTTTGTTTCTGGAAGTTTGGACGGCACGATTAAATTCTGGCAGCGAGATGGACGATTAAGGCGCTCGCTGCGGGGACACGATGCGGGAATTGCGGCCCTTGCTTTTAGTCCGGATGGGAAAGCCTTACTTTCGGGCAGTCGCGATCGCACCCTAAAACTATGGACATTAGAAGGCAAATTATTGCAAATTTTCCGCGGACACCAAAAAGGAGTGAATGATGTCGCCTTTAGTCCCGACGGTGAAATTATTGCTTCGGCTGGAGATGACGGCGCGATCGTTTTATGGAATCGAGAAGGCAAGCAACTGACAGCATTGCGACAGCATAAACAGGGAGTTAATAGTATTGCCTTTAGTCGCGATGGCAAAATCTTAGTTTCCGGCAGTACCGACAATCAAGTTATTCTCTGGCATTTAGAGGAAATTTTAGACTTCGAGCGCCTGTTGGAGAAAAGTTGCGATTGGGTGCGAGACTATTTACAGAATAATGTAGAAACGGACGCGCAAGACGCGAAACTTTGTGAATTTTAGCTAAAATGCAATTGGCGATAATACTCTGGGTAAAATATAATCGAAAACACCAAAATCAGTGCGGACAGATTGAGAATGCTCCTTCCCAACCCCTCAACTCAATATGACGAACTCTGTATTAGAGCAAAAAATCTACCCGCTTTTACCCTCTCTCTGCTGGAGGAAACAGAACGATTCGAGTTACTGGCATCCGTTGGCGAATTAGGCCCCGATCCCAGTTCTCGGCATTTTACCAAACGAACCAAAAATATTGCTTTTGTTTTCTCAGAACGAGGAAATTGGTTTCAGATCGCACAAAATTTCTTTAACCAAGCCGTTTATTACAACTCTTTTTCTGGGGGATACAAGCGCTATTATCGAGAACTGCCTCGCGAATTTCTACAATGTCAAGTCACGCAAAAAATTCTCTCTCAATTTCAAAAGATTTACGAAATTCCAGAGAATGAGTTAATTCTCGTACAGGTTCAAACCAGTCACGTTTACCCCGGAGATGAAAATAAGTGTTTGACGGGCCAGGGCATTCATTCCGATGGTGCGGATAAAGCCATGTTAATCTGCTTGAAACGCGAGAATATTGATGGGGCGAGGAATGCAATATACGCCGATCGCCAAGGCAAAAAAGCGGTTTTGTCTCCTTTTGTTTTACAAGCAGGGGATGCCTTATTCTGGAAAGATAATACCGTCTATCACTATGTCGAATCCGCCCGCGCGAGGTCGGAATGGGGAGGGACAAGAACGGTTTTGCTGGCACATTATCCCGCCATTTATTACTTGAACGGTCGCGTTAATCCCAATAATCGATTAATAGTCGACCCGAGATCGATCTCCCTCTAGGAAGATTCCTCAACCATCGGGAAATTGCCAACCGGCGATCGCATCCGCGTTTTGAATTTTGAATTTGGAATTGACTAGAGCCGTCCTTTGAGGAAATAGGTTTTCATTTTACCTTTGCCTTTAATGGGAATTTCTCCTTGTTCCTCAAAAAAGAATCGATCCTTAATGAGTTCGTAAGTATCCTCGGTGATCTGAATTTCATTGGATTTTCCTTGAGACTCCATGCGAGAAGCCACATTTACCGTATCTCCCCAGAGATCGTAAATAAACTTATTAATCCCAATAACTCCTGCCACCACGGGTCCTGTATTGATGCCAATGCGAACTTGGAACGGCTGCCCCTCCTCTCGCTCGAACTTGGAGATGGCAAGCTGCATATCTAAGGCCAAATCGGCCATTGCTTCGGCGTGATTGACTGTTGTATCTGGTAGCCCCCCCGCAACCATATAAGAATCGCCAATGGTCTTGATTTTCTCTAAATTATACCACTGGGTTAACTTGTCAAAGGAAGAAAACATTTCATTGAGCAAATCGACCAATGCCGTCGGCGAAATCTTAGCCGAGAGGGAAGTAAACTCAACGATATCTGCAAACAAAATGGAAACGCTGTCGAATCGTTCTGCAATCGATTTCTCATTTTGCTTGAGCCGTTCCGCGATCGCCTTGGGCAAGATATTCAACAGCAAACGATCGGATTTTTCCCGCTCCAATCGCAGGGCATCTTCTGCTTCTTTTTGCTTGGTAATATCGGCAACAGTGCCTTCGTAAAACAGGATATTGCCATCATTATCCCGCACCACCCGAGCATTTTCTGAAGTCCAGATCGAACTGCCATCTTTGCGTTTGACCTGTGCTTTAAAGCCATTCACCGAACCTTTGCGCTCGAGTTGCTCTCGGAATGTATTTCTCAGTTCCGGTTCGACATAACAGCGATCGATCTGGGACACCAAAGCGGCCATCTCTGCAAAGGAATCGTAACCGTACATGGCAACCAAAGCCGGATTGGCACTGATATAGCGTCCGTCCCGGGTGGATTGGAAAATTCCCTCCGCTGCGTTCTCAAAGATACTGCGGTATTTTTCCTCGGCCTTTTCCACCTTCAACTGCATTTGCTTGCGCTTGGTAATGTTCCGCGCCACCCAAATCACGCAATTGTTAGGTAAGGGGGAAACGCTGGCAGAAAACCACACCGTACCGGAGCGATCGCCAATGACATCCCCGGGTTGCGCTGCATCCAAACTATATTCGATATAAACGGTTTCTCCGGTTTCTAAAGCATCGCGGATATTGTCGCGGAAAATTTGCGCCTGTTCTGAAGAGAAGACCTCCCGGACGTTTTTCCCTAACAATTCCGATTTGGGACTGTAAATCGTTTCCGAATTCGTGGTGACGATTTTGGCATAGTTGCCATTGGCATCGAAGACGGTGATAATATCGGTCATGGCGGCAAACAGGGCTTTCAGTTCCGCTTCGGAGGTTCGCAGGGCGGATTCGATGCGTTCCCGTTCGCCAATTTCGAGGAGTAGTTGCAAGTTTAGCTGTTGCAATTCATTGGTGCGCTGTTGCACTCGCGTTTCGAGCTCTTCGTTGAGTTTTCTCAGTTTTTCTTCGGCCAGCTTGCGATCGGTAATATCTTCCACCGTCCCTTCATAGTAAAGGATCTTGCCTTTTTTATCTCGTACCGCTCGGGCGTTTTCGGAAATCCAGCGCAATTGTCCGTCTCGTCGGCGCACGTGGGCTTCAAAACCCACGACTCCGCCTTCCGTTTCAATGGTATGGGTAAAGATGCGACGGCGTTGGGGATCGACATACAATCGCTCTTCGAGGTTGTCCAGATTGGCTATTAAGTCTTCTGGGGAATCATAACCGTAAATTCGGGCGAGCGCTGGATTGGCGCTGAGATAGCGACCGTCGGGAGTGGTTTGAAAAATCCCTTCGACTGCATTTTCAAAAATAGTGCGATATTTTTCCTCGGCTTTTTGCAGGGCTTCTAAGGCTTGCTGGCGTTCGGTGACATCAATGCCCACGGTAAAGGCCGCGCGCCCTTCATCGTATTTTTGGGCGGCAATTAAAAAATTGCGGGGTTCTCCCTCGACGATGGTTTCAACTTCGCGGAAATTGTCTTGTTCCGAACTGGCAAAAAAGTTACTGACAAACTCATTAAAGTCCTCGCTGGCTTGTAAAAAGCCCAAACTTTGACCGGTAAAGGCTTCTACGGGCAGATCGAAGGTCTTGGCTAAATGGCGATTAACTCCCAAGTAGCGCAAGTCGGAACCGATCCAAGAGACAATCCCCGGCACTGCTTCTAAAACCGCTTGCAATTGATCTTTGGTAAAGTGCAAATCCTCGATCGCTTGTTGGCGATCGGTGATATCGATGCCCACGGTAAAGGCAGCTTCCCCATTATCGTATTTTTGGGCGGCAATTAAAAAATTGCGGGTTTCCCCATCGACGAGGGCTTCCACTTCGCGAAAATTATCTTGTTCCGGGGCGGCAAAAAACTCTTGCACGAATTGGTTAAAATCATCGCTGGCTTGTAAGAAGCCGATATTTTTCCCGACGAAATCCTCGGGCGTCAGATTGAAGGTTTTGGCGAGATGGCGATTGACTCCCAAATAGCGCAGGTCGGAGCTAATCCAAGAAACGATACCCGGTACTGCTTCTAAAACCGCTTGCAACTGCGCTTTGGAACGAGCAAGGGCATTGAGAGCCTCTTGACGTTTGGTTACATCGATACCCACGGTAAAAGCTGCTTTGCCGCGATTGTATTTTTGCACGACAATCAGGTAGGTTCGCGAACTTCCTTGAACGTAGGAGGTAATTTCGCGAAAGTCATCCATTGCCTCGCTGGCAAAAAAATCGCGGATGAAATTGATAAATTCTTCGCTGGCATTGAGAAAACCAATATCCTGCCCGATAAAGGCATCGGGTTTGAGGTTGAACTTTCCGGCGAGGTGATGGTTGACCCCCAGATAGCGTAGGTCGGAACTAATCCAAGAGACATTGCCCGGTACCGCATCTAAGATAGCTTGCAATTGATCTTTAGCGGCATTGAGGGCATCCTCGGCGTGTTGGCGTTCGACGACTTCTCCCACGAGGCGATCGCTAACATCTCTCAAAGCCGTCGTTCTTTCTTGAAATTGCTGTTTGAATTCGAGTAAGGTTTGTTCTCGCTTCCATTCAATTTGTTTTTGCTGGCTGATATCGCGAACGATCCACAGGACTTCATTGTCATTGATGGGGGAAATCGTTGCCGAAAACCAAGTATTTTCCCAGTGATACTCCAATTGAACGGGGCGTTGTTCCTCGATGGCAGTGCGAATGCAATCGAGAAAGCGATCGGCTCGTTCGGGGGGGAAAATGTCATGCAGGGTTCTCCCGATAGAATCGTGGGAAAAAGGAGGTAGGGGTTGAGTGGGGGCAACGCGCAAATAACAGCCGTTCGCATCGGTAATGAGAATGGCATCGCTCGTGGCAGCAAAAAGCGCCCGCAAAGCAGTACCGTATTCTTGCACTGCCGCTTCAATTTCTTTTCGTCTTTCTCGTTCTCCTTCTAGCTCGGCAATCAGGTTTTTATGGGTTGTGGGTTGTGAGTTCTCATTCTCCTTAACCTCCCTTTGCAAGAGGGGAACTGAAGGGGAGATCGGTGACGGGTGACTCTTCGGCCTCGGAGCATCCCTGGTGAAGGGTGACTGTAAACCCAGCCAAGGAATGGGATTAATGGCACGATTGCTGCTGTAAGCGAGGCTAAAATTGCCTTGACGATAGCTGCCGACGAACAAGGGACGGGCGAGATGCTGGTTGGGGGTAAGACAAACGATTCCGCTTGTTTCTGAGAATGTTTGCCCGATGGCAGCCGCGCGAACGCGATCGATTTGGAAAGAACCGGCGGTTTCTACGGCTTGCTTCCAGAGATAAACTTGGGTGTAAGCGGCGGCAGCAATTTCATTGGCGGGAAGAAAAGCGGGCAAGGGCGATCCCTTCGCCGGAAAATAAGGGCTGAGAAAATAATGACCTTCCCCACGATTGCCTAAATTCTCGATATCGTTTAGGGAAAAGTTGAGGGCTAAGATAGGGCAGCATTCGGGAGCGAGATCGGTATTTTGATAGGCTTCGTAGAGTGCCGTGGCATCGTCGGAGCGAGTATCGATAATGATATCGGGGTTTTCTGTCGCGATCGCTGCCAACAATGCCTCCCAATCGGGATTTTCCCCAACGGCAACGTGCTTCAACTCTCCTCGTGCTTGCCATTGTTCGCGAAAAATTTTCCCCGTGCGTTGAGAGAGGGGAACGGGAGAATCAATCATGTAGCATTTTTTTCTCTCGGTTTTTTGCAACCAAGCAATGGCTGCTTCAACTCGTTGATTGGGGCAAGTTCCCGTATAAAAAATGCGAGAGAAGGTCTCGCCCCCGGGAGTGCGATCGCAATGCCATAGGAGGGTGTTGGCAGTTTCAACCAGAGGAAAAATCTTTTGGCATAAAGTTGGCGACGTTCCCCAACTAAAAATGGCTTTCACCCTCGGATCTTCTAAAAGCGATCGCGTTTGCCGCTCTAATGCCTCGCTGTTATTAATTTCTGTTATTGTTATCGGTTCGAGTCTTTGACCGAGAACGCCTTCCGCTTCATTGATTTCTGCGATGGCTGTCGAGATTGCGTCTGCGATGGGCAATGCGGAGGATAAAATCGAGTTTGATTTTTCATTTTGCTGGAGGGACAAAATTCCCACTCGCAAGGCTGGGGATGCAGCGTGTTTCATAAGATCCTTATCCTCTACAGAGTTAATATTCAAAGCACGAGGATCGGCACCTGCTTCCTCTGCGTGAAAGCGCGGTAGAGCATCCAAATCTAAATAATTGGCAATCTCAAAACTTGACATAATAGATGGGTTGGGATTTGCGGGAACATCCAGAAATTGCAAACAGACAATGGAGTTTTTTTTTGATACACCCAAACTTTCCTCGATTCAGGAATAACTCGCTTTTTTCTTTGTACGAGTTGTTTCTGTCTTGCCGGACAAAGCTCCGATCTGCACCCCTATTTGCGCCGAGCTTATGGTTGATTTCTGGTAAATGCACGCTTTTCTTACACCTTGTCTTGCTATGATACCTCGAAATTAATCGATCGGCATAGGGGGCCGATCCCAAATCTCCCACAGAACCCCAATTGCTAAATTTCGTCTCTCGCGAGATAATTATTCTCGATTCGTTGTTCGTAAAAGAGCAATTGCGGGAAAACTAAGTTTGATGAGAAAAGATACAATCCCATTTTTCAGGCTTGTCTCCTTTCGCGACCCAATAAATAACGATTATGGAGCAACGCGATCGCAAGTTCACGACCTATCCCAATCGTCTCTTTTGTCGTTTGGACGGGTTAACCCCAGAAGAACGAGAACGGCAGCGCTGGCAAAACTCGAGCCGATTGGGGTTATTAAACGCCGAGACTATTCCCGTTTTTGAGGAAGCCGTTCAAACGGCAGCTCGTTTTATCGGGTCGAATTCTGCTGGCGGAACAACTGAGGGATTTCCGACGCCGATTTGTTTTATTGGCATTCAAGTGCGGGATGAATTGCAGCTTAAATCTGCATTGGGATTATCTCAAGTCGGTTTGCGAAACGAATTGGCACTCCTGCGCAAATTACCGCGCTCCGAATCATTTTGCCAGTATGTTATCGATGCGTCCAGCCCTTTAATTATCTGCAATGTTGCGGAAAATTCCGTTTATGCTCGGAGTATTTTGTTCCAACATTACGGCATCCGCGCTTATATCGGGATACCCCTCGTCGATCGTTCCGGAGAATGCGTGGGAACAATCGCGGTGATGGATTCAGTACCTCGGGAATTTAGCGATCGCGATCTGGATTTTTTAACCCTGACGGCACGGTGGTGCATGAGCGAGTCGGAAAATCTGGCTATGGCGAAGCAAGGAACGGCACGGTTGGCGGCGCCCTTCGAGGGAACTCATCTTGCCCTGCCCGCTCCTCAGCGTTCTCTCGAGGGGGTAACTCGCCTATCTTCCTCCAATGGTCAGCGCGACGCAATCTCTCCCAACCTTTTAAAAGTTCGCTTGCTGGTGGGATTGATAGAAGATCTGCGAAATCCCCTCACCTCGGCGATCGGAATGGCTCGCGTCTTGGAACGAGAAATCTACGGTCCCCTGACGGATAAGCAAAAAGAATATATTGATATCATTCATACTAGCGGACAAGAATTGCTTTCTCGCGTCGAAGAAATGCTGGGATTGGATGTTTTAGATCCCGACAGCGAGAGCTTGCAACTGTCTTCGGTGGATGTCGAGATGTTGTGCCAGCAATCTCTCAATCCTTTACAATCCTTGGCAGAACAACACCAACAAATCTTGCAATTGTCCGTCGAACCGGGAAATCGCATTTGGTTGCTCGATAAAGAGAAATTGCGTCAGGCCCTGTATTTTCTCGGATACAGTCTCATTCAGGCTGCGGCTGCAGGCAGCGAGATTCACGTTCACATCTCTCGCAAGATTGAAGATCCCGTCAGTCTACTTCCTTCTTTGAATATTTCCCTCTGGGCGGCTCATCCTTGCTGGTCGGCCATGGAACAACCCATCCCCATCCCGCCAGAAAATGGACGCGCCCCGGATACTCAAGGGTTGCTGATCGAAACCCTGCAAACTCGCAAGCGCGATCGCAAAGCGGCAGAGGAAGGGGGACGGGAGACTCTCGGATTATTGTTAAGCTATCGGCTCATGGAAATGCACGGCGGGAAAATTGCGATTGAAACATCTCGCGAAGGGGGCTATCGCTATGTTTTCAAAATTCCCCAGCTCGAGGGCGCGGAACGAGTTGCGCTAAACTATTAAAAACTTTTGCATGCAATCGCGATCGCTGAAAATTTTGATTGTGGGAAATGGGAAAAATTTGTGAATTCTCATTTCATCCTGCCTTCATCCTGAATAAAATAGGATCGGTCACAAGGGGGTTATGCCAGTGGAACGCTTGCAGAGAAATAAAGGCGCGAAAATGCGTCCGAAAATAACGGGCGTGCTTCTCGCTTCAATTTTAGTCGTCCTCATTGGCTTAGCGCCTGCCCTGCGCGTGCTGACGGAGTTATGGTGGTTTGAAGCCGTTGGCTATAGCGGGGTGTTTTGGACCCTGTTATGGGGGCGATCGCTCTCTTGGCTGGCAGTTTTTCTGGTTTTTATTTTCTTTTTGGGTTTGAATTATCGCACTGCGCTCTATCTAACGCGAGAACAGGATTTTCGCCCCCTCCCTGCCAGTACCTATTACGAAATTCCCCCCGATGCAGTGCGCCAATTGATTCATTTTCTGGCAACAGCGGCGATCGTTTTTCTGGCGATCGTGGCGGCGGCAGCCAGTACGGATCTCTGGGCAACAGTTCTGAAATTTTTACAAGCAACGGATTTTCAAATCTCAGACCCTATTTATCAGCGCGATATAAGTTTTTATATTTTTCAATTTCCCTTCTATATCAGTTTGAGAAATGGATTGCTGGCATTATTAACCGGCGGGTTGGCGTTAGCAATTCCTGTTTATTTGCTCAAAGGAAATATCGATCGCCGTCGGGGATGGGCTAATTTATTTGCTCAGCGCGTAAAGGCTCATTTAATGAGTTTATTGGCAGCGATCGCGGTTTTAGTGGCGTTTAGTTATTGGCTGCAACGCTATCAGCTTTTGTATTCTACGGATGGCGTTGTTTTTGGGACGGGATATACGGACGTTCATACCCGCCAAATCGCTCTCATTTTGATGGGGTTTTTGGCACTGACGCTGGCTGTTATTTTCTTAATCTCCATTCGCCAAAAGCGTTTGACTTTGCCTTTATTTTCTGTAGGAATCTATATCATTATCGCGTTTATTTTTCAAGGCTTAATTCCCGTTTTAGAACAACAATTAGTCGTCTCTCCCAACGAACTGACCAAAGAAACTCCCTATATCGAACATAATATCGAATATACGCGTCAAGCCTACGGATTGGATCGCATCCAAACCCAACTTTACGCCGTTCAATCCAATTTGAATTTACAAACTCTAGAAAATAACGCAGCAACGATTGATAATATCCGCTTGTGGGACGATCGCCCGCTTTTGAGTACCTATCGAGAACTCCAAGAAATTCGCCCTTACTATCACTTCAAAGATGTCGATATCGATCGCTACACTCTCGATCGCACCTATCGCCAAGTCATGCTGTCCCTGCGAGAACTTGCTTACGATCAGGTTCCCCAACGGGGTCAAACATGGATTAATCAGCATTTAAAATATACTCACGGTTACGGTTTGGTGATGAGTCCCGTTAACCAAGTCAGTTCTGAGGGTTTACCCCAATTATTAATCAAAGATATTCCCCCCGTCATCGAAACGGATTTAGAAATTGACGAACCGCGAATTTATTACGGCGAAAATACCGATCGCTATATTTTCACGGGGATGAGTACCGATGAATTTGATTATCCCCTTGGTAAAGAAAACGCTGCTTATCGCTATTCTGGCAAGGGGGGCGTTTCTATTCCGGGATTTTTTCAGCGCCTCGTTTATGCGGTTCATTTTGGCGATTTAAAAATCTTGATATCGGGTTATTTTACCCCCGAATCACGCATTTTGTACCATCGCGAAATTCGCGATCGCGTCCAAAGAATCGTCCCATTTTTACAATTGGATCGCGATCCTTATCCCGTCGTTGTCGATGGACGCTTGCGGTGGATTATCGATGCGTATACGACGAGCGATCTCTATCCCTATTCGGAACCCTATTTTGAACCCGGTATTCCAAAGTTAAATTACGTCCGCAATTCCGTCAAAATTGTTGTTGATGCGTATGATGGAACAATACAGTTTTTTGCAATGGATGAAAGCGATCCGATCCTGAACACCTATCGCCGTATTTTTCCGAATCTGTTTCAACCTGCCTCAGCTGTTCCCGATACCGTTCAAAAACATTTTCGCTATCCAATAGACTTCTTTAAAATCCAAGCACAAAAATACCTGATTTATCATATGATTGCTCCCGAGGTTTTTTACAATCGGGAAGATATGTGGGCGCTCCCTTTGCAAATTTACGAAGGGCAAGAAGAAATCATGAATCCCTATTACACGATTATGCGCCTTCCTCAATTGGAAAAGGAAGAATTCGTGTTGATTTTGCCTTTTACTCCCATAGAAAAGTCAAATATGGTGGCATGGATGGCTGCACGTTCCGATGGGGAAAATTATGGGAAAACATTGGTTTATGAATTTTCCAAACAGCAGCTTATTTTTGGACCCATGCAGCAAGAAGCACGGATCGATCAAAACCCGACGATTTCCGAACAGTTGACGTTATGGAGTCAAAAAGGCTCGAAAGTGATTCGTGGCGATATGTTAATTATTCCCATTGAAGATTCTTTGCTTTATATTGAACCCATCTATTTACGGGCAGAAAAAGGACAGTTACCGGAACTCAAACGCACGATCGCGATTTACGATCGCAAGAGTGTCATGGAAGCGGATCTCGATTCTGCATTGCGAGCATTATTTGATTCTTCTTCTCCCATTCTTGCTTCTCCGACAACCGACGATGAAGAGACAATAGAAGCGCCCTTATTGGTGCGATCGGCACTACAAACCTATCAACAGGCACAGGACGCTTTAAAGGCTGGAAATTGGGCAGAGTACGGTCGTTTAAATCAAGAATTGGAGCAAATTTTGTTACGCTTGAATGCTCAATAGCGATCGAGGGACAATGACAAGTTTATGGAGAGTAAAATATTGTGTTTTCTCTTTTGCCTGTAATTGTTAACAAAAACGTCAAAAATCCTTGCCTTTTCGCTTGACAGGATTGACTTGACAATGGTATTCTAATAAAGTGGAAATCCGTACGCTCCTGTAAATCAATTTTCAAAGAAGAAAAGAGCAGGGAAAACAAACAAATCAACTGAACTTCAATTCCATATTATTGATGATTTTGTTCGAGATAATTGACTTCAAGGTGACGCTGTTCTAATTTTTGCGATAGATGGTCAAAGAGTTCTTCTCTGTTAATAACTTCTCCTCGTTCTGATGCAGCTACTCCGATCGCAATCTCTCGCTGCAATTCTTCAAACCGTCCTTGATATAATTTATCTCGTGCGATTAAGATTTTAACGCTCTCCTCGATCGCTTCATCAATCGAGTTATATTGACCTTGTTTGACTTTTTCTTGCAAATATTGTTCGGTTTCTGGTTGTAGTGTAACTTGCATCAGTGCCTCCACGATATTCTCGTTCCACGATTTTTCTATTATAGGGGATGCGATCGCTTTTCTTGGTGAGTTGTTAGGGATACCAAGTATAATAAGCATAAGCAATAGAAATATTTGTTGAGCCAAACTATAATCAGTATGACTTAGGGTAGAGAGGAGAATGGAAACAATTCAAACAAAGTTTGCAATTTGTATTGAAAATAACAATAACTTTACAAGTCAGCACTGGCAAGATAATGAAGCAGAAACTAATCCGTGGGTTCGATTTTCTGGAATGTTTAAAGACGATCCATTTTTCGATGAGTTTGTCGAAGAAATAGCAGCATATCGGCGTAAGATAAATGAGGAAGCATTGGATAATGAGTATTTCTCCAACTTAGAAGATTATGAAGAAAAGTTAGCACGAGGTGAAATTCAATTTATACACGGATATTTTATTGGTCAAGGAGGCTCTTCTCCTAAAGTAACACTTTTTAATTGTATTCAAAACATAAGATTTAGTACTGGAGTCCAGACAAGTAAAATAAAAGAAAAAGAAAAGTAAACATATTGTTTCTGGAAATGATTTACAGAAATTGACATACAAATTAAAAATATTGCTTGAGATATGTTTAATTAAGCAATTAGGTCTTGATTCTTCAGAAGTGAAAGAAATAATTGAGAAAAAATATCGCAGATAAATATCAAAGAAAATGCTATTTAAACATTTTCTTTGATAGCGATCGCAAACTCTTACTGTAACAGTTAAAACAGCCTCAGAAAGAGTGAGAGTTAAATTCCTACTTTTTTTAAACAAAAGTTAAAACTCGTAACGGTTTCTACACTTTTCTTCATATTTTTCTTTTCAGAATCGACAATGAGAGATAAGCTAGAACGTTTGTGTAGAGTACGATCGCCAGTCCGAGATAGAGAAACCCTCATCTTATATGCAGTTTTCGCATTCTACCATGCAAGATTTAGGAGTCAAACAAGCCGTGGTCATCGACATCCCTCAAACGAAATACGAAAGTAAAACCCAAGAAATAGCCAAAGAACTCATCGCTGCAACCCGCGAAAAACGTTCCTTTTTCGCCAGGATGCAAGACCAAATGCGTCTCGATGATAAGCTCTTAGACTGGGCAATGGCAAATCCGGGTTTGCGCTATCAACTCTTTAGCTTTATCGACTGTTTGCCAGCATTGCGGAGTAAAAGCGAGATTGCCCGACATTTTCAAGAGTATATGAGCGTTGAATCCGTAGAATTGCCGGAAATGCTCAAAAAAATGATGAATTTCGCCGATTCTAATTCTCCTCCCGCACAAATCGCCGCGACAACGGTAGAACAAGCAGTGAAAACCCTCGCTTATAAATACATTGCCGGAGAGACCATTCCTAAAGTCCTCAAGACCATCGATCGCCTGCGAAAGGATAAAATGGCATTCACCCTCGATCTCCTCGGAGAAGCGGTGATAACCGAGTCTGAGGCAGAGGAATATTTGCAAAGTTATTTGGATCTAATCGAACAATTGGGAGAAGCGGCGAAAAAATGGTCGAATATTCCCCAAATTGACGAAGCCGACGGACAACCCTTAAACAAGGTGCAAGTTTCCGTTAAGTTAACCGCATTTTATTCCCAATTCGATCCCCTCGATCCCGAAGGCAGTAAAGCGAAAGTTTGCGATCGCATTCGCACCCTTTTACGTCGTGCGAAAGAAGTCGGGGCGGCGATTCACTTCGATATGGAACAATATCGTTATAAAGATGTGACGATCGCTATTTTGAAAGAATTATTAATGGAAGATGAGTTCCGCGATCGCACGGATATCGGCGTAACCATTCAAGGCTATTTGCGAGATTCGGAAACGGATTTAAAAGGTATTATCTCATGGGCAAGGCAACGCGGTAAACCGATAACTGTTCGTTTAGTAAAAGGGGCATATTGGGATCAAGAAACGATTATCACCATCCAAGAACGCTGGCCGCAACCCGTCTTTAATCAAAAAGTCGAAACCGATCGCAATTATGAAAATTTAATGCAGCTTTTGCTCGAAAGTCACGAGTATTTATATGCAGCAATCGGGTCTCATAACGTTCGCACTCAAGCGAGAGCAATGGCGATCGCGGAAACTTTAAATATTCCATCTCGTTGTTTTGAAATGCAGGTTTTATACGGGATGGGCGACCAATTAGCAAAGGCTTTAGTCAAACGCGGACATCGGGTGCGAGTCTATGCACCTTATGGGGATTTACTGCCGGGAATGTCCTATTTAATTCGTCGTTTATTGGAAAATACAGCGAATAGTTCCTTCCTGCGGCAAAATATGGAAGAACGTCCTATCGAAGAATTAATCGCCTCGCCGGAAGTGCGATCGGAACGTCCTTTAATTGCTAAATCTGCTTGGCCGAATGCGTCCAATACCGACTATGCTAAGGAAGTTTTGCGAGTTAAAGCCAAACAAAAATTAGCCGAAGTTCGTAACAGTTTAGGTAAAACCTATTTGCCCTTAATTAACGGCGAATACGCGCAAACTTCCGAGTTTTTAGATTCCGTCAATCCTGCCAATCCTAGCGAGGTCGTCGGGAAGATCGGACAGATTTCCATCGAACAGGCAAACGAGGCATTAGAAGCCGCCAAAACTGCCTTCCCTGCATGGAAGAAAACCTCGGTACGAGAACGAGCGGGAATCCTGCGAAAAGCTGCCGAAATCATGGAATCTCGCCGCCATGAATTGAATGCTTGGCTGTGTTTTGAAGTGGGGAAAATTCTTCCGCAAGCAGATGGAGAAGTATCGGAAGCGATCGATTTTTGTCGCTATTATGCCGATGAAATGGAACGCTTAGCTCCAGGAACAAATTACGATTTAGCCGGGGAAACCAATCGTTATTTCTATCAACCTCGGGGAATTGCCGTGATTATTTCCCCTTGGAATTTCCCTATCGCGATCGCCCTCGGCATGACAGTCGCCGCTTTAGTGACAGGTAATTGTGCCTTACTCAAACCCGCCGCTCCCTCTTCCGTCATTGCCGCCAAAATCGCCGAAATTCTGATAGAAGCGGGGATTCCTAAAGGTGTCTTCCAGTATGTCCCCGGTCGGGGTTCGACGGTGGGCAATCATTTAGTGACCCATCCCAATGTTCACTTAATTGCCTTTACCGGATCCCAAGAAGTAGGCTGTCATATCTATGCAGAAGCCGCAAAATTGCAACCGGGACAGAAGCATCTCAAGCGAGTCATTGCAGAGATGGGGGGCAAAAATGCCGTGATTGTCGATGAAAGTGCAGATTTAGACCAAGCGGTTGCAGGGATCGTTTCCTCTGCTTTTGGTTATACAGGACAAAAATGCTCGGCTTGTTCCCGTGCTGTGGTTCTCGCACCTGTATATGATTCTTTTGTATCTCGCTTGGTAGAGGCAACTAAATCCCTAAATATCGGAGCTGCGGAGCTCCCCAGTACCACTGTGGGTCCGGTGGTGGATGACAAGGCACGCGATCGCATTCGCGAGTATATCGAAAAGGGCAAACAGGAGGCAAAATTAGTCTTTGAGGGAACGACTCCAGAGACGGGTTATTTCATTCCGCCTACCATTTTCACCGATGTTGCTCCCAATTCCACCATCGCACAAGAGGAGATTTTCGGACCCGTGGTTGCAGTCATTAAAGCCAAGGATTTCAGCGAAGCATTAAACATCGCCAACGGCACGAATTTCGCCCTTACCGGGGGTTTATATTCTCGTACTCCCTCCCATATCAAACAAGCAACCGAAGCGTTTGAAGTGGGGAATTTGTATATTAACCGCAATATTACCGGCGCGATCGTCGCTCGGCAACCCTTCGGCGGCTTTAAGTTATCCGGAGTGGGATCGAAAGCAGGAGGACCCGATTATTTATTGCAGTTCTTGGAACCGCGATCGGTGACGGAAAATATTCAACGTCAGGGTTTTGCACCCATTGAAGGGGCAGAATAAACTCGTAGGGGCGCAATTTGCGCCCTTTTTGATAAAATTGGAAGTGCGATCGCATCGGCAAATGAGATTATGTTAAAATCTAAAAATATGCAATACATCAGTCGAGATTAAATCTTAGTTACTTAATTCTGGAGTACAAAGCGATGCCTTTTTCAGAAACAGAAAAAATAATGTGGACTGATTTCTCTTCCAAACAAGAAGCTCCAAAGAAGGAAGCCAAGAAATTAAGCGATCGCGAAATTGATAACAGATATGAAGAGGAAGAACAACAACTTTTAATTAAAATCAATCGGGAAAAACTCCTCAGTCTTGTAGAGTATATGCAAGAAGATAACTATATGGTTATTCCTCCTTATCAAAGGAGAAAACGATGGTCTCGACAAAATCAATCTAGACTTATAGAATCTTTGGTAATAAATGTCCCAATTCCTCCAATTCTTTTATATGAGAAGGAATACAAGTCTTATGAAGTGATAGACGGGCAACAGAGAATCAGTGCAATTCGTGATTTTTATAAAAATGAATTAGAATTAGAATTAGAAGGCTTAGAAATCTGGCCAGAATTAAATGGACGAACTTATCAAAAGTTACCACCAAAAATAAAGGATGGTCTCAATCATCGTTCAATTTTATTTGTTATAATTTTACTCGATCCCGATCTTGAGTCAAATGAAAAATTATCTCTCAAACAACTTGCATTTGAGCGATTGAATAGAGGGGGAATAGAATTAAGTGAACAAGAAGTAAGAAATTGTCTGTATGATGGTAATTTTAATGATGCTTTAAAGCAGAAATGTTGAAATGTACACTTGAACTATGAGAAAAAAGATACACCAATCCTATCAAAAGCCAATGTCAGCATTGTAGGAGCAACTCTTTAAACCAGTGAACATAACTTATTTTTTCAGACATAAAAGCCTGCAAATACC
>JAGHZQ010000121.1 GCA_017746715.1 Cyanobacteria bacterium SBLK
CGGGGAAATCATCACGGTCAAATCGACGGGCTTCACGGAGCAAGAGAGGTCGTTGTTGGGGGAATCATGCGCCAAGTGAGCGAACTCGAGCAGCGTCACTTGGCATATGTTTACGCTCACCGCGATCGATTGCAAAAACGGCTGAAGGAGAATCTTGAGGAGGAGGTCGAGTTTATGGCGGATTCTAAGGCGATCAAGGAGCAGTTGCAACAGATGATGGATAAGAATTAGGTGTCACACCCTTGTCTCTCTCGTTAATATCAACACACCCCCAACCGTCGTGGATAATGGGGGTGTTGTTGTGGGAGGGTTTGGGGTTATGTGGGGTTGGGTGAGGAGATTGACAGGGCGTGAGGAGCAGATAATAGGGCGCGAGAAACCGTTGGCAATATTACGAAGGAGTGTTGAGGAGTGGAATGAGTGGAAGAAGGAGAATTGGGATGTTAGGGTTGACCTCAGCAATGCCGACCTCAAAAATGCCCGCCTCTACAACGCTGACCTCAGATATGCTGACCTTAGCCTTGTCAACCTCATCAAAGCCGACCTCAGAAATGCCTGCCTCTACAGCGCTGACCTCTGGTATGCCGACCTCAGTAATGCCGACCTCTGGTATGCCGACCTCAGTAATGCCGACCTCAGAGAAGCTAATCTCAGCAGTGCTGACCTCAGTAATGCCAATCTCAGAGAAGCTAATCTCAGCAGTGCTGACCTCAGTAATGCCAATCTCAAAGGCGCAAATCTTAGTAATGCCAATCTCAAAGGTGCAAATCTTAGTAATGCTGATCTTAGAGATGTCACACTTAGACAGGTTAATCTCATAGGTTTTGATTTTAGAGAAGTTAATTTCAGTAATGCCGACCTCAGTAATACCAATCTCAGCTTTGCTAAACTCAAAGGTGCAAATCTCAGAAGTGCAAATCTCCGAGAAGCCGATCTCAGATTTGCTGACCTTTCTGCAGTCCAAGCACTCAATGCCAATTTTGAGGGTGCAATGCTGACAGGGATACATATTGAAGATTGGAATATTAATAGCGATACCAAACTTGACAATGTGATTTGTGAGTATATTTGTTTGGATGTAAGTTTTGCAGATCGCCGCCCCTCCGACCCTTCCAAAACCTTTGCACCCGGAGATTTTGCCCGACTGGTTCAGAAATCCCTCGATACAGTGGATCTCATTTTCCGAGAGGGTATCGACTGGCAAGCGTTCTCGAATTCGTTTCAAACCCTCCAAACCGAGCAAGTCAAAACCCTCCAACCAGAGCAAATCCAGATAGAGCCGGACGATCGCAATTTCTCGGTCAGAGCAATCGAAAGCCTAGACGATGGCTCGTTTGTCGTCCGTATCAACACCCCCAAAGATGCCGATAAAGGCGAGATAGAGCGCTCGTTTCAGGAGAAGTACGAGGAGGAATTGAAGCGGTTAGAGGGGGTGTATCGGGAGAGATTGCAGGCTAAGGACTCACAGATTGAGCAGTACAAGCGAGAGAACACCAATCTCACAGATATTGTTAAAGCAATAGCAAGCCGACCTATCAACATCAACAACCGCAACACCACAATTAGCGACAACGACATCAAAGGCTCTGCCTACACCGAAGAACTCCAAGGCTCGGGCTACACCGAAGGCGACAACACGATGAATGCGGGTGAGTGATAACTGACAACTGATGGCTGGTGACTGATAACTGAACCTTGCCCCCCTCATCAACGCTGACAGCCTGAGAACCGTAGTGGATAATGGGGGGTGTTGTTGAGAAAAATAGTTATGGCAGATCTCACGCAATTGGACAGGCTGAGGCAAGGGGCAAAGGATTGGAATGAGTGGAGGATTAAGAATCCGGGCATCTTGATTGACCTCACTGATGCTAACCTCGCTGGCATTAACCTCACTCGCGCTAACCTCGTTGGCGCTAACCTCGCTGGCGCTAACCTCGCTGGCGCTAACCTCGCTCGCGCTGACCTCACTGGTGCTGACCTCACTGGTGCTGACCTCACTGGTGCTAAGCTCACTGGTGCTTGTATTGGAGGTTGGTTTTTTAACAGCCGAACCAACTTCGATAGTATGATTTGTGACTATGTTTTCTTGACTTCGGAAATTCAAGAAAAGAATTTAGTCTACACCAATCGTCGTCCTGTCGATCCCTCGAAAAATTATGAAGATGGAGAATTTGCCCGAATAGCAAGATCGCTTCGATTCAATAAAAAAAGCGATGAAGACAAAAAACTCATCTTACACATTGATATTGAAGACTCATCCAATGATTTAACCGATGCGATCGCATGGGAATTAGCCAACCTTTGCAAAGCATTGAACGCTTATCATATTGCCTGTGGTGGCAATGGTTTAACCATTGATGATTGGAACGCATTTGTATCGGTACGGGAATTCGTGGGAGGTAAGCGATGAGCGAGAAAGAACGCCATGAAATCGTACTCCTCGAGGCTGGATCAAACAACCCGCCAGACCTATTAGATCGAATAAAAAGTGCAGTTGACGAGCTATTCGATGATGGCGTATCGGCAGCAGGAGGCTATGTTAAAGGGAAGGGCGAACAAGAACTTGCTAAAGCGGCAGAAATCAAAACCAAAGCATTTGCACACCTTGCCAATCTTGAGTTAGAGCGGGAACGCTTGTTAACAGAAAGAGATAAAGTGAGCCGGGAAGATAAACAAAAAATGTATGAACTGAAGACTCAAAGGCTTGATGCTGTAATGGGTTCCTTAATTAAATTGAAAGAGCTAGGCGTTGAGATTCAACTCGAAGTTATCGTCAACCGCTTGCTCAGTGCAATGGATGAGTGAATTTCTCTTCCAATCCGACCACGAAAAGACCCCCCGACTCAGAGACAGTGCGGGGGGTTGTTGTTGGGTTTGGCTGTGGGGGTTAGTCTTTCTCGTCTTCCTCCTCTTCTTTGGCTTGCTTGCTTGCCTTTGTTCCTCTCTTTGTTTTCTTTTTCTCAAACTTTAACCAGTCGTTCGGTGTCGAATCGGGAAACGCCTCAGCAAACCCCTGCAACACTTTCCCACTGGGGATGAATTGCGGATTGTTGTACAGGCGATAGACCGTAGGCTCTGACAGGACTGTTTGTTTCCACAAGGCATAGGCTGTTAGCCCTCTGGAATCAGCAAATTCTTTGACTCGGTTTAGCACTTTCATACTCCTATACTCTCATATTTTAAGGATACCTCAAAATTTTTAGGATAAACACTTGACAGTATCTAAAAAGTTTGAGAGTATAGAGACATAGAGAAAGCGGTTGTTCATCTTGCCGGACTCGCAACCGCTCTCTCAAATCAAAAGCCCACAAAGGAGCAATCTAATGCCTACTTTAACCCAAGCCCCCCAAACCGCGCAACGCCGCCAACTCACCCCCGCCCGCCGCCAACTCACCGCACAAGTCGCAACGTGGGACGCAATCGGAACAGCAACCTACCAAGCAAGCGATATCGCAGCCGTGACCGTACACGATGGCATGGTTGACATCTACTTCACCGAAGGCGGCAAAACCATCGTTCCCGTCGAACAGTTCAAAGCTAAGGTCAAAGAATTCAAAGCCGAGAGCCAACTCTCCGAAGACCAAGAGGAAATCATCGAAGCCGCAATCGATGCACCGTTTGAAGCTGAAATCAACTTTCAGGATGCGATCGCCAGCTTCTACTCCGATGAAGATGGATTTCTCGGAACCGTCCGCAAAGAGCGCTACATCTGGACAGCAACCACCGAAAGCACCGCCACCGTACACAAAACCGCATTCGATGCAGTTCAATCCCTGACCACCTGCACATACAGCGAGTGGGAGGAAGCGAAGGACGGCTTAGAGGGCATTCGGTACGAGGGGAATGGTTATTGGCTCTATAGCAAAGGACGGGTCAACACCCGCAACCTACTCGACATCCTGAAACTCAGCAAAAGCGATCGCCAGATTGCCATCGTAGAGCAACGCATCCCAATGGCTGACTAATCGCCACGGGGAACGACCGCGCCTCTAAAAAGCGGTGCGACCCCGGCGAGGTTTCCTCGCCTAGGGAACGCGCACCAAGAAAGACGGACACCCCTCCCATCTGGACGATGCCCCCTCTTTTGGGAGCATTGGGGAGGGGGACACCTCGCTACAATCGCCACATCTAACCGAAAATGACCGAAACCAATACACCCCAAACCCTTGTAACCGAAGGCTTGGAAGATATCGAAAACTTCCGCAAGCAAACCGAGTTACTCAACATCCTGCTTGAAACCCTCCGCACTCCTACACCTCCCAGTAAAGAGAAAAAGGAAACCGACAAAATCTTATTACGAGTCGAAGTGCTGGCCGATTCCCTCCGATGTTTCTGCGAGGCTCACGTAGACTCCATGCAAAACCGCCTCAACGACCTGAAAGAATGCCTTCAGACTGAGCGAAGCCGAAGTCTCGATCCAGAGGAGGAACTGTGAATCATGAAAGTCACAATCGAGATAGACACCGCCGAAAATCCCGCCATCAGTCTCGGTATTGCCAAAGAGCAAATCATCCTCGCCTATTTGCGCGAATGCTTGAACGAGTCCGGGTTTGCCGACATCCTCGGCGCGTACCGCTTGCTGGTAAAGGAGCATTACGAGGGAGAGAACAAAGAGGAAATCGATATTTCCCTTTATGAACTGCGAGAAAAACTCAAAACGGGCGGTATTCCGCCGGAAAACGCCACAGAGCAGGAGGCATCCTGAGATGGACTACCGAACCCTACAGGAAGAACTAGAGCGCTATTTTGCCGCTCTGGAGGCACTCAGCGCTGAGAAAGGGATGGATCGTAATATCCGCGCCTGTCTGGACAATGCCGCGACCTACCTAGAGGGAGCGTTGGATATCGCCAAAGAGAAGAATTCTCCCTTGCCTCCTCTACTTTTCCCGCGTGCAAAATCCCGACGGTTGGGGGCGTACCGATGGATTCTCACCGCGATCCAACCCGATGAAGCGATGGATCTGATTCTCGCCCTCGAAGACAACCAACAGCCAATCCTAGGAGAGTAGGACAGATGACCCCAGAACAATTCGAGCAAATGATGACGGCACATCGGGAAACCTATCGCGTGATGCGGGACATGAATCACAACCTCGTCGCTCTTATCAACCAAAACGCCGTTGCCCCCGATCTAAAGCGTCCCATTCAACAATTCAAAACCTTTAACTGGTCTTCAATCGGCGCGATTGTTATCGAATCCGACGAGGATGGCGTAGCGATCGTGAGATGGGGAGGAAAAGAATACAAGCGCCGCTCTCCTTCCAACAGGTACGACCCCGCCATCTGGTTTTCTCGCAGGCAGGGGAGCGAATGGGAAAGACTCATCACCTTTAACAACAAGGTCGAACCCGTCGAACCCATCGGAGAAAAAGCCAGACGGTTAATAAACTGAGCGATACTTTCTCCGCGATACTCCCTCCGGGAACGCGCTTCGCGATCGCGCAATGGTTTGCGTAGTTCCCATCTCGGTTCGATTCCGAGCGATCGTCTCCTCCCGCTCACTACACGGGAGGCACGCCACAGTCACAAGGAAACAACAAATGTTAGGACACACCACGATTGAAACCTTAAACCGCGATATCGAGCAACTCACCGAAAATATCGCCCAACTCGAGCAACAACTCGCCATCGCCCGCGAGGAACGCAAGCAAAAAGAAGCCGAACGGCAAGCGGTGCAAACCTTTGTCGCTGCGGGTAATTCCAGTCTCGAACAAGCCGAGAATTTCCTCTCTCTGACCACTCGCGCCGATCGCTTCGATTTGGTCGCCTCCTTCTGGGAAGAAATGGACAAGTTGCGCGAACGATTCTCTCGGCAAGCGATCGCCGATCTCCCTCCCGCTCCCGAACCCGAGCTCATTGAAGAAGAACCCACCGAACCCGCACCCGATGGGGATGGTGACGGGGACGCGGTTGAGGTTGAGAGCGAAGAACTCACCGACGCTCCCGATGATTCCGACGCTCCCGAAAAAGTGGCGGAATCCCGCCAACCTCAATCCGTCGGTGCGGCTGTCTTGGATCTCGACCAAATGAGCAAGAAAGATATAGAGCGCGAGTGCTTGGATACCAAGGGATTGAGCAAGGCGCAGGTCAAAGAATACGGACCCTTGACCCGGAAAAGCACTTGGATTGCGGCTTATCGCGCCAATTAAACCTTATCGGGGCGGTGTGATGCCGTCCCAAAAACACCCCCTCACCTTCCCTCATTTTGGAGACCTCAGACCATGAAAACCCTCGAATTCAAGTTAGACCTCAACAAGCACCAACAAGCGACGATCGATAGTTGGCTGGACTCATTGCGATGGGTCTGGAATGAAGGGTTAGAGCTACTTTTGGAGTATCAATCGTTCAAGTATTACGAATGGCTCGAAAAGCAAGTCACCAAAGCGGGGGGCAGTTTCGAGGGGGTTGAGCGTCGTTACCTGCAATTCTCAAAGCGATCGTTCTCGGCAACCTGCAAGATCGGGGTTGGTAGAAAGGGTGAGGTTAGACCCGTGCAGCCGTTGCCGATTCCAAGGGATAAGCCGAGGTTAAAAACCGATAGCTTTATGGGATTATGTGGATGGATGACCAAGAAACACTATCCCGACGAAGAGGCGCTTAAGGGCGTGCCGTTGTACTTCATCCGAGGGACGCTCAAACGCCTCTCAGAAGCGTGGAAAGCATACAAGGATAAGAAGCAACCCCAGCGTTACTTACCCAAGTTTAAGAGCGTCAGAAGGGGGGATCTCGTAACTTCCCTGTATTGCCTCGATCCCAAAGCGATCGCAATTGAGAATGGTCTCGCAAAATGTCCGGGTACTAAGGTCTTGGGAGTACTGAGAACCATCAACAAAGGCTTATCAAAGCGATGGGATGAAACCATCCAACCCCGCACCCTGAAAATCTGCAAGCGTCCCTCTGGGTATTATCTGCAACTATGTGGAGACATTCCAGAAAAGCCATTACCCAAAAGCGACAAGGCGTGCGGGTTGGATGTTGGGTTACAATATATCTATTCTGACGACGATGGCAAACAGATCGACCCTCCCAAGTTCTATCGCAAATCCGAGAAACGCTTAAAACGGTTAAATCGCAAGCTATCCCGACAACAAAAGGGAAGCAAAAACAGCGAGAAAACCAAGGCAAAACTCGCGAGAACTCACGAGAAAATTGCAAACCAACGCCGTCTCCAAAATCACAAACTCTCTACCTATTTAGTGAGAAAGTTTTCAGGGCTTGCGGTTGAGGACATCCAAATAAGCAATCTCAACCGCAAGCCAAAACCCAAAAAGCGAGAGGACGGGAAAGGCTATGAGAGAAACGGTGCCAAAGCCAAGGCAGGACTCAATAAGAGCTTTAATGATGCTGGTTTGGGTCAATTCTTGGAGATGGTTGAGGTTAAAGCCAAAGCAGGCGATCGCGAGTTTGTCAAAGTCCAACCCGCTTACACCTCCCAAGATTGTCCGGAATGCGGGCATCGAGAGAAAAAGAGTCTCTCACAACGGACTCACCGATGTAGTAATTGCGGGTATGTAGCGCCCCGCGATGTTGCATCGGCACGGGTCATCAAATCAAAAGCCAATTTTAGGCATGAGTACCGGGATTGCGCTCGGGAATTTAAGCCCGTGGAGACTCTCAAGGTAGGGTCTGAGAAACAGGAATCCTGTACTGTCCATCAGGAACGTCGCGGCGATGTCGCGAAAACTTCTAAACCTTCTCAATACAGTCAATTGAGTCTCAATTTATGGGGTTCTGTTGAGGGTGTTAGTGGGTGAGTTTCAATTGGATAGAAAGCTAACAAAATGCCCCAAAACGCCAGCCAACCCTACCTCCTCCTCGGCGATCTCCAATGGCAAATCCCCACGGGAATCGAGCAACTCAACTTCTCCAACACTTGGAACTGGCCCGAACATCCCCGCATCGGCTCTTTTCCCCAACTCCAACCCAACGGCAAAGAACTCACAAAACTATCCCTGCGCCTTAAACTGCATTGCTCTCAAGGGCGCGACCCCGATGAAGAAATTGCCAAACTCAAAGAAGCTGCCGAGAAACAAGAACCCCTCGATCTGGTTTGGGGCGCAGGTTGGGGGAACGGCGAATATGTTTTAAAAAGCATGGAAATTACCACCCGAAAAAGCGATCGCGAGGGCAAGTTAATCTCGGCAGAAGTCGCGTTAGAATTAGCGGGGAGTATATCCGATCCCCAACCCGAGGCAAAACCGGAAGATTCGGGAATTGATGTCAATCCCTATATCGCGATACTCCCTACGGGAACGCAAGCGATCGCCTAAATGCAATATTATTCTTACACCACCAAACAAGGCGATCGTCTCGACCTCATCGCCCTCGCGCACTATAACGACCAGATGCGAGTGCAAGAGATTTTCCAAGAAAATTACGCCGCTTTGAGGAGTCCGAAAATTCCCGCAATTTTACCCGAGGGGATGGTTTTGAAAATTCCCGTGTTGGAGGTATCCCAAAATCGCTCCAGCGTTGGACTACCCCCGTGGAAGCGATCCTCCACATATCCAGCCAAGTAAGAAAAAAGTAGATTTTTACCAAGATTCGCGCCGAACCGTGCTTCTATGACCCGAAAATCCCGAGGGAGAACTAGGAGAGAAATGTAGCGATAGTTGTCACAATTTGTGACAACATAACGGTTCCCCACCATCGGGCGAAACAGGTGCGGATTAACTAAAAGAAGAAGGAAGGACCCCGATATTTCCTTCACCCCCCAACACATGACAATTCTCGTCAAGCCCTTTACTTATACCGTCGCTCTTGACGGACAAGACGCAACTCAAGACCTGCGGGAGTTTGGCGCGTCCATCACCTACACCGACAACGCCGAAAGCGAAGCCGATACCATTGAAATCGCAATGGGCGATCCGGACGGGCGCTGGCGGGATGAATGGTATCCCGATCCGGGAATGACCGTCGAATTTTCCGTAAAGTATGACGGCGAAGAGGGAGAAAGTGGCGAAATTCCGCCAGTCCAATTCGAGATTGACAATCCTAAATTCAGCAGTCGCGCTGGCGGCTCTGGCGGTAAAAAAGTCCGATTGCGGGGCAAAACCGTTCCCATTTCTCTTCCCTTAAACACCAAAGGCAGCGAGGAATTTGAAGAACAAACATTGAGCGCGATCGCGTCTAAAATTGCCTCGAATTTAGGCTTAGAATTGGTGGGAGAATTTGAGAGTGATATTGCTCTCAAACGAGTCACTCGCGAGGATGAAACACCCTTAGAATTCCTGAAAAGATTGTCGGAAAAATACGGTTACTGGTTCAAAATCGAGTCGAAAACCAAGCTCGTTTTTTACTCCAAAAAAGCCCTCGATGCTCAAGAACCAGCCTTTACCTTGACCGAAGCAGATACGGAAAATTTAGATTGGGGACTGGACTCCACCGAAAAATACTCCAAAGCTAAAGTCAGTTACACCAACCCCGAAAGCGGCGAGACGATTGAAGTAGAAGTCGAAGCAGAAGAAGCGATCGAAAGCGAGAATGTTTTAGAAATCAATGAAGCCGTACAAGACGAAGAAGAAGCAAAAATTGTCGCCAAAGAGAAATTGCGTCGGGCGAATGCGGGTAGGGTAAAATTAGAATTTAAGTGTATTGGCAATCCTTTAATTCTCGCCGGGGTCATGTTCGAGTTGAAAGATATCGGCAGGGATTCCGGCAAGTATTTAATTAAAAAAGCCACCCATACCCTCGACTCCCAAAGAGGATGGAAAACCAGTTGTAATGCAGAGAAAAAATGAAAAACGAGCTTAAATTCAAACAAGGCGATACGATTTGTGTCAAAAACTCTTTTGCAATCCCTAGACAAATAGAGGGAGGAGCTAGACTTGCAGATATTTGTTGCAATTCGGGAGATGTCCTAAAAGTGCAGCAAATTGTCCCTCCAAAAACAGACTATAACCAATCAGATAAAACTTGATTAGCCCGCAATGTCAATCTCCCGATCGCTATGTTTGGATAAGCGAAGATTATTGGACAAGTTTAGAGAAAGTTGTTTTGCAACAGCAAGGAAGTGGTTTTTATTCTTGCTATTAAGAAATCTAGTCATAAAACAGAATATAGGGTAAAATATGAAGAACTTCAAGCATATTTTTTACTTCTTCGCGGCTCAAATCATCCCACCCCAAACTTCTAATTGTCTCCCCTTGCTCCAGAAACGGTTCAAGTAGTTTCTGGAGTTGCCAGTCCGACAAACAAATAAACTCAAATCTTTTTTTACTCATGCCAAGACTCAAACTTCTCCATATTTTAAGAAAATTTAAACTAGGATGGCTCGTCCCTTTCTATTATTCTCAAGAAGGCTATCAGCAAAACTACCA
>JAGHZQ010000122.1 GCA_017746715.1 Cyanobacteria bacterium SBLK
TAGCAATTTGTATGATGGTATCTTTTTTGGGGCTTCAAATACCAGTACGATTAGTGATATCACGATTTCAGGCAATACGATTAGCGATGTAGAGAATGATGGGATCGCCGTTGGGGCAACTGGGACTAGCACGCTGACTCGGGCAACGATTACAGGTAATCATGTGAGTAATGTCGGACGTTTTGGAATTGGTGTTGGTGTCGATACTCCAATTGACGGTTTGAGTTTAGCGGCTTCGAGTGGTTCTACAGTTTCTAATGCTGCTGTTACCAATAATTCTATCGATGGAGCTGGTGTCAAAGCCGGTGCTACAACTTCTGGTGGTAATATCGGAATTGCCGTGGAGGATTCTACTAATGGTAGTAATGTTTGCGTGAATGTGTCTGGAAATACAAGTACGAACCCTCCGTCAGGTGTTCTTTCGAGTGCTTCAATACTAGGTAGTGGTGGTTTATCGCTTGTTGATTTATATTTACAAAATGCCAGAACGCCGACTAATTTTTCTGCAACAATTAATACAGCAAATTTTAAAATTGTCAATCGAGATACCATCCCGAGTAACAACAACTTTACTAATACCAGTGTTAGTATTTTAATTCCTAACATACCACCACCGCCTTTTTTTGCATCTACAACCGTTTTAGCAAGTGGTGCAGATAATGTATCTAGTTGTCCTTAATTTATCGGCAATACAATTGAAGTAAGATTTAAGGAGAGCGATCGCTCTTTCAACTGCAAAATCCACTCTAATCAAAGAATAATGATTAGTTTTATAAGCATTCAGAGATTGCTTCTTCTAATTCTTTCTGACTGAGTTCGGTAATAATAAAGACTTCTTGTACGCTTTTATTATGACGGGCAATAATTTTATAGCCACCGCGAATAGGGACGGAAACTCGCAATTTTAATTGCGGCATATTTCCTCTCGCGCGACTGATGACTCCCGGCGTTACCGTGGTGACATTTCCGAGGTTAATTAAGCGCTCTAAGACGGGAATTAAAGTGGGAATATGGGTAGAATGATTCCAAACCAAACGACCTTTTTCAGGTTTATTCCCTTGTTTCGATTTACTGTCTTTTGCCGGTTTACCCATAACGTTATGCTGCCTCCAAAGGAGCCATCGTCAATCCTTCACGGCTCAACTGCTGATGGTATAATTCCGCGGGTTCTTGGGGACCGACCCAAACCGTCGCCTGTCCTTCAAAATGAACGCGATTGGTCAAATCCCAAGCGCGATCGCTGGTCATGCCGGGGATATATTTCATCAAACACTCTGCAACGTGCTGAAAGGTATTAAAATCGTCATTGAGGACGATCACCCGATAATTGGGATAGGGTTTGCGAACTGTTTGACTCGCCCGATCCGGCGCGATCGCGGGACTGGCTGCAAGAATAGGACTATCTGCTGCCATCGTCCGAATGGATGCTGACATTGCAATACTCATAGGGTTTTCAAAAACTTCTATCTCACTTCAATAGCATATTATGCCCATACTTTAGCATTTTTTTAGATTCTTTTTCAACTGTTGCGATCTCAACTTCTGACTTCTCACTACTCCCCCATGGGCAAAGCGATCGCAAACTCAGTCCCTTCTCCCACTTTAGAAGTGCAAGTCAAAGTGCCTTCGTGTTTTTCTTCCACAATTTGCTTGGCGATCGCCAATCCCAGTCCAGTCCCTTTGCCAACGGCTTTGGTTGTAAAATGAGTATCAAAAATATGCTGGCGTACTTCTTCGCTCATCCCCGCAGCATTGTCGCGAATGCGAACGATCGCTTGTTGTCCGGTGAGCTCCGTGGCGATCGCGATCCGATTGGGATCGGCTTGAATCTGAGCAAAAGAACGCCCCACATTTTTTTCTTCTAACGCATCGATCGCATTCGATAAAATATTCATAAAAACTTGATTGAGCTGTCCCGGAAAACAATAAATTTCCGGTAGTTTTCCGTAATTTTTGATTGTTTCGATTGCCGGATGAGTTTCTCTTGCTTTGAGGCGGTGTTTTAAAATCAAGAGAGTGCTATCTAAACCCTGATGCAGGTCAAAACCGATCTGTTCTGTCGTGTCGGCACGGGAAAACGTTCGCAGTGCTTGAGAAATTTCTTGCAAGCGATCGGCACCATCTTTCATAGAATTAATTGCCTTGGGAAGATCGTCCCGTAAATATTCTAAATCAATATCTTCGGCCCATTCCAGAATTTCAGGATCGGGGCTGGGATAATGTTTTTCATAGAGTTCTAAATAGCCAAAAATATCTTCAAGATAACCGGCAGAATGAGATAAATTTCCTTTAATAAAACCGATAGGATTGTTGATTTCATGTGCGACCCCAGACATTAATTGACCGAGAGAAGACATCTTTTCACTTTGTACGAGTTGTAGTTGAGATTTTTGTAATTTTTGCAAACTTTCCTCTAGTTCTTGAGTACGTTCGTTGACTTTTTCTTTTAATAATTGATTTTGTATTTCTAAACTTTGGGCAAGAGCATGAATTTTGAGATGAGTCGCAACCCGAGCCAATAATTCTCGCTGCTCGATCGGTTTGGTAATATAATCAATTCCGCCAACTTCAAACCCCCTGATTTTATCATCGGGACTCGATAGGGCCGTCATAAAAATAACGGGAATTTCTTGAAGTTCCCGATCGGCTTTTAAGCGCTGACAGGTTTCAAAACCGTCGATACCCGGCATGAGAACATCGAGTAAAATCAGATGCGGACGGGCAAATTTTGCTCGCGTCAAGGCACTTTCTCCATCCTGAGAAACCAAGACATTTAACCCGCATTCTTCTAGATGCTCGACGGCAACGGCTAAATTAGTAGGATTATCGTCCACTAAAAGAATCGTATAATTTTCAAGGTTGAAGCGGTTGTCATTGAATAACATCACTTTTCTCCTAGATTAATATGCTTTTGAACTAGAGCCACAATTGCTTTTTCTTTAAATCCTCGAGCCAATCTTTTAATATGCTCGGTAAAAGGAATATATCGCTTGTCGAGTTCTTCTAAATAAGCAGCTCGATCGCGGATTTTTTTCATGCTTCCTAACATAGCAAGTTCGTATAAAATTTCCATTTCTTCTCGGGGTGGAATAATAAATTCATCAGGGGTTATTTCTGGTTTAATAGAGTTGCTTCCACCCTTATTTTCAGTTGTTTCTGCATAAGTCCATTCTAGCTGTAACTGTTCGGCTAAAACTTGGAGAAGCATTTGTTCGTCTACGGGTTTGGATAAAAAAGCATTGCACCCGGCAATTCGACTCTTATCGCGATCGCTTGCCAATACGCTAGCAGAAACGGCGACAATTTTGATATCCGCAATGTCCGAGAGCTGGCGAATTTCCTGTATGGCCTCAAATCCTGTTTTAACAGGCATAACCAGATCCGTCAAAATTAAATCTGGTTGAATTTGACGAGCAAGCTCGATTTCTTCTTGTCCATTTTCTGCCAAAACGATTTTAAAACCTAATGGCTCGAGCATTTTTTGTAAAACAAGACGATTGGCACGATGGTCGTCAACAACCAGTAAAGTGCGTTTTTTGCCTTGATATCCCGTAATTTCTCCCGCTGTTTCCATTCGTTTGCGATCGCAAGGTGCAGCAACGATCGGACAAGAAAGGGTAAACCCAAATTTCGTTCCTTGATTTAATTCGCTTCGAACCCGCAATTCTCCCCCCATTAATTCGACCAGTTGTTTGGTAATGCTTAACCCCAAACCCGTTCCTTCCGCACGGCGTTTAACTTCGCCGACTTGTTCAAAAGGTTGAAAAATCTTCTCGAGTTGTTCCTCACTCATCCCTACTCCAGTATCGCAAATCTCAAAACGGATTTGGTGATTGGTTGTTGGTTGTTCGCTATTCCCTAACGGGTGACTGGTGACTGTCTTGATGTGCGTTCCCTTGCGTCCTGCCTCTTTCAGAGAAGTTGCGCTAACGCCGACGCGAGGTCGCATCTCTGGTGACTGGTGACTGATGAGACTGGCGACTGAAAGTGTGACTTTGCCGGTATCGGTAAATTTAATGGCATTACCGAGAAGATTGAGCAGAACTTGTCGGAGTCGCTTTTCGTCAGCTTGAATGCCTTCTGGAAGATCGTTCGCAAAATCGCATTCAAAGAGAATATCTTTGTCTAACGCCCTCATGCGAACGATCCCTGCTACACTTTCTAGAAAAGTAGGAAAATGAACCTCGGTTGGGTATATTTCCATTTTTCCAGCTTCAATTTTGGAAAGATCGAGAATGTCATTAATGAGTGTTAATAAGTGCTTGCCACTTTGTTGAATAATGTTTAGGCCGTCTTTTCGATCGGAAGAAAGCTCGCGATCGCGTCCTAAAATCTGAGCATAACCCAAAATTCCGTTGAGAGGGGTTCGCAATTCGTGACTCATACTGGAGAGAAAATTACTCTTGGCACGGTTGGCAACTTCTGCTTTTTCTTTGGCTTGGTGCAGTTGTTCGCTCGTGCGTTGAATCTCTTGAAATTTTTGCACTAATGTTTCTGCCATGGTTTGGAAGTTAGCAACTAATGCTTCTATTTCCATCACCGAACGATTCGGCCAGCGAACATCTTGATATTCTAAAAGTTTCTCGGGTAAATTGCTGGTCAGTCGTGCGAGTTGGAGAATGGGTTTGACGAGACGATGGCTGAGAAAACGAGCGAGGAGAATGGAAGAAACGGCGATCGCGAATAAAATAGCGAGGCTTTGAATATAGCGGCTTTGCAAGTGAGCGAGTTGCGGTGCGGTAGGAGCTTCTACGGCAATTTTCCATGGAATATTGCCGCTAATGAGAGGAATTTCTCGAATATAAAAGGAGTTTTTCCAGAGAACTAATGTGGGTTTTCCGGGAAGTTCGGGCAACCAATGATAGGTTTCCGATGGGAGAGGACGAATATTGCCTCCTGTATGGCGATCGTAGTCTTGTTGCGGCTCTAAATTTTCTCGTGCGGTGGCGATCGCTTTTCCTTCTTCGTCGATCAGGGTGCTGGGTAAATGAGAGTTTTGGAGAAATTGTATTAAAAAGTCTGGGGAAATGCGAGCGATGGCGCTGCCTTGGTTATGAGTTGCGGTTAAAATAACTTGGGATTCTTTGTCTTTTTGAATAGTTTGCAAGCCTGATTTTTCGGGAACTTTAGGATTGGAATTCACGAGATCGAGATTTTCGAGAGGAGGAGCCGTCGCGATCGCATTTCCATCGCGATCGAATAAGTATACGGCTGAAAAAGCAGGGAAAATGCGCTGGGTGAATTCTGTATTTTCTTGTAGGCGATCGCTGGATTTAAAGTTTGTTTTTGCGGCTATCTTCGCCAGTTCTTGCAATCCTTCCATATTGCGATCGTACCAGACTTGGAACTCATTGGCTAAGTCCATCGCAGCGACTTCTAAGCGAGTATCGACGAGAGTTTCTTCATATCTCATCGCCTCTCGATTATCGAGGGCAATGAGTAACAAGGCAGGCAAAAGAACAAAGGCAACGAGCAGATTAATTAATGTTTGTTCAAAAGATCGGCTTTGGGATACTGTCGGACAATTCGACCAGCGATAGACGGGTAATAAGGAGATAATCAAATTGGCAATCAAGGCATTAAATACGCCATTAACTGCTTGTTTGGTCATAATAATCAGGGTCGTTGGAATGTCCAATCCAAGGGCGTATTTATAAAATATCCAGACTAGAGGTATCCCAATACATAACCAGTAAAGAGTATCTAAAAGCAATAAGTCATTACCCTTCCGACGCAATCCCCAGCCGACAAAAAGCGCTTCGACTGTAAAAATGATAAAGGCGTAAGGATGATTCCAAGCCAGAATAGTATAAGCACTGGCGATCGCCGCAATCAGAGTTCCCCAAAAAATGCCGTAGAGTCGCAGAATAACCAGAGTAGCAATGCTACCAAAGAGAAAATCAACGCTAAAGGCAAAGGGCAATTTAAAATAGTTTCCAGCTAATCCCGCGATCGCAAGAATGGCTAAGATCGGTAACGAGCGAAGGTTTGAAAATGGTGCAATTATGGGTCTCATTGGACTCGATAAGGACGGAACTCAATTCGTAGAATTACTGACACCCGATCGCCGCTCTTTTGACTACACCGAAAGAGCGATCGCGTTCTACTCGGATGAACCGATTGTTTTCCAAATCTAACAAAAGATTGTGAAAAACTTGTGAAGACCTTACGTTGATTTTTTGGAGCGATCGCGTGTTGATTGAGAAAATGAAGGTAGCGATCGCTGAAAAGATCGGCCAATTACGATTTTTTATCGGAAAAGTGCGAAAACAAAGATACGAGAATACAATCTTGTTTTAAAGTTGCTATAATATCTTGAACTTGAAGTCAATTCTCAGGGATTTTACTGAGATATACAATTTGAATGACTATGGATTGTAAAGTTTTCTATTCTTGGCAATCAGATTTACCGAATAAAACTAATCGCAGTTTTATTGAAAAAGCGCTAGAAAATGCAATTAAAACAATTCGGAAAGATGATACAATTGAGGTAGAACCTTTTATCGATCGGGATACCCTAGGAGTGGGTGGTTCTCCAGATATTTCGAGAACTATTTTTGAGAAAATTGAAACTTGTCAAATATTTGTATGTGATATTTCGATTATCAATCAAGGTTCTGAGTTTAGACGAACTCCAAACCCCAATGTTTTAATTGAGCTTGGTTATGCACTCAAGACATTGGGAGAAAATCGAATCTGTCTGTCAAAATATCTTAATTCAAATAAGCAAAAGCGATCGCATTTTCATCTCGATATCTCCCCAGAACTCAATGAAAAATTAGAGGAACTGGCTCAAAAAATTGATGGAACAAAAACCGATGTATTGCGCCAAGGAATAACCTTACTTCATCTGATGCTGGAAGCAAAAGAACAAGGAAAAAAATTTGGCATTGCAGAACCCGATCGGGATATAAGCGTTGAAATCGATCTTTGATATTAGCCACCAATTTATGTTAAAATAATGATAAAAATCAAATTAATGCCAGACTATTTTTCTCATCCTTTATGGGGATTAGATGTAGATAATATTGGCGATCTCGATCCCAAAACATTACCTTTAACTTTAGAAACGATCGCGCAATTAGAAGCATGGGCAAATACTTATAATAATATTTTAAATTGGGACGATCCGGCGGCTTCAGGATTTGCCCGTTCGGAAGAAGAAGAAGAATTTGAACGGGAAGGCGTGCGATTGTGGTTACAGCTCAAACAAGAATTACCCGAAAATTATGAAGTGGTTTATTTTAGCGATCGCTTGCGTCGAGTTGTTTGCGATCCTCAAGAATTGGAGATAGAAACAGCGATCGCCACCCCATAAAGTTTTGTATAAAAGCAAACCGTTGCGATCGCGCTATCCTAAAATAAATAACAACAAGGAGAATCGGCAATAATGACAGCAGCCACTCTAATTCCCCAAAACTCAAAAACCCTCTCCTTAGAAGACTGGCTGGAAAATCCCCCAGAGCATACCGAGTGGGTCAATGGAGGATTAGTCGAAAAAAATGGCATGACTTTAAAACATAGCAAAATTCAAAATCGCTTGGGACGACAATGGGCAAATTACCAAGAATCAAGCGGTCAAGGAGGGGAAGTTTACACAGAAGTTCCCTGTCGCACGCAAAAACAAGGACGTTCCCCCGATGTTGCCTATTTAACCCCCGAACTCGTCGAAGAATACGGCGATGCGAAAGTCCTTCCCCGTAGCTTTCCTCTCACGGCTGAAATTGTTTCTCCCACGGATTTTGCTGAAGATGTTATTGCTAAAGCCGAAGAATATTTGCAATCCGGTGCTGAGGAAGTATGGCTGGTTTTTCCAGAAAATCGCTGGATTATTATTGTCACCCAAGATAGCAAACAAATTGTTGCATCGGGAGAAATTGCTCGCACCCAAAAAGTTCTCACTGGCTTTTCGATCGCCATTGACGAACTATTGGGTTAAATCGCGATGCGATGAGTTTAAAAACGCCGATCGCCATCCCGTAAATGCTTGCGTAAAATCAAACAATTGCGATCGCCCTTTTCCGTCACCCGAATATATCCCACCTCATCCATTAACTCATTCATCCACTGCAATCCGCGTTCCCCCACCTTTAAAGGATTATCCGGCTCTCGTTCGATTTCTTGCAACCTTGCGTATAAATCGAAAGGTTCTCCTTTATCCCAGATGAAAACTTCTAATAAGCGATCGCTTAATGCCATCTCCACCTCAATCACCGTCTCCTCCGATAAATGACAATGAGCGTGTCGCACGGTATTGGTAAATCCTTCCGCTATTGCCAAACGACACTTAAAATAGACTTCCTCAACCAGTACCGCAGCAGCCACTCGATCGAATTCGCCCAATACTTGCAATAAGGCTTCAAGATTGGTTTTTAAATAAAGATGCGATCGCGCGATCGCGACATGAGAATCCACAATTTTTCATCCATCTATTCGAGGCAATATTTCCCCAAACAGCAGTTAAAAACACGAGAGCGGATCTCTTATTTTATCGCCGATCGCCATGAGAGATCGCCATGACTCTAACAAGCCGGTTCAACGAGTCGAGCTTAATTTTAGGGCCAATGCCGAACACTTCCGCATCAACAAGCCCATAATCTTGCGTAAAACTCGCTCTAACTTTCTCGCAACTCCCTCGAACAAAGCCAGAAAACCCCCTTTTCGAGGAGAGCGTTGGGGGAGTTGCTTGCATAAAATCAGACAATTGCGATCGCTTCGACGGGTGCTTTGACCTTCTCCCGCCGGAATGTATTGGCAATCGTCCATAACCTTATGAATTAAGCACAATCCTCGCCCGCCAACTGCCCAAGGATCGTCATCGCGACGCAACTTTTCCTCGAGTCGCCCTTCCCAATCAAACGGCTGTCCGCAATCCCAAATTCGCATTTCCAAACCGCGAGGAAAGAGAATAATTTCGAGATCGATGGGCGTACTGGGAGGTAAATCTCGATGAGCGTGACGCACCACATTGGTAAAACTTTCTGCTAATGCTAATTGACACTCCCAATAGAGTTGCGGGGAGAGCCGTGGAGAAGCCAGTTTTTCAAACCGATCCAACACTTTTGGGAGACTGCCTAAATCTGTTGGCAAAGACAAATGTATTTTTTTTAAGGATTGGTTTCGTTTTTTTAAAGTTTTGTTAAACAGCACCGCTATTTTTTCGGAATAAAATCCAGATGGTTTTCCAAATGAGTTTAATATCGTACATTAGACTCCAATTTCGCTGGTAGCGCAAATCGAGCTCGATGACATCCTCAAAATTGCGGACTTTCGATCGCCCGTTCACCTGCCATTCTCCCGTCATACCGGGTTTGACATCCAAGCGCTGCCATTCTGGTATTTTATACGATTCTACTTCTTTGGCCGTGGGAGGTCTCGTCCCTACCAAGCTCATTTCCCCCTTGAGAACGTTCCAAAATTGGGGAAGTTCGTCGAGACTGGTGCGCCGTAAATATTTGCCGACGCGAGTGACGCGAAAATCTTTATCGTTTTTAAAAAATGCCCCCGAAGCCTGATTCTTAACCTTATCTTTAAGTTGTTCGGCATTGTCGCACATGGAGCGGAACTTCCAAATGCGAAATTTTTTTCCCAGCCAACCGCAACGTTCTTGGCCGAAGAAAATCGGGCCAGGGCTGTCTCGCTTGATGGCGATCGCGATGGGAACGAACAAGATTCCTGTAATCGTCAAACCCACCAAACTGCCGACAATATCAATCGCCCGTTTGGTCCAAGAGCGCACCGAGGGGTGGGTTTCCGGGGGGCGGCGATCGACCGTTGCTGCAGTGCGAGGAGAAGTTTCGCGGGCGACGGCATGAATGGTTAAAACACGATCGAGTTCCGTCATGGATAACACGGCCATCACCGGAGGACGAACATTTTTGAGAACCAAACGAATCTCTCGAGTTTGAGCGGCTTTAAAATTGGTGACGAGGGCACCCACGCCACTACTATCCATAAAATCCGTGTTTTGGAAATCGAGAACGATTTCCTCGGGGGTGGATTCTGTCTCTAAGAGAGCTTGATAAGCCGTTTTAAAATCAACAGCCTCGAGAATACTTAAACGAGGAGGAAGAAAAATAATCGGAGTATTGTTAGAGAAGACAATGGGAAATTGCTCGTTAGTGGGTGTCTCGGTCATCTCTGTCTCATACTCCGCCTTCGTTTTGGTTTCAATTTCTATTTTTCCCAGAACCATTGCGGCTAATACATCTATATATGACAACAGTTAAAGTCATAGATGCCCCTACAAAAAATCGAGATCTAGCCGCGTTAAATCGCCGGCCGCGTTCCGGGCTTGGATTCCATCTTCGCTTTTGCTTTTGCCGCACTGCGCCGGAGTGCTTGCAAGCGACTCTCGTAACGCTTTCGCTGCTTGCGATTGGGCGTTTGTTCGATCAATGTTTTCAAGGCACTCCCCAAACTTTTGTAAGCATTGGGCAAACTGTAACCAAAGCGAGTTGCTAGAGCGATCGCTTTTTCGTCGGCCTCGATATTTTCTGCCAAGCGTTTGTCACCGTTATTTTTTTGCCAAAGGCGATACCCGGAAAAACCGCACAAGCCCAATGCTAGCAGTAAAAGCAAGCCATCTTGCACCCAAAGTTCCCCGACTGCTCCTCCCAAACCAATGGCAAGGGCTGCCATTTCCCAGCCTTCTCGCGGGATGGTGTCATTTTGAATGCGTCCGACTTCGTGCCAGAAGAGTAAATTGCGCTGGTCGATGGCTAAATTATCCCATTTGGCCAGATCTACTTGAATTTCAATTTCATCGCGTCCCAACTCTTCGCAGCGAATGAGGGGAGGATTGACTTCCGCCGCGGACTCAACCATCACCCAGCTTTGCAATTCTGGAGGCAATAGGCTTTTTAAGCGCCGGAGTTCGCTCATCTCCGCTCTTGCTGAAGTAGCTGCATACGATGTCATAGGATTTTTACCGAATCAATAGCAATATTTTTATGTTTCTATCTTAACTCGCGAACAGAGAGTCGGGAATAGGAATGAGGGAGTCGAGAATAGAAAGCCATTTTATTCTTTCTCCCTCATCTATTATCCCCAAATGGCCCGTTCGACTCGGCCGATCGCGGCTTCGAGGTCATCGTTGACGATTTGCAGGTCAAATTCCTTGCTGGCCGCTAATTCCGCCCGTGCGCGTTCGAGTCTTTTGTTAATCGCGGCCTCGGATTCGGTTCCGCGATCGCGCAAGCGACGTTCTAATTCTTCTCGAGATGGAGGCAGAATAAAAATGCGATAGGCTTGGGGAAAACTTTTCTCGATTGCTCTTGCTCCGACCAATTCGATTTCTAAGAGGACGACTTGACCGAGGGCGATCTTCTCTTCAACGTTTTGCCGAGGAGTACCGTAATAATTCCCGGCATATTCGGCCCATTCTAAAAATTCCTCTCGCTCTATCGCCCCTTCAAAGGCTTCTCGTTCCAGAAAAAAATAGTCTCGTCCGGGGACTTCTCCCGGTCGCGGCTTGCGGGTGGTTGCGGAAATGGAAAGATGAAGATCGCCATGGCGATCTCTCAAGGCTTTAATTAAAGTGCCTTTGCCGACCCCCGACGGACCGACGAGAACGATTAAGCGACCGGGTTTTGAGGAAGGCGAGGGTTTCCTGGCGAGGGTTCGCAGTTCTTCGGCTTCGTTCGTCGGGCGATCGCTGGGGAGGACTTCTCGAAGGAGGGTTTTGGACATTTTCATTATCTTCCTTGGCAAAACTGCGAATTATGAATAACTGTAAACGATCGGGTCAAGTTTATTGACATCGAACGCAAATTAAGCATTAAAGTTTCCTTCTTTATGACTTACAAAGCGATGGGCGACCGTTTCCGGTTGAATTGCCGATAAAACGACGTGGCTCGAATCGGTAATTATCACTGCACGGGTACGGCGACCGTAAGTTGCGTCGATGAGCTGTCCGCGATCGCGGGCTTCTGTAATAATACGCTTAATCGGCGCGGATTCGGGACTGACAATGGCAATAATGCGGTTGGCGGCAACGATATTGCCAAAACCGATATTGATCGGGTGAATATCCATGGGAAGCGAACGGCTTACTGTTTCGGGAGCAACGATCGGATGTCCTCTCATGTTATCTAGAAAAATCGGGAAACGGTGTGCGAGAGGGGCGTTGATTGTCATTCCCATTATCGCGATGATTATTTGGACTGAGAGCTGATTATCCGTTACTCTTGGAAATATTAAGTTCATCTAAGGCTTTTTCAAGAGCAGCCGTTTTAAAATCAAGTTTTATCGCACTGTGGAAATTCGGCGTGACGGTAATATCGTCAATGGTATAAACATTCACAAATCCAAATTGAATGGCCCTAATATCCGCCTTGCGAGGAACGATTTCTACATATTTTCTTAAATATCCCGTACTCAGATTCAAATCTACATCGATGCGATGGTAGTTGCCTACATTGACAAAACCAAACATTTTAACATCAACATTCGATTGTTCTTGGCGCAGCTTGTCTTGTAAAGTGAGGGCGGCAACATCGATAATTTCCTCAATTTGCTGAGGATCGCTGAGATTTTGTTGAAACTGTTTTAAGAGCGTTAATAAACCCTTATTATCTTGATTTTCGAGAACGAACTCTAGATTAAATCCCAATTTTTTCTCATCGATCGCGCTTTTGAGATAAGCAATCGCCCCTTGTTTGAAATTCTGCGGTACGGAAACGGTCAGCCGTCCGGACTGTTCGGTACTTTCTTCTGCTTCTAACAACCCAAAGCGAATCAAAAGTTTATCAAGGCCTAAAATTTGTTTTTGTACGGCTAAAATGAGGGTCGATTTGAGATTGGAGCGAAATTCCCCCAAGGGATCGAATAACCACCAAGCCCGACGGACGGGAGAGGAAGGCGGAAGATGCGCGCCTTTGGCCCAAAGTTGCCGCAATTGCGTATATTGCAAGTATTGCGAAAACCATTGCGCTTTCCAATAAGGGAGTTTGATAAAGAGTTTACCCGCAGAAAAATCAAAGCTAAACTTAGCATTGCGATCGAAAATAAATTCGAGTTCGTAGAGTTGAAATAAAGTCGTGCGCTGACCTAAAATCCCAATCTGAAAATCGCGTAGAAAATCGGCAGCGGCATTAATTTGACGCAAGATCGTTTTGCGAATGGGTCTAAAACCGAGATTGTCTCCTAACTTAATATTTATACTGTAGCTAGTTTCCAAGCGACGTACTTTTTGCGGGGGAACTTGACGGCGAACTAAGGCTTCGCGAACTTCTCGATCTTGTGTTTTTAGAGCGTTGTGAGCATACTCGCTGCAAAAGAAGAGGAAATCTTCTACAGTTTCTTTCGGTTGAGGCGTGTTAGACATTCTCGACGGCCAACTTTGCAATTTAGATTCTAACGGTATTGGGCTAAAGTTGACGCAATTGATTTCGCTTTGTTGTGGGTACGATCGCGATCGCAGCGATGTATCGCTGGCGTTTTCAGCTTTAGGGATGAAGGGAGATCGCTGGCTTTTCCTTCGCGAGAACTGGCGATCGCTGCATTTTCAGTCGCGTTTTCAATCACGAGCCATTCTCCGGTTGTCGGGTTGCGATAGGCTTGAAAAGGATTGGGGCGTAACGGAGAATTGGACGGTTTGGGCATAACGCGATTAATCAATGGCATGATTTTATCTGTAAAAACTCCTATTTAAATTGATTTTCTCGCGAGTGTCCTTGGGAGATTATCCGCAGAATTGCCGATTTTAGCGATAAATCTGCTGAATTTACCGAGCACCACAGAAAAATCTACGATTTCAGAAAGAGAAATTATTCTTTTTTCAGGAATTATACGGAGGAATATGGCAATCGTCAAAAACAGAAAAATGTTCCGAGGTCGAACCTCAAGGGGTAAACTGCTTTTGTTGTCCGAGTTTGTCGGTGCGATCGAAATGGATTACAAATCTTTACTGTCTTTCATCATTGCTGCTGCGATCGCGATCGCGATTTCAGGGTGCACCTCTCCTCAAATTAGCCCTCGAGAGCGTTTATTTTTGGATCTGTCCCTCGAATATGTTGATAGAGTGCAACTCCCTAAAATGCAGTATGAGGGGACGCGAGTGGGCGGATTGTCGGCGATCGCGTACGATCGCGATCGCGACTGTTTTTATGCCCTTTCCGACGATCGCGATAATAGTCGTTTCTACACCCTCAATCTCGCATTTACCGCAGAAGGATCGCCTCGGGTTGAAATTGAAAACGTAACCTTTCTGAAAAACAAAACGGGGACTCCCTATCTTAAAGGCGCGATCGACCCTGAAGGCATTGCCCTGACTTCCAAAGGCACGTTATTAATATCGAGTGAAGGAATACCTCGCCGCCAAATTTCCCCTTTTGTTGCAGAATTCGATCGCGCCTCCGGACAATATATACGCGAGATATCCCTTCCCGCCCATTTTGTCCCCGAACGCCCCATTCGCCAAGACGATCCCCCCCACGGCGTACAAGAAAATATGGGATTTGAAGCCCTGACGATCGGAATTTCCAGTTTAATTCCAGAAGATCCCTATCGGGTTTTTACCGCGCCAGAATTTGCCCTCGTTCAAGATAATATCGATCCGACTTCCGACGTTTCTCCTCGCATTCGACTGTTACATTATGTTATTAATCCGATTGGTTCGCCCTTATTAATTTCCGAAAATCTCTATCTCCTCGCTCCTTCTCGAGAGGGGACGCTCTCGAATGGACTAACCGAATTACTGGCTCTCGATCGCGAAGGATTCCTTTTAAGTTTGGAAAGAACCTTTGACGGGCGAGAAAATGGGGCAAAACTGTTCCAAGTTGCGACGGGAGGGGCGACAGATACCTCTCGAATTGCAACCTTGAAAGGCGATCTGAGTACCGTCGCTCCCTTACGCAAACAATTATTACTCGATTTACAAGATTTAGGCATTCGCCTCGATAATTTAGAAGGGATGACTTTTGGCGGACGCTTACCCGATGGTTCCCAAAGTTTAATCCTCGTTAGCGATGATAATTTCAATCAAAAACAAGTCACGCAATTTTTGATTTTTCGCTTTCAAGAACGACCTTAAAGTTATGTTTCGCTGAGTTGTTTCCTCGAACGGGGATTGTTATTATGCCAAATCTAACAGTACGGGATTTAGAAAATTTACAGGCTCATCATCTTTTCTCCTTTTGTATGTCTCATTCTACCGATATTCTGACCCTCGCTCGCTGGATGGCTGCCGATTTTAGCAATCAGGAGCAGGCGATCGAAAACCCACCTTTTTTTGCTCATATTCGCGTCTGCATGCGACCGTTACCGACAGAATTATTATCGGGAGTGAGTTTATTGCTCGAACAGGCTTACGATTTTCTGTTGGGACAACCCTATCGCTTGCGGGTTTTAAAATTTAAAATCGTAGACGATTGCCTCGGAATTGAAAATTATAAAATTAAAGAACAAGAACGATTTTATGGTGCGGTACGCGATCGCGATCGCCTCTTGGAATTAACTTCAGAGCATTTAGAAAAACTCCCCGGTTGCGACTTTATCGTCCGTTGGACGGGACGCAGTTTTCAAGGGGAAGTCGAACCCGGAAAGGCATGTAAAGTAGTGCGGAATAATAAAGAGACCTATTTAGATAGTACTTTTGAAGTTACTTCCGATACTCTCACTAGTTGGGAAAAAGGTATCGATCCTCAAACAGGAGAACAAATGTGGGGTGCGATCGCAGGAGCTTTTCACTTTACCAAACGAGAGAGTTTTGCCCGTGAAGTCGAATTAATTTAATAGGCGATCGTTACTCCGAAGGATCGACAAGCCGTCATTTACCTTCCCACAATAATGCCCTTAAAACTCTTGATTTAAGGGCATCATTAGGGTTGTTATAAGCTAGCCTTTATATAAAAGAGGTGGCTGGCGGTTTTAATTTTATTACAATCAACGTAAACTTTTGTGTCGCTTTCTCTCATTTTCTTAATTTTTTCTTTATATTTGTTGCTTTCCGCTCCAAAAATTCCGTATTGTCTTAAGATTTTCTTTAGATTTCAATCGGACTCTATTTAAGAGGGGTATAGCGATGAATGCTTCGATATTGCGCCAACTCTGGTTTTCAGTCGAACAAACTCAAGCCACGACACTACTCGAGCTGAGCGATACAGACTTGGTGACGAGGCTCGTACAACAATTGGGGAAGAAACATCCGTTTAGTCGGGAAGAAGAAACATTTTGGGATCGGTATATTCGTTCCAAAACCCCATTAATCCGCGATTTGGCTGAGGCGCGGTTGAGTTAGGAAGAGGGTAGGGAGCGTCGGGAGATAGGGAAGATTCCTCCTTCGCGATCGCAAACTTCTTTCATTTTCCCTTGAATAAGTACAAATGTTGGCTATAATTGAATGGTCGCTCTTTATCCCGATCGATCGCGATGGAATTCAATTATTCTTATAACGGCAGTACCGCAGTCAGCGAGAGTGGGAATGGCACGCAAATGTCCTTTTCTCCGGACGTAAAACGCCAACCCACTTACTTTGTGGGGGAACTGCGGAAAAATATTGCCTTTCGCGAGGCAATAAGCGCTTTGCACGATGTAGTGGTTTCGGATCTGCGTTTCAAACCGAAAGACCGCACGGAATATAAAGCATGGCGATCGCAACAAGACGATCTCGACTGGCAGTTAATTGCGGCGCAGCGATCGCAAGTTCGCGATCGCATGGAAGTTCTCAACGGACGGCTAAAAGAACTCTATCAACGTCGCAGCAATCGTTGGTCGGCATTTTACAAGGCGCAACGAGAATATTATGACTATCTCTACAAGCGGGATTACGATATGTGGTTCGTCCTCGATCCGGTAATTACGGTGCATCCCGACGAAGTATTTTTTGAGTGTTTTTCTCAGGATGAATCGAGTTACGGTCGTTTGGGGGCGAGTTACGAAGTTTTTCAAAACATTCGCGAGTTTGCTTGCGGTACCACCAATATCGACTATTCTGCAACTCTCTACAATGAATTTCAAAAAATCCGCAGTTATAAAAATACATTATTTCAAGTCGATCCCTCTGGATTTGAAGTACAAACGACCCATGAAGAAACTTATAAAGAAGTGAAGATCGATTTGCCGGATAGTTGGGTGAGGGGATTTTTACAAGTCAGTTCCGCCATGTCTCTTCCGGCGACGCAGTTCGAGTTGCAGCCGATGGATGTTTACAATATCTGCTTTATCTTGCGCCGTTACAAAGAGAAGCAGAGTCCGCGAGGGATGCGCTACCACTTAACTCCTGGAGAACCCGTCAAGATTGTTTTTGAACCGTGGGAGAAAGAGATCGTTTGCGCGCGATCGCCCTATACGGGGAGTACGGAACAAGTCATTCGGGTGTGGGGTCGCCGTCGCCTCCTCATCCTCGAACGCCTCCTGCCGATTGCCAAGAAATTTCACGTACATTTGTTAGGTACGGGGATGCCCTCATTTTACGTGGCAGATTTAGGAGATATGTCCTTTACCTTGGGGTTATCGGGGTGGAGTGCGAATGATTGGTCTGGGTCGGGAAATTTCGATTTGATGACCTCGCGGACAGAAGTGGATGCCCTGACGCAACAGCAAGTTTTTGCCAGTTTAAAGGAAAATTGGGCGGAATCCGTAGGGGATTTAGCCAAACGCCTCCATTTAGATCGCAGCGTTGTTTTAGGGGCTTTGAGTGCTTATACACAGGCAGGACGGGCAATTTATGACTTAAACAAGCAAGTTTATCGCGTGCGGGAGTTGAGTCGCGAACCTTTACCCATGGAACGATTGCGTTTTGCTAACAAACGAGAAGAAAAAGCTACTCGTTTGTTAGAGAATGATGCAGTGAGAGTGACGAGTATTACAGGAGATTTAGAAAGCGACCATACTTTGCAAGGTACCGTGCGCGATGGCGATCGCACCTACGAACCCCATCTCGTTATCGATAGCGATCGCCGTCTGGTGCAAGCGGATTGTACTTGCAATTGGTTTCAACAAAATAAGTTGTATAAGGGTCCTTGCGAACATATGCTAGCATTGAGAATGCAGTGCGATCGTCAGAGAAGATAGAGCGATCGCTATTTTCTAAATAAATGAGAATGTTCGGGATGATAGAGACGCGATCGTGCATCTTTGCATTCTTGTAAAGCCGGACTAATTAAATACATCGTCGTTCGAATTAGATCGTTTTCTCGCGAAGTTGCAGCCATTTTTTCTAAGGGAACGAGCCATATTTTTTCATCCGGCCAGCCGATGCGAAAACAAATTGCGACGGGGGTATCGGTCGAATAATATTGTAATAATTTATCTTGTACGTTTTCTACGTGACGAGCTGCTAAATACAGACACAAACTCGCCTGATGCGCTGCAAGAGATGCTAACTCTTCTGCCTCGGGAACGGCTGAAGCACTGCCGCTAATTCGCGTTAAAATAATTGTCTGAACCAATCCCGGAATTGTTAATTCCGTCCCTAATTTCGCTGCGGCTGCTTGATAGGCACTAATTCCCGGTATTAGTTCAAAAGGAATGTCTTCAGCAATCAATCCTTGAATTTGTTCTTGAATGGCACTGTAGAGGGATAAATCCCCCGAATGAAGGCGCACGACAGAACAACCTCTGCGAACGCGATCGCTCATCAACGGTAAAATCTCCTCGAGGGTTTTATTTCCTGTCGGAATTAGCTCGGCATCGGCACGAACATCCCGTAACATTTGTTTGGGGACGAGAGAATCGGCGTAGAGAATGACATCGGCACGGGTAAGAATACGATAGGCTTTAAGGGTGAGGAGTTCGGGATCTCCCGGACCCGCACCGATAATATAAACGGCATTTTTGAGAGGTTGAGGCATAAAAGACAAAATCATTGCAGACTCTTAGTTTTGCGGAGGCGCGATCGCTTTGTCAATCATCGTTACAAATTATAGAGGAAAGCAATCTCCATACTCCTTTGCTTTTTGAAAATAATTTGAGCTAGGATGCAGTTGGCGACTACCCTAAACGTTGTCGGTTTGCTCTAATCCGGTTTTTTAAAATGATATCCAAAATTCTCTTTTTATGTACGGGAAACTACTATCGCAGTCGTTTTTCTGAATATCTGTTTAACGCGCTAGCGGAAGAAAAAGAACTCAATTGGCGAGCGGATTCTCGAGGACTGGCCTTAGAACGAGGCGTTTTTAATATTGGTGCAATTTCTCTTATTGCATCTTTGAGCTTGAAACAACGCGGAATTAATTTACCCGAAAATTTGAGATCTCCACAATCGTTACAAGAAGAAGATTTAAAACAGAGCGATCGCATTATTGCCGTTGACGAATCGGAACATCGTCCTTTAATGGCCGAGCGCTTTCCCCCATGGGAAAATACAATCGAATATTGGTCGGTTCACGATATCGATCGCACTCCTCCCCATTCAGCATTAGACAGTCTAGAAAAACAAATTCATCATTTAATTGAGGGATTATAGATGCACCTAGATCCGATCGTGTTTTTGAATGACTAATTTTGTATTGATTATCGTGCAAGTATCTCAACCTTAACCGGAGCAATACCCGAAGCAATCATGCCGATTTCTTGCGCCGCACCTTTAGAGAGATCGATAATTCTCCCTCGAATGAAGGGTCCGCGATCGTTGATGCGAACGACCACAGAACGATTATTATTCAAATTCGTCACTCGTACCCGCGTCCCAAACGGGAGGGTGCGATGGGCGGCACTTAACCCATATTGATTGTAGATTTCGCCATTGGCACAGCGATTGCCATGAAACCCAGGACCGTACCAAGAAGCAAGTCCTCGCTCGGTACGCAGGATAGAAATACCTTCTCCATTAAAGGTTGCGTCAATTGTTTTGGTTGGTTTTCCGGCGATCGCAGCCGTCGAAAAAGACGCGCCAAACATCGCTAAACCGACGAGAAGACTGAGGGTTTTATTCATAGGTAGAAGCCTTGGTAATATTAATTTTTTGCAGTCTCAAACCTCGCAACCCCACGCTCAAAAGCGTCAAAGTTGCAATTGCGCCGCTTAATTGATTGCTCCCCTGAAAATTTTGCTCGTTGCTCCCCTGAAAATCCGAGCGGCAATGTAGATCGATCGTTGTTACTTTTCTTTATAATGCACTCTCGCCTCCGGATCGTCTCATAAAATTACACAGTTCAGAAAATCTAATTATTTGAGAGTTTGAGATAAAGAAACATTGCCGGCGATCGCAAGATGCAATCCTTCGCTTTTGAAGGAGATCGCCAATTTGACGAAACCATAAAATTCCCTTATAGTTATCAGATTACTTTTTCCTGCTTGCCATAGGTGACTATGCACGATTTCCTCCCCATCGCTTACTTTGAAAACCAATTCGTTCCCTTTGCAGAAGCCAATATGTCCATTGCCACCCATGCCCTGCATTACGGGACGGGAGCTTTTGCGGGAATGCGAGCCATTCCCGATCCCCAAAATGGCGATCGCATCCTGCTCTTTCGTTTAGATCGTCACTGCGATCGTCTCTCCCGCAGTGCACAATTTTTACATTACGACTTACCCGCCGATAAGATCGAACATATTATTGTTGAATTTATTCAAAAAAATAAACCGAAAGTCCCTTGTTATATTCGTCCTTTTGTTTATACCTCGGGTTTGGGCATTGCCCCGCGACTTCATAAGATTGAAAAGAACTTTTTTGTCTACGGTTTGGCATTAGGCGATTATTTATCCCCCGATGGCGTAAGTTGTCGCATTAGTTCTTGGTATCGTCAAGAAGACCGCTCTTTTCCCCTGCGCGGTAAAATCAGTGCGGCTTATATCACCTCTTCATTGGCAAAAACCGAAGCTGTAGAATCGGGTTTTGATGAAGCGATCTTAATGAATTCCCAAGGGAAAGTCTGCGAAGCCTCGGGAATGAATATTTTTATGATTCGCAACGGACAGTTGATTACCCCTGGATTCGACCAAGATATCTTGGAAGGGATTACTCGCGATAGTATTTTAATCTTGGCAAAAGAGATGGGCATTCCCGTCGTGGAACGGGCGATCGATAAATCCGAGCTTCTCATCGCCGATGAGGTATTTTTGAGCGGGACAGCAGCAAAAATCACCCCCGTCAAGCGCATCGAAAATTACGAGTTGCCCCCGGAAAAGCCGATTATGGCCCAATTGAAGACAAAACTTACCGCCATTACCGAAAATCGCGATCGCGACTATCAAGATTGGGTTCGTGTCGTTCCCCTCGAGTAGCGGGCGATCGCGATTTAATATTGTCCGAACCTCAAAATTACAGGGGAAAAACAAAATTTTTGCTTTCCCCTTGACAAGGGAAAAGAAAAGTGTAATTATTGATACAGATAAGAAATCAATCGTTCATCCCGGTTGTGAAAAAACCGAGACGGAAGTAGGGAAGCCTCCCGAAGGAACGCGCCTCAAATCTAAACGCAAATCAAAGGATTTTAGAAAGGAGGCGAAGGCCATGAAACTATTTTATCGCGGACAAAGCTATACGGCTCATACCCATACCGTTCCCGCTGCTGATGTTGTTGTCGAAGGAAAATATCGCGGTGCTGATGTAACTTGGCACAACAAGCAAGCCCGCATCAAACATGCCAATCAGCTCACCTACCGCGGCGTTCGTCATATTGGCGGTTAACGAAAGCTGAAAAGAGCAAACCAAAATTTTGCACATTTTGCGCTTTGACAGAAAAGCAAAAAGTATCGCGATCGATACAAATTTCTAAACACATTCTCAAAAAATCGTTCATCTCGATCGCTTGAATCGAGACGGAAGTAAGGATTGACCTGAAGGAACGCGCCTCAAATCTAAACACAAATCAAAAGATTTTAGAAAGGAGGCGAAAGCCATGAAACTATTTTATCGCGGACAAAGCTATACGGCTCATCCCCATACCA